>QUMM01000001.1 GCA_003435055.1 Lachnospiraceae bacterium OF09-6
AGAGCCAGAAAACTCCGTCCCCCAAGTGGCTTTCCCAGTGGCTTTAATTAAAACCATAAAACTTCTGCGTAATTCGATAAGCTGCCACTGACATTTTGCGTCCGCTCTTTCCAGGCAGATTACATGCCCGCCCCAGCAGTCCATGTCGAATCTGAAGATACAGACCTGCATCTGCTGCTTTCAGATATGCCCAAAGTTCCTGTTTTTTCTTTAAATTCTCTTCTGTGCCAGATTTTAACAGAAGCATTGAAGATACTGTCATAATAATATCCAGATAGCTGAGCATATAGCGTCGGCAATTCTTATTCGCTCCCCGCTGTCCTGCCATTGTATCGATCATTAGTTTGTTGACTTTCAGCTGCTGGTCAATTCTTTCAATCATAACCTGTTCATTCACGGACTGATCTTCCCGACCGATGTAATAATGGTAAAACAGTTCATCGATGTAATACATCTTTTTCACAGATGGCAGTGGCTGGAAAACAAACAGATTATCTACATAAAACGTATGCTTCGGAAGCTCCAGTCCACATTCTCTCAGGAGATTGGTTCGATAAATCATGGAATGCATCAAAATATATTTTCCCGCCCGCATCTTTTTCAGATCTTTCCACTCAAATACGGTCTCTGTCGGCATATATTTTCGATACTGCATGACTTTTTTATGCTTTGCTCCAACTTTATCGTACACAAAATTGCTGATTACCGCATCCACTGTATCTGGGCCGGCCACCAGTTTCTTTAAGGTCTCAATGATCTTTGGCAATGTTCTTTCATCTACCCAGTCATCACTGTCTACCACTTTATAATACAGACCGGTTGCATTTTTCAGGCCGGTATTTACCGCTTCCCCATGTCCTCCGTTTTCCTGATGTACCGCTTTTACGATACCCGGATAACGAGAAGCATATTCCTCCGCAATCTCTCCGGTATGATCCTTTGATCCATCATTTACAATAATAATTTCAATATCATCTCCAGCCGGAAGTAATGACTCCACGCATTTTCTCAAATAATTCTGTGAATTGTAACTCGGTATCGCTACTGACAAAATCTTCATTTATAATTCCTCCCTGTATTTTTCCTGCCCCAGTTTTATCTCCATATATCTTGCGTAGGCTGCAAATGCTGCCGGAATGGGATACTTCTCTTCGGTCTTCTCCGGTTCCACAAACAGATATTCACCCGTCTCCTGTGGATCTTCAATTAAAATCAAGTATGCTGTCATGTGCCATTCCACATGACTGAAAATATGTTTTGCCGTTTCCAGGCCCTTAATACGAATCGGTGAAAATCCTTTTTCTTTTATCCAGGCAACAGCTTCATCCTGTGTCAGATGTCCCTCCGTATTCGGCAATTCGTATAACCCGGACAGCAGCCCTTTCGGCGGTCTTTTATGAATCGCAAGATGCTCACCGTCACGAATAATCATGACGGTCTTTTCTTCTATTCTACGTGGCTTTTTTGCCTTCTTTACAGGAATCTCATCCATAGCACCCATTTTTCTGGCAAGACACAGCCCCTTTAATGGACATGATTCACAATGCGGTTCTCCATTCGGTACACAGACCATTGCGCCAAGTTCCATCAAAGCCTGATTAAAAGCGCCCGGACGATCTGCTGGCATGATCTCCACAATTGCCTGCTCTATGCCGCGTTTTACAGATTGTTTTAAAATATCTTCCCTGCTTAAAGTTACTCTTGAGATCACTCTCAATACATTTCCATCCACTGCCGGTGCCACTTTCCCATAGGCAATCGACGCAATAGCTCCAGCCGTATAACTGCCAATTCCTTTCAGCTGCTGAAGTTCCAGATAATCATCCGGCAGCTTTCCACCATATTCTTCTATCACAGTACGTGCTGCTATCTGCATATTCCGTACACGATTATAATATCCCAGACCTTCCCAGAGCTTTAACAACTCTTCTTCTTCACAATTCGCCAATGTCTGTATATCGGGCAGTGCTTCCATAAATCTCTGATAAAACGGCTTCACAGCCTCTACCCTTGTCTGCTGCAGCATAATCTCAGACACCCATACACGATATGGGGTCGGCTGATCCCGCCACGGAAGAATCCTGGCATTCTGATCAAACCACCTTAAAAGCGGCTGCACTATTTGTTCCAGATTTTCTTTCATATTATTCCTCTAATAATAGCAGATGATCGGTATTCCATCATATACTCTTTCATAGATTTCTTTTGCCGCTGATGGCGGAAGATTCACACATCCATGAGAACCATTTGTCTGATAAATGCTTCCGCCAAAGCTGCTCCTCCAGTTAGCATCATGGAGCCCAATACCACCATTAAACGGCATCCAATAGGTCACCTTTGTCTCATATTCATTATTCTCTCCCTTCAAAACAGACGGAGACTCTTTGTAATAAAGTGTATAAGTACCTTCCGGTGTCTTTCTGGATGGATCTGATGCAAGACCGGACACGCAGTCTGTAGATACCACTTCCTGTCCATCTATATAGAGCCAGACATGCTGACTGCCAAGATCTATTTCCACATAGCTGTCTCCAAGATCGCTGTTGGACCAACTGACCGCAGTCTGCGCAAACTCTGCATAGGTATCTCCCGTATTACCCGCCCAGATGGCATCAATCAAATAATCGTAAGTGGCATCCTGATCCATCAGCCAGCCATAGGATCCTCCCGAAACAGTCACTTCCTCTCCACCATGAGTACGGAACGTACGAGGCTTATCTGCCGTATCATACTTCTCTGCCATCTCTGCCACAAAAGCCCGAATCGCATCCTTATCCAGTTCTACATTACCAGAATCGTCATAGCTGAGCCATCCGCGCACTCTCTCTGCATCTACTTTCTCGGAATGTTCTCCAAAAAGATACGTCAAATCTGTACTGATACAGGTATTCAGCTTTTCCACAGTCCGTGCCATAGTCTCATCATTCTGTCTCTTTACCGGAGTCTCATAACAGTCCTTTTCTTCCAGCGAAACTTTTACATTTGCGAAATCTACCGCTTCCTGTATAACCCCATATACCATATCTTTTTTCAAAAGGTTACCTTCCACTTCTGGCACAACCTGATACTTTCCTTCCAGGAAGTCAATGTAAGCATCTGCTGGCTTTGTCACCTGGCTCTCATCCAGACAGTTCAATCCATCCACTGCCTGACGCAGCCCTTCCTCGTCATACTGTGTACTGGAATCAAAAGTATACGATATCTGATCCTTCATATATAATGGCCATCGATAAAGCTTCTGACTATTCAGGAACGCCTGCACTTCTCCTTTAGACACATAATGATAATTAATCTGTTCTGCGGTAATCGTCTCTGTGTTGCCTCCACGTTCACCAATCTCCAGACGATAGTCAGCAATCCTGTCTGCCACCTTGTCTTCTACCTCTTCCACTGTCAGCTGAGATGCATCAAAACCATTGATCATAGTATGCAGGAAAAAATGATCTTTAAAATAGAACATACCATAAATATAAACTCCTGCTGCCACAAGCAGAACTAAAATAAGCAGGGAAAGAAAGATATTGCGAATCACACGTCCGGCAGTTCCTTTCTTTTCCCTGTTTATCTCATACTCTCGCTCTGTTCTTCTGCGTCCTGATTCTTCCCCGGAGCGCTCCCCTCTTTTTCGCATATTTTTACGTCCCCCACAACAGTATTTCTACGCTTAATATCTGCGTAAATTATAGCACACTTTATATTTTGTGAAAAGGCTTTTAAATCTTAAGAATTCCTTCTGTTTCATGTGGTAATATAGGTCTGATACCCATTTTCCCGCAAATGTGCCTCCATGCGTACTGCATTTTCTAATTTTCGAAAAGCTCCTACCTGAACCAGATAATACCCTTCCCGTTCCAAAAGGAATGCTGGATATCCCTCTTCCGTGAGCTTTTTCTGCTGCCGAACAGCATTTTCCCGGTTACGGTAAGCTCCTGTCTGAACACGATAATAAGTTTCTTCCTGTTCCGTCTCTTCCTCACCTGTCAAAGAAAAATTCTTCAAAATAGCATCTGCAATAGCATCTGCAATTCGGTCAAATTCCTCATCAAAAAGCCGATTATCTTCCTCGCTGTTAATGAATCCACTTTCCACCAGAACTGCAGGCATTTTACTCCTTCTTAATATAACCAGTCCCGGCCGTATTTTTACCCCATTATTCCGAAAGCCAATATTTTCCAATTCTTCATTAATATCCTCAGCGATCTCTGCCTTCTCTCCATTTTTATCATATATTAAAGTTTCCACTCCTGTATACTGATTTGGATATTCACTGGAATTACGGTGCAGAGACACCAGGAAATCTGCTCCCGACTCATTGGCCGCCATAGCTTTCTGGTAAGGTGTCTGATAAATATCCTCTGTTCTGGTATAGTAAACATCCAGTCCACTATTTTGCAATCTTTCTCCCACGGCCAGTGCCAGTTTCAGATTATCATCTTTTTCCTGCCGACCATGATAGACCGCTCCTGGGTCTGCTCCCCCATGTCCTGCATCTATTGCTATTTTTGCCATAAAAATACTCCTGCATTATGCTGTCTCTATAGCATATGCAGAAGCACTTCTGTTGGACGCTGGTCCTTTTTATCGCTCTCTGCTGTGTTGTATTGCACTCACGGATACCGGCTTCAGCAGATAATCATTGATAAACAGTTTCCATCCATCCATTGCATATTCTTTGGTATCTGAAATAAAATTAATCTTCACCTGATCATTACTTTTTCGCAATTCTTTTGCCAATGCGATCCCAGACATTCTTATTAACACTATTTCTGTAAAACAGACATCAATCTGTCTGTTTTTTGCGTATTCTAATGCGTCTTCCCCACTTCGAAAGGCAGATACACAGTCTTTGGGATAGACAGACTGCACTTTTTGTTTCAGATCTCTCCGTTCTTTCCTGTCATTCATCACCAAAATTACTTCCATGCTTCTCGAATACTCCCTTTGAAAATTCTGCCCAGCTGTAATTGGCCATATATTCGCCATTATAAGAATTCACAGCCAGTGGATCTCCTTTCATAAAATCATAGGCATCACACTGAATTCTACTTACATCCAATGCCAGATGATTCCATGTTTTCAGATACAGATCTTCGATTCCTTCTTTTTTCATATCCGCTTTCAGGCTGTTCATGATCACATTTGTCTGACTCTTCAGATTCCTGTCATATTCCCGGTCTTCAAACAGAATCCCGGCAATTTCTGCTGTGGTCACCGATGCTCCTCTGCGATCCACCAGATAGGCAAACAATTCCTTTTCTTTGGCTCGTTCAAAAGTCATCGGTCTGCCATCTACAAATACTTCAAAATTTCCAAAAGTCTGCACTTTTACCGTTTTTTGGCTGCTCAATTTTTGCGTTGTCGTTTCTTCCATCCAGCTTTTATCCATATTCCGAAGTGTTTCACGAATATCGTCCGCCTTTACCGGCTTCAGCAGATATCCAAGGGCATATACCCGGTATGCTTCAAATGCATATTCACTGTATGCGGTACAGAATAAAATCTTTGTCTCTGGAAAGGATTCCTTTATCAGTTTAGCCAGTTCAATCCCTGTCATTCCACGCAGCTTGATATCAAGAAATGCATAATCCACTGATATTTGTTCCCTCCTGCATGTTTCCAGAAAAGAAAGGACCTCTCCCGTTTTCTGGAAACCGGCAATTGCATCATCCGGGAATACTTCTTTTAAAGTCCTTGTCAATGCATTCAATTCCAATCTTTCATCATCTACTGCCAAAATCTGCATATCCTGTCTCCGTCATCTTTCTGCATTCAACGTAATCTTTACTACTGTTCCTGTTTCTTTTCTGCTGTGAATCGTCATTGTTCCATTCACCATCTTTTCAATTCGATGTTTTACGTTGGACAGTCCTATATGTGTACGGCCATCTTTTTGAATCGGGATATGTTCAAACTCATCCACATCGAACCCAATTCCGTCATCCCGGACGGTAATTATGATCTGTTTTCCCTCCCTGTGACTTTCAATCCAGACTGTTCCGCCTTCTTCTTTGTTTCCAACTCCATACTTCACTGCATTTTCTACAATAGGCTGAATTGTCAGAGTAGGAAGGAAAAAATCATCTTCCTGGATATCGTATTCCACATGAAGATCATCACCAAATCGAATCTGCTCCAGATGGAGATAATGTTTCACATGCTCCATTTCTCGCGAAAACGGAACTGGCACTTTACTCCTGAGAGAATCCATATTGCCACGCAAAAATGCAGAGAACTCTTCCAGAGCTTTCTGTGCTTTTTCCGGATCCTCTCTACATAATTCACGAATCGTTGAAAGAGAATTATACAGGAAATGGGGTTGTATCTGACTGAGCATAATGGAAATATCCGTTTCTTTCAGGCATTCCTCAAGCTCCTTCTCTCTTTTTTTTAATACTATCATCCGGTGCGCCTGCCAAATACAGAAACACGCCAAAAAGATCCATGCTATGATAAAGCATACTGTTCTGGCAGTCATCAGCCAATTCCCCCATTATTTCTCTGCCTTTTTTAATTTTCCATCCATCCACTCAAAGATATGTGTCAGTCCCTGATTCAGGACACATACCATACAGATCATCGGAATCAGGAATACACTCTGCCAGCAATCCAACCGGTGAATTCCCAGGAAACCAGGTGCAATTACAAGCCCAGCCGCAAAGATCACGGTAAGACCAACACACAACACTTTGTGATATCTGGTCATCGGCATACAGACTCTGTATACTACAATCAGACTGACCATACCGCCGAGTACCAGATGATACAGAGATGACAAAAGATCTTCTCCGTTCCAGAACGGCGAAAGCACTTCTGTCAGAACCAGTGTTCCAACCATCGTCAGTGCAGCCGGCAAGGCAACACGCATCACATGACGCAAAAATCCTTCTGAAATACTGTTCTGATTTTGTTCCAGAGTCAGAAGAAAGCTCGGTACACCAATCGCCACACCGCTGATCCAGGACAGCTGAATCGGTATAAACGGATATTCTTTTTGCCAGAAAATAAAAATCAGACAAAGTAATACGGAATAGATCGTCTTTGTCAGATACAACGAACTGACCTTTTCAATATTGCTGATAATAGTTCGCCCTTCTCCCACAATATTGGTCATACTTGCGAAGTTCGAATCCAGAAGCACAATATGTGCCACCTGTTTTGCTGCATCGCTTCCGGCAGCCATGGCAATACCACAGTCTGCATCTTTCAGTGCCAGGACATCATTGACACCATCCCCCACCATTCCGGCAACTTTTCCATTTGCCTGGCAGGCCTTGATAATGTTCTGCTTCTGTTCTGGACGCACACGGCCAAACACCGCATACTTCTCCACAACTTCCCTCAGTTCTTCAAAGTCCTCCGGCAGATTTCTGGCATCCAGATATTTATCTGCCCCTTCCAGTCCTGCTTTTCCAGCTATCTGGGATACAGTCACCGGATTGTCTCCAGACAGAACCTTAATTGCTACCTTCTGCTCTCTGAAATACGCAAATGTATCTTTTGCTTCCGGACGGATCTGGTCTTCGATAATGATCAGTCCCAGCGGTTTTACCTCTTCCAGTTTCATCTCCTCCGCCTTCAATGTAGCAGAAGCAAGAAGCAGTACACGCATACCTTCCGCCGAATACTGATTCACTCGTTCCATAAGCTGTGTATTCTCTGGTACCAGGAACTCCGGTGCACCAAGGCATATCCTCCATGTTCTTCAAAAAAAGCTGCCCGATACTTCCGGTCAGAAGAAAATGGGATCTTCTCTTCTGCTTTCCACTTTCCGGTCTTTTTAAACTTCTTTCTCAGTGCATCCTGTGTGCTGTTCACATCATCAAAAGCCCAGGTCAGTTCACTCATAATGGTGGTTATTTCTTCCGGGCTCTGTTCTTCCTGTACCGGCACTACATCGACAACATCCAGCTTTCCCGTTGTAATCGTTCCTGTTTTATCCAGACACAGAACATTCACTCTTGCCAGTGCTTCAATCGCTTCCATCTCCTGTACCAGCGCTTTTTTTCTGGCCAGTCTGCCCACACCAAGAACAAAAGATACACTGGTAAGAAGTACGAGTCCTTCTGGAATCATCCCAATGACACCTGCTACCGTATTCACAACGGCATCTGATGTTGTTTCCGCAATGCCTCTCTGAGACAGATATAACAGAATTCCTACCGGAATCAGCAGTACACCATCAATCTTTATGATTTTTTTTATGATCTCCTGCATCTGGGAAGATGCACGTTTCTTTATCTTTGCTTTTTTTGCCAGTGTTGCAGCATAATTGTTCTCCCCTACATGAAAAACCTTCGCCACACCACTGCCGGAAACCAGGTAGCTTCCTGACATCAGTTCTTCTCCTGCCTGCTTTTTTACCGGTCTGGACTCTCCAGTCAGCATGGATTCATTCACTTCTATTCCAGTAGCATCCAGTAATCTGCAGTCAGCACAGACCTGCTCACCGCTCTCTACCAGAATGACATCGTCAATCACCACATCACTGACATCTATTTCCTTTGTTACTCCCTCACGAATCACCCTTGTTCTGGCAGCTGTCATTACAGAGATCTGATCAATCAGTTTTTTTACTTTCAGCTCCTGCACAATACCAATCGCAGTATTGATCAGAATCACACCCATAAATGTCATATTCTTGAACTGTCCGGTCAGAGCTACCAGTACTGCAAGGAACAGATTCAGGAAATTAAAGTACGTAAGAGAATGTTCTTTTACGATATCTGACACAGATTTAGATGCACTGGTATTCATATGATTGGTTCGATCCATTCTGATCCTGTCTTCTACTTCTGCAGATGATAATCCATGAAATTGCTTTTCTTCCATATGCACTCCTGTTCTGTCTATTCTTTTCCGTTCCAGCAATAAGTACACAGACTGTCTGGATTAATGCCAACGGACTGTATCATATCATCCAGTCTGTGATATCTCAGAGAAGAAAAATTCATTTCCCGACCAATTGCTTCTACCATATCATGATATTTATCCGTATCCGGATTGGCATATTCCTGAAGGATTTCCTCATTCTGGCGTCCTTCCAGTCTCTGAATAATTCGTCTGGTAATCAGATCCATATCAGAAGTAGACCTTGAAAAATTCAGGAATTTGCAGCCATAAATCAATGGTGGACATGCCGGTCTGATATGCACCTCTCTTGCTCCACTGCGATATAGGAACTCAGTAGTCTCTCGAAGCTGGGTTCCTCTTACAATGGAATCATCTATTAAAAGCAATCTTCTTCCTTTGATCAGATCATGAACAGGAATCAGCTTCATCTTTGCAATCTGATTTCTCTGGCTCTGTATCGTCGGCATAAAAGAGCGCGGCCAAGTCGGTGTATATTTAATGAAAGGTCTGGAAAACGGAATTCCTGATTCATTGGCATATCCTACGGCATGAGCTGTTCCGGAATCTGGTACCCCCGCCACTGTGTCTGCAGCCACGTTATCTCTGCGTGCCAGCAGCTTGCCACAGTTATATCTCATCTGTTCCACGCTGATTCCCTCATAAGAAGAAGAAGGATATCCATAGTATACCCATAAAAAGGTACAGATTTTCATCTTTTCACCAGGTTTTACCAGTGTAATCACTGCTTCCGGTGTCATCACCACAATCTCTCCGGGACCCAGTTCCTATATTCTTCATATCCCAGATTCAGATAAGCAAAACTTTCAAAAGACGCACAATATGCATCATCCTTTTTCCCCAGTGCTACCGGAGTTCGCCCCATTTTATCTCTGGCGAGATAAATTCCCTTTGGTGTCAGAAGCTGCAGAGTCAGTGAACCGTCTATCTTATCCTGTGCATACTGAATGCCTTCCACAATACTTTCTTTTTGATTAATCAGTGTCGCCACCAGCTCAGTAGCATTAATCTCTCCTGTGGTCATCTCCATAAAATGAGTATGTCCCGAACGGAACAATTCCTTTTCCAACTGCTCCATATTATTAATCTTACCAACAGCAGAGATCACATAGGTGCCATGATGAGATCGAATCAAAAGTGGCTGAGGCTCATAATCAGAAATGCAGCCGATCCCCATATATCCTTTCATCTCATTGGCTTCTTTTTCAAACTTGGTTCGGAATGGCGAATTCTCAATATTGTGAATAGCCCGGTCAAATCCGTCTTTTCCATACACTGCCATACCACCTCGTCTGGTTCCCAGATGGGAATGATAATCCGTTCCAAAAAATAAATCAAATACACAATCCTGTTTTGATGCTACCGCAAAAAATCCGCCCATATATCCTCCTTATATCTGCTGTAATGCAGTATTTCTCTGTCCCTGGCTATTACCATTATGAACAGGCGTTTTTATCTCCAATTTGCCATATCTGTTATTCCTGCACAAATACAGAAATTTCCATATCATGTACAGTATACAAAACTCTTTTCTTTTTCACAAGTAAAATAAACATAAACAAATACATATACTCACAAACACTAAAGCACTGACCAAGATTTTTTTGCGCGAGACGGCGCTATTGGTCCAGTGGACCAATGTTTAGCGCCGACCGAGGAGGACTTTAGGTCCTCCGAGACCTCGAACAGCATTCTATGGATGCTGTTTGAGCCCGACAGGGCTCTTTTTACGCAAAAAGAGGCATCCAACCGGATGCCCCTTTTTGTGTAAAACAAAAGCGCGAGACGGGACTCGAACCCGCGGCCTCGACCTTGGCAAGGTCGCGCTCCACCAACTGAGCCACTCGCGCATTATCTTGTCACTTCCTCAGTGACAAGAATTATTATATATGACTGTTTCTCATTTGTCAACTACTATTTTGCAAATTTTTCAAATTACATCTATTATTGTAAAAATTCTGACTATTTTGCTTTCACAGCCGTTGTATTATCACCAGCCTGCTATTCTCCCGTTCATTGATCACTTCTTCTTTTAGAATGCGATATTCCTGATATTTTCTGGTCGCCTTCTCCAACACATCCGGCAATGTAGTATAAGCCACAATGACTCCATCTTTTTCCAGCATTTCCAAAGATTTTTTCAAAAAACGATCATATAGCAACTGCACAGACTGAAGATCTTTATTCTTTCCTGCTCCCGGCATATTGGTCACAATCTCATCAACCGATATTCATGCTTAAAATCAAAATAATTACGGTTGATATAATGAATCGGTATATTTGCCTGTTCTGTATTGATTCGGGCTTTCTGAACTGCCTCTTCCAGAATATCAATGCCATACAGGGTATGACACGGCTGCAGTCTGGCACGTTCAATCAGCATGGTACCTGTTCCGCAGAACGGATCCAGAACTCGTGCATTTTCCTTTAAATATGGTTCCGACAACTTCATGATCAGTGCTGCATTTACAGGCGCAATAGAAGTTGGAAGCACTTCTTTTCGATAAGAAAATCTCCAATCTGGTATAGTAGACAGTTTTAATAATGGAACAAACTTTCCGTCTTTTCCTGCTACCAGACGAATCTCCAATTCATATCCAGATGTAGTGTTTACCAGTTTTCGTCCAGATTCTTTCTCTATAGCAAGAGACATCTTTTTCACAAGATCAATGCGACGTTCCGGTGTCATACTGCTCTTTATCTCAAGTCGGAAATAATAAGGTGATACTCCATCATGATGATCATTCAGGAACCTCATCATTCCTCCCTGCAAAAGCTGCCTGGACATATGATCCGGACTTCCTTCCAGTGCTTTTTGTCCTGAAATCGGAAATAACACTTCTGAATAAGTACGGATCTTCAGTACATCTTCCAGATGGGTTGTGCGAAATTTCACTCCACCAGCCAGCATCTTTACTTCGCTCTCCGGGAGCTGATCCACTGTCACTTTTCTGTGGTTACGATTTGTCATCAGAATGATTTCTGTTTCATCCTGATAACCGATGAAACGGTGTTGACGCGGTCGATCATATTTCAGGACCAGCGCCTGTAGTGCAAACATCTCACTGCGCACATGTTTTTCTTCATCTGGCAGAATTTCTTTTTCAGAAAGCTCCTGAAGACGCTTTTTCAGACATGGAAGAAGATGACGACAATCGCACTTTGCAAGGCTTTTGATATAGTCTGCTTTCACAAACATAGTCTGCTCTGCTTCATAAGCCTTCCAGATCTGATCTGCAAGATCATCACACTCCATCTCTCCCAAAATCAGCACAGCGTTTTTCCGCACTTTCGGATCTTCATGAGACAAAAGAGCCGTAAAGTCAGAGAAATCCCCTGCCAGTTCATAAGCAAGGGCTTTCTTCTGATTTTCGTCACGAATCAACTGTTTTAATTCAATCAGATTCTGTCTGACATTACAATTTTCTCTAATCTGTTCTAAGTAATTACTCTTCAACACTATAGTTCGGTGCCTCTTTGGTAATATGAATATCATGAGGATGAGATTCTTTCAAGGACGCAGCTGAGATCTTCACAAATCTTCCACGTTCCTTCAGTTCCTCAATTGTCGGGGTTCCACAGTATCCCATACCGGAACGAAGACCGCCAAGCAGCTGGAATACCGTATCTTCTACGCTTCCTTTATATGCAACACGTCCCTCTACTCCTTCCGGAACCAGCTTCTTCGCATTGGACTGGAAGTAACGGTCTTTGCTTCCGTTTTCCATTGCTGCAATAGAACCCATTCCACGGTATACCTTATATTTTCTTCCCTGGAACAGTTCGAAAGTTCCCGGGCTCTCATCGCATCCTGCAAAGATACTTCCCATCATGCAGACATTTGCGCCTGCTGCAATCGCTTTTGTCATATCTCCGGAATACTTGATACCACCGTCTGCGATAATCGGAATACCATATTCCTTTGCTACATTATAGCATTCCATTACTGCTGTAATCTGTGGCACACCTACACCAGATACCACACGGGTAGTACAGATTGAGCCAGGTCCAATACCAACCTTTACTGCATCCACACCAGCCTCAATCAGTGCTCTGGTTGCATCTCCAGTTGCTACATTACCTGCAACCAACTGCAGATCCGGGAATTTTTCCTTGATCATCTTCACACATCTTAATACATTTGCAGAATGACCATGTGCACAGTCCAGAACAACTACATCCACATGAGCCTTTACCAGTGCTTCTGTTCTTTCCAGACAGTTTGCTGTAATACCTACAGCCGCTCCACAAAGCAGTCTTCCCTGTGCGTCTTTTGCAGAATTCGGATACTTAATCTGTTTTTCGATATCTTTGATTGTGATTAATCCTTTCAGATTGAAATCATCATCTACAATCGGAAGTTTCTCCTTACGGGCCTTTCCAAGAATCTTCTTGGCTTCTTCCAGTGTGATTCCTACTTTTGCTGTTACCAGGCCTTCTGATGTCATGCAATCCTTGATCAGCTTGGAATAATCTTCTTCAAATTTCAGGTCACGGTTCGTAATGATACCTACCAGCTTTCCATTCTCAGTAATTGGGACACCGGAAATACGAAACTTTGCCATCAAATCATTTGCATCCGCAAGGGTATGCTCAGGAGATAAATAAAATGGGTCCGAGATAACTCCGTTTTCGGAACGTTTTACTTTGTCTACTTCTTCTGCCTGTGCCTCAATAGACATATTCTTATGGATAATACCAATTCCACCCTGTCTTGCCATCGCAATTGCCATTCTGTGTTCGGTAACCGTATCCATACCTGCACTCATCATTGGAATATTCAATTTGATCTTCTTCGTCAAATGAGTATCCAGGCTGACTTCATTCGGAATCACTTCTGAATAAGCCGGAACCAATAATACGTCATCAAAGGTAATTCCTTCACCTATAATGCTGCCCATTTGTATTTCCTCACTTTCTTCCTATATTTAATATGACTTTTGCTCGATATTCTATCAAAAATAAAAGTGTCTGTCAATTGTTTCTATTGTCTGCTTTCACAAAAAAACACTTATTACTGCAGATGCACTTCTCTTGGTGCCATACGTTTCATATCTTTTAACATGACTTCACCTGGTTCAAATGTCACCATTTCCATACCCTGATCTTTTTTTAAAATCATCGTATACGTTTTGGCATCCTTTTTCCCTGATGAAAAATCATTCTTTTTGATATCTGTTCTGGTTCGGTAATGATCTAATTCATGTGACTGACTTGGTGCAAGGAGTTCCAGGGAAGCCACATCACCGGAAAATACCCGTTTTCTCTTCTGCTTCGACATGATCTTGTCAATATCAATTTCCCCGTTTACATACAGGTATTCATATTCCAGTTCCAATGTTGGCAAAACAAAATAATCCGCTACTGCAAATGCAATGATCAGAATAATAGATAACCACCCAAGAACCATCAGTGACAAAACAGCTACTGCAGTTCCCGCAATCAGAAGTACCCTGATCACGGTATCTTTCATCGTTTTTTCTTTTTTTACAATCTCTTCAGTGTATAAATCACTCATCCGTCCTCTCCTGTCTGTTTATTTTTGCAGATCCCCTGTCTGCTGACTATTCTATTATAACACACCCAGGCTCGATTCACCATGTAAACATCGTATATTTTCTTTATGAAAAAAGCCCTGCTGTCACACAGCAGGACTTTTTGATTCTTCTCTTACATCATTCCAGGATTCATACCTGCACCAGCTGGCATTGCCGGTTCTGGTTCCTTGATGTTTGCTACACAGGATTCTGTAGTAAGGAATGTAGACGCTACGCTGGTTGCGTTCTGAAGGGCACTTCTGGTAACCTTTGCAGGATCCAAAATACCAGCCTCTACCATATCTACATATTCTTCATTGTATGCATCAAATCCAATACCTTCTTTGGATTCCGTTACTTTGTTTACGATGACTGCGCCTTCCAGACCTGCATTCTGTGCGATCTGTGTCAGTGGAGCTGTCAGAGCTTTCAGAATTACTTTTGCTCCTGTCTTCTCATCGCCTTCCAGTTCATCTACCAGTTTGGCAACCTGTTTTGCAGCATGAATATATGCAGATCCACCACCTGCTACAATACCTTCTTCTACTGCTGCACGAGTAGCATTCAAAGCATCTTCCATACGAAGTTTTGCTTCTTTCATTTCTGTCTCAGTAGCAGCGCCGACACGGATAACAGCAACGCCACCAGCCAGTTTTGCCAGTCTTTCCTGAAGTTTTTCTTTGTCAAACTCAGATGTTGTAGTAGAGATTGCAGATTTGATCTGTTCTACTCTGGCTTTGATTTCATCTTTGTTGCCAAGACCATCTACGATAACGGTATTTTCTTTTGCAACTTTTACAGACTTCGCACGTCCAAGCATTTCCAGAGTGGTATCTTTCAGTTCCAGGCCAAGTTCTTCGGAAATAACCTGTCCACCTGTCAGAATGGCGATATCTTTCAGCATTTCTTTTCTTCTGTCACCGTATCCAGGAGCCTTCACTGCAACAACCCCGAAAGTACCTCTTAATTTGTTTACAATCAGAGTAGTAAGTGCTTCACCTTCTACATCCTCAGCGATGATCAGAAGCTTTCTTCCAGCCTGAACGATCTGTTCCAGTACAGGAAGGATATCCTGGATGACTGTGATCTTTCTGTCTGTGATGAGGATATATGGATCATCCAGAACTGCTTCCATTTTTTCCATATCTGTTGCCATGTATGCGGAAATATATCCTCTGTCGAACTGCATACCTTCTACCAGGTCCAGTTCTGTCTTCATGGTCTTGGATTCTTCAATTGTGATAACTCCATCAGCAGATACTTTTTCCATTGCATCTGCCACCATGTTTCCAACCTCTTCATCTCCTGCAGAGATTGCTGCTACTCTTGCCATCTGATGTTTTCCTTTTACCTTGCTGCTCATATCAGCGATAGATTTTACAGCGGCTTCTGTTGCTTTCTTCATACCTTTTCTCAGTACGATTGGATTAGCGCCTGCTTCCAGGTTCTTCATACCTTCCTGAATCATTGCCTGTGCAAGAACAGTTGCTGTTGTTGTACCATCACCTGCCACATCATTTGTCTTTGTAGCTACTTCTTTTACCAGCTGTGCTCCCATGTTTTCGAAAGCATCTGGAAGATCGATTTCTTTTGCGATAGACACACCATCATTCGTGATCAATGGAGCTCCATACTGCTTATCCAGTACTACGTTTCTTCCTTTCGGTCCAAGTGTTACTTTTACTGTATCAGCCAGTTTGTTTACGCCTTCTGCAAGAGCCTGTCTGGCTTCTGATCCATATTTAATTTCTTTTGCCATGATGATTGTTCCTCCTGATTATTATTCAACGATTGCAAGAATATCATTCTGTTTTACAATAATATATTCTTCGCCATCCAGTTTTACTTCATTTCCTGAATATTTGGAATAGATTACTTTATCGCCTGCCTTAACCTGCATGGTTACTTCTTTTCCATCAACCATTCCGCCAGGTCCTACTGCTACAACTTCTGCTTCCTGAGGTTTTTCCTGAGATTTTGCTGCAAGGATAATACCGGATTTTGTTGTCTCTTCTGCTTCAAACTGTTTTAAAACGACTCTGTCGCCAAGTGGTACTAACTTCATAATTAAGCCTCCTTCGTTCAACTCTTCGAACTTCTTATTAGCACTCTCTTCTATTGAGTGCTAACTACGGTTTTTATATTAGTAAATATATGCAAATTATGCAACTTTATACTTTTTCACTATTTTGAATATTTCTCAATTATACTCGCTTTTTCTTAATTTTACTCTTTTTTTCTCACATTTATTATTTTCTGCAAAAAAGAGTCCCAGTTAATGGAACTCTCTCTGTCTTCTGATTTCATTCAATTCTTCAAATACCATCTGATTCACTACCTTGATGTATGTGCCCTTCATTCCAGAAGATCTGGACTCGATGACTCCCGCACTTTCAAATTTACGAAGTGCATTCACTATCACGGATCTGGTAATTCCTACCCGGTCTGCTATTTTGCTGGCTACCAGAATTCCTTCATTGCCGTCCAATTCATCAAAAATATGAAGAATTGCCTCCAGCTCCGAATAAGACAAGGTATTGATTGCTGATTTTACGATCTGAATCTTCCTGTGTTCTTCTGCACTCTCTTCATTTACAGAGCGCATCATCTCCAGTCCCACCACAGTCGTTCCATATTCGCTTAAAATAATGTCGTCTATGGTGTATGCATCTTTTACCCGGTACATGAACACTGTTCCAAGACGTTCTCCTGCAATATCAATAGGATTGATAATAGCCTGGTATTGCTTCACTCCATCTGGCTCGAATCCCAGTGTCTCCAGATTCACATTTTCCTTTGTGGAAAGCACTCCAAGAAGGCGTTCATTTAACATTGGATCAATAAAAGTCCCCACTTTATTTTCCACCAGCTCATGAATTTCTCCAATCTCACTGCTGATGCTTACCCCCAGTACCTTTCCTTTTTTACTGAGTACCAGTATATTTGAATCCATGATATCCGTCAGTACTTTACAAATATCATTAAATACGACTTTGCTGGAATTGTTATTATGCAGCAGCTTATTGATCTTTCGTGTCTTATCCAGTAATTGAACGCTCATAAAAACCCTCCTCTTTCATTTCCAGGATTTAAAACGATTGAATTTTCCCAAACATATTTTTATATTACCATATACTATACAGGAATTCAAAGAAATTTTCTGATAATTTCAAAATTATTTGTATTTATCAGAAAAAAAGAGAAATCACAGGCAGATTCTGTCATTTCTCTTTCTATACTTTTCTATTTTTGAACGCTCAATCGTTGTTCTTTTTTTCCATTGTTTCTACATAACCGCACTGTTCATCTGCACATACCAGTTTATTGCCTTTTTCCAGCATATATCCACCACAGTTCGGACATTTTTTCGCAGATGGCTTCTGCCAGGACATAAAATCGCATTCTGGATTATCCTCGCATCCATAATATTTTCTGCCTTTTTTCGTCTTACGAATCACCACGTCTTTTCCGCATTTTGGACATGCAATTCCTATTTTTTCCAGATAAGGCTTGGTATTGCGGCATTCAGGGAAACCAGGACATGCCAGGAACTTTCCATGAGGCCATATTTCACTACCATATTGCGGCCACACTGTTCGCAGACCACATCTGTCACTTCATCTTCAATCTTAACTTCTTCCAGTTCCTTTTCTGCATTCTGAACTGCTTCATCTAAGTCCGGATAGAAATTGCTGACAACGGTCTTCCAATTGACTTTTCCTTCTTCTACCATATCCAGCAGCGACTCCATATTTGCCGTAAAATTCACATCCACAATACTTGGAAACGCTTCTTTCATGATATTATTCACCACTTCTCCCAGCTCTGTCATGTAAAGATTCTTGCTTTCTTTTGTCACATATCTTCTGTTCAGCAATGTGGTAATCGTTGGAGCATAGGTACTGGGTCTTCCGATTCCCAGTTCTTCCAGTGTCTTTACAAGAGATGCTTCTGTATAATGTGCTGGTGGCTGGGTAAAATGCTGCTTCTCTTCCAGTTCACTCAAAGACAATTGTGTATCCTTAGTAATCTTGCCAAGCAGAGTATTCGCTTTGCCATCCTCTTCCCCATCTGTATAGACCGAAAGGAAACCTTCAAATAATACTCTGGATGTAGCCACTGTAAAAATATACTTTCCTGCTGCAATCTTAATGGAAGTTGTCTCATATTTTGCATTTTCCATCCGGCTGGCTGTGAAGCGCTTCCAGATCAGCTGGTACAGTCGGAACTGGTCTCTGGAAAGCGATTCTTTGACAAATACCGGTGTTCTGGTAATATCACTTGGACGAATCGCTTCATGGGCATCCTGTATCTTCTGGCCGGATGCTTTTTTCTGAGGACTCTCAGAGACATACTCTTCTCCGTATTCCTGACGAATATACTCTCTGGCCGCCACATCTGCTTCTTCTGCAATTCGTGTGGAATCGGTTCTCAGGTACGTGATCAAACCTACTGTACCATTTCCTTTGATATCAATTCCTTCATATAACTGCTGGGCGATACGCATGGTCTTCTGCGTAGAAAAATTCAGTACCTTTGCAGCTTCCTGCTGCAGTGTACTGGTGGTAAACGGGAGCGGAGCTTTCCTGCTTCGTTCTCCTGTCTTAATCTCCTTCACCAGAAACTCTTCTTTTTCTACTTCTCCACGGATCTTTTCCATTTCTGTTCTGGAATGAATGGTTACTTTCTCCTCTTCGGTTCCATAGAACTTGGCTTCCAGCATTTTACGTTCCCCGGATACCTTCAGGTGAGCGTCCAGACTCCAGTATTCATCTGGAATAAATGCATTTATCTCATCTTCCCGGTCTCCAATCAATCTGAGTACTACAGACTGTACACGACCGGCACTTAATCCTCTTTTCACCTTCTGCCACAACAGCGGACTGATTTTGTAACCTACCATACGGTCCAGCATTCGTCTGGCCTGCTGTGCATCTACCAGATCCATATCTATCGCTCTTGGGCTTTTCAGGGATGCTTTCACCGCATTCTTGGTAATCTCATTAAATGTAATACGATAGACTTTCTTATCATCCAGCTTCAGCGCATGAGACAGATGCCAGCTTATAGCTTCTCCTTCGCGGTCCGGGTCAGTAGCAAGATAAACCTTGTCCGCCTTCTTTACTTCCTTACGAAGTCCGGCAAGGAGTTCCCCCTTTCCTCTGATCGTGATATATTTCGGTTCAAAGTCATGTTCTACATCGATTCCGAACTGACTCTTTGGGAAGTCTCTTACATGTCCATTGGATGCTGCAACGGTATAATTGGCTCCCAGAAACTTTTTAATTGTTTTAACTTTTGTCGGAGATTCTACAATCACCAGATATTTTGCCATCTAAAAATTCCTCCGTGGAAAACCACTGCGTTTTTATTTCTTTAAAACGTAATAATTCTTCGATATTTCTTCAACCAGCCCCCTCATCTGCAGATCCATCAGGATACGCATCACTGCCTCTGCCGGAAGTCCACTGCTTCTGATAATTTCAGTCAGGCTCTTCGGTCGAAAATCCAGACAAATATACACCATATTCTCGGAACTTGCAAGCGTAATGTTATTTTTTTTCTTTTTTTTCACATTTTCCATTGAAATTCCAAGATGAGATATCAGTTCTTCCACAGAAGTCAGAATCCCGGCGCCTGGGAAATCAGCTGGTTGCAGCCCTCGCTTAATGGATCTTCCATCCGTCCTGGCACTGCCAGTACATCCTTTCCCTGATCAAGCGCCAGATCAGCAGTAATAAGGGAACCACTTTTTTTCTTTGCTTCTACTACAATCACGCATTCACTCAGCCCACTGATCAGCCGGTTTCGCATAGGAAAATGCAGGGGCACAGGCTGTGTTCCAGGCGGATATTCTGTAATCACGCCACCTTTTTGCGCCAGTTCCCGGCAAAGGCTCCTGTGATCTGCCGGATAACAGATATCCGCCCCACATCCTGTTACAGCATAGCTTCTGCCACCTGCTTTCAGACAGGTCGCCTGCGCAATTCCGTCAATACCATATGCCATACCACTGACTATGGAAATTCCATGTTCTGACAGCACTTCTGCCACTTCCACTGCTATACTGCGTCCATAGTTTGTACACATACGGGCGCCTACTACTGCGACACAGCGTTCTCCGGGACTTGGGAGTTCGCCCAGATAAAACAGCCCATACGGATAATCCTCCAGTGCTCTGAGGCGTTCCGGATATCCCTTTTCCATGCAGCTGATAAACTTTATTCCTTTTTCTGTCAGTTTATGCCTGATTTCTTCTGCAGAATGACTTCTCCATTCCTCCAGCATCTTCTTTTGCCTGTCTTTTAAAAATGGCAAAAGTGAGATTTGCTTTTTTTCACTTTTCCGTATTGCCTCTGGTGATTCAAAGAATTGCAAAAGTCTGGCAAAATCATTCCGATAAAATCCTGGCATACTGCACATCCACAACCATTCGTCCATCATTTCCTCCTATCGATATATTCCATTTCCAATCCGGTAACAAAGTGCTTCCTGCAGATGCTCAGTCTGTATCTGTTCTTTTTCCTCCAAATCTGCTACGGTTCTCGCAACTTTCAGAATTTTGGTATATCCTCTTGCACTCATCTTAAATTCATCAAACGCCTTCTTCATGAGTTTCTTTTCCTGCGTTCCAAGCGCACAATATTCTTCCAGTTCCTGATTCCCCATTCTGGAATTAAACAAAAATGACTGACCTTTCCGTCGTTCTTTCTGAATTTCCCGGACACGTTCCACTTTTTTCCTCATCTGAGTGCTGGACATCTCCTGTGTTTTCTGATTCCATTGAGGATAAGAAAGCGCTGATACTTCAATCATCATATCCATACGATCCAGCAATGGCATACTGATTTTTTCCTGATACCGCCGTACCGCAGTATAGCTGCAATGACATCTGGACAGATCCGGATAAAATCCACAGGGGCAGGGATTCATGGCTCCCACCAGCATAAACTGTGCCGGAAAATCATAGGTATAGCCACATCTGTGAATCTGCATACTTCCATTTTCCAGCGGCTGACGCAAAACCTCCAGTGTCTCCCTGTGAAATTCCGGCAATTCATCCAGAAACAATACACCGCAGTGTGCCAGGCTGATCTCACCAGGTCCCGGGATAGTTCCTCCACCACATAATGCTTTTGCCGTAATCGTATGATGGGGTGCACGAAATGGTCGTTCTTTTATCAGAGATCCATTCGGCGGCAATTTACCTATCACACTGTATATAGCTGATAATTCAATAGCCTCTTCTTCCGTCATGGATGGCAAAATACTCGGGATGCGGCTGGCAATCATAGATTTTCCAGCTCCCGGCGGTCCGATCATCAGAAGATTATGGAACCCCGCTGCAGCCACCAGTGCAGCTCGTTTTGCGCCATCCTGTCCATGTACTTCATAAAAATCCGGCTTTTCTTTTGGATTTTCTGCTTCTTCCTGTATGTTCTCTTCTATTTTGGGTATTTCTCCTGTCTGCAAATAGGTGAGCACCTGCTCCAGCGTCTCTGCTCCGATTACTTCTATCCCTTCTATGGCTCTGGCTTCTTTCTGATTCTGCCAGGGTACAATGCAGCGACTACATTGTATACTTCTGGCCTTTGCTGCCATCGGAAGGATGCCAGGTACTCCATTGATTTTTCCATTCAAACTGAGTTCACCGATGATAAATGTATCTTCCAGTCTTTCCCTGTCTACCAGCCCATAAGATGCCGCAATCGCTATGGCAATGGGCAGATCAAATCCGGTTCCTGATTTATGCAGATCGGCTGGAGATAAATTGACGGTAATCTTTTTAGGCTGCAGTTGTATACCTGAGTTTTTCAAAGCTGTACGTACACGTTCCTGTGCTTCTTTTACCTGAGTGGAAAGATATCCTACCATAGAAAAAGAAGGAAGTCCGTTGGTAATATCCGTCTCTACCTGGACCACCTTACTCTGCACCCCGTATACAGCTGCCGATAATACTTTACTGAACAATCTGTATCCTCCTGTATGTAATTGTCTGATATATTTTTCTGAAATACTTCAGGAGAACCCTGAAGCATGAAGCGCCTGATCAACGCAGAATTAGTTTATCACTTTTTCACAATAGATGCAACACATGGTTTTTTACTTTTTCTTTACCACACACAGACATCCAAAAATCTTCTATGAAATAAGAATAGATACAGGCAGTATGAGTCTGTCCATGTTCCAACACAGTGATCTCCTTCTGTGCAGATGCATTTTCCAGTGCCGCTGTAAAATCCAGATCTCGAAGATCCACACGCAGCCCGATTCCACGGTATTTTAACCATGCTTCTTTCATTGTCCAGATCTGAATCCACGCCTTATTCAGATCTGGCTGTCTTTGAAGCCAGACCCATTCCCCCTGGCTGCAAAATCTCTGTGCCGTCTTTTCACTGTAATTTCGTATCTGCTCCAGATCGATTCCAACTGCCTGCTTCGAAAGAACACAGGCAGCAGCGTGTTTACTGTGACTGTAATTAAAACAGAGTTCCGGATAATTCAGGAAATATGGTTTCCCATGAGGTGTCCTGGCAATCTCCGGCAGTCTGGTTATTCCATATTCTTTCCTTAACGCATCCAGAAGAAGCGTTCTGGCGAATGCTGTCTGTTCTGCTTTTTTTAGTCCTTCCTCCATAGTACGCCAGTATATCATCGATTCTCTATCTCCTCCCGGAACATTTCTCTTAATTTTTCGATCGCTGTTTTTTCAATTCTGGAAACATAAGATCTGGAAATCCCCAATACTTCTGCGATTTCTCTCTGAGTCAGTTCTTTTTCCCTTCCAATGCCGTAACGCATTCGCAAAATACACCGCTCTCTGTCATCCAATTCCTTCTCCATTAACCATTCCAGTTTTCTGGCATTGTCTTTTTGCTGCATCTGCTCAATTACATCTATTTTTTCACTTTCCAGAATGTCCAGCAGACTGATTTCATTTCCCTCTTTATCAGTTCCAATGGGATCATAAAGAGATACATCTCTGCTGACTTTTTTCCGATTGCGAAACAACATCAGCAATTCATTCTCTACACATCTTGCTGCATAAGTCGCCAGTTTATTATTTTTCTGATGATTAAAAGTTCCCACTGCTTTTATCAGCCCTACAGTTCCAACCGCTATCAGATCTTCTGTTTCCTCTCCCTGATTGACATACTTTTTGGCCACATGTGCAACCAGACGAAGATTACGTTCAATCAGAATTCTTTTTGCATCCATATCACCCTCCCGGTATCTGCGAAGGTAATAGGCTTCTTCTTCTGCAGTAAGCGGTTTTGGAAAGGACTTCATAAAAAGCACCTCAAAGGGGGTTTCTATTAGTTTATGTGATACCCCACTTTTTAGTGCTTTTCCAACTCTTATTCCTGTCTTCTTAAAATATCATAATGGTCTGCGCATTGATCCAGCCGAACATAAAGCACCTGCTTCGGATGCGGAGCACTATCCTGTTCCTGCCCTTCCTCATTCAGAATCTGCAGTACTTTCGTACGGATATTCTCTCCGTCTGGCTTCATGATCTCAATCTCTTCGCCCACTGAGAACTTATTTCTCTGCTCTATTTTGCACAGCCCTTCTTCCGTCACATCCCCCACAATACCCAGATACGTATATTCTTTTACATAGGTATTGCTGTCATAAATCTGTGCGGATTCATCTGGCTTGCCATAAAAGAATCCTGTTGTAAACTGACGATAAGTACAGTTAGAAATCTGTTCCAGATACCATGGCATATTTTTCTCATATAACTCTCTGGACTGCAGACAGTCATCAATTGCTTTTCGATAAGTTCTGGCTACCGTTGCCACATAAAGTGCCGTCTTCATACGTCCTTCGATTTTCAGGCTGTCGATTCCAGATTCCAGAATCTCCGGAATATGTTCAATCATACAGAGATCTTTGGAATTGAAGATATAGGTGCCACGTTCATTTTCATAAACCGGCAGATATTCTCCCGGTCTGGTCTCTTCCACAATAGCATATTTCCATCGGCACGGATGTGTGCAGGCACCTCTGTTGGCATCTCTTCCCGTGAAATAATTGCTAAGCAGACAGCGGCCGGAATAGGAAATGCACATTGCACCATGAATAAACGTCTCAATCTCACAATCATCCGGAATATGTGCACGAATCTGACGAATCTCTTCCAGAGAAAGTTCTCTGGCCGAAACGATTCTTTTGGCTCCCAGTTCATACCAGAACCGATAAGTTTCATAGTTTGTATTATTCGCCTGGGTACTGATATGGCGCTCAATCTCCGGGCAAACCTGTTTTGCAATGGAAAAGACACCCGGATCTGCAATAATCAGTGCATCTGGATGGATCTCTCTCAATTCCCTGAAATATTGTTCTACCCCTTCCAGATCGTAATTGTGGGCGAGAATATTCGCTGTCACATAAACTTTTACGCCTCTGGCATGTGCGAACTCAATTCCTTCTTTCATTTCTTCCATGGAAAAATTTTTGCTTTGGCTCTCAGCCCAAAAGCCTCACCGCCAATATATACTGCATCTGCCCCGAATATAACAGCTGTCTTTAGCACTTCCAGGCTGCTGGCAGGTATTAATAATTCTGGTTTTCTCATCTTACTGCCTTTCTGTTTTCATTTTGTAACTAACTGCCGCTCCATCCCCTACAGGAAGAATAGAAGTCTCCAGACGTTCATCGTGCTTCAACACATAAAGATACTCCCGCATCCTTTTGTATATCGTACGGTTCCGTCGTTCGACTGCAAAATGCGATTCGATCAAATCTCCTTCCTGCAGTACATTGTCCGACACCAGAATCCCTTCCGGTGCCAAAAGGCGCATGACTTCCGGATAAAAATGAATATACTGCCCTTTTGCAGCATCCATGAAGATAAAATCAAAAGAATCTTCCATCTCTCGAAGAATCTCCAGCGCATCTCCCTCCAGAAGCGTAATTCTATGATCCATTCCGGCAGCTTGAAAATTCGCTTTCGCAACCGGAATTCTTTTTTCATATTTTTCAATGGTAACGATTCTGGTATCTTCCGGCGTATATTTGGCCATCAGAAGTGCAGAAAAACCTACTGCCGTCCCTACTTCCAGAATCTTTGTCGGTTTTTTGATCTGCAGAAGCACTTTCAGGAAACTTTGCATCTCCCTGCGAATAATCGGCACTCTGTCTTTCTTTGCCTGCAGTTCCAGCTGATCCAGAAACTGTCCACTCCCGGTATCCAGAGAATTGATATAGGTTACCATTCTCTCGTCTACTATCATATGTTATGTCTCCTTATTCTCTGACTCATCTCCATGACCGCTGAGAATGGCGATCATCTGATTTCCACTCTGGGAAGTATTCAGTACATAATTGCCAGGCTGAATCTGACCATGATATTCCGACAGGCGTTCCTGTACCAAAAATACATAAGGATCACTGATCAGTCCAAACTGTTTCAACATCTGTGCGATCTCTTTTGTACTTTCCCCTTCAGACACCACAACGGCAACATCTTTTCCAGGTGCTGCCGTTATTCCTTCTTCACTGTATATTTGTCTGCCAAATGTAAAGGCAAAGGTTCCAAAGTGATATAACCCAATCGAAATCAACACGATCAGCAGCATTCTCAGTACAAATAAGGAAATTCTTGCCACAAAATGCTTCAATCTGTCATCCTCCTGTTTTACCGTCAGGCTTTACATCTGGTAAATATCATTGGCAATATCATCCAGATCCAGTTCCACCGATTCCACCACTTTACTTGCGATCTGCTGCAACATACGGCAAATTGCCAGTTCACACCGCAGGTATTCTTCTACCAGAGGGTTTTTCAGCAACTCATCATATTGTCTGTCAAACTGCTGTGTTCTTTCATAAAGAGACTCCACGTCTCCGCTATTCTGCAAATGATAACACTCTTTCCGATACTGATTCACCTTACTTTTCAGTTCCGGATCCTGGGCTAGTCTGTTCTTTACCGCCTTATAATCCTTATATACATCACTGTCATGAATCACCCGGATCAATGCCAGCGTATAAATCTCTACATTATCTTTCATTGAAATCCTTCCGTCCGACTTCGTTCTCAGATCTCCATAATAATCGGCAGGATCATCGGACTTCTCTTTGTTCTCTTCCAGATGAAACTATTCAGATCATCTTTTATAGTATTCTTAATCTTGCCCCAGTCTGTCACATGCTTTGCACTGCAATATTCCAGTGCATCCAAAACTACCTGTCTGGCATCTTCCATCAGATCTTCGGATTCTCTTACATAAACAAATCCACGGGATACAATATCCGGGCCAGCCAGAAGCTGATTACTGTATTTTTCCAGGGAAAGTACCACAATCACAATTCCATCCTCTGCCAGATGCTGTCTGTCTCGAAGTACAATATTACCTACATCGCCAACTCCCAGACCGTCTACCAGAATACCTCCGGTCTGTACCTTATCTACAATCTTGGCATCCTCCTGATCCAGTGCCAGTACATCGCCTGCACGGAGGATAAAAATATTCTCCTTTGGGATACCAAGACTGGCTGCCAGTCCTGCCTGCGCTTTCAGATGACGCAGTTCTCCATGTACCGGGATCGCATATTTCGGATGTACCAGGGAATAGATCAGCTTAATCTCTTCCTGGCATGCATGTCCGGAAACATGTGCATCCTGGAAAATGACATCTGCTCCCTTTGCAGTCAGTTCATTGATCACCTTGGATACTGCTTTTTCATTTCCAGGAATTGGATTAGAACTGAAGATAACAGTATCACCTGGCTTGATCGTTACTTTGCGGTGCATATCTGCTGCCATTCTTGACAGTGCCGCCATGGACTCGCCCTGACTTCCTGTCGTGATCAGAACCATCTGCTCATCAGGATAATTTTTCATCTGTTCAATCTCGATCAATGTCTGATCCGGGATATTCAGATATCCAAGTTCGGAGGCTGTCGCAATAATATTCACCATGCTTCGGCCTTCTACTACTACTTTTCTTCCATACTTATATGCAGAATTGATAATCTGCTGTACACGATCCACATTCGACGCAAAGGTAGCGATAATAATACGAGTATTGCGGTGTTCTGCAAAAATATTGTCAAATGTCTTTCCTACTGTACGCTCTGACATGGTAAATCCTGGACGTTCTGCATTCGTGCTGTCGCACATCAGAGCGAGTACTCCCTTTTTACCAATCTCACCAAAGCGCTGTAAATCGATCGCATCTCCGAATACCGGTGTATAGTCTACCTTAAAGTCTCCTGTGTGTACCACGATGCCTGCCGGTGAATAAATTGCCAGCGCAGAAGCATCCTGAATACTGTGATTGGTCTTGATAAATTCTATACGAAATGCTCCAAGATTAATGGACTGTCCATGCTTCACCACTTTTCTCTTAGTGGTTTTCAGTAAACCGTGTTCCTTGAACTTATTCTCAATGATACCAATCGTCAGCTTTGTTGCATAAATCGGTGCATTGATTTCTTTCATCACATAAGGAAGTGCGCCAATATGATCTTCGTGGCCATGTGTAATAACAAATCCCTTCACTTTGTCTGCATGTTCCTTCAAATAAGTGATATCTGGGATGACCAGGTCAATTCCCAGCATATCATCCTCCGGGAATGACAAACCACAGTCCACTACTACGATACTGTCTTCGAACTCAAAGGCTGTGATATTCATTCCAATCTGTTCCAGTCCCCCAAGCGGGATAATTTTCAATTTTGAATTATTTATATTTTTCAATCAAATCTCCTTTCTGTTTAGAACGTCAGATCTACGTCTTCCAGCATCTCGCCAAAGATCACAGATAAGGCCTCTAACTCATCATCATCTTCTACAATCTCATATACTGCTTCCAGTTCTCCATCTTCTGAAAGATCCTTCAGGATCAGTGCTTCACCATCTCCATCTTCCGCATCTGTCACAAGAATATAATCTGCTCCGTTAATTCTGGTTTGTTCCAACACAAAAAAATCTACCGTTTCCTGAGAATCCGGTAACTGAAATACGATCTTTTCCATTAATTCTAAGCTCCCAATTTTACTGTCCGACAGTCTCTTTCTCCTAAAGAGACTGTTCCTCTACGTCTTTGTCTTTCTGCTCCTGCATACGGCAATAATCCATATATCCCTGTAGGATATATACCGCTGCCAGCATGTCTACATATTCTTTTCGATGCTCTCTGCGGATGCCGGCTTCTATCATGGTACGGTCTGCTTCTACCGTCGTCAGCCGCTCATCCCAGGTCACAACTTCCAGTCCTGTTCTGCGTTCCAGCATTTCTTTAAATGCAAGTGTCTTCTCCACTCTGTCACCCAGGCTATTATTCATATGCTTCGGCAGGCCCAGTACAATCTTCCTGACATCGTATTCATCAATGATTGCCTCGATTCTTGCACAGGTCTGTCTTAACTTGTTCTCTGCATTTCTTCTGATAATCTCCAGCCCCTGTGCTGTGATTCCAAGGCCATCACTGACAGCCACTCCTACCGTCTTAGACCCAAAGTCCAGTCCTATCATTCTATCCATATTCTGACTCATTATGCCCTGTTCTTAATATATTCTTTTAATAATTCTTCTACCAGTTCGTCCCTCTCTACCTTCATAATCATGCTTCTGGCATTCTTATGGCTGGTAATATACGTAGGGTCCCCTGACATAATATAACCTACAATCTGATTTACCGGGTTGTATCCTTTTTCTTCCATTGCGTCATATACTGCGTCCAGTATATCCTTTACACTGACCTCGGTATCGAGATTAAATTTAAAATACTGTGTATTATTCACTTTTTCCATTTTCCACGCCCCATCTTGCTTGTTTAAATTTATTCTACATCAGACTCCTGCAAAATACAATCACAAATTTTGTTGTGCAGATCACGCCCATCATTCGGGACTGTCACCTTCAAATACTCTCTGGTATGCCCCTGCCAGCAGGAAATTCCATCTTTTTCCACTGCTTCTTCAAAAAGTACTTCTACTGATTTTCCAATATAACAGGACTCAAATGCATGCTTATTTTTTTCATTTAACTGCTGCAGAATATGACTTCTTCTGGTCTTGATCTCCTCTGGAATCTGTCCTTCCATATCTGCTGCACGGGTTCCCTTTCTTCTGGAATATTTAAAAATATGTGTTTCATAGAAGTTCACTTTTTTCAGGAACTGCTTTGTTATCTCAAATTCTTCCTCACTCTCCTGCGGGAACCCACAATCACATCTGTAGTCAGAGCCGGATGATCAAAATACTTTCTAAGCAGCTCACATTTTTCGTAATATTCTTCCGCTGTATATCTGCGGTTCATTCGTTTCAATGTTGCGTTGCAGCCACTTTGAAGAGAAAGATGAAAATGAGGCACATTTTCTCCATACTGCCAATGGCTCTGGCAAATTCCTCGGTAATAATACGCGGTTCCAATGATCCAAGACGAATCCGACGGATTCCTTCTGTCTCATGCACTGCCTGAATCAGTCTGAGCAGATTGCTGCCATCCTCTTTATCGATTCCATAAGAGCTCAGATGGATCCCGGTCAGTACCACTTCCTGATAGCCTGCTGCTGCCAGCTGTTTCACTTCATTCACCACATCTTTCAGTTCCCTGCTTCGTACTCGGCCTCTGGCGTATGGAATAATACAATAAGAGCAGAACTGATTGCATCCATCCTGCACCTTAATATAGGCTCTGGTATGTTCTGCTGTCTTATGAATAGACAATGCTTCGTATTCCTTTGTATGATTGATATCTATCAGCGCTATTCCCTGATCTGGCATCTCTTCTGAATGAGATTCTGCCAAATGAGATTCTTCATATACTTCCAGGATCTCTGCCAGATGCTGCTTCTGATTGTTGCCAATCACAATATCGATTGCTTCATCTGCTTTCAGTTCTTCGCCCGCGGCCTGCACATAGCATCCAGCGGCCACTACAATTGCCTGTGGGTTCATTTTTTTTGCTTTATGAAGCATCTGTCTGGACTTGCGGTCTGCAATATTGGTTACCGTACAGGTATTGATGATATAAATATCTGCTCCCGGTGCAAATGGTACAATCTCATACCCTTTTTCTTCCAGGATCTGCTGCATCGCCTCTGTCTCATATGCGTTTACTTTACATCCAAGATTATGGAGCGCTACTTTTTTGTTTTTCATCTTGACTTTTTCCTTTCCGAAAGGTAATATCAAACTTGTATGATAGTACATTTTTACATAAAATCTAAACAAACAGTAAGGAGCGTTTTTTATGAAAACAGTACAGATTTCTTTAAATTCTATTGATAAAGTAAAATCCTTCGTTAATGACATTACTAAATTCGATTATGATTTTGATTTAGTATCCGGAAGATATGTGATTGATGCAAAATCCATTATGGGTATCTTCAGCCTGGATCTTTCCAAGCCGATCGAACTGAATATCCATGCAGAAGATGATGTAGATACTATTTTAGATGTTTTGAAGCCATACGTAATTGAATAATCAAATCACTATGGAACAGATAGGAATCCTGCTTTTCAGGCAGGATTCTTTTTTATTCCATAAAATCTGTTACGCCTTTGCTTCTACCCAGATGGTCTCTGTGGTATCAATTGCTTCTTTTACCAGTTCATCAATCTTTTCTTCCAGTTTGGTTTCTGATCTCTTAATGATGTTGATATTCGGTTTGGTAACCGGATGCTTGGCCACAAAAATAGTGCAGCAGTCTTCATATGGCAAGATTGATGTCTCATAAGCATCAATCTTCAGAGATACGTCAACTATCTCCTGCTTGTCAAACCCGATCAACGGACGATAAACAGGCATAGTACATACTTCATTCGTTGCAGCCAGGCTCTGCATCGTCTGGCTGGCTACCTGTCCGATACTTTCACCGGTAATCAGTCCCAGAGAACCCGTCTCTTTTGCAAAATGTTCAGCAATACGCATCATATAACGGCGCATGATAATGGTCAGTTCCTCATGCGGACATTTTTCATAGATATACAGCTGAATATCTGTAAAATTCACCACATGCAGATTGATCGGTCCGGAATATCTTGCCACGATACTGGCCAGATCTACTACTTTCTGCTTTGCACGTTCGCTTGTGTATGGCGGTGCATGGAAATAAACTGCATCGATCTTGACCCCACGCTTGGCAATCATATAACCTGCTACCGGACTGTCTATTCCACCTGACAACAGCAGCATGGCCTTTCCATTGGTACCTACCGGCATTCCTCCAGCTCCTGGAATAATAAGGGAGTAAATGTAGATTTTTTCGCGAATCTCTACATTCACTACCATTTCTGGCTTGTGCACATCCACTTTCATTTCAGGAAATGCATCCAGGATTTTCTCTCCCAGATCTGCATTTAATTCCATAGAATTCTTCGGATAATTTTTTCTTGCACGTCTGGAATCTACCTTGAAAGTCTGAGTATGACTGTCATATTCTTTTGCAAGATAACCTGTCACTGTCTCTGCCAGCTTTTCAAATCCTTCGTCCTCTGTCACTACGACCGGACAAATGCCAACGATACCAAATACTCTCTTCAATGCTTCTACTACTTCATCATATTCATAGTCTGACAGAGTATCTACATAGATACGCCCCTGTTCCTTTCGGACTTCAAATTCCCCATCCACATGCTTCAAAGCATGGCGAATCTGCTTCACCAGTGCATCTTCGAACAGATAACGGTTTTTTCCCTTGATACCTATTTCTCCATATTTAATCAAAAATGTCTTAAATATCATATTTCCTCCTGGTTAATGTCTTGTGTATTTTCTCAGCATTGGAACAATCCGATGCAGTTCTTCGATACAATATGCGATCTCTTCCTCTGTTGTCTGGCTGCTGAAGCTGAACCGCACTGTAGAATCCAACAATTCCTTCGGCACATGTGCTTCTTTAAGCACGGTACTTACCGGAAGTTTCTTGTTCGATGAACAGGCTGATCCGGACGAAATATAAATCTGTCTGTCTTCCAGTGCATGCAACAGTACTTCGCTTCTTACGCCTGCAAAGCTGACACTGACGATATGCGGTGCTCCACCGCCTTCTGATGCCTGTCCCTGAATAAACACATCCGGGATATCCTTCAGGCCATCCATCAGCTGTTGCTTTAATGCCTGTAAATGCGCTGCTTTCTCCTCCAGATTCTGGTACGCCTCTTTTGCTGCTACCCCCAGTCCTGCGATGCCCGGAACATTATCCGTACCGGAACGCATACCCTTCTGCTGACCGCCTCCTAAGATAATCGGACGAATCTTTGCTTTTTCATTTACATACAGAAATCCACTGCCTTTTGGTCCATGGATCTTATGTCCACTGACAGAAAGCAAATCAATTCCCAGTTTCTTAGGATGAATGCGATACTTTCCATAGGCCTGAATAGCATCTACATGAAACAGAATATTGGGATTCTTCGCTTTGATGATCTTTGCTGCATCTTCTACCGGTTCTTTCGTTCCCAGTTCATTATTCACATACATCATAGATACCAGTATGGTATCTTCACAGATTGCTTTCTTCAGAGCCTCCAGATCTGCCACTCCATACTTATCTACCGGAAGATAGGTAATGCGAAATCCCATCTCCTCCAGAAATCCCATAGGCTGTAATACTGCTGCATGTTCTACAGCTGTAGTGATCAGATGATTGCCCGCTCTTCGGTTGGCCAGCGCACTCCCCACCAATGCCCAGTTATTGGATTCTGTTCCTCCCGAAGTGAAAAAAATCTCTTTGTCCTGCACTTTCAGTGTCTTTGCGATCTCTGTTCTTGCCGCTCTTACATAGTTCTCGGCATCCAGCCCCTTCTGATGCTTGGAAGATGGATTCCCATAGTCTTCTCTCATGGTCTTCTCCACAATTTCAATGACACTGTCCAGGCATCTGGTCGTTGCAGAATTATCTAAATATGCTTCCATGTCTTTCTCCATTATCATTCAAGAATGCCTCGCATTCTTGCTGCGAGGTGCGCGTCATGCAAATGCATGACATACTTCTACTGCGCACCTCTGCAATCCTGCCGGAGGCTATATCAGCTGGGGAATTGACTCCCAACTGATATACAACAAAACAAAAGACAGTCACAACTAGACAAGCTAATTAAGACTGCTTTATTGTCCGTCACCTTTCAAGATTATACACTAACATAGCCAGCGTGACAAGACCTGCTGTTTCAGTTCTTAGAATTCTTTTTCCCAGAGTAATCGGCCATGCGCCGATCTCCATGGCTTTTTCAATCTCACTGCTTTCAAATCCGCCCTCCGGTCCGATAAATACTGCTACTGACTGCCCCGGCTGGATACTGCTCATCAGCTCTCTGGTTTTTTCCATGCCTTCTGCCAGTTCATAAGGGATCAGACAGACATCCATCTTCTTTGCCATCTCCAATGCTTCCCGGTAAGAAACTACCGGCGTCACCTCTGGAATACGCAGTCTCCCTGACTGTTTTGCCGCGCTTTCTGAAATACTCATCCAGCGCTTTCGTTTATTGGCTTCTTTCTTCGCATCCAGCTTTACCACGGTACGGTCTGTGGATACTGGCACAATTGTGTGCACCCCAAGTTCCACTGCCTTCTGAATGATCAGCTCCATTTTATCGCTTTTCGGCAACCCCTGAAACAGCACAACTTCATTGCCAAGTTCCTGATCTGATTCCCGGATCTCACAGATTCTGGTATCCACTGCATCATTTCCAACTGCTGTGATTTCACAGTAGTACTCTTTGTTATTCTGTCCATTGATGACACAGATTTTGTCGCCCACAGACATACGGAGTACATTTTTGATATGATTCACATCTCCGCCGGTAATGGTGATGCTATTCTCGCCCATAGCCGGCTCTTCCACAAAAAATCGATGCATATTAGCCTATCTTTCTGGCGGTCACAGATACCCACTCGCCTGATGTGTTACTTCTACTACTTCCAGGCCTGCCGCCTTTACTGCTGCCACTACGCTTTCCTCTTTGTCATCAATAATACCGGAGGTAATATACAGACCACCTTTTTTCATCTGATGCAGGATCACAGGTGTCAGTGGGATCAGAACATCTGCAAGAATGTTGGCTACAACAATGTCATACTTCTCATATCCTACTTCATCCTGGATCTTTTTATCGTCAATAATATTGCCCAGAATCATATCCATGTCTGTCACTGGTACCTCATTGGCTTCCAGATTCTCTTTTACTGCTGAGATCGCACATGGATCCAGATCTGTTCCTACCGCATGAGCCGCTCCCAGCTTCAGAGCTGCAATCGACAGGATACCACTTCCGGTACCTACATCCAAAATCTGTGTATCTTTGTTGACATATTTCTTCAACTGTCTCATACACAGCTGTGTCGTCTCATGCATGCCGGTACCAAAAGCTGTACCAGGATCAATATGAATGATCATCTTATCCTGATCTTCCGGCTTTACCTCTTCCCAGGATGGAATAATCAGAATATCATCTACATAGAACTGATGGAAATACTGCTTCCAGTTATTGATCCAGTCCTTGTCCTCTGTCTGACTTTCCGTAATCGTACCTTCTCCGATGTCCATAAACATACGGAGTTCTTCCAGTGCTTCCTTCACTCTGTCCAGAAGCGGCTGTGGATCCTGATCTTCTTCTACGTAGAAATTCAGGTAGGCAATCCCGTCATCTGCAGGTCCGTCTGGCAGAATATCTACAAACATCTGTTTTTTATCTGACTCTGTTAAAGGCACTTTATCCTCAATCTCTACACCCTCTACGCCTGCATCTGCCAGTGTGGAGATCACTATGTCTTCCACCTCTGACCTGGTTTTTAATGTATATTTATTCCATTTCATTTACAGGATCCTCATTCTTTCCTATTTGACTCTAATCTTCAAAGGTTTCTTTTAATTTATCCATAAAGCCCTTTTTCTTTGGCTTTTCCTCTTTTTTTGCTGTATCTGTATTCTGCTGATTCAGGCTGTTGCCAGTTGCTGCATCAAATGCTTTCAGGGCTTCTTTTGCCTCATTATTCAGCCTGGTCGGCACCTGAACAACCAGTGTTACATAATGGTCACCTCTGACAGATTTATTTCTCAGAGATGGAACTCCTTTTCCTTTCAGGCGAATACGGGTATCCGTCTGCGTACCTGGCTTCACATTATACATCACATCTCCGTCAATGGTACTGATCCGTACATCGCCGCCAAGAGTAGCCTGTGCAAAGCTCATTGGTGCGGTAGAATAAATGTTCATATCCTGTCTCTGGAATATCGGATGTCTCTGGACAACCACTTCTACCAGCAGATCTCCTCTTGGGCCGCCATTGGTTCCCGGTTCTCCCTTGCCTGCAATTCTGACGCACTGACCATTATCAATACCTGCCGGAATAGACACCTTGATCTTCTTTCTGCTGGAAGTATAACCCGTGCCTCCACAGGAAGTACATTTTTCTTTGATGATCTTTCCGGTTCCGCCACAATCCGGACAGGTCGTTACATTCTGCACCATGCCAAACAAAGACTGCTGTGTCATAACAACCTGACCACGGCCGCCACATTTCGGACATGTCTCCGGACTGGTTCCAGGCTTGGCACCTGTTCCGTGACAGTTGGTACATTCATCCTTTAAGGAAAGCTCCAGTTCTTTCTCACAGCCAAATACAGCTTCTTCGAAAGTGATTCTTACGGATGCACGTAAATTAGCCCCTTTCATTGGACCATTGTTGGCTCTTCGTCTGGATCCACCGCCAAAGAGATCTCCAAAAATATCTCCAAAGATGTCTCCCATATCCGCTCCGTTGAAATCAAATCCGCCGGCACCTCCGCCACCCTGTTCAAAGGCCGCATGACCAAACTGGTCATACTGATGACGTTTGTTATCATCTGATAAAACAGAGTATGCTTCTGCTGCTTCTTTAAACTTCTGCTCGGCTTCTTTATCTCCAGGATTCATATCCGGATGATACTTCTTGGCCAGCTGCCGATATGCTTTTTTTATGGTAGCTGCATCGGCATTTCGGTCAACGCCCAGCACTTCGTAATAATCTCTTTTTGTTTCCGCCATTTTTCTCTCCTAGCGCCCAAAAGACGGGGGATATGCTCCTCCGTCCCCTGGGACTTTCTATTTACTTCGTAATGCTTCAGTGCCTTCCCATGTTGTCTCATCCGCAATGGATTCGACACGCACCAGAACTTACTTTACACCTCTTTATAGTCTGCGTCAATGACATCATCATCATTATTCTGTGCTGTGCTGCCCTGGCTGTACTGAGCACCGCCCATATCAGGACCAGCTCCCTGTGGACCAGCCTGTGCTCCCTGACTCTGTTCGTATACTTTTGCGAATACTTTCTGAGCACTTTCCATCAGTTTTTCTTTTGCAGCTTTGATCTCAGCTACCTGAGCATCTGTCATTTCTTCTGGATTGCTCTTTTCTACCAGCTCTTTCAATGCTGTAATATCAGCTTCTACGGCTGTCTTATCGTTAGCATCCAGTTTGTCTCCTACTTCTTCCAGAGCCTTTTCTGTCTGGAATACCATAGCATCTGCATCATTTCTTGCATCAATTGCTTCTTTTCTCTTCTTATCCTGTGTTTCGAATTCAGCAGCTTCTTTTACTGCTTTTTCAATATCACTGTCAGACATGTTAGATCCGGAAGTAATGGTAATGTGCTGTTCTTTTCCTGTTCCAAGATCTTTTGCAGATACATTTACAATACCATTTGCATCGATATCAAAGGTAACTTCAATCTGTGGCACACCTCTTCTTGCTGGTGGGATACCATCCAGTCTGAATTGGCCAAGGGACTTGTTATCTTTCGCAAACTGTCTCTCACCCTGTACTACATGGATATCAACGGCTGTCTGATTATCTGCTGCAGTAGAGAATACCTGACTCTTCTTAGTAGGGATCGTTGTGTTTCTCTCGATCAGTCTGGTTGCTACACCACCCATGGTCTCGATAGACAGGGACAATGGTGTTACATCCAGAAGAAGGATATCGCCTGCGCCTGTATCGCCAGCCAGGTTACCACCCTGGATTGCTGCACCGATTGCTACACATTCATCCGGGTTCAGAGTCTTACTCGGCTCTTTACCTGTCAGAGCTTTTACTTTATCCTGTACAGCCGGGATACGTGTAGATCCACCAACCAGAAGTACTTTAGACAGATCAGATGCTGTGATACCTGCATCACGTAATGCATTCTGTACCGGGATAGCTGTTCTCTCTACCAGGTCATGAGTCAGTTCATCGAATTTTGCTCTGGAGAGGTTCATATCAAAGTGCTTTGGTCCTTCTGCTGTTGCAGTGATGAATGGCAGGTTGATATTTGTGGTTGTAGCAGAAGAAAGTTCTTTCTTTGCTTTTTCAGCTGCTTCTTTTAATCTCTGAAGAGCCATCTTATCTACAGAAAGGTCTACGCCTTCTGCTTTCTTAAATTCATCAATCATGTAATTTGTGATCTTCTGGTCGAAGTCATCACCACCCAGTCTGTTATCACCGTTCGTTGCCAGAACTTCAATGACACCATCACCAATCTCAATGATAGATACATCAAATGTACCGCCACCAAGGTCATATACCATAATTTTCTGTTCTTTTTCGTTATCAAGACCATACGCAAGTGCAGCAGCAGTAGGCTCGTTAATAATACGTTTTACATCCAGACCTGCAATCTTACCGGCATCTTTTGTCGCCTGACGCTGTGCATCGTTGAAATATGCAGGTACCGTAATGACTGCTTCAGATACTTTTTCACCAAGATAATTCTCAGCATCTGCTTTCAGCTTCTGAAGAATCATCGCGGAGATCTCCTGTGGTGTATAGTTCTTTCCATCGATAGACACTTTATAATCAGTACCCATATGTCTCTTGATAGAAGAGATGGTCTTATCTGCGTTGGTTACTGCCTGACGTTTTGCAGGTTCACCAACCAGTCTTTCACCTGTTTTTGAAAATGCTACAACAGACGGTGTTGTCCTTGCACCTTCTGTATTTGTTACAACGGTAGGTTTTCCACCTTCCATAACTGCTACACAACTGTTTGTTGTACCAAGGTCGATACCAATAATTTTACTCATAATTTTGTCCTCCTATATACATAACTGTAATACTGAAAAAACTAATTTGCTACTTTTACCATGCTGTGTCTGACTACCTGATCCTTGTAAAGGTATCCCTTCTGGAATTCCTCTACTACCACATTCTCACCGGCTTCCTCATCTTCCACATGCATCACTGCATTATGGAAATCCGGGTTGAACTCTGTGCCCACTGCTTCAATCGGCTTTACATTCAGTTTATCCATGGTATCCATGAACTGTCTGTAAATTTTTTCCATTCCTTCTACGAATGGATCTGCCTTTGCCTCTTCCGGCACAGCTGCCAGACCGCGTTCAAAATTATCGATCACTGGAAGAATCTGCTCAATGACACTTTTGGCTCCCATCTCAAACATTCCTGCTTTTTCCTTTTCGGAACGCTTACGGAAGTTCTCGAATTCTGCCATCTGACGTTTTACTTTGTCTGTCAGTTCCTCAACCAGTTCTGCATTCTTATCTTTCTTTTCTTTTTTCCAGAACTTTTTGTCTTTCTTTTCTTCCTGTGCTGTCTCTTCTTTTTCTTCATTTACAGATTCAGCAGCTGCATCTTCCACACTCTGATCTGTTTCTGTGTTCTGGCCGGTCTCTGTCTTATTGTCAGTAACCTCTTCTGCAGCTTCTTCCATGTTCTTTTCCATGTTTTCTTCTGCCACTTTCATCGACCACCTTTCTGTTCTATCATTTTTGACTCTACTGTTCTTCAAAGACGTTGTCTAACTGGCTCTTCAAAGTTTTCAGTGAATCAACGACTTTTTCATAATCCATTCTTTTCGGTCCGATAATTCCTATCGTTCCCCTGATGCCGCTTCCCAATTCATAGGTTGCCGTCACTACACTACAGTCCTTCATATTCTGAATTGGAGCTTCATTGCCTATATAAACCTGAATTCCGGTATCGGATGTCTGAGCCATACTCTCTGCCACCAGACTTGCCAGTTCTTTTTTTTCTTCAAAAGCACTGATCAACTCGCTGGCCTTAGAACTGTCTGACAGTTCCGGATACTTGAAGATGTTCGTTGCGCCACTGGTGTAAATCTCCATCTCATCATCCATCTGTATGGTCTCTGCTACGGTATCCAGCACTTTGCTTACCACATCACTGTGGATACCAGCCTGTTCCTTCAGCTTCGTGATCAGCCCAAGATTAATCTCTTCCATTGCAAGACCATTTAATGCTGTATTTAACAGGATGTTCAGTTTTAATAGCATCTCATTGTTCAGCCCATGTTCAAAATTCAGCATCTTGTTCTTCACAATATTGCCCTCTGCCACAACCACTGCCAGAAGCTGTGTCTCACTGATAATGGAGAGCTGTATAACTTCAGCTTTGTTCTGTGATACTGCGGTGCTGAAATCATGGTTGCATAATTCGTATTGTTTGCCAGAACCTTAACCACCTGCTTCAGTACAGATTCCATACGATCCTGCTTCTGAATCATCATGTTCTGCATCTCTTTGACTTCCTTGTCTTTCTGCTCCATCAGATAGTCCACATACATACGATAACCCTGATCTGATGGAATCCTGCCTGCAGATGTGTGAGGCTGTATAATCAGTCCCATCTCTTCCAGATCAGCCATCTCATTACGAATCGTTGCTGAACTCAGGTTTAAGTCTGCGTATTTTGAAATTGTTCTGGATCCAACCGGTTCACCAGTCTCCAGATAGGTTTTAATGATAGCATTAAAAATTTTCCATTTTCTATCATCCAGACGCATCCTCATTCCTCCTTTGGTTGTTAGCACTCGTCACTATCGAGTGCTAATTTCCATGACCTTAAGATATCACCTGTATTTCGAAATGTCAATAGGCTTTTTTACTTTTATTTGACTTTTTTTGGAAATATGCTAAACTTTGATTGCAGTATTGTATTTACTGCATATTGTAACTGTTCAGCACCTTCACAGTTACGAGTCAAAATCCATTGAAAATCGCCTACGGCGATGGGATTTTGCCTTGCCTGTCTCGGGATTTTGGCATTTTCATGCCAAAACACCTCGCTGGACAGTGGGTTCTGAATAGTTACTGCATATTTACAATTTCATAAGAAAGGACTTTGTGATGAAAATTCGAAATTATCTCACGATTCTGTTTGCCACTCTGGCCATCCTGTTTCTGCTTGGACTCGCCGGGTATCTGACCTATGAGAATGCCGATGATGCCAATCCGGTGAAGCAGACGATTGCCAGCATCTTTCCGGGTCTGCCTTCTCTGTCTTCTTCGACCAGGCAAGCTACAGAGGCAGCTCAGACGGAGCAGACAGAAGCCGCAAGCAGTGCTCCTGCTGTTGAAACAGCCTGCACCGTTCCTGCTCATTCTATTGTATTTGTAGGTGATTCCAGGACGGTCAGCATGGGAGAAGCCGTTCAAGATTCCTGCACCTATCTTGGAAAGGAAGGGGAAGGTTATCAGTGGTTTGCAGATGATGGTGTCTTTGAGCTTCGGACTCTTCTGGAGAATGATCCTTCTCAGACCATTGTCTATAATCTGGGAGTCAATGATCCGGAAAACGTGAATCTCTACATTGAACTGTATCAAAGTATTGCAAGAGAATTCACGGATACACCATTTTATTATTTATCTGTTAATCCTCTTTCTGATGATGCGCAGTGTAATACCACCAATGATATGATTCAGGAATTCAATCAGGCATTAAAAGCCGCTTTTCCTGACCACTACCTGGACTGCTATGATTACCTGACAGAACAGGGATATGATACCGTAGACGGGCTTCATTATACAGAAGCTACTTCGAATCTTATACATAACTACGTAGTAGAACAGGTTCTGGCAAACGCATAAGAGAACAAAAAAGAATCCTCAAAATGGATTCTTTTTTTGTTCTCTTTTTTTTCAATAATTAAATCAGATAAATATATCCCAACAGCCGTCTTCCTCCTGCCCAATTGTAAATACTCTGATACTTGAACACAATGTTGGACCGGTCTGCTGCAGGAACAGTTGTTCCAAATGCGTATCCTGATTCAGATACATATGGCACACCATTAACGATGTCTTCTACAACCGCAATATGTGCATCTCCACTTGCTCCGTAATTAAAAATTGCAAGAGCTCCAATCTTCGGTGATGTTCCGTAACTGAATACTCTCTTAGAAGCATTCGTATTATAAATACCTACTGGATCTCCACCGAATATCTGCTGTACTCTCGAGATATTACCGCCTGCGCTGGCTACGATCTCCATAGCACGTCCGCATGCATACCAGGTGCAGTTACCTAATACATAATAATTTGCATAATACTTCTTACCTGTCGGTGCCAGACTGTTGTACTTGTAGTAAATATTGTAAGAAGAATTGTAATAATACGGATTCGATACCGCCGGTCTTCCGGTTCTTGCTTTATATCCGGATGGCTTTGTCACGATACCTGAATAATCCAGTCTCTCAGAATTACCTGCTGTATTATTGCTTCCTGTTGAACCAGGAGATACATTATTGCTTCCGGCATTTACAGTAAGTGATCTCTTGATCAATACCACATTGTTTTTCTCTGAATCTATTGCATTAATCTGAAATGTGTATGTACCTGCTGTCAGTGCATCAAACTTCATGGCACTGTCAATCGCACTGTTCTTCAGAGAATATTTCTTGCTGTTCGGCTTGGACACCTTGGAGTATACAACCTGATTACTGCTGTTCAGAATCTTAGCTGTAATTTTCTTCATCTTATACTTGGAAGTGATCGTTCCACTCAGGGAATAAGACTGTCCTGCATTCAGTGTAACATCACCTGATGGCACCGGATTGGATATCTTGATGCTTCCACTGGAAACTGCTGTACCAGTTACAGTAAACTTCCGATTGACTACTCTTCTCTTGGTTCCCTTTGCATTATAAACGCATACGCGATAATAATATCTGCCTGCTGCCAGTCTGTCAAAAGCCAGATACGGATCTGCCTTCTTCAGATTATAGGTCTTTCCATTCAGTTTTTTGTCATATCGCTGAAGACACTTCTTACCATTCGAGTTATAAATCGTGCAACTGATTTTTGTCATCTTCTCATTGGCTTTCAACGTTCCCTTCATCTGAAAGGTGGCACCCTTCTTGATAGTTGATGGCAATGAGACACCTGATTTTGTAACCTTAAATGCTGCCTGTGCACTCGCTGGCACTGCCATGATCAGTAATGCCGTGATCAGCATCATGATTACTTTTTTTGTTTTCTTCATACTTTCTCCCTTTCCATTATCTGGTACGTTATGAAGTAAGAATTCGCATATTTATTACCATTTCTTTGCAAATCCTGCAAATAGTATACTATATTGCTCTATTCAATGCAATATCTTTCAATAGTTTTTTAATATTTTTGTAAAAAACTTCCAAATTTATTCACTGATCAGAAAGTCAGACAGAATCACATTGCTGACAGAAATTCCACTTTCTGTCAACCTTATTCCCTGTTTATCTGCTTCCATCAGCCCCATTTTTACATACTTTCGGATTGTTTCTCCATAAATATCTGTCAAATGTTTTCCATATTTCTGATAAAACTTTTCTCCGGATACGCCTTCCATCATTCGCAGCCCCAGAATCACAGTCTCCTCCATCTCGTTCTCTCTGGTCAGTGCCTCCACCATCTCCGGCTGCCAGGCTCCATCCAGATAACTTTCCAGAGACTCTGTATTTCGATATCGATGTTTCTGCAGCAGAGACGATGCGCCCAGACCAAACCCCTTATACTCGATTCCTGTCCAGTAACCACAGTTATGCCGACATTCTTTTCCCTCTTTTGCATAGTTCGATATTTCATATCTGTGATATCCGTGTGCTGCTAATATTCTTCCTGTATCTTCGTACATCTCACGTTCTTCTTCTTCGGACGGCAGGAGAGACTGGGGTTCGTCTTCCCGCCTGCACCGATCCGCTTCTCCGTAGATCTGATAAAAAGGAGTTCCCTCTTCTATGATCAGGCTATAGGCCGAGATATGCTCCGGCTGCAGGGCAAGCACTTTTTCCAGGGTCCTGCGCCACCCGGCCGGAGTCTGTCCTGGAAGCGCAGACATCAGATCCACATTGATATTCTCGAATCCAGCCTTTCTGGCCAGTCTGTAGCTTTTCAGGAATTCTTCCCAGCTGTGAATTCTTCCCAGAATCTCCAGCTCCCGGTTATCCGCTGACTGCAGGCCAAAGCTGATCCGGTTAATTCCGGACGACAGAAAAGTTTGCAGGTCAGCTTCATCCACAGTTCCAGGATTACACTCTATGGTGATCTCTTTCGGAGCCGGAAAGCCTGATCTCTTTTTTCCTGAATAGTCTCCAGAATTCTGCTTATCTTCCGGGCCGGCAATATGGTTGGCGTTCCCCCGCCTATGAATATTGTAGAGATGGGACGGTTTTCAAAGCCGTCCCATCCTTTTATCTCTTCACACAAGGCCTGTACATATGCATTCTGCACTTCTTCATCCTTTGCAAACGATAAGAAATCACAATATCTGCATTTTCTTACGCAAAAGGGAATATGAAGATACAGTTCCAGTTCTTTCTGCATGGTATACTCCTAATTATCATCCAGTTTTAATACACTCATAAACGCCTTCTGTGGAATCTCTACATTTCCCACCTGGCGCATACGCTTCTTACCCTCCTTCTGTTTTTCCAGAAGCTTTTTCTTACGGGAGATATCACCACCATAGCACTTTGCAAGTACATCCTTGCGCATAGCCTTCACAGTCTCTCTGGCAATGATCTTGCTGCCAATTGCTGCCTGAATCGGGATCTCAAACAGCTGTCTCGGGATCTCCTCTTTCAGTTTCTCACACATCTTTCTTCCACGCTCATATGCTGTCTCTGCATGCACAATGAAAGAAAGTGCATCTACTTCCTCACGGTTTACCAGAATATCCAGTTTCACAAGTTCAGATCTCTGGTATCCCTTCATTTCGTAATCAAAAGACGCATAACCTCTGGATCGGGACTTCAGTGCATCAAAGAAGTCATAAATAATCTCATTCAACGGAAGTTCATACTTCAGAAGAGCCCTTGTCTCCTCCATATATTCCATACCAAGATAATTTCCCCTGCGTTCTTCGCACAGCTGCATAATAGAACCGATATATTCTGTCGTCACCATAATCTCTGCCCCAACAATCGGTTCTTCCATATATTCGATCTCGGATGCATCTGGAAGATTCGATGGATTAGTCAGATCAATGACTTCTCCATTGGTCTTATGCACTTTATAGATAACACTCGGAGCTGTGGTGACCAGATCCAGATTATACTCTCTCTCCAGTCGTTCCTGAATAATCTCCAGATGGAGCAGTCCAAGGAACCCACAACGGAAACCGAATCCCAGTGCCAGTGATGTCTCCGGTTCAAACTGCAGCGCCGCATCATTCAGCTGAAGTTTCTCCAGTGCATCTCGCAGATCCGGATACTTTGCTCCATCTGCAGGGTACATTCCACAATATACCATCGGATTTACCTTTTTGTAACCTGGAAGCGGCTCTGCACACGGAAACTGTGCATTCGTAACCGTATCACCCACACGGGTGTCCTTGACATTCTTAAGGCTGGCGGTAATATATCCTACCATACCTGCGCTGAGCTCGTCGCATGGAATAAACTGCCCTGGCCCAAAGTATCCTACTTCGACCACGTCGGCTTCTGCACCGGTAGCCATCATGCGAATCGGCGTTCCCCGGCGTACGCTTCCCTCTTTGATACGACAGAAAATAATAACGCCTTTATAAGAGTCATACACAGAGTCAAAGATCAACGCCTGAAGCGGTGCCTTCGGATCTCCCTTCGGTGCCGGAATTTTGGTGACAATCTGCTCCAGTACCTGATCGACATTCAGTCCTGTCTTAGCAGAAATCTGCGGCGCATCCTGCGCTTCTATTCCGATTACATCTTCTATTTCATTGATCACACGCTCTGGATCTGCACTTGGAAGATCGATTTTATTTATAACAGGCATCACATCCAGATCGTGATCCAATGCCAGATAAACATTGGCCAGAGTCTGTGCTTCTATTCCCTGCGCCGCATCGACTACCAGAATGGCACCATCACAGGCTGCCAGACTTCTGGATACCTCATAATTAAAATCCACATGCCCCGGAGTGTCAATCAGATTAAAGATATATTCTTCTCCATCCTTTGCCTTATAGACAATTCGAACGGTCTGTGCCTTAATCGTGATACCACGTTCCCGTTCAAGATCCATATTATCCAGAACCTGTGCCTGCATCTCACGGCTGGTCAAAAGCCCTGTCATCTCTATAATCCGGTCTGCCAGTGTAGACTTTCCATGGTCAATATGTGCGATAATACAAAAATTTCTGATTTTATTCTGATCAATTGCTGCCAATAGTATTTCCTCCTGTTCAAGAGGCATTTTAGCACATGATTTCCCGCTTTGTCTATACCTGAATCTTAAGCTTATCTGCCTTTTAATTCTGCATCCAGAATACCTGCAAAGACTTCCATGGCATTTTTCTCTTCCTCCAGAGTATTTAGTTGAGTGCCAGCTTCCAAAAGCATACTTCGCGGCCGATAGTGCAGATTAAAACGGTATGCCATCAGGTAGATATTGCGCATCAGACCGGGAGCAGCGATTTCTGCCCTTTCCTGAATCTGAAGAGCAAATGCCATATTTTCTTTTATGTACGGATTAGGCAGATAAGAAATATCCTGCTGATCCGCTGTGCGGCTCATACCGAGAATAAACATCAGATTGGCTGTTGGTCTGCCATTTTCCTGTACTACAAACTTTTTTCCGTCTACGCCATCCCGATGTAGATCTATAATCACCTGAATCTGGGGATACTGTGAAAGCCACTGTTCTACAGCTGCTCCGGAATAATCATAAGCCACATTGCGATCCAGCACCCCATCCACCAGATCATAAACTCCCCGGTCATGAATCACCTGATACCCGTAAGTCTCTGTCAGCAGCTTTGCAAGATAATCTCCTACGCCTACAATCGTAGTGGTATCATCACCCTCCACAGTATCTACAAATCCTTCCTGTGAATGACTGTGATAGATCAGAATCTGTGGACCTTCTTTCTCGGTATCCAGTGTAAGATCCAGATCCAGAAGGCTGTTATTCAGTCGGCTGCTGTCAATGGTGGTTGCTGCATCCATAGAAAAATATCGGTTCAAAAGTGTTTCAAACTCAGCTTCCTGGTCTCCTTCTGTTCTTTCTTCCATCCACTGCTTCAGATCCAGGGGCTTTTTCTCTTCTTCTGCCCTTGCCTCCGCAGCCAGAATTAATTCGTATTCTTCTTCCCGCCCTTCCTGTTTCTGTTCCCTTTCTGCCCAAAAACCGGCAGGATACAACGATCTGCCGATACTGTCTGCCAGATCTTGTTCCGGCGAAGCTTCCAGAACATCTTCCTGATAAGAAATCACCGGAATATAAATCTGCATTCCTGCTGTTTCCAGCTTTCGGTACAGGGCAGATAAGACAGGCGAATCCTGAAACATCCCATTCTCCCCTGCAATTGTGACTGTCCTTACCAAAATATATCCGCCCAGCAGGATCACACTGATCGTCAGTACGCCGCGGATTAGCCTGTCCAATAACCGCATTTTTTCCACCTCTGTACTATACTTATGTCGTTTTTCTCTTTTTATGAATGTTTTTTCAGGAAAATGCCATATTCAGTCCCTCAGATATGGTGTAGCTGATCCGTTTTACTGTTTCGTCAATATCCTTTGGAGTTACAAACATCGTATGAAGCCCTGGAGAAATCGTTTCCCGGAACAGCTGCATCTGTTCTCCTTCCAGTCCCGTCTGTTCCAGTGCATCACAGACAATCGTAGCGGCGTCTACTACCGTCGGTACACCTATGGCAATCACCGGTACGCTACTGTATCCTGATTGATCTTGCACCGGTTATTTCCCACTCCAGATCCCGGATGAATCCCGGCATCAGAGATCTGAATGGTCCGATTCAGTCGTTTGATACTCCTTGCAGCCAATGCATCAATAACCACCACCGTATCTGGCTGTGTCTGACTGATCACACCTTTCAGGATCTCCAGAGTCTCCATTCCAGTCTGCGCCATCACTCCTGGAATTAATGCGCTTACCTGCGTAGAGGTACTTTCCAGAAAACCAAATTCTTTTGCCAGATGTCTGGTAATCTTCAGGTTGTCAATTACAGATGGCCCCAGTGCATCCGGTGTTACATTGCGGTTTCCCAGCCCCACCAGCAATACAGATCCTTTTTGTCTTTTTCGCATCTTTTTGATCTTCTCTGCAAGAAAGATCGAAATCTCCCGGTGATAATCTTCATCCTCGTCCATCATCTCGGGTACTTCCATGGTAATATAGCATCCCACCGGCTTTCCGATGGCTTTGGCACTGTTTTCCGTATCAATGCTTACCGTAGTGGTGTAGATCCGGTGTTCATCGTCCCGCTCCTCTCTGACATGAATTCCTGTCAGTTCTTCTTTCCCTTTTTCCAGATTCTCTTTTGCCTCCAGGGCCAGATCCGTACGTATCTCAAAATAACCACGCATATTTTTTCTCGCTTTCTTTTTAATTTTCACTTCTTTTCTGCTATTTTTCTCAAATTTTTCCGAAATATGTATTGACACAATTCAGGTGTTGCACTAAAATAATGAAGTATGTTTATGTTAGAACGTCCGTGTCCGAGTTTAACATAAAAGATGAAAAAGAGAATAATTGGAGGTGTCAGGAATTGGCTAACATTAAATCTGCAAAAAAACGTATCTTAGTTAACAGAACAAAAGCTGAACGCAATAAAGCAATCAAGTCTGGTGTGAAGACAGCAATCAAGAAAGTAGAAGCTGCTGTTACAGCAAAAGATAAAGATGCTGCTGTTGCTGCTCTGCTGAACGCTACATCTGTTATTGATAAAGCTACTACAAAGGGTGTTTATCACAAAAACAATGCAGCCAGAAAAGTTTCCCGTTTAGCAAAACTTGTTAACAATATCTAATAAATGAGAACTTGAAAAGACCATCGGCCCGTCATCCGATGGTCTTTTTTTATGCAATGACAAATCATTGCATAAAAAAGACCTGTAGATCGCACTGCGGCAGCATCGTATTCTGTCGCTAAAGCGACTTGCCGCAGGCGTAGAAGTCGCAAGCGAACTTCTATCTTCAGGTTTTATCACTTGCTCATCTCTACTATGACCAACTCCACAGCCAGTTTCTCATCCAGCTTTCCGGTCTTTACATCTGTCTCTGTCTGTACAGCCGTCTCCACTGCATAACGCAGCTGTTCCTGCGTAAAGGATCTGGCGTAACGCAGTCCATTTCGGACAATAAAGCTTTGAATACCCAGTTTTTCTGCAATCGTCTCCCGTCCCAGTCCCTGGCTGCTCAGTTCGCTGATCAGCATAATCTGGTTAAACTGTCTGGCAATCAGGTAAAGGATTCTCATCGGCGGTTCCTTTAACGCTAACAGATCATAATACAAATCCAGTGCTTTTTTCTGTTTTTTTTCTGCCATGGCACTGATCATCTCAAAGATCTGATTCACCGTCTGACTGGTACAGATCTCCTGAACATCTTCCGCTGTGATAATCTCCTTTCCCATTGTATAAGATAACAGCTTTTCCAGTTCCATACTGATCTGATTCATATCGGTTCCTGTTTTCTCCAGAAACAGTTCCATCGTAGACCGGGTAATATTTTTCTGTTCCTTTTTTAATATTCCAAGTATCCAGCGCATCAGAGTATCTTCTGTCTGTTTGGCAAATTCTACCACGCTGCCCTGCTTCTTCACCGTCTTATATAGCTTTCCTCTCTTATCAACATCCGTTTCTACAAACAGAAAATACGTGGTATCTGGTACCTGTTCCAGATATTCGGCAAGCTCTGGTGTCGCCGTCTTAAAAAATCCGCTGTCTTCCACTACCAGAAGCGTCTTTCCGAGAAGAAAGGCATCGTCTCAGCCTGAGCAATCAATTCCTTCAGATCAATGCCTTTTCCCTGATAGAAATTAATATTTACCGTATCTTCCGGTGGAATCAAAGCTTCCTGCAGCTTTTTTTTATATTGGTTCCTCAGATAGACTTCCTCTCCGGTAAATAAATAGATATGCCTGAAATTTTGGTTTTTAAGATCTTGTACTAAATTTTTCATGATCCAAGTATAACATAGGCCATTTTGCCTTGCAAGATCATGGTTTTGGCTTGCGCATTCTTTTGGTCATAATTCCCCCAATTCTCCCTGTTTCTTTGGCAGAAAGAGTCTTCCATCCATCTGTCAGTACACGATCCAGCAATCCCAGTTCTTCCGCTATCTCGTATTTCATTTTTTCTTTTGGCGAAAGCTGATCCAGATCCGTCTTTTTGATGATTTCTTTCTTTTTCATAAAAAAAGATCATACTCCTTTCTTTTTCTTAGAGTATGACCCTTTTTTCCTTCCTTATACAGTTTGACAGCTGCAATGTCTTTTTATCTGATACCATCCGAGACATCCCAGTGCCCCGGCCACTACCAGAACGATGATCATGACCGCACAGTGCATAAAATATTCATCCGGGAGAACCAGAATCACGGGATCTGTAACCGGATCAAACAGCCAGTAGTCATTGGCAAAGACCAGTTCATGAAAGGTCTCAAATGCCCAGTCCCAGTTCACTGCTATCAGAATCCCTGTTACAATGGGAATAGCCAGACTGCAAATCCCTGTGTATTTTAAAAATCTCCATTCTTTTCTTCGTATCAAAATAAACGCTCCAATGAGATATCCCACTCCGGAGACAATCAACATACACAGAAAACCCTGAAAAATCACCTTCACTTCCTGAAAATGAATTCTGGCTTCTTCTGACATGGGAAAAGTAGGAAATTCCAGCCTTGTATGAAACGGAGACAAATTATAGTCAATCAGTTCTTCATAGTTTGCCAGTATCTCTTCTCCACTGTACCCCGTCTCTTCTGACAGATGAAGATGCTTCATATCTGACCGGTAAAGCCATCTGCAAGAAAGCGTCAGTGTAACTGCTGCTGAAATCAGGAACAGCATTCCCAGCACTCCCAGAAGGCAGTCTCTTATTTTAGCTCGCTGCAGCATGCATCGATCACTTCCAGTGTTTTCTTCAGTTCTCTTTCTCTTGTATGTGCACCGGATAAGAACATAGCCTCAAACTGAGATGGTGCCATGTATACGCCATGATTCAGCAGGTATTTAAAATACTTTGCATAAACGGCAGTATCAGACGTCTTTGCACTGACATAATCTCTGACCGTCTCTTCTGTAAAAAAGACACATCCAAGAGATCCAATGTGATTCAGACAATGTGGAATCTGATGATCGGTTAAGATCTGATCCATTTCCGTATAGAACCAGTCACCATTTGCATTTAAGTTTTCGTAAAAATCCGGTGTATCCCGTAAAATTTTCAGCTGTGTCAGACCAGCAGCCATAGCAACCGGGTTGCCGCTTAACGTTCCTGCCTGATATACTTTTCCTACCGGAGATACCAGCTTCATAATCTCTTTTCTTCCGCCATAAGCGCCTACCGGCATTCCTGCTCCAATGATCTTTCCAAATGTGGTGAGATCTGGCTGTACGCCAAAATATCCCTGTGCACCCTGGATGCTCAGGCGAAATCCGGTAATAACTTCATCGAAGATCAAAAGGCTGCCATATTTGTCACAAATAGCACGCAATCCTTCCAGGAATCCTTTTTCTGGCAGTACCACACCCATATTAGCCCCAACAGGCTCTACGATGACAGCTGCAATCTCCTCTGTATAACGGTCAAAAAGTTCCTGTACACTGTCCAGATTATTGTATTCTGCAGATAAGGTATCCTGGGTACAACCTACCGGTACTCCGGCACTGTCCGGGATACCTGCTGTCATGACACCTGAACCTGCCTTTACCAGCATCGCATCACTATGGCCATGATAGCATCCCATAAACTTCACGATTTTATTTCTACCTGTAAATCCTCTTGCCACACGAATGGCACTCATCACTGCTTCCGTACCGGAATTCACCATACGTACCATCTCAATAGAAGGAACCAGATCGCAAACCAGTTTTGCCATCTCTACTTCTGCTTCTGTGGCTGCGCCAAAACTCAGTCCCTTTCCTGCTGCCTCTGCTACACTGTTCAAAATTCTTTTATCATTATTTCCCAAAATCATTGGACCCCAGGAACCGATAAAATCCACATAGGTATTTCCATCCACATCGCTGATATAAGGACCGTCAGCGCTTGCAATAAAACGTGGTGTTTCATGCACATTTCCATAAGCTCTTACCGGACTGTTGACTCCTCCCGGGATCAGTTCTACTGCCTGTCTGAATAATTCTTCTGATCTGCTCATCCTATTTTCCCCTCATCCATACATTTTGCCAGTTCTTTTGCAAAATAAGTAATATAAATATCTGTGCCTGCACGGTAAGCGGATACCGCCATCTCACAGATAATACGTTCTTCATCGATCCAGCCCATTTTGGCAGCGGCTTTCACCATAGCGTATTCTCCACTGACGCTGTAGCATGCAATCGGTGTTGTCACCTGTTCTTTTACCTTAGCCACCATATCAAGGTAAGACATCGCCGGTTTTACCATGATGATATCTGCGCCTTCTTCTTCATCCAGCAACGCCTCTTTGATTCCCTCTCTGCTGTTATGGAAGTCCATCTGATACGTCTTGCGGTCTCCAAAAGAAGGTGCAGATCCTGCTGCATCACGGAATGGGCCATAAAATGCAGATGCATATTTTACTGCATAAGACATAATCGGCACATTCGTAAATCCAGCCTCGTCCAGTGCTTCCCGGATTGCCGCCACTCTTCCATCCATCATATCCGAAGGAGCCACCATTTGTGCACCTGCTCTTGCATGAGAAACTGCGGTTCTGGCAAGCAGTTCCAGTGTCTTATCATTATCTACATCATGATCACACAGCACTCCACAATGACCATGGGATGTATATTCACACATACATACATCGGTTACCAGATACATCTGCGGGAAATGCTCTTTTGCATAACGCAGAGCACGCTGTACCACGCCATTGTCATCATATGCCTGACTTCCTACTTCATCCTTTACTGCCGGAATTCCAAACAGCATAACTGAAGTAACTCCTGCATCCAGAAGTTCCTGAAGACACTCGCCCATACGATCCACCGTATAGCGGTACTGTCCTTCCATAGAAGGAATCTCTTCTACTTTATTTTCTCCATCCATAACAAACATCGGATACATCAGAGAGGCTTTATCCATTCTGGTCTCCCGTACCATCTTCCGAAGTGTCATACTTCCTCTTAATCGTCTTGGTCTTTTTGTCATTTCCATCTGACCTTCCTCCTTGTCTGATCGGTATCTGTTGGAACAAAGCTGCCTAGCCCTGTTTCTGACACAACTCTGCCACTTTTTCTACTACTGAATCCATGGTCGGTTTTTCAGACATTTCTGTCTGCATACCAAGGGTATCTGCTGCTGCCTTTGTCTGTCGGCCAATGCAGACCGCATGAACTTTTGCATAATCCAGTCCCTTTGTTGCTTCTGCAAAACCCTTTACTGTTGAGGCGCTGGTGAAAACAGCATAATCGATACTGCCATTTTCGAACTCCTGCTTTTCATCAATCAAAGCAGATCCCGCATATATGGTATCATATGTAGCGATATCGTCAATAGTAACTTTTTTGCTGTCTGTCAGGATCTGTACCAGCTCCTGGTTGCCAGTGGCTGCTCTTGGGATCAGTATGTGGTCTCCATCCTGACATTTTTCAGCCAGTGCTTTTCCAAGGGCTTCTCCATAGAATTCTTCTGGCATCAGATCCGGGTAAAGTCCGTGTTTCTTTAATTCTTTTGCCGTTCCGGATCCGATCACAGCCAGACGTATCCGGCAGAGAGCACGAATATCCATATGTTGTTTATCCATCTCTTCAAAGAACACACGCACACCCGTCGGGCTGGTAAATACCAGCCACTGATAAGTACTGATCTCTTTTAAGGCCTGCACCAGTCTTTTCTGATCCTCACATGGCACAGTACGGATAGCCGGCAGTTCCAGTACTTCCGCTCCGGCACTACGCAGCTTTGCAGACATCTCAGAGATCAGTTCTTTCGGTCTGGTCACCAGGATCTTCTTTCCTGCCAATGGGAGTTTCTCATACCATTCAAATTCCTCAGCAAGGCTGCATACCTTTCCGACTACGATAATGGCCGGTGTCTCAGCCCCCTGCCGTTCTACTTCTTCTTTTAAAGTTGCCACGGTTGCCACAATTCTTCTCTGAGCTGCCGTCGTTCCCTTAATCAAAAGAGCTGCCGGCATATCCGGATCCATACCCGTCTGAAGAAGTCCCTGGCAGATGTCTCCCAGTGCTGATACGCCCATGAGGAACACCAGTGTTCCTTTTGTTCTGACCAGTGCTTCAAAATCAATGTTATAGCTTTCTCCCTGACGTTTATGTCCGGTGATAATATGAAGAGAAGAACAGTAATCTCTGTGTGTTACCGGAATTCCATTATAAGCCGGTACCGAAAGCGCAGATGTCACTCCTGGTACTACCTCATAAGGAATTCCTTCTTTCACCAGCAGTTCCAGCTCTTCACCGCCTCTTCCAAAAAGAAACGGATCTCCGCCTTTTAAACGAACCACACGCTGTCCTTTTTTTGCTTCCTCAACCAGGACCTGATTAATCTGTTCCTGCTTCATAGTATGCTTACAGGATCGTTTTCCCACATTAATCAATGTTGCATTTTCCGGTATCATATTCAGGATGCTCTGCCCTACCAGTGCATCATAAACCACTACTTCTGCCTGTTTTAAAATCTGTTCGCCTTTTCTGGTAAACAGACCCGGATCAGAGGGTCCGGCTCCTACCAGCCATACTTTTCCTGTCATTTGCTGTTTCTCCTTCCATACTCCGCCTTCAGCTGAAGTGCCAGCTGTTCTCCCAGTGCTTCCGCCTGATCTCTGTGTCCTGAGAGACTTCCTTTCAGGTATCCGCCATCCATCTCATCATAGTACAGACCCAGCAGCAGAATCTGATCTTCTTTTATTCTGGCATGGGCTGCCACAGGAGAGGAACATCCACCATCCAGAATCCTCACAAATGCACGTTCACAGAGTGCACAGTCTCTTGCATCCGCATCGTTATAGGTGTCCAGGAAACGATAATCTTCGCCTGCTCTTCCCTGTATTCCAAGAATTCCCTGCCCTGCAGCCGGAATCATCTCCTCTGGCTCCAGGAAACGGGAAATGCGTTCTTCCAGTCCCAGTCTTTTCAATCCTGCTGCTGCCAGAATCAGTGCGGAAAAATTTCCCTCATCCAGCTTACGCAGACGAGTCAGCACATTTCCGCGTACTGTAGCGAACGTAGCCTGTGGATACAGTTCCTGCAGCTGCAGAATTCTCCGTTTGCTGGAGCATCCAATTGGTTTATCAAAATTCAGTTCTGACATTCCTTGCGGAAGTACCAGTACATCCCTTGGATCTTCTCTTCTGGAAAATGCCACCAGTGGAAGCTCTTCTGGCACTTCCATCGGCATATCCTTCAAACTGTGTACTGACAGATCACTGCGTCTGTCCATCAGCGCCTTATCCAGTTCTTTTACAAACAAGCCCTTTCCGCCCACCTGATCCAGAGTTCGATCCAGAATCACATCTCCGGTTGTCTTCATCGTCAGAACCTCTACCTGCATCTGCGGACAATTGGTCTCTATATATTTTTTTACCATTTCTGTCTGAATGACAGCCAGTTTACTTTCTCTGCTGCCGATCACTATTTTTCTGCTCATTCCCGAAATACATCTCCCATTGCTTCGATACATTCCCGGAATGCCTGATCGCTGAGCCTTGACTTCATTCCGAAAATCATCTTATTGATTACTTTTCCGGCCGCTGCTTCCACATATTCTTGAAGCCGGTCGATCTGTTCTACTTCCTGTGGTGCTTTTTCCTGTGCCGTACGCTGCAGCTCTCTTACCTGTTTCTGAATTCTCAGATGGAAGTCCTCTGTAGCCTGCTTTTTGATTACCTGTACCTGTTCAATCACGTCTCTGCCCTCATACCAGTCAAAGAATTCATGCATCTGCACATCCAGAATTGCTTCTGCTTTTTTGATATTCTCCTTCACCTGGGCACTGGTATGATCCGCTTTAAAATAATCGATATCATATAAAGTGACGTGATCCAGTTCGTTTACAGCCACTTCAATATCTCTTGGAACCGCCAGGTCAATCATGACCACATCATGATCCAGATGCAGTGCTTCCAGACTTTCCCTGGTTAAGGTATAATTCGGGCTGGAGGTGGCACTGACTACATAATCACAGGAAGGCAGCAGTTCCAGCCTTTTTCCATAATCAATTCTGGAACAGCCATCCGGAATCTGCACCACACCGCTGCGGTACTGTCTGACAGTAACCGTAACGTAAGCTCCCTGCTCACGAAATACGTTTGCAGAAAGCTTACCCATTTCTCCATTTCCGATTACCATACAGTTTTTTCCTGTAAAACAATAGCCCTGTTCTTTTAACTCCTGCACTGCTTTATGAATCGCAGAGCTGTTGGCATCTGAAAGAGTCACTTCCGTCTTCACTTTCTTTGCCGCTGTTACTGCCATGCGAAACAACACTTCCAGCACATTATCCGTTGCATACTGATCTCTGGCCAGTGTCAGGGCATCCTTTACCTGTGTGATGATCTGGTCTTCACCCAGAATTCTGGACTGCAGTCCACAGGCCAGTTCAAAAAGATGCTGCACTGCTTCACCCTCACGGCGACAGACAACATACTCTTCATACTCCTTTGGATCTACTTTCTTTTCCTGACAAAGCAGATCATATAGATCCAGTTCTTCTTCCACGCTGCTGACCCAGATTTCCATACGATTGCAGGTGGATAATATGACACACCCTGCAATTTGCGGATGCTCTTTCCATTTTTCCAGTGTTTCTCCAATAGCTTTTTTCGTAAAGGAAAAGACAGTACGTACATCAATGGATGCCTTCATATGGTCAATTCCTAACATCTGTATACTCATTTTGCTTCCCTCACATGCTGTACAAACATATTCTGGATTCCTTCCAGTTCCCCCAGTCCTATAATGTGACACTGCACCTCATAGCCTCTTGCCCTCAGAAGGTTTCCCCAGGAATCTTTTTCTTCCCCTGCCATATCATTTCTGGCATGATCACCCGCTACAATCATAAATGGTGCCAGGTGTACTTTTTTTGCTGGCAGTGACTGAATTTTTTCTATAATCATATGTAAGGTAGGAAGTGATTCCACTGTACCTACATACATATTGTCATGTCCTGCTGCTTTCAGTGCCAGTTCCAGATCTTCATATACACAGTTTGCTTCGTGGGAAGTACCATGTCCCATGAAGATCAGCAGTTCTTCCTCTGGAATCTCCTTCCAGTACTCTCCCAGGATCTCTACCAGTCGATCCCGGTCTGCATCTGTGGCAAATAACGGATCTCCTGTTCGGATTTCCTTAAAATCTTTCTGCGAAGCCAGAATCTGGCCGCGCATTTTATCATTTTCTATGGCATTCATCACATGGGTCGGCTGTACAATCACCTGCTGTATGCCGTCCTGCTTCATACGGACAAAAGCTTCTTCTACACTGTCAATCTGAACCTGATCCCGATTCTTTAATTTCTTTCGAATCATATCACTGGTCCAGGCACGGTAAACCCGATAATCCGGAAAACTGTCCTGAATTCTGTTTTCAATCTGGTCAATCGTCTTTTCTCTGGTGTCATTATGACTGGTACCAAAGCTCACAACCAGAATTGCTTTTGTCTGTACTGCCATCTCTCTTCCCCTTTTTCTATGTTCTCTTACATTGTTTTACATTTGATTGATGTTATGAGCCTGCTCATATTTCACAATGGTGTCAATATTCGCTCTCTCATATTCATTGAATACACTTGCCGCATACTCTTCTGTAAAGTCTTCGCCACTTACTGCCGGCTGATACCAGGACTTGCTTCTGAAATAACTGTTCAGATCTTCATTTACAAAGATTCTGCCATGTCTTGCATAAATCTCATTTCTCGCCAGCAGAATTTCGTAATCTGAAAGTCCAGTCAGATCTTCATCAGTAATATAGCGGCTGTCACTGTCTGGGATGATATAATCTTCTGAGGAATCAGCTGTTTCTGCCAATGCTTCCGACTGTTCTCCATAAGCAGCAAAATTATCTGCATTTTTATTTTCCCGGTTCTCATTTTGATAGCTGTGTAACCAGGTTTCACCATATTGCATAAGCTCTGCTTCTGGATTGTCAAGATATGCATCCACCGTATCTATATCTTCCGTCAGATACCGCTGTATCACATTCACCTTCGTCAGATTATCTACCTGATCGGTTATCGGAATGGTTACCAGTTCTGCCGGATACAGCCCCATAGCGTTTAACGCATCTCTGGCTGGTTCTACCTCGCTATCCTCCCATGCACTGCCGGCAATTCCAGTATCTGCCTGTTGTACAAAAGACGTTCCATCATAGGTAAATGTGCGCAGATTCCAATCTACACCGTCTGCCAGAAATTCATGGTCTCCTTTTCTTCACAGCAAAGATACATGCCGTTATCCGTGCTGACCAGGAACACATTGATATCTGCTTCACTTGTCGTCAAAATGTCTTCCGCCAGAGTGCACTGGGCAGCTCTTTTCAGTTTATCACCTTCATACTGATATACTTCTGCAATCAGATTGTTCTGATCGGTATTCTCATCCGGCTGTTTTACCCGGATCGCCAGCAATTCTTCTGTTCCGTTCCAGTCCAGATCCAGCTGATCCAGGGCCAGATATCCATCATACTTCTTATACTCCAGTGAACTGAGCCGTCCCTGCAGATAAGCCGGATCTGTAAAATCATACACCTGGGTATCATTGGAATACGTATAAAATAATTCCTCTATATCCACCTGTTCTGCTGCATCCTCTGCGCCGGTCAGCACCGGAATGGCAAATGCCATCAGCCTGTTAACATTCCAATCTGTAATGTTCTTATCTTATTTTTGCATCTCATATGATATCCTCCTCCAAGTACGTTACTGCTATCATAACATACCATGGCTTCCAGAACATTAACTGCATCTTAAATTTTTCTTATACAGGCATTCTCGATTCCGCTATTCTCTGCCGCCTGCCATATAAAGAAGTGCATTACAGATACAGGCTGCAATATTGCTTCCGCCTTTTCTGCCCTTTGCCACAATATACGGCACATCTGCCTGCATAATCAGTTCTTTTGACTGTACCACATTCACAAATCCTACTGGTACTCCGATGATCAGTTCCGGCTGTAACTTTCCATCCTCGATCAGTTCATATAGACGGACCAGTGCTGTAGGCGCATTACCAATTGCAAAAATCAGTGGTTTTTGTAACGCTGCTGCCTTGTCCATGCTGGCTGTTGCTCTTGTTGTACCATTCTTTCTGGCAATTTCAGCCACTTCTTCATCTGACATAAAGCAGTACACTTCCCCGCCAAACTTCTGCAATGCCTTTTTATTAATTCCCGCTTTTGCCATCTGGGTATCTGTCACAATACAGGCTCCGTTTTTCAATGCTTTCAGTGCCTTTTCCACTACGTCATCGGAAAACATAAGATTTTGGGCATAATCAAAATCTGCACTGGTATGAATGCATCGCTTGATAATCGGTGCCTTATCTTCCGGGAGTTCATATCCCAGTTCTTCCGTAATAATAGCAAAACTGCGTTTTTCAATATCCATCGGTTTTACATTTTCCAGCTGTACCTTCATTTAAATTCCCTCTTCCAATATCTCATAGATCTTTTTCATATCCAGATGTTCTCTTAATCCTGCCGCCAGCAGATCGTACTGTGTCTCCTTAAACTGTACAAAATCAACCGATGTAATCTCACTCACATCCAGTCCTTTTTCCCGTCCAATTGCGCGGATCACAGCCTTTGGAACTTCTTCTTTTTCAAACACTCCATGCACATAGGTACCATATACATGATCCGTATAGGCCCCATCTTTCTTTGTCTGCCCTTTTGTCTGAGCACCATGATCCGTGATCTCTGTAAAAGACCGGGCGCCCTCTTTTACCGTTGTTACACCCATATGGATCTCATAACCTTCCAGCTCTACTCCGGACAATTCCTTCAGCCGGCCCTCCACCTGTGTAAAAGTCCCGCTGACTCTGGTTCTTGTCTTATCACCTGCAAATACAGTATCCATCGGAAGCAGGCCCATACCTTTCATAGTTCCGCCACCTTCTACTCCTTCCGGATCGCTTAAGGATTCACCCAGCATCTGGTAGCCGCCACAGATACCAAAAATCAGTTTTCCCGATGCTGCCGCCTTTAAGACTGCTGCTTCCAGGCCATTCTGACGCATCCAGGCCAGATCCGCCATGGTACTCTTTGTTCCAGGCAAAATAATCAGATCCGGATTCTTCAGTTCTGACACGCTGCCTACATAACGCAAAGAGACTCCTTCCATACTCTCAAATGGATTAAAATCCGTAAAATTAGAGATTCGTGGCAGTCGTATCACCGCAATATCGATGACTCCTACTGCTGCTTTCCGGTCAAACCGTTCTGTCAGGCTGTCTTCATCTTCCACCTGGATCTGCAGATATGGTGCCACGCCTACTACCGGGATACCTGCTTTTTCCTCCAGCATTTTTACCCCTGGATCCAGGATAGTTTTATCACCACGGAACTTGTTGATGATCAGACCTTTGACCATCTTTTTCTCCTCTTCTTCCAGAAGCATAACGGTACCGATCAGCTGTGCAAATACACCACCCCGGTCAATATCTCCCACCAGGAGAACCGGTGCTTTGGCCATTTTTGCCATGCCCATATTGACGATATCTTCCTCTTTCAGGTTGATCTCCGCCGGGCTTCCTGCTCCCTCAATCACAATAATGTCATATTCCTCTTCCAGTCTGTGATATGCTTCCATAATCTGCGGAACCAGCTGCTTCTTATAGGCAAAATAATCTCTTGCCTTCATATTCCCCAGCACTTCTCCGTTGACAATCACCTGGGAACCCACATCTGTAGTTGGCTTCAGCAAAATAGGGTTCATATATACAGAAGGCCTGATACCTGCTGCTTCCGCCTGCATCACCTGAGCCCTTCCCATTTCCAGTCCCTCTTCGGTAATGAAAGAATTCAGTGCCATATTCTGAGACTTAAATGGTGCCACTTTATAACCGTCCTGTTTAAATATCCGGCAAAGCCCAGCTGCCAGCAGACTTTTTCCTGCGTTGGACATTGTGCCCTGCACCATAATCGCTTTTGCCATATCAGTTCCGCCTTTCTGCAGGCTTTAAGATCTTCCGAAATACCTGCACCAGTTCTTCATTTTCTTTTCTTGTTCTTACCGCAATACGGTAATAGCCCTTTCTCAATCCATGATAGTTACTACAGTCACGAATCAGAATACCTTCTTTTCTACATTTCTCTGACAGATCTTCCGTTCCTTCAAAAAACAGATAATTTGCCTGAGAATCACAAACCCACAGATTCATGTTCTGCAGCTGCTTTTTCAGCCATATGCGTTCTTCCTGAACCATCTTTGCCGAACGATGGACAAATGCTGTTTCCTGCAAAGCAGCTACACCAGCTGCCTGTGCCGGTATGGATACGCTCCACGGCTGTACCACATTTTTCATTCGCTCCAGCAGCCTCTCGTCCCGGCTCATTCCGTAGCCCAGCCGAAGTCCCGCCATAGCGTAGATCTTGGTAAATGCCTTTAAAATAAACAGATTCGGATAGTCACCCAGATATCCGGTATATTCTGCTTCTTTTTCCTGTTCCAGGAAGTCAATGAAGCAGGAGTCCAGAACCACGCGTATCTTCTTTTCCAGACAGATTTGAAAGATCTCCAGCATCTCTTCTTTTGGAATCAGAAGTCCGGTAGGATTATTGGGATTGCACAGAAAAATCATATCCAGATCCTCTGTCAGCATTTTTTTGTAATCCGTCTGATATCGGAATCCATGTTCTTTTTTTAGTTCATAGTAACGGATCTCACACCCGTTTGCCCTCAGTGCCTGCTCATACTCTGCAAATCCGGGTGCCATCAAAAGTGCCCTTTGAGGCTTTTCAGCCTGTACCATGGCAAAAATCAGCTCTGCTGCACCATTTCCGCACAAGATCTGCTCTGGCTCCATATTTTCTTTTTCTGCCAGAGCTCTCCGCAGTGCCCTGCAGTCTACATCCGGATAATGTGCACAGTCCAGAATTGATTTTTGTGCCGCTTTGACCACACTCTCCGGTGTCCCTAATGGATTGATATTCGCAGAGTAATCAATCCGGTAAGAAACCTCATATATATCTCCTCCATGCCGGTGTTTCAGCATTTTGTTCCTCCAGTCTGCTCCTGCTGCATCAGATCAGTAAGATCAGATATTTTACCAGTGCAAAGATTGCCATGGAAATACCCGCTGTCGCATACAGCAATTTATTCGCACGGACAATATCCTTTGGCTCTATCGGCCGGATATCATCTCCGATTGTTTTCTTTTTATGTAATTCTCCAAAATACCAGGCATCCCCTGCCAGCTGGACATCCAATGCCCCTGCCATAACTGCCTCCGTCTGTGCAGAATTGGGACTTGCATGATTGTAACGGTCTCTCTGAAAGATCTGCCATGCATGAGCACCATCCAGATGAATCAGGAAAGATGCTGCGATCATCAAGAGCCCTGCCAGTCTTGCCGGAATATAGTTTGCCACATCATCCAGATACGCAGGAATCCGTCCAAAATACCGATATCGGTCATTCTTATAGGCCACCATGGAATCCATGGTATTGACAGACTTATACATCCATCCAAGGAACGCACCTCCAATGGCCATATAAAACATTGGTGCAATAACACCATCTGAAGTGTTTTCCGCCACTGTCTCCACAGCAGCTTTTGTTACCCCGGCTTCATCCAGCACATTGGTATCCCTTCCAACAATCATGGATACCGCTTTCCGGCTTCCAGGCAGATCATGCTTTCGCAATCTCTTATATACCTTCATACTTTCTGTCTTCAATGATTTGGTCGCCAGGAGCTGCCAGCACATGATCGTCTCCAGTACCAGACGGCAGACCGGATGAATCCACTGTGCCGCCAGAAGCAGTAACAGCGGGACTCCCGATGAGATTCCAATCACAATCAATGCCATGAGCCACCCCATAACCATCTGGCGGTCAGGCGAATCGATTCTCCTGTTCATCTTTTTTTCCAGAACGCCAATCAGGTTGCCCACCAGCCTGATCGGATGATAAAGGCCTTCCGGATCTCCGATCAGTAAATCCAGTAAAAATCCCAGTACAAGCGCCAGAAGTGATACTTTCATTTTCTTTTATCCTCGGTTCTGTTTGATTTTATTTTGTTTCCTGATACTTCCTGCATTTTTTCAGAAACTTCAGAATAAATTCCGGACTGGCATAATAATATAAATGCGGGAATCCTGCCATCAGTGTCTCTGTTTCATGAATACACCGCCAGCTGCGGCTGCTAAGAGGCTTTTTAGCCAGATAACTCTCCCCACAGGAGGTACTGTCAAAATAGTGAAACTCATGTCCCTTCAGCCTGCATCCCTCTTTTGCATCCTCTGCCCGTTCCAGTTCGATATACCCGAAACGTCCCAACTTTTTCGTACGATAAGCTGTTCCGTCAATGATACCTGCCATCGGCCAGCTGTTGCCCTCCATATCCTCCATCGTCTGATGCAGATACATGAAACCGCCGCATTCTGCCATGCATGGCAAGCCTTCTGCCAGTTTTTCCTTTACATCCTGTCGCATTTTCTCATTCTCTGACAATTCCTTTGCAAACAGCTCCGGATATCCCCCGTAAAAGAGTACTCCGTCAGCCGCAGGAATCTCTGTATCATGTATTGGAGAAAAAGGAATCAGTTCTACTCCCATTTCCCGAAGCAGCTGCATATTTGCTTCATAAATAAAGCAAAAAGCTTCGTCTTTACTCACTGCAACACGAAGAGGCTGCTTACCTTTCCTTTCTTTTGCAGCGAGGCTAAGAAACTGATCCATCTCTTTTTCTGCCCGCTTAAAATTTCCAACTTCTCCAGCCGCCTCGCCAATCTTCAGGATCTGATCCAGATCAAGTGTATCTTCCAGTACTTCTGCGATATGCTGAAGCTTCTCTGAAAGCTGTTCTACTTCCTGAGGAAGAACCAGACCCAGGTGGCGGCTTTCCAGTGAACAGTCTTCCATGCGTGGGACATAGCCGCATACCGGTATGCCAAGTTCTTTCTCAATTGCTTCTTTCATCCTCGGATACAGCATCGGAGATAACTGATTCAAAATCACTCCGCGGATCCTTGTCGGTTCCCGGAATGTCAGAAATCCCTTAATATAAGCCAGTACTGACAGGCTCATGCCTCTGGTATTCACGACCAGGATCACTGGTGTGTTCGTCACCTCAGCCAGATCACAGGCGCTTGCCTGAACAGAAAATCCACCAAGTCCATCGTAGTATCCCATCACACCTTCCATCACGGAGATGTCGTTGTCCACCGCATTTTGGCAAAACAGATAACGGGTCAGCTCTTCTCCTACAAAAAAAGTATCCAGATTGCCGGAGCGGGTATGGATCACTTTTTCATGGAACATGGGATCTATATAATCCGGACCGCATTTAAACGATGTGACCTTTAAGCCTCTGTTTTTCAATGCCTGCAATATTCCGCAGGTAATCATGGTTTTTCCACTGCCGCTGGATCCTGCTGCCAACATCACTCTCGGATAATTTTTCATTTATGCTTCTCCCCCTGTACAGGAAATGACATAGACCGGATTCTGTCCCATCATCATATGGTATTTTCCGATCTCTTTTGACTTTCCAACGGAAACCGCTGCGATATCTACTTCTTTTACCGGAAGTGTCTTTACACAGTCCAGAGATTCTGCCACAGTCTCCAGGGCAATACAGTTGATCACGATCCTTACGGATGGATTCTTCTTTAGTACCAGCTCCAGAATTGTCTTCATGTTGCCTGACGATCCTCCCACAAATACATGAGTCGGTGCCGGCAGACTCTCCAAAGCTTCCGGTGCCAGTCCTTCTACAATCTCCAGATTATCCACCGCAAACTTCTTCTGATTTTCCCGCATCAGAGCCACTGCTTCTTCCTTTTTTTCTATGGCATAAACATATCCGTCCTCTGCCTGCAGCGCTGCTTCTATCGAAATGCTTCCTGTTCCGGCTCCCACATCATAGACAACAGAATCCTTCGCCAGCCTCAACTTTGACAGGGAAATACTGCGTACTTCACTTTTGGTCATCGGTACTTTTGCCCGCAAAAACGCCTCATCTTCCATGCCGTGGGTGACCACTGTATCCGGATTTGGGTTTTCCAGCAACACCACACAGAGATCTGCAAAACTTTGTGTCCTCAGTTCACTGGCAAAACCAGTCCGAATCTGCTCTGTCGGATAAGAAAGATCCTGCCCCACATGCAGCACTACCTGATCCATCTGATACTCTGTCAGTTTCTGGCACAGCTCATTCACCATACTGCCTTTTCCCAGTAATGCAAAGACTTTTTTATTCTTCCTGATCTTGCCGATCAGATTGGCATATCTTCCATGCTGACTGACCAGTACCACATCCTCCCAGGACATATGCAGCCGGTCACAGAGATATACGACTGAAGAAATACCAGGGTACACTTCCATCTCTTCTCCCGCAAAGATCTCCATCAGTTTCTTTGCGCCACTGTAAAAGCCCAAATCTCCGGACTGCAGCAATGCTATTTTTTCATATTCGGGATGATTCATGACATACTCATAGATTTCCTGCGGTTTGTAGGATACAAAAACAGGTTTTCCAGGTTCTGCTATCTGTTCCAGCATACGGCCTGCCCCGATTAACAGATCCGCTTCCATACAGGCTTTCTGTGCTTCCACGGTCATATTGTCCCGGTTTCCCATACCGATGCCGACAATTGCCAGTTTCCGCTGTACCTGAATCTCTTCTTTCTGAATCAGGGTACGAATCACCTCTTCTAAAGAAAGGCCGCTTTCTTTTACCGGGCGTCCGATTAGTACCACTTTCGCGCCTGCATTTCTGGCTGCACGGATCTTCTCCTCGTACCCCCCGTTCTTTCCGGCTTCCTTGGTCACCATCCATCTGGCTCCAAACTGCTTTAAAAGAGCTGTATTCAGTTCTTCCGAAAACGGTCCCTGCATGCAGATCAGATGTTTTCCGGTGAAGCCCAGATCTGCGCAGTGACGGGCTACTTCCGGTGTGGAAAGGACACGGGCAAACACTCTCTCTTCAAACGCCGGAATAGCTGTATATTTATGCAGTTCCTTACTTCCTGTAGTCACCAGTATATTACCTTCTGTTTCCTTCAGGAATTCTACTGCCGCTTCCACGGACTCCACGCAGACCATCTCTTCTTCCTCACCGGTCTGAACAGACGAGCGAAGCAGCCTGATATATTCACAGCCCGCTTCCTCACAGGCCTTTCTGATATTGGCTGATACTTCCACCGCATAAGGATGGGTTGCATCCACAGTCAGATGTATGCCCTCTTCCAGGATCAGCTGCCGCATCTGGGTTTCATCCAGACGGCTGTGACTGACCTGAAGATAGCTATTTTCTTCCAGAAGCTGTCCCCCATATTCTGTTGCCACACATACATAAGCAGGTACTTTCTGTCTCTTAAGGAACTCTGCCAGCAATCTTCCCTCCGTAGTGCCTGCAAAAATGAGAATCTTAGACATTCTTATATCCCCTTGGTGTCACCATTCTGCCACCGATTTCTTTTGTCTGTGAATTACCGATAAATACTGTAGTAAACATGTCTACCTGTGTATCGCGCAGTTCTTTTAAGGTCATCACTTTCATAGCCTCTCCTTCTCTGCCGATATTCAGAACAATGCCGCAGACCGTATCTGGTGACTTATGCTGCATACACAGATCACAGGCCTTCTGCAGATAGTCATGTCGTTTCTTGCTGGAAGGATTGTACAGACAGATCACAAAGTCTGCTTCCGAAGCCAGTACCAGTCGTTTTTCGATCTTTTCCCATGGGGTAAGCAGATCGCTTAAACTGATCAGACAAAAATCATGAATCAGCGGTGCACCAAGGACAGCCGCACCTCCTGTAGCTGCCGTTACACCAGGGATCACTTCTACTTCAATCTGTGGATATTCGGTTCCGATCTCCAGCATCAGCCCAGACATGCCATAAACGCCTGCATCTCCGCTGCAGATCATTGCCACATTTTTGCCTTTTGCAGCTTCTTCAAATGCCAGACGGCAACGATCCACTTCTTTTTTCATTGGTGTAGTCAGGAATTCTTTCTCTGCGAAATGTTCCCTTACCAGATCCACATATACGGTATAACCAACAATGGTATCACAGTTTCTTAAGGCATTGGCCGCTCTCATCGTCATCTGCTCATAAGCACCCGGACCAATTCCCACTACATATATTTTGCTCATTCTTTTTCCTCCATCATCCCGGGACATCACAAAGTAAAGTCCACCATATATTCCTCTACAGCCAGTGCCACGGTCACTCCGTCCCCTGCGGTCTTCCTGCAGATCAGCACTCCGTAATCGCTGCCACGCACTGCACTTCTTTCACATACATTGGATACACCCGTGACGGATGCCACAAAAGCTGATTCCGTAAAATCCCCTTTTACATTTTTCAGTTCCTCCGCTGTGTAAGTGACAAATTCCACATTCAGATCTCTGGCTGTTTCCAACAAACCTTTTTCTTCTGCCTTCAGATCAATACTGGCTATTCTGCTGATACTTCTTTCTGAAATATGCTGTTCTTCCAGAACCTTCTTTATCTTCTCTCTGATCAGTTCTGCCGGTGTTCCTTTTTTACAGCCCACTCCTGCCGTCAGAATTCTGGGAATCAGATGCAGGGTCTGCCTGTACGGTTCTTTATTCTCATAAACAGAAATGCAGATTCCATTCGTTCCTTCAAACACCTGCCCTTCCTGCCATACTTCCATTTCTTCTGGAATTCTTCCAATTACCGGATAATCAGAATAAAAACCGATCTTTTTTTCATCCAGCACATCTGCTGATATTTCCTTTGCATATTTCATACTGGAAATAAATAATCCATTCTTTCTGGCAAAAACATCTACTGCAAACCGGCCATTTACATCTGTCGCAGTAGTGATCACCGGAATCGCACCTGTCAGATTCGCCAGGACACCTGCCAGTTCATTTGCTCCGCCCAGATGTCCGGACATCAGCGATATGGCAAATACGCCCTTTTCATCCATGACTACAATCGCCGGGTCTTTTGTTTTACTTTGCACAAATGGCGCAATACTTCTTACTGCAATGCCAGTAGCACCAATAAAAAGAATGGCGTCCATTTTTTCAAACATTTCACCGGTCCACTCCTGCAACGGCTGATCCAGTATTTTCAATCCATAAGAAGAGGCATATTTTTTTATCGCATAGCTGTCACAGTCATACCCCTGAAGGGACATTGCTTTGCTTACCATTTTATTTAAACGGCTGCCATGCTGGGTAAAACTGATCACGGCAAGTCTCATTTTGTAGCCTCACGGAATTCTGTTGTAAATGCCGGATTGTATAATTCTGAACGATTGTAATGACTATGTGTCACCACATCACCGATAATCATCAGCGCTGTCTTGGTAATATGATTTCTGGCTGCTGTCTCAGCTAATGTTCCGACTGTGCAGACAAATGCTTTTTCATCTTCCCAGGTGGCTTTGTAAACAATCGCAGCCGGTGTATCTGCTGTATAACCACCTGCAATCAGACGCTGGGAGAGCTGCTCCAGCAGACCTGTACTTAAGAATACCACCATCGTTGCTCCGTGCGATGCCAGTTTGGCAATCTCTTCTTTTTCCGGTACCGGTGTACGGCCGGCCATTCTGGTAATAATCACTGTCTGAGATACATCCGGAAGGGTATATTCCAGGTTCAGTGCAGATGCTGCTCCACAGAAAGAGCTGACTCCCGGAGTGTAATCATATTCGATTCCTTTTTCATCCAGCACATCCATCTGTTCCCGGATCGCACCATACAGGCAAGGATCCCCGGTATGAAGACGTACCGTCATTTTGCCATCTTTCTCTGCTGCAAACATAACATCCAGCACTTCTTCCAGTGTCATCTTTGCGCTGTTATAAATCTCACAGCCCTCTTTCGCATAATCCAGCAGCTGTGGATTCACCAGCGATCCTGCATAAATGATCACATCTGCCTGCTCCAGAAATGTCTTTCCTCTTAAAGTAATTAAATCCGGTGCTCCTGATCCGGCTCCAACAAAATGTATCATCTTATTTCTCCTTTACAATAATCAGTGAATAGTAGCTTGCATCTTCTGGAATCTCATCTACTGATCTGTGGATTTTTTCTCCAGGCATTCCACAGTTTTCGATCATCACCACATCCTGACCACAGTCTTTGAGCATCTTTTTCACTTCTCCCATTTTGCTCGCTGCCTTCATCAGAACTTTGGTTCCTTTCAGCTTTAATGCCTCTTCAATCTGGTAAGAAGCCGGAATGATATGGAGTTCCTCCGCTTTTTCTACAAGTCCAATGTTCAGCCTTGCCGCTACTGCACAGAATGAAGTAATCCCGCTGACGATCTCTGCTTCATACCCTTTTTCCAGAAGCTTGGTATATACATAAATATAAGTCGAATAAACGGTCGTATCTCCTAAGGTAAGAAATGCCACTGTTTTTCCTGCTGCCAGATAAGTTTCAATCTTTTCTGCCGCCTCTGTATGACACTTTTCCAGAATCTCAGGATCCTTGGACATTGGGTAATATACTTCTACACATTCTTTATCTGCAATCTCCGGAACGGCCTGTACGGTGATCTGATAAGCCACTGTCTCTGTCTTTACCTTTCCGGGAACTGCGATCACATCTGCCTCACGAATCAGACGTACTGCCTTTAATGTTAATAACTCCGGATCTCCCGGTCCGATTCCGATTCCATATAATTTTCCTTTCATAGCTACCTCCTGTATTTTCCATTCATATTGCTATTTTAAAATCATAAATCTCTTCATCATCTCCTCTGCACCATCTGTCTCCCCGAGGAACCCATGGGCATTGGAAAAAATAATAGCCTCTGTCTGAAGTGCCCCATCGCAGCGATGCTGCAGATAATAGTGAATCTTTTCTGTCACCAGCTTCATCACCGGTTCTGTCAGATTCTTTTCTATTAAGATATCGATGGCTTCTTCCGTCGTAATGGTATCTAATATACGTTTTGCCGTCTCCAGATCTGCTCCTGCACGAATCGCCTGAGCTGCCATCAGCTCCGCACGACTGTCCGCATGACGGGAATGGGTATTCATAATTCCACCAGATACTTTAATAAACTTTCCGATATGAGCAATGAAAAGGATTCCTTTCACTCCCATCTCTGCCGCCATATCCAGTGTTTCGCCTACATAATTGCTGCATTTCATGGAATTTTTCAGGTCTATTTCCACATGCTCCCGCAGGAAATCCTCTCCATAGTTGCCCGGCGTAATAATCAGATATTCATCACCGTTCGCATGACGCATCTCCATCTCCAGACGGATGCTGGCAATCAGAGCTGCTTCGCTCATCGGCACCACAATTCCGCTGGTTCCAAGGATGGAAATGCCGCCCTTGATTCCCAAACGTGGATTAAAGGTCTTTTTCGCCACCTCTTCTCCTCCTGGCACAGAGATCACTACTGAAATGCCCCCTGCATAGTCCAGATCCTCACAGACAGATTGCACCGCTTCCCGAATCATTTCTCTTGGCACCCGGTTAATGGCTGCTTCTCCTACTGACTGCCAGAGTCCTTTTTGGGTGACGCGTCCCACGCCTTTTCCACCATCAATCTGTACACCCGGCTGACTGCTTCTGGTCACATGTGCATAGATCAGAAGTCCATGGGTTGCATCCGGATCATCCCCGCCGTCCTTTCGGATCGCACAGCTGGCGCTTTTCTTTTCCAGATGTACATCTTCTGTCAGGAGATGCAATAAGATTCCTTTCGGTGTCATCAGTTCCACTTCTGAAATCTTTTTTTGCAGAAGCAGCATCCTGACCGCTGCTTTTGCAGCAGCCGCAGCGCAGGAGCCTGTAGTATAGCCGCAATGTAATTTTTTATTATTCTTCATGACATAACAGTCTTCCAGACCGTTCTTATGCTCCATATGCCTGTCTCCATACAAAAATTTCCTGTTAAGTAAAAACTACCGCTGACAAAATGACAACGGTAGCGTATGATATTCAACATTATTTATCATCAATTATGTTCTGAGAACCGGTTGCCGCAGTTTCACGAACTTCTGCGGTCTGCCCTGGTCTCTGACTGTTACAGTAACGGACTTGTGAGGGAGTTACACCCTGCTTCCCAGCTTAACAAACCTGTCTATAAGTATAGCCTTTTTTCTTTTTTCTGTCAACAATATGCGTCTGAATTCGACTCTTATTACGTAACTGTTCAGTACCTTCACAGTGGATCTGAATAGTTACCTTATTACATAGGTTTTGTATTGCCAGTATTATGCTTTTCCAGTACTGCCAAATCCACCACGGTCTGTTCCATCCAGCTGATCCGTTTCTTCGAATTCGATCACCGGCTGATGTTCCATAATGCGGAACTGGCAGATACGGTCATTCACATGAATCTCTGTATCACGCATGGCCATGACCGGTACAAACCACTGATCGTTATCCCCGCAATAAGATTCATCAATCACTCCATAATGATTTGTCTGAATCACGCCAAAATTTTTAAATGTAGAACTTCTTGGCACTACATGGGCCTCGTATCCTTTTGGCAGTTTCATGGCAATTCCAAGAGGAATCAACTTATATTCCCCCGCTTTTAATACCACATCTTCCGCCGCCCGCAGATCGATCCAGTCTGATTTTCCGTCAATATACCGCAGACGTTCTATTTTGTCTGAAAAATATTTGATCTGTATTTTTTCTGTATGTTTCATTGCCTTCTCCTTGTTCTGCTATGTCGTATCTTCAGGAATCATGAAGCACAATCTGCCCACTTTTCAGGCTCTCCTGCACATCAATCACTCTCTGGTTGGAGCTTCCTTTCCAGTGAAGCTGTGTATTTCTCAGAGCTTCCTCATATTTTCCATCTACCAGTACCGTCAAATACGTCATAATTTCTCTGTCTTTTATCTCCTCCCAGAGATATCCGGTATACAGCCAGATTGTTTTTTCCGGAAATCTTTCTCGAATCGTCCGTGCCAGCTCCGTCACTTCCGCTTCATTCGCCGGGAACAGCGGATCTCCTCCACTAAAGGTTATCCCCGATATATAGTTCTCGGCCAGTTGATCAAAAATCTCTTTTTTTGCTTCCTCATCAAACCTTACACCATCCTGCGGGTCCCAGGTCACCGGATTCTGACATCCTCTGCAGTGATGAGCACATCCTGATACCCAAAGTACCACACGCAGTCCATCACCGTTTAACATATCATCCTTCGTAATGTTGTGATAATTCATAAATTGTTTTGTTTCTCCTGTGTCCTGTTATTTTGAGAAAAGAATCCGGTCATTATCCAGTTCCTTTCCTGCACCGGAATTAAACTTTTCCAGCAGACCATCCACCGTAATGCATTCTCTCTCTTTTCCTTCAATATCAAGAATAATTCTTCCACTGTCCATCATCAAAGTACGATTTCCCAGTTCCAGCGCCGAATGCATATTATGGGTAATCATCAGACAGGACAGATGATGCTCTTTTACAATTCTTTTGGTCAGATCCAGCACCTTGTCAGCTGTCGCCGGATCCAGGGCTGCTGTATGCTCATCCAGCAAAAGCAGCTTAGGCGGTATCATAGTGGCCATCAAAAGAGTCAGAGCCTGACGCTGTCCACCAGACAGCAATCCAACCGGCTGCTTCATCCGATCTTCCAGTCCCATATCCAACACAGCCAGTCGTTCCCGAAACTGTTCTTTTTCTTTCTTAGATACACGGCTAAGATAGGCATGCTGGCTGGTAGAGGTACGCAGATAGGCGATTGCAATATTTTCCTCAATCGTCATATTAGGTGCTGTACCTTTCATCGGATCCTGGAACAGATGTCCGATGAACTTCGCACGCTTATGCTCCGGCAAAAACGTAATATCTTCGCCATCCAGTTCCACAAACCCTTCATCCACATAAAATCCGCCACAGATTGCATTAAACATTGTAGATTTTCCGGCCCCGTTAGAACCGATGATAGTGATAAAATCTCCATCCTTTACTTCCAGGTTCAGATGATTCAGGGCTATCTTTTCATTTACCGTTCCCTTATTGAAGGTTTTGCAAATATCTATGAGTTTTAACATCTTATCTGCCTCCCTTCTGCTGTTCATATAAGGCTTTATGGCGCAGCAAAGCTGCCCGTTTGGTCTTCTGCAATGCAAGGATCTCTTTGATGGCAGGAATTGAAATCGCAATACCTACAATCACTGCTGACACCAGTTTCAAAGCAGACGCCGGCAGATTAAATCTCAGAGCGATCGCTACAATCACACGGTACAGACAGGAGCCAAGAATCACTCCCAGGATTCTGACTTTTATAGTTCTGCGTCCAAAAATAGTCTCACCAATAATCAGAGATGCCAAAGCTACGGTCACCATTCCAGTTCCCATATTCACATCAACTGATTTCTGATATTCTCCCAGAAGGCATCCTGCAAGCGCTGTCATGGCGCCACCCATACAGAGTCCAACCGTTGTCGTCATGGCCGGATTGATAGAAGAACTTTTTACCATCGCAATATTATTTCCTGTTGCACGAATCGATAATCCAAGACGGGTTCCCAGAAAAAGTGCCAGGAGAACTGCAATGATCACCAGGAAAATCAGTGCTACGATCATCTTGCTGTAGCTTTCCAGTGCGGTTCCTTTTAACAGTTCCTTCATCATGGAAAATACGGTTGTAGTAGTATTCATGTTCAGATTCGATTTTCCCATAATGCAGATGTTGACAGTATAAAGTCCGGTATTTACAATGATTCCAGCCAGCATACTCTCTACTTTCATCTTAGTCTGCAAAAATGCATTCACCAGACCAGATAACACTCCGGCCGCCATAGCTGCAAACAAAGCCAGAAAAGGATGACCCGCCAATGCTACCACTGCTCCGGCTGCCGCTCCCATTGTATAACATCCATCTGTGGAAAGATCACAGACATTCAGCATGGAATAGGTAAGGAACAGTGCCAGTGCAATGATTCCATAGATAATTCCCAGTTCCAACGCGCTCTGTATCAGGGCCCATGTAATAAACATATTTTTTCTCCTTTTTATTCAGCAAAGCTTTCCGCTGTCTGAATTTCTACAAAATCTGTGCAGTAATCGCTGAATGCTTCTTTAATTGTATCCAGATCAAATCCAATTGCTTCACAGGTATCTGTATTCACTGTTGCAATACCATTGTCAAAAGTCTGAACCGGCGTTGCTGCCACATCTGCATCACCAGTCAGTACTTCTGCAACCATATCTGCAGTTGCCACACCCAGGTTTGCATAATCTACACCATAGCCGCAGAACGCTCCGTTCAGTGCAAATGAATCAGCTCCGGTATAGTGTGGGATCTTTGCATCATGAAACAGTTCATAAATAGAAAGTTCTGCTGTCATGATGGTATTGTCCGTTGGTGTAAATACTGCTTCTACGCCATCCGCAATCAGAGACTGAGCTGCCAGAATTACATCATCAGTAGTGGAACCTGTTTTTTCTTCGTATTCGATTCCATTTTCTTCACAAAATGCAATTGCATCCTGAATAGCATTCTGAGAAGAATCCTGTGCCGTGTCATATAACAGACCTACTTTTTTCAGATCTGGATTCGCTGCCAGCATAAGCTTCATAATCGTTGCGGTATCCAGAGCATCTGAAGTTCCGGTTATATTTCCACCAGGAGCATCCATAGATTCTACCAGTCCTGCTCCCACCGGATCAGACACTGCCGAGAAGATTACCGGAATATCCGTATCTTCTGTTGCGGACTGCATCACCATGGCAACCGGAGTCGCAATTGCTACAATCACATCTACCTGGTCAGCCAGCAGATCCGTGGAGATCTGATTCAGCACAGAGGAGTCTGCCTGTGCATTTGAAAAATAATCTGCGTAATTAAAGGTAACACCCAGTTCCTCTCCCTTTGCATCCAGTTCTTTTTCAATATTCTCTGTGATCTGATTCAGGGATGCATCATCTACATACTGTACAATTCCAACCTTATAATCCTCTGCCATTGCGGTTGCTGCCATTGCTGAGGTAATTGCTACCATAACTGCTACACTTGTGAACACTTTCTTTTTCATAATACGTTTTCTCCTTTTCATTAAAAAAATTTTTGAAATCTTGAAATCACTTTTTTATGAATGCAGTGCTGATGGCAGTTTGTGAAATGAGAATTACTTTATCTTATAGGACAAAAAACCGCCTCAAGCTATCTGCCTGAGACGGTAATAAAATTCTTATTATCGCGGTACCACTCAACTTGACGTCTGTGACGTCCTCTTTCGCATGTACATTCATACACTCCTGATTGATAACGGGTTCGGTTCCCGACAACGCCTACTCTGTATCTCTATGATAATCGGTGATCCATTTCAGGCTGCCCTCGAAAGCCCATTCAGCAAATCGCTCTATACTGCAATTCCACCATCTGCAGTTCTCTGTAATACAACGGATAAGCTTACTTCTCTTTCTCATCGGTTTGGTTTGTGATTTGTTGTGGTTAGTCTAGCACTGTAATGTGTAAATGTCAAGCATTTCATGCATTAAATATTCAATAAATCACTAAATACCTTCAGCGCACCGTCTGTCTCATGAGCCAGGACACGTTTTGCCAGTACCTTACCCAGCTGAACGCCTTCCTGATCAAAGCTATTCACATTCCAAAGGAATCCCTGGAACATTACTTTGTTCTCAAAATGTGCCAGAAGTGCTCCCAGGCTTCCAGGATTCACCTGATCACCAATGATAATACTGGATGGACGTCCACCTTCAAAGTTCTTATTGCGGTTGTCGTCTTCTTTACCGCAGGCAAATGCGATGATCTGAGCTGCTACATTCGCGCAGAGCTTCTGCTGGCTTGTGCTTCCCTGAATCTCCACATCAGTGTCCATCTGGTTGTTACGATATCCTACAAACTGAAGCGGCACAATATCGGTTCCCTGATGAAGGAGCTGATAAAAAGAGTGCTGTCCATTAGTTCCAGGTTCGCCAAAGATCACCGGTCCAGTCACATAATCTACCGGTTCACCGAAACGGTTTACTGATTTTCCATTGGACTCCATATCCAACTGCTGCAGATGTGCCGGGAAGCGACTCAGTGCCTGAGAATATGGGAGTACAGCAGTACTTGGATAACCCAGTACATTGCGCTCATAGACACCAATCAGAGCATCCAGCATAGCAGGGTTCTGTAATGCATCTGCATTGGCAGACAGTTTGTCCTCCTCTGCTGCACCGTCCAGGAACTGTGCAAATGTCTCCGGTCCAAATGCCAGAGATAATACTGCTCCTCCTACTGCTGAAGTAGAAGAATAACGTCCTCCGATATAATCATCCATAAAGAATGCTGCCAGATAATCATCGCTCTTTGCCAGAGGAGAAGTTTCACTGGTTACTGCAATCATATGTCTGGACGGATCCAGTCCTGCATTCTTCAGAGCATCTTTCACGAATGCCTCGTTTGTCAGTGTCTCCAGGGTAGTTCCTGACTTCGATACCAATACAAAGATAGCATGTGCCACATCGATGCCGTACAATACTGCTGCTGCATCATCCGGGTCTACATTGCTGATAAATTTTGCTTCCATCTTGAAGGTATCATGTTTCTTTGCCCAGTTTTCCAGTGCCAGATACATAGCACGAGGTCCAAGGTCACTTCCACCAATACCGATCTGCACTACCGTAGTGAATTTCTCACCTGCTGCATTGGTAATCTCACCATTATGTACTTTCCTGGCAAACTCTGCTATCTTCTGCTGCTGTTCTACATAGAATGCACGCTTATCCACGCCGTCTGCCATCACTTTGTCCCCAAGCTGTCCTCTGGTCAGCTGATGAAGAACCAGACGTTTTTCTCCTGTATTGATCACTTCTCCATTATAAAGAGCTGCAAATTTCTCTGTCAGCTGTGCTTCTTCTGCCAGCTTCTTCAGTACTGCCAGAATATTGTCATCCACCTGCTTTGCAGCAAAGTGATATGTCAGTCCTTCTGCCATTGGCACACTGTATTTTTTCACACGGTCTGCACCGTTTTCTCCTGTCATCGCCTCTTTCAGGTTCACCTTTTTTGCATTGGCAAGTTCCTGATATGCTGCAAGCGTATCCAGATTTTTCCAGGTAATCATCATTGATTCCTCCTTCAATTCATCCTATGCATCACCGGACTCTTCCGCATGACGCACTCATGGAATTATTATAATATTAAATTCATTTAAAAACAAGAAAAATCACCAGACAATCTCATTTCCTGTCTGGTGATCTGGTTGTTCCGGTCATACTTTTATACTACCGCAATAATTCCTCCATCATTGGCGTACATACTGCTGACTCCTGCCGTATCCACCACGATAATATCTTTCAGATGCAGACGTCTGTTCAATTCATCCCGCACCATCTCTGCTCTCTGTGGACAGTTGCAATGAGAAAGTGCCAGAATCCGATCCTGATCCTGTCCCACATATTCTACAATAGCATCTGTCATCTTTACCAGCGCTTTATTCATCCCTCTGGCCTGAGCAAGCTGCTCAATGGTTCCTTCCGGTGTGGCTGTCATCACCGGTTTAATCTTCAACGCAGTAGCAAGAATCGCCTTCATATGACTGAGCCGGCCATTCTTACGCAGGGTTTCCAGCGACTCCAGCACAAACCAGGTATTCTGTTTCTCAATATACGCCTCTACCTGCTCTACTACTTCTTCAAATGCCATGCCTGCTTCTTCACATTCCTGAATTTTCAATCCAATCAGTGTCTCTCCCACGGACGCCGATCTGGAATTAAATACATAGGCCTTTTTCTCCGGATGCTCTTCCAGGAACAGATTCTTTCCCAGTTCTGCGCTGTTATAGGAACCGCTCAGTTCAGAAGAAAGTGTCACCGCATATACATGGTCTGCCCCGCAGTCAAACTTATCACGAAAGCTCTCCGGGGAAGGGCAGGCCGACTTCGGACAGTTCGGACTTTCCGCCACCAGCTTCAGGAACTGATGCTGATCAAATGTCTCATCATCTACAATGGTATGATCATCTACATATAATGTTAACGCTGCTGAACCAAAATGTTCATCTGCCTTCATCGCTTCTGTCAGTTCTCCGCAGCTGTCAATAATAATCTTATAACTCATTAATTTCACCCTCCGGCTTCAGGCTGTTTCTTTATCCCAAAGCAATTCTGTATTTTCATCTAAAGATATTCACATTTCTTAACATAGTTTTTAATACTACATTATAGTAACACATATATTTGCATTTGAAAAGAGGGATTTCCTATGAAATTAAAAAAGCCATTCAGTCAGATTTCTCCAACCGAATGGCTCTCTGCTTTTCTTATGTTTTACTGTACCAGTTTGGTCATGATTTCATTGCTGCGTGCAATAAACTTTGTCATGGCTTCCGGTGAAAGTGGTGCATGGCTGAGCATCGCCAGATCGTAAAGCTGCTCACAGATCATCGGCACATATTCGCCATCCTTATGCTCCAGAATATACTGTACCAGATGGTTCTTTGCATTCAATACCAGTGTCTCAGCACCGCCGAACATCGCCGGATCCATGCCTCCCATATTGTACATCTTCATCATATCCTGCATACGTCTGCTTTCTTCAGAGAGCGTGATCATAGATGCTACAGATTCATTCTTCAGATTCTCTGCTTTCACATCCAGTTTGTCTTTTCCAAGGGCTTTACGGAACACTTCTGTCAGTGTATCTACCGTCTCTTTTGTCACCTCTTCTGCATCTGCAGCTTTTAAAGTATCATTGACATCTGAATCGATGCGTTTAAACTGAACATTCTCTTTCTTCTGTTCTACCAGAGAGATAAATGGAGAGTCAATATTATGTTTCAGAATCACAGCATCCAGCCCTTCTTCTTTGAACATATTGATGTACTGGCTCTGTTGTACCTCGTCTGTCACATAGAACAAAGTAGTCTTTGGTGCATCCTCTTTCTTATCCAGGTCTTCCTCGAATTCCGCCTCTTCCTTCTTCTCCTGAGTATCTGTAGTCTCTGTCGTATCCTCTTTCTTGTTCTCTGCAATGAAGTCATCCAGTGTCAGATACTTACCATCAATATTCTTAACCAGAATGTAGTCCATCATACGTTCACAGAACTTGCTGTCCTTGATACATCCATATTTAATAAATGGGCTGATATCATCCCAGTATTTCTCATAATTCTCACGGTCTGTCTTACACATACCACTGAGCTTATCAGCCACTTTCTTGCTGATATAATCCGAAATCTTCTTTACAAATCCATCATTCTGCAATGCACTTCTGGATACGTTCAGTGGCAGATCCGGACAATCAATCACACCTTTCAGCAGCATCAGGAATTCCGGGATCACTTCTTTAATGTTATCTGCAATGAACACCTGATTGTTATATAACTTGATCGTTCCTTCAATAGAATCATACTCGGTGTTGATCTTCGGGAAATACAGAATACCCTTTAAGTTAAACGGATAATCCATGTTCAGGTGGATCCAGAACAGTGGCTCCTTGTAATCCAGAAATACCTTACGGTAAAACTCCAGATATTCTTCATCTGTGCAGTCATTTGGATGCCTGGTCCAAAGAGGATGGGTATCACTGATAGAAACCGGGCGTTTCTTGATCTTTGCCTTTTCCTTTGCCGGAGATACTTCTACTACCTCTTTTTCCCCATTTTCATTTTCCTTTTCCTCTGTCTTGGCTTCTTCGTGAATATATTCTATTACCTCATCGGTATCCAGAACCTCTTCCTTGAGAATTGTCTCATACTGCGGCTCTGCATCTGCGTTAGTCAGAAAAATCTCAGTCGGCATGAAAGAACAATACTTCTCCAGCACTTCACGTGCACGGTATTCATTGGCAAATTCCAGACTTTCTTCATTTAAAAACAGCGTAATCTCGGTACCAACTGTTGTACGATTCCCTGTCTCCATCTGATAACTGGTACCGCCATCACATTCCCAATGTACCGGTTCTGCACCTTCTTTATAAGAAAGCGTATCAATGTGTACTTCATCTGCTACCATAAATGCAGAATAGAATCCCAGTCCAAAGTGACCGATGATCTCATCCCCATTCGCATTATCCTTATATTTTTCAATAAAGTCTGTTGCTCCGGAAAATGCAATCTGTGTAATATATTCTTCTACCTCTTCCGGTGTCATACCAAGACCATTATCGATAAACTTCATGGTCTTGTCCTTTGCACTGATCACCACTTCTACTTTTCCTTTATAATCTTCAGGAAGGGTATAATCACCGATCAACGCCAGCTTCTTTAACTTGGTAATGGCATCACATCCATTGGATACCAGCTCGCGCATAAAAATATCGTGGTCAGAATAAAGCCACTTTTTTATAATCGGAAAAATATTCTCACTGTTAATAGAAAGACTTCCTGTTTTGTTCATAGTAATCACCTCTCGTAAAATTTGGTTATAATCTTATGGGGTTCTTTTCCCCTTACCATTTAACAAGAGTATAATACCAGGAAATAGAGATGTCAAGGAAAAATTAGCACTCATCCGTAGTGAGTGCTAATAAAATTTCTATAAACTTTTATCTAAATGGATTCAGATATTTTTGTACTGCATCATCCCACGCATGCTCAACGGCTTTATCCATGGAAAACAGAGACAGGGATGTACCGGAAATACAATGCATTGCTCCGCCTGAAAAATGAAGATTTAAAAACAGTCCATTTACATCTGCCTCTGAGAAAGAGGTAATTCCGTTCTGATTCAGCAGCTTTTTCACATTAGACTGGGATAGTCGGAACACAATTTTAAATTCCAGCGGGGTATGCGTCCCTTTAATCAGACTTAACGCAAAAGGACGTACCTGTTTCCATCTGGAATACTTCATCTGACTCATACCGTATTCCTCCTGTTCTTCACTGGAATAATAAGCATGCTGAAGTGTTCCGTCAATATGAAAGGTGTTAAATGTCACAAAATTTGCTTCAGAAAGAAGAAATGCGTCAAAATATTCTGTCAGGAATAATTTATTCATAAATACTTTTACATCTGAAATCTGAATGGAAATCATAAATCCTTTACCCTCCTGCCAAAATCAAAGTTCTGTATGCTGTTCTTTGATCTGACATTCCTCAAAAATACTTTTTGCTGCCAGTTCATAATCAGAAAGGCGCTTTGCTTTTTTCAGTTTTCCGGACAGTTTCCCCGGATCTTCAAACAGTTTGATCATATAGCACCAGATCTCTTTCATTTTAAAAAGTACCACTGTCTCCCCAGACAGTTCTGTGCTATAGGACTCTTCCAGTTCTTTCATAAAATTCCATATCTTTTGTTTATCCGGCAATGTATTCTTCTGCAGATTCTCTGTCAGCTGCGGATTGCGCAATACTCCTCTTCCCATCATATAACATGTAATATCCGGGAAACGCATCTGAATCCTTTCCAAATCTTGCCGATCCGTAATGTCTCCATTATATACAATCGGAAATTTCGACATGCTGCCGCTTTGGCAAACACTTCCAGATTCGGTATATTCCCATAAAAATCTTTCTGGGTTCTTGGATGAACTACCAGTTCTTCCAGCGGATACTTCTCATAGATCTCCAGAAGTCTGTCAAACTCTTCCGGATCCTCCTTCCCGATTCTTGTCTTTACCGATATCTTCAGGTTCGTTTTTTCAAATACCCGATAAAGAAATTCATCTATTTCGTCTGGAAATGCCAGAAAACCGGATCCACGGTTTTTCGATACCACCGTCTTTGCAGGACATCCCACATTCCAGTTCACCTCGGTGTAACCATAATTCTTCAGATGTTCTGCCGTCCACAGAAAATCTTCCCATTTATTTGTCAGAATCTGCGGCACTACCGGAATTCCCTCATTATGCTCCGGCAGAATATCTCCCATTTCTCTTCCGGTAAAAATCTTCTTCGCCTTCGGTTTTGGTTCAATAAACGGAATATAATATTTACGCACTCCCGGAAAATACCGATGATGGACATTCCTGAATACATAGCCGGTAATGCCCTCCAGCGGTGCTACATCATATTGATTCATACTCACTCATCTTCCGGGTTGGAATAATAACAAATCACCGGAAATCCTTTCCCAATCTTTTCATATAATATTTCTGCCTTATCATAAGGCAGATTAATGCATCCGTGAGATCCCCTTGTATAACAGGCATCTCCGCCAAAGCTCGGCTGCCATGTAGCATCATGCAAGCCAATCCCCCTGTTAAACGGCATCCAGAATGACACAGGTGTCTGGTAATCTGCTCCTTTCAGAACTGCTGGCGACTGCTTATACTTCACGCAAAAAATACCTCCGGGAGTCTGACGGCTCGTATTCATCATCCCGGATACAATATCGGTACGTAAAGTCACTTTTCCATGTTCATACAGCCACAGTACCTGACGGCTCAGATCGATTTCTACATAGGAATCTCCATAATCTCTGACAGAATTGTCACGAGATGCCGCCTCTGTCAGAAAGTGAAGAGGATGTATCGTGGTTCCGTTTCTTCGAAGCAGTTTGGAAATCTCCTTCACTTCTTTCTCTCTGTCCAGCTTCCATCCATAATCTCCCTTTAAACGGATCGTCTTTTTTCCTGTCGTTTCAAATACTTTTGTACGATTCCATGTATCAAAATGCTTCTGAAGACCTTCCACATATTCCGCAATCCGGTCATCATCAATATCCCAGTGACCATCCGGCCAGTATCTTACCCAGTCCGTAACATCTTCTGCTGTCAGTGCTTCATGATAAACGGTGCCGCCTGCTGCTCCGTGAAATGCCAGCATCGCTGCCACCGCTATCGCCTTTATCCCCTGCATCATATTCGTTTTCCTTTCCTGTTTCTATTTTACCCTATCTGCACCGGAAAATCTATGCATTTTTCTGCAGGAATTCTGCTGCCACAACAAAACTCCGCAGCATCATCGTACTGCGGAGTTTTACTTTTTTTGGGAATTATGATTTTCACTTTGAAATCAGGATATCATCCTGTATCCGTTTTCTTTATTCCTCCATTGATTTTACTTTACTCGCTCTTGCTTCTACTTCTTTTGCCTGAATATCAGAAGGTGCCTGTTCATATCTTGCGAATTCGTATGTGAAATTGCCAGATCCTCCTGTCATGGAACGAAGCTGAGTGGAATAGCCATACAGTTCCATCATTGGAATATCTGCTTCGATAATCTGATTGCCTTTGTGATCTGGGTTCATACCAAGCACACGACCTCTTCGTTTATTCAGATCGCCCATAACATCACCGGTAAATTTATCCGGAACAGTTACTTTCAGGGATGCAATCGGCTCAAGAAGAACCGGTGATGCTTCCATGAAACCTTTCTTAAATGCCTGAATCGCAGCTGTCTTGAATGCCATTTCAGAAGAGTCAACCGGATGATAAGATCCATCATAAAGTGTAGCCTTTACACCTACTACCGGATAAGCTGCCAGAGGTCCTCTCTGAACAGATTCCTGAATTCCTTTTTCTACTGCTGGGAAATAGTTCTTCGGAACTGCACCACCGACTACTACCTGCTCAAAGACATAAGGAGTCTCCATATCTCCGGAATTGGCAAATCTCATCTTAACGTGTCCATACTGTCCGTGACCACCAGACTGCTTCTTATATTTTGCTTCCACATCAGAATTCTTGCGAATCGTCTCACGGAAAGCTACCTTCGGTCTTGCCAGCTCGATCTCTACTTTATACTTGCTCAGCAGCTTGCTGGCAATAATATCAATATGCTGATCGCCCATACCATAGATCAGTGTCTGTCTGTTCTCTGCATCATTCACTGCTTTCATGGTCAGATCTTCCAGCATCATCTTAGCCAGTGCCTGTGCTACCTTATCCTCTTCGCCTTTATTCTTTGCAAAGTATCTCTTGTATGTATAAGGTGTGGAAGTATCTACACCGGCATACTGAATCGGTGTATTCTTAGTTGCCAGAGTGTCTCCGGTTCTGGTGACATTCAGTTTGCCGATGGCACCGATATCGCCCGCATGGAGTTCCGGAACTTCTATCGGCTTGCTGCCTTCCATCACATACAGTTTATTCAGCTTCACTTCTTCATCTCTGTTTACGTTGTAAAGCAGATCATCATTCTTGATAACACCAGATGCTACCTTCACAAGAGAATATTTTCCAATAAACGGATCTACAATGGTCTTGAATACAAATGCAGATTTTGCCTTTGCAAAGTCATAATTTGCTTCATAAATCTCACTGGTCTTCATATTGATGCCGGCAATCGTTCTCTTATCCGGGCTCGGGAAATACTGTACAATATCATCCAGAAGATTGATTACACCCTGGAAATTCACAGGGGAACCCATAGCTACCGGTACAATAGAGCATTCGTCAACATTCATCGTCAGCGCAGCCATGATCTCTGCCGGTGAGAAGGTCTCTCCTGCAAAATAGCGATCCATAAATTCTTCTGATGTCTCTGCTACTGCTTCCAACAGATTCTCTCTATATTTTTCCAGATATTCCATAGAGTAATCCGGGATATCACATGGCTCTTTTTCACCCTTCTCCAGCCAGCGGCGTCCTTCCTGTCTTACTACGTTAACATATCCGACAAACTTTTCATTCTCACGGATTGGAAGATGAATCGGCGCAATCTTTTTGCCATAAAGATCGGTCAGATCCTCTACTACCTGACGGAAGCTGGCATTGTCCACATCCATATTTGATACAAAGAACATACGAGGCAGCTTATACTTCTCGCACAGTTCCCATGCTTTCTGTGTACCCACTTCTACGCCGTTCTTACCATTAATCACAACAACTGCCGCATCCGCTGCAGCAGCTGCTTCTTCTGCTTCTCCAACAAAATCAAAGTAACCTGGTGTATCCAGTACATTTACCTTGATATCACCCCAGATAATCGGCATTACGGTTGTATTAATTGAGAATTTTCTCTTAATCTCTTCTTTATCATAATCACTTACTGTATTTCCCTCAGAAATGCTTCCCATTCTGCTGGTCACTCCTGATAAGTAAGCCATTGCTTCCACCAAACTGGTCTTTCCTGATCCGCCATGTCCTAAGATTACCACGTTTCGGATCCTGTCTGTTGTATAAACCTTCATATGCCTTCCTCCAATTCTAGTTTATTGAGATATATTGATACCTCACTATGAAGAATTCATTATGCCTTTCAGCACCATGGGTATATTTTACTAAATATTCCAAATATTTTCAAGTAATTTATTCATTTTTACTATATTATTTTTTCATTTTCCCAACAATTATATTAGTATTTTCTAAATTTTGCATTCAATTTGCACAATTTAGCACGAATTTAGCATCTCCACATTATTCTTATCATGTGCGAAAATATATTCTGAAAAAGGTATGTTATGTATATTATAAGATTTTCGTGCTTTAAAGCGTAAAATCGTTGACATATGCAAGCCTGCAATAGTACAATAAACGATGTCAGGGTCAAAAACCCGTAACACAGAAAGGATCTATTTTTATGAAACAACCACTTACCATTGGCTTTATTGGCCTTGGGCTGATCGGCGGCTCCATCGCAAAAGCCATCCGATACTATTATCCGGACACCCGGATCATCGCCCATACCAGGAGCCAGGCTACCATAGATTACGCATTAAATGAACAGATTATTGATATAGCCTGTGATCAGGTAGATGCCCGTTTTTCAGAATGTGATTACATCTTCTTATGTGCACCGGTGGAAGCCAATGCTTCTTATCTGGAGATCTTGAAGCCTCTGATTCAGCCGGGCTGTATTCTTACTGATGTCGGAAGTACCAAAACTGATATTCATACCCATGTAGCCGATCTGGGTCTGGAAGGTCAGTTCATCGGTGGTCATCCGATGGCCGGTTCCGAAAAAACCGGTATTGCCAATGCCAAACGGCATCTTCTGGAAAATGCTTACTATATTGTTACTCCAACTTCAAAGGTTCCAAAGGAATCGGTAGAAGCCTATGTCGAACTGGTACGTAGTCTGAAAGCACTTCCGCTGGTTCTGGATTATCATGAACATGACTTTGTGACCGGTGCCATCAGTCATCTTCCACATCTGATTGCTGCTGCACTGGTGAATCTGGTTCACAATGAAGATACTCCTTCCGAGACGATGCGGATGGTCGCTGCAGGCGGTTTCAAAGATATCACCCGTATTGCCTCTTCCTCACCGGAGATGTGGGAACAGATCTGTATGACCAACTCTGAGAATATATTAAAAGTGTTGAACGACTACATTCGTAATCTGGAAGACATTCGTGTTGCCCTGGAACAGAAAAACGGCTCTGCCATCCATACACTTTTCCTGGAATCCAGAGATTACCGGAACTCTTTCTCTGATCTGTCTGCCGGACCGATTAAGAAAAGCCATCGTTTATATTGTGATCTGGTGGATGAGGCTGGTGGAATTGCCATTCTTTCAACCATTCTTGCAAGCCGTGGCATCACGATTAAAAATATTGGCATTGTACATAACCGTGAATTCGAGGATGCAGTACTTATGGTCGAATTCTATGATGCCGAGTCCAAAGTACGCGCGGTAGAAGAATTACGCAGATACCGGTATACGATATACGAAGTTTAACAGGAAAAGAGGTCGATTATGATTTTTACAAAAGTAAATTCTTTAAAAGGTGAAGTGAGCATTCCTGGAGATAAATCCATTTCTCACCGCGCAGTCATGTTTGGTTCCCTGGCCGAAGGGACTACCGAAGTGACTAATTTTTTACAGGGAGCGGATTGCTTATCTACGATTTCCTGCTTCCGTAAACTTGGTATTGAGATTGAAAATACTTCCCAGCGGATATTGATTCACGGAAAGGGTCTACATGGTCTTACAGAGCCATCAGATACTCTGGATACCGGCAACAGTGGTACAACCACCCGTCTGATCTCCGGCATTCTTGCTGGTCAGCGTTTTACCACCATTCTAAACGGCGATGCTCTATTCAGACAAGACCAATGAAGCGTATCATAACACCATTATCTATGATGGGCGCTGATATCACCAGTCTGAAGGGAAATGACTGTGCGCCGCTTCGCATCTGCGGTGGACAGCTTCACGGAATTACTTATAAATCACCGGTGGCTTCTGCCCAGGTAAAATCCTGCGTACTTCTGGCCGGCTTTATGCAGATGCTCCTACCAGTGTGACAGAGCCGATTCTTTCCCGAAACCATACCGAGCTGATGCTTGCAGGATTTGGTGCCCATGTGGCGTCTTCCGGCACTACAGCCACCATTGAACCAGAACCAGATCTGAATGGTATGAAGATCGAAGTTCCTGGTGACATCTCTTCTGCCGCTTATTTTCTTGCCGCAGGGCTGATGATTCCAAATTCAGAAATCCTGATTAAAAATGTGGGGATCAACCCGACCAGAGATGGAATTTTACGGGTTGCAAAAGAAATGGGCGGCGATATCACTATTCTGAACGAAAAAACCAGTGGTGGAGAGCCTACCTGTGATCTGCTGGTGCGAAGCAGTTCTCTTAAAGGTGTTACCATTGGCGGCGAAATCATTCCAACGCTGATTGACGAGATTCCAATGATTGCTGTCATGGCCTGTTTTGCAGAAGGTATCACTACCATCAAAGATGCACAGGAACTGAAGGTTAAAGAAAGTAACCGTATTGATACCGTTGTCACTAATCTGAAAGCAATGGGCGCACATATCGAGGCTACAGACGATGGTATGATCATCGAAGGCGGGTATCCGCTTCACGGTGCTGTAATAGACAGCCATCTGGATCATCGCATTGCCATGAGCTTTGCCATCGGAGCACTGGGTTCAGACGGTGAAACCAGGATAGAAGGGGCTGAATGCGTAAAGATCAGCTATCCGGAATTCTATCAGACATTAGAGAAGCTGATACAATAAGAGGCATTGATTGTTCATCATCGAAATTCTAAATCTGAAAAGCAAGAAATAGCATCCCCGCTCTGACAAAAGGATGCTATTTCTTTATTTGTTAATCCAAGAATTTCATTACAATATCATCATAGCATCTCCAAAGGAGAAAAATCTGTAACGTTCTTTCACCGCCTCTTCATAGGCTGCCATAATGTTATCTTTCCCTGCCAGTGCCGATACCAGCATCAGCAGTGTGGATTCTGGCAGATGAAAGTTGGTAATCAGGCGGTCGATCATCTTGAACTGGTAACCTGGATAAATAAAGATGTCCGTCCAGCCGCTTCCTGCATGAAGAACACCCTGATCATCCGTTGCAGATTCCAGGGTACGGCAGCTGGTGGTTCCCACAGATACGATCTTTCCACCTCTCTGCTTTGTCTCATTGATCAGCTTCGCCTGATCTTCTTCCACGATATAGAACTCGGAATGCATATGATGATTCGTGACATCTTCTACCTTTACCGGGCGGAAGGTTCCGAGGCCTACATGCAGAGTTACATGCGCAATGTTTACCCCCTTGGCTTTGATCGCTTCCAGAAGCTCCGGTGTAAAATGTAAACCAGCTGTCGGTGCAGCCGCAGAACCGTCATGCTTGGCGTAAACGGTCTGATAACGGTTCTTGTCCTTTAACTGGTGGGTAATATATGGAGGCAGCGGCATCTGTCCCAGCTGATCCAGGATCTCTTCAAAAATACCATCATAAGTAAACTTAATCAGGCGGTTGCCTCTTCTACCACATCAATGACCTCTCCTGTCAGCAGTCCATCTCCAAAAGAGATTCTGGTTCCCGGTTTTGCTTTTTTCCCTGGCTTTACCAGCGTCTCCCATACATCATTTTCTTTTCTTTTTAATAATAAAATCTCAATCTTGGCTTCGGTTCCCTCTTTACTTCCAAAGAGACGGGCCGGGATGACCTTTGTATTATTCACCACCAGGCAATCTCCGGGATTCAGATAATCAATCACCTCTTTGAAAATGTGATGTTCGATCTCTCCCGTTTTTCGATCTAATACCATAAGACGGGAAGATGAACGATCCTCCAGTGGATCCTGAGCAATCAGCTCCTGCGGTAAATCAAAGTAAAAATCTGCTGTTTTCAATGCAATACCTCTTTCTATTTTAGTAATACGTAATATTCTCTGCAATTAATTTTGCCTGTCCATGGTGACTCTCTACTATAGCCACCCCACAGTTCGGCGCTACTCTTCCGCCCCAGAAATCTTCTATTTTCCAGGCCCGCAAGCTGTTTAACAATCCCCTGGTGGCTGCCCCGTGTGTGGCAATCAGGATCGTCTTTTCTTCCAGTTCCGGTCTGTGACAGATATCCTGCATAAAGTCCGCGCATCTCTTTGCCAGATCAGTCAGGCTCTCTGCACCTTTCGGTGGCTGATACTGATCTGGATGATTGAAGAACTGATAGATGTTCTCATCTCCCGGGAAATCCTCAGTCTTTCTCCACGGCTTTCCTTCCATCTCTCCAAATCCAATCTCTTCGATTCGTTCATCCAGAATAAATGGTATCTCCCGCTCTCCCAGCACCAGATGCGCCGTCTCTCTGGCCCGCTCAAGAGGGCTGGATATCACCAGATCAAACGGGATCTCTTTCATCCCCACTGCAGAAGCTTTGGCCAGCGCCCGCCCTGTTTTATTTAATGGGACATCACTCTTCCCCTGCAGCAGTCTTTTTTTATTCCAGTCTGTTTCTCCATGACGGAGAATATATAATTTCATATTTTCTACCTCAACGCTTCCATATGCCAGATTATCATACATGGCTTCTGACATCCATATTCCGCTCACATCTGATATCATAAAGAATTTCCTGTAAAAACGCAAGTACCGCCGGCATTTTTTATCAAATACCGGCGGGAATTCATTTACTGTTCACTCCGTGACCAGCAACACAATTCATACATTCTACTGTCTCAGTACAATACCCATGGATTCCAGACCATTTAAGATCTTCTTCATAGCGGAAGCGATATCGCTCTCTTCCAGTGTCTTGTCTTTTGCACGGAAGGTAATGGAATAAGCCATGGACTTATATCCTTTTTCAATCTGCGCACCTTCATACAGGTCGAACAGATGATAGCTTTCCAGATGCTTTCCACCACGCTGTGCGATCATTTCTTCAATCTGTCCTGCAAGGATCTGCTTCGGTACTACCATACTCAGGTCACGGGTAACAGCCGGGAATCTTGCGATTCCTTCAAACTTACGGTCATAAGTTGCAAAAGATACAATATTCTTCATATCCAGTACAGCCACATAAGTTCTTTCTCCAATACCGTAATTATCTGCTACTGCAGGATGTACCTCTCCGATATAACCCACTACGGTTCCTTCGTAGATGATGTTGGCCTGACGTCCCGGATGCAGATATGGCTTGCCTGCATTTGGATCATATTTGGCAGGTTTGCGAAGTCCGACTTTTTCAAAGAACTCTTCTACCACTCCCTTCATGGTGAAGAAATCACCTTCCCCATACATACCAAGGGTGAACTGCATTCTCTCATCTGGGAGCTCTGTCAGTGGAAGTGACTTTGGCAGATATACATTACCCAGTTCGTAGAGTCTTACATTTTTATTTCTGTGATTATAGTTAAACGCCAGAGAATTCAGCATTCCGTTCAGAGAAATCGTTCTCATAATACTGAAGTCTTCTCCCAGAGGATTGGAAATACTGATTGCCTGACGCAGCTGATCTCCTTCTGGAATCAGCAGCTTGTCAAATACCTTAGGGCTTTCAAAGGAATAAGAATATCCCTGTGAGAATCCACAGAACTCTGCAATATCTCTTGCCGTCTCTTCAATTCTCAGATAGAACGGCAGCTTACCTGTGGTTGCTTCTCCCTTTGGCAGCGTGGTCGGAATATTATCATATCCGTAGAATCTGGCCACTTCTTCTGCCAGGTCAGCAGTACGGAAAATATCATGACGGAAAGTCGGTGCCACGATCTCATTTGTTGCTTCGTCATAGGCCAGTTCAATCTTATCGAAGTATTTCAGCATCTCTTCTCTGGAAATATCAGTTCCCAGAAGTGCATTGATCTTTTCCGGTTCAAATGCCACACGGACAGGTTCTTTTTTCTTACTATATACATCTACCATACCGCCTACTACTTCGCCTGCGCCGAACTCTTCGATCAGCTGGCAGGCACGATCAATCGCTGCCTGTGCATTGTTTGGATCCAGTCCCTTTTCAAACTTACCAGATGCATCGGTACGAAGTCCCACTCTCTTAGAAGAAAGACGGATATTGGTTCCATCGAAGCAGGCTGCTTCAAACATCATCGTCTTTACATCATCAGTAATCATGGAATTCTCTCCACCCATGATACCTGCAATACCAATGGCTTTTTCTCCATCACAGATCATCAGGACATTCTCATCCATGGTACGTTCCTGACCATCCAGTGTGACAAATTTTTCATCTTTTCCAGCTCTTCTTACCACGATCTCATGACCTGCGATAGTATCATAGTCATAAGCATGCATCGGCTGGCCATATTCTTCCATGACATAATTGGTAATATCTACGATATTATTGATCGGACGGATACCACAGGATGCCAGTCTTCTCTGCAGCCATACCGGTGAAGGAGCGATCTTAATATTCTTTACCACTCTTGCCGTGTAACGAGGGCAAAGTTCCGGATCCTGTACAGTAACCTTTACATAATCATGTACATCTTCGTTATTTCCTGTTGCAGTCACCACTGGTGGGCAGAATGGCTTACGGAAAGTAGCTGCTGCTTCTCTTGCAATACCAACGACACTGTAGCAGTCTACACGGTTGGATGTAATCTCATATTCAAATACCACATCATCCAGTCCCAGTGCTTTTACTGCACTTTCTCCAACAACAGCATCTTCCGGGAAGATATAGATACCATATTCCGGTGCTTCCGGATACATATCGCGTGAGGATCCCAGTTCTTCGATGGAGCACATCATACCGTTGGACTCGATTCCACGAAGTTTTCCTTTTTTAATCTTGATGCCGTCTTCTGCCATCTTTCCATCATGGCCTCCGGCTACGCTTCCTCCATCCAGAACAACCGGAACCTTGTCTCCTTCTTTTACATTTGGAGCACCGGTTACGATCTGAATGGTCTCTGTTCCGATATTTACCTGGCAGATAATCAGTTTATCTGCATCCGGGTGTCTCTCAATCTTCTCGATCTGGCCAATCACAATCTTGTCCAGATTCTTATCCAGTCTTTCAAATCCTTCTACTTTTGTACCTGTTAATGTCATGGCATCAGTATATTCCTGTGCTGTACAGTCCAGTTCCGGAATATACGCTTTGATCCAAGATAATGAAGTATTCATAATAATCCCCTTTCGATCTCTTATCTTTCTCTAGAACTGTTTCAGGAAACGGATATCGTTTTCATACAGCAGTCTCATGTCGTCAATCTCATATTTCAGAAGTGCAATACGTTCCAGACCTACACCAAATGCAAATCCGGTGTATTCATTCGGATCAATACCACACATCTCCAGTACATGAGGATGAACCATACCACATCCCAGGATCTCAATCCATCCGGATCCTTTACAGAAACGGCAGCCTTTTCCGCCACACTTAAAGCAGCTTACATCTACTTCCGCACTTGGCTCTGTAAATGGAAAATGATGTGGACGGAACTTGGTCTTTGTCTCTGGTCCGAAAAGTTCTTTTGCAAATTCTTCCAGTGTTCCCTTCAGGTCAGCAAAGGTGATATTCTTATCTACTACCAGACCTTCTATCTGATGGAAAGATGGTGAATGAGTCGCATCTACCTCGTCAGAGCGAAATACACGTCCCGGAGCGATCATACGAATTGGCAGCTCTCCCTTTTCCATGATACGTGCCTGTACCGGAGAAGTCTGTGTTCTCAGTACGATGTCCTTATTAATATAGAAAGTATCCTGTTCATCTTTTGCAGGGTGATTTGCAGGAATATTCAATTTTTCGAAATTGTATTCATCGTATTCTACTTCCGGTCCCTCCACTACTTCATATCCCATACCGATAAAGATACGCTCTACTTCTTCCAGTGCGATGGTATTTGGATGTCTGTGTCCTACGTTATTCTTCTTTGCAGGAAGTGTGACATCAATGACTTCTGCCTTTAACTGTGCTTCTCTTGCTTTTGCTTCCAGCTTCTTCTTTGTCTCATCCAGTACTTCCTCAATGGCTGCTCTGGTCTCATTTACCATCTGTCCAACCTTCGGACGATCTTCCGGAGCAACGTCCTTCATGCTTTTTAATACAGCAGTCAGTTCTCCTTTTTTACCGAGAAATGCTACTCTTACATCATTTAATTTTTCCAGTGCATCAGACTGTTCAATCTGTCTCATGGCTTCTTCTCTGATCGCCTGCAGTTTATCTTTCATTTTTCTTCTCCTTCTTTTTGAACTTCATACGGGAACTCCCATACGATAAAAACATAGGGATTTTTCCTATGTAATAAAAAAGCTCCATCCCAAATAGGGACGAAGCTGTATGATCCGTGGTACCACCCTGATTCCTGTCATCTGACAGGCACTCGGTATGCGTAACGTGCACAAACGTCATTCCTTACTGTATCTCTTCCGGAATGCAGCTCCAGTGTGAAATTCGAATCTTTATCTGAACCTGAGCCAGCTTCCAGCCGATGACTGCCTCTCTCTGTCGGAAAATAAAGTTCTACTGAACACTTTCTTTGCCTTTTCATTTTTACCAATATCTTTTGCTATTGTATACCAGGCTTTTCTTTTTTGTCAAGTATATTTTTATATTCCCTCATCTTAGCTATTCCAACTGATCAATAAAGGAATCCGGATATTCCAGATAACAGTTCACTTCCGCTCCTAAAAATAACAGCCACATGCAAAAATACAGCCACAACATCATCATGGCCACGGTCGTCAGACTGCCATAGACACTGACCCGGTTCCCCTGTGCAAAATAACTGAAATAGATGGAGAATCCATAGGATAAAATGGACCATGCTGCTGCCGTAAAAACAGCTCCTGGGATCTGTCGGATCGGAGACATCTTGCAGTTAGGCAGTGCTGTATATAATGATAAGAATATCAGTGATAAAATTCCAAGAGAGGCCACAGCACGGAAACTGATAATCAGCCCGGTCAGTTCTCCCAGTACTGGAATATATTGAAGCAATCTGTCCTGAATCCAGTTACCAAACAGCAGCATAACGATAGACATAAAGATGGCAATGACCAGAAATACAATATAGATACCAGATCGCATTCTCATATAGAAGTAGTTCCGATTCTCTCCCACGCTTCTCACAGAATTTAATCCGTTGGTAATAGCCAGCACGCTTCTGCTGGTGGCCCAGACCGCAGCAATCACAGTTCCGGACATCAGTGCTGTGGACTGGGTAAACAGATCTTTTACAATATCCACTATCAGGTCATAAAAACTGACTGGCAGCATCTCCATCAGGATCGACATCACCATCTCAGGTGAAAGTTCTGTATACTGAACCAAAGTCAGCAATAGCATGAAAAAGGGAACAAATCCCATGATCACAAAAAAGGCAGATTCTGCTGCTGCTGCACTGACCCGGTCTTTTTTCATTTTTTTCATAAATCGCAGCACGATTTCCTTGATCTTTGCGATTGTCGTCATAATATCCTCTTTCAGATCGGTAGTTTTATTTTTCATCATAACATGTTTTGTAATATTTCGCAATGCGCCGAAGTCAGAGACTTTTCCTCATTGAAAACACATATCTCCATAGAGGCTGTCACCAGGAGCAGTGAAACCGCAGGCAGGGGATTCATGAGCTATATTTAACAAGCTTTATCTGTCCATAATAATTTTTTAAAATTGTTTCATAGTCTTCTCCCTGCTCTGCCATATGTCTGGCTCCATTCTGGCTCATGCCTTCACCATGGCCATATCCTCCCCCATAGATCTCATATCCGGTCAGGAAATCTCCTTCTGTCACAGGCTGCAGATAGAAAAAAGCACTTGGCAGCAGCTGCCATCCTTCCCGTGTACTTCCATCCTGCAGGGTGATCACCGGATCTGCCAGAGCCAGAAACTGGCGGATCTGGTATTCTCCGTTGATTCTCTCGTTTGCCTGTTCTGTATTCTTTTTTTGTCCCATTATCTCCAGTGTAGTTACCGCACCTTTCTCATTTCTTTCTATTACCTGCAGATTCTCTATCGTTTCCCATCCTGTTTTTTCCTGTAAATCTGCCATCCGGATACTGGTTTTCCATCGATAAAACGGTTCTTCTGCCTCTACAGAATGAATCTGATTTTCCTGCAGAAATGCTGCAAATACACTTTCTTCTGACAGATCCCTATGTAGATCCAGGCCACAGGACGTGGAATAATAACGGGCATCTGCCAGGATTCCATCCTGCATCATTACCAGTCCTGCCGTTTCTTTTACTGCCTGATCCGTCTTTTCCCCATGCTGCCTGTTATTGTAAACCTGATACGAAGTACTGTCATCCAGATCTGCTCCAAATTCTTTTGCCCGCTGATCCTCCTGTTGCTGCAGTGCATATGTTCGCGCACAGATGGCCTGCGCTTTTAATGCTTCCATGGGAAAAGAAGCTGACATTTCACCTGGCAGTACCCCGCAAAGATAATTTTCCAACGATAATACATTTATCAGGAGCAGACCCTGATCGGTCTTTCGGATCTCCAGACTTCCCTCATATCCAATATTTTCTTCTGCCCGCTCCAGTTCCGGGAAATAAAACCAGCCACCATTAGAGAAAACCTGAATGACATCTCCTTTTGCAAACCAGGCACTCTGAGGTGTAATCTGTATTTTCTCTCCGGCTTTATACCGAATCTGGCTGTCTTCCTCCCGGATCTTATAATCCTTATCACAGGTGAGGCAGATATCTGCATGATATTCCGATGCATATCCGTCATTTTTCAACAGGACACGGATCTCACTGTCCGTTTTGGAAGTGGTCTGCAAATCTCTCTGTATTGTTATATCTTTTGCATGGTTCCCATACTGCAATCCCAGCATACCCCATAAAAAAGTCAGCAGCAGCAAGCCACATAACATGATTATTTTTTTCATATTCCCCGTTTTCTCCCTAAAAAAAGAAACGGCATACCAGTTGTACCCGTTTCTTTTATCCTATGTTCTGTTTTCTTCTTTATGATTGTAAAATCATAACTGTTTAGTTGCCCGCTTTCTTATTCTGCACTGAACTTATAAATGGTTGTTGTAGAATAAGTATCTCCTGCTTTCAGAATCGGAGATGCAAAGTTCTCATGATGAATCGCATCTGGGAAGAACTGTGTCTCCAGGCAGAGACCACCTCTCTTCTGATAAGCCTTTCCATCTTTTCCAATCCAGGTGTTCTCAATAAAGTTTCCAGAATAGAACTGTACGCCTACACAGTCCGTAAAGACTTCCATCTTTCTTCCACTGACCGGAGCTTTCACTTCTGCAACCTTCTTTACCGTTCCATCCGGCTTCAATGCGTAGTTATGGTCATATCCGCCGCCCATCTTCAGCTGCCTGTTCTCTTTTTCAATATCCTGTCCCACTGGCTTTGCCACACGGAAATCAAATGGAGTACCCTCCACCGATCCGATCACACCAGTCGGGATAGATTCTGCATCGATCTCTGTATAACCATCTGCATCAATCCACAGAATATGATCCAGAATACTTCCATGGTCATGGCCTTCCAGGTTAAAATAGGAATGATTGGTCATATTGGCAATGGTATCTTTGTCTGACTTACCTTCATAGTGAATCTTGATCTCATTATCGTCCGTCAGTGTATAGGTCACAGATACGGTAAATGTTCCAGGATATCCCTGTTCCAGATCCGGGCTGACTCTGGAAAATGTCACGGAAGATGTTGCTTCGTCTGTCTTCATATCCCAGATCACCGAATCATATCCATGATTGCCGCTATGAAGGTTATTTTTGTTCTCATTCTGATCCAGGTGATATGTCACACCATTGATCTCAAACGTTGCTCCACCGATACGGTTGCCGCTTCTTCCAATGCAGGCGCCCAAAAAACCGCCATTCTTCGCATAATCTGTCACATCCGCATAACCAAGGATTACATCGTCATGTCTGCCATTCTTATCTGGCACTACTGCACCAACCAGTGTGGCACCATAGTTTGTCACCTCAATGGACATTCCATTCTTATTGGCAATCGTCACCAGCTTAGCTTCTCTTCCATCCGCCAGTCTTCCAAAATCACTTATTTTCATTCCCATTTTCCCCAATCTCCTTTTTAAACTTTATAAAAAAGGACCCTGAGGTCCTTTTTTAATACCCAAAATGCCGGTTCCTACCTTTTGACTCCTAGCGAAGCTAGGTGGGTAACCGCAACCGTTCTTCTGCCTTCCCCTGACAAATGGGGGCCTGACATCTAATTGGCAATATAGGAATCCCGTTTAAAGTAATGTAGGTTCAAAACAGTAGAAGTTGTCGAACATCCCAGGCAAATGGTCAACTTCTTTGTGATTCATTTCTTGTTTATTATCGCATTCTCATGTCGAAAAGTCAAGCATGGAAACGAATCACCGTCTTTCACTCATATCTGTGTCCGTTTTTGTTCTTTTTATTCTATTTCTTCACGCTGGTATGTCCGGTCGGCCAGTACTTTTCTGCTGATTTTTTCACTGCAAAGGCAAACCAGATGGTCACTGCAAGGAATATGGCAATTACTGCCAGATACCATCTTCCAAGCAATCCGGTCTGTGTCTCCAGTACACCGCAGCCGCCGCAGATCAGCACCACAATCCCATATACCAGTACTTTATTCTCCACTTCTCTGGTATAGGCTGCCTTATCGGTACATTTTTTGACATTCGTTCCTTTCGGGAGCAGCAAGCCTTCCTTGATCTCTCCCTTAAACTTTAACAGATAATAGCAATACAGCACATACGCACCTGATCCCAGGATAATCAGGTCCATTAATGAAAACATTGAATCCATATTCTCTTCCCCCTATTTTACCCCAAGAATCTTCTTTACCGCATTCTTCATCTCTGCTGTCTCTACTACAGTATCATGAAGAACCGGTGCCGTACGGATCTCTTCAATAGCTGCCGGCACCTTCACGCCTGAGATACGTGACAGTTCATCTACCAGTTCAAAGTCTGTCATGTTCTTGCTGTCTTTATGTAAAGCATCCATGACACTTCTGGTGAACTTATATGGACTGGCTGTAGAAGCAATCACGGTCTTGGTCTGATCACCGCTCTGCTCCTGATACTTATGATATACGCAGGAAGCTACTGCTGTGTGCGTATCCATCACATAACCGGTATCCTGATAAACTCTCGCGATCTCATCTGATACTTCCTTCTCTGTAGCAAATCCACCGGTGAAATCCTGCAGTCTTTCCCGCATCTTTGGTGTAATCTCATACTTGCCTTCTGTGGTCAGAGACTTCATCATCTCTGCATTTTTCACTGCATCCTCGCCTGCAATTTTATAGATCAGACGTTCCAGATTGCTGGAAATCAGAATATCCATAGATGGGGATGTGGTCAGGATAAATTCTCTGTTACGATTGTATTCTCCTGTCTGGAAGAAATCATACAGTACTTTATTATCATTCGAAGCACAGATCAGCTTTGCAATCGGTACGCCCATATTTTTTGCATAGTAAGCTGCCAGAATATTACCAAAGTTACCTGTCGGAACTACTACATTTATCGGTTCGTTCTCAGCTAATTCTCCTGCTGCTCTCAGCTTCGCATAGGCATATACATAATACACTACCTGCGGAACCAGACGGCCGATGTTGATGGAATTCGCAGAAGAAAACTGAAATCCACTCTCCTGCATCTCCTTTGCCAGCTCCTTATCTCCGAACATCTTCTTAACACCGGTCTGGGCATCGTCAAAATTGCCCTGATGGCTACTACATAAGTATTCTTTCCTTTCTGAGTCACCATCTGCTTTTCCTGAATCGGGCTGACACCATTCTTAGGATAAAAAACAATAATTCTGGTGCCAGGTACATCTGCAAAACCAGCCAGTGCTGCCTTTCCGGTATCTCCGGATGTAGCTGTCAGAATCACGATCTCATTTTCCACATGATTCTTCTTTGCTGAAGTAGTCAGCAGGTGTGGCAGAATAGACAGTGCCATATCCTTAAATGCGATGGTAGCACCATGGAACAGTTCCAGGTAGTAAGCACCATCTTCCTTCTTCAGCGGTGCAATCTCTTTGGTATCGAACTTTTCATCATATGCCTTAGCAATACAATTCTTCAGTTCTTCTTCTGTAAAATCTGTAAGAAACAGCTTCATTACTTCATATGCAGTCTCCTGATAACTCATGCCTGCCAGCTGATCCATTGTCACATCCAGATGCGGAATCTGCTGTGGTACAAATAATCCGCCGTCATCAGCAAGTCCCTTTAAGATTGCCTGTGAGGCTGTTACAGTGCCTTCTGGAGTTCTGGTACTTCTATATAATACTTCCATCTCTTCACCTGCTCCTTTTCCTATTTCTTATCTGACTGTTTTCAGACATTTTTACCAAGTATAGCACACCTTTTTTTGTCACGCAACCCTGGGTTCCTATTTGAAAAGATGAAAAAAGAGCAGCCACTGACTGCTCTTTTCTGCTATACCCTCTTAGGATACCTGTTGATTCTGGGATAATGTATAATATTCATGTCCACCATGTGTAAGCAGTGGAATTAAATTCTCTTCAAACCATCCGATACTGGATGCATCAGATCCGTTCCTTGCCATAAAGAACAGTGCCCCCTGGGACTTGTCCTCTCCGGCCAGTACCCGGTCTACCGCTTCTATTGTGGAATCAGTGATCTCCACGCTGTTGATTCGTCCGTCAATGGTCGGCTGAAACTGAGCTGAGCCGTCGATGGTCTGCCATACCACTTCTTCAATAGTATTCGGAAAACGTGAATCTCTGACTCTGTTCAGAATGACATTTGCGATCAGCATCTTGCCTTCCAGATCTTCTCCGGTAGCCTCTGCTTCCACTATGCGTAATAATGTATAATACTCACTCTCCGGCATCTGGTTACTCTCTACCACCTGTCTGGCATAGGTAAACACATTCCGGGCTGACTGTGTACTTTTCTCCATATTTGTCCGGCGGCGCTCCGTACGGCTTGCCCTCGCTGCACCTACCAGAATGTTCTCATTTGCACTTGCAGTGTTTATCTCACTCGCTGCCTGGGAATATGCGTTCATGGACATTGCACCACTTACGACTCCCATCAGTCCCGCCTGAAGTCCTTCTGTCTCGTCTGTCTCTATCGTCTCGGCAGCCAGAACTTCTCCTGTTCCTGCATGCAATCCCGTCTCCTTTCCAATCTCGATGGAAATAAGATTCCCGCTTACCCCGCTAACCCCCATAGCGCACAGGAAAACGATTGCCAGCAAAACAGCTGTGCGGACAACAGCAACGTGTTTCCGATATACACGTCTGGTCAAACGATTCATACAATGCATCATCCCCAGAAGTATACTTTCTACTTCCATATGCTGTTTTTCCTTCCTTTCTTGCTGATAATGATACTCCCGTCTTTTTCTATTTTATTTCATTTGTGTTAATATGTCAATTATTATTTCATACTTTCGCAATACTTTTGTATCTATTTTTCACATTTTTACGACAAAAACGGCGTAACACCCTGTCAGAAAAGGGATTACGCCGTCACTTTTAGACTATTCTGATTATTTATTCTACGCCTGCCAGCATGTTATTGATGGCTGTCAACAGTGCATTGTAGGAAGCTTTGATAATATCCTGATCTACACCTGCGCCCCAGAAACGTTTTTCCTGTGCATCACGAATACCTACATAAGCGATCGCTCTGGAACTGGAACTCTGCTCCAGTGCATGTTCCTGATAAGTCTCAAGACGATATTCCAAACGGAACTGCTTCTTCAGTGCATTGCTGATGGCATCCAGACGTCCGTTTCCGGAAGCCACTGCCAGCTTCTTCTCACCATCATGCTCTACCATAACCTCTGCAATGATACCGTTATGCTGCTTGAAGTGTGCTTCTGTAATATTAAACGGTGTGGTAATATCTTCGTATCTGGTCTTGAACAGGTCGAAGATCTCATCTGGAAGAAGTTCTTTTTCTTTTTCATCGGATGCTGCTTTTGCTGCATAGCCCATAGCCTCGCGCATCTTGGCCGGCAGATTCAGTCCATAGTACTGCTCCAGAATGTAGCCTACGCCACCCTTGCCGGACTGGCTGTTGATACGGATCACATCTGCTTCGTAATGTCTTCCGATATCGGCTGGATCGATTGGCAGATACGGTACGGTCCAGTGCTCGCAGTCATGAGTCTCTCTGTACTTCATACCCTTGGCAATCGCATCCTGATGGGATCCTGAGAATGCTGCAAATACCAGTGCTCCACTGTATGGGCTTCTCATATCAATCTTCATGCCTGTGAACTTCTCATACTGTTCACAGATCTCCATCATATTCGTGAAATCCAGTTCCGGATCCACACCCTGTGCATACATATTCATAGCCAGTGTCACGATATCTACGTTACCGGTACGCTCTCCATTTCCAAACAGAGTACCTTCGATACGGTCTGCGCCGGCCAGAATACCCATCTCTGCATCACTGACACCTGAGCCTCTGTCATTGTGTGGATGAAGGGAAAGTACAACATTTTCACGGTACTTCATATTCTTGCTCATATATTCGATCTGGCTTGCATATACATGAGGCATAGAGTGCTGTACAGTACTTGGCAGATTGATAATGACCTTGTTGTCCGGTGTCGGCTGCCATACATCCAGTACGGCATTGACTACTTCCAGTGCGTATTCCGGTTCGGTTCCGGTAAAGCTCTCCGGGCTGTATTCAAAGGAGAAATTACCCTCTGTCTCGTCGGCAAGCTTCTTTAATAATGCAGCTCCGTCTACAGCAATCTTCAGAATCTCTTCCTTAGACTTCTTAAATACCTGCTCTCTCTGGGATAAGGAAGTGGAATTGTATACATGTACCACCGCCTTCTTTGCACCTTCCAGTGCTTCAAATGTCTTGCGGATGATATGCTCTCTGGCCTGTGTCAGTACCTGAATTGTAACATCATCCGGGATCAGATCCTGTTCAATGAGTGCCCGAAGGAAATGATATTCTGTCTCAGATGCAGCCGGGAAACCTACTTCGATTTCTTTAAAACCAATCTTTACCAGTAACTTAAAGAAATCAATCTTCTGCTGCAGATTCATCGGTACGATCAGTGCCTGATTTCCATCACGCAGGTCTACGCTGCACCAGATTGGAGCCTTGCCAATGTACTCTTTCTTTGTCCAGTCCATGCACTCTACTGGTGGCATAAAATACTGTCTGGTATACTTTTTAAAGTTCTTCATGTGTCTTTTCCTCCATTTTCACTATACTGATAAAATGTTGTTCCCATTCAGGGTAAAAAAAAATCCTTCATCCCGTGACTGCTTACTGTCACTAGAGACGAAAGACGTTCGATGTCCTACGCGGTACCACTCTACTTTATGAAATAACTTCATACACTCATCCGATACGGATCTGTACAGATCTTATATCTTACCCGGATAACGGTCAGGACTCCGTCTGCGCCTACTCACCAATCTCTCTTCTGATCATTACTGGCTTTCAAGCAGCTGCTCTGAGGTGAGTTCCCCCTACTCTCTCGGCTGTCTCACATCACCCGACAGCTTTCTGAATCCAAGAATAAATGTACTATTCCTCTTCATAGCTTTTTCTATTTAACGTAGGTTTAAGATAACACTTTTCCCTGAAAATGTCAACCTGGAGAATTCAATTTTTCTTTTTCTTATTATATTCTTAATTTTACTAATTTAGTCTTTTTTTATGGTTTTTTTTTTACATTTGTGTTAACATGATTGTAATATTTATGTATCTGTTCAATATCTTCACAGATACATATTTTTAGAAAGGAGAGGGGTAGTATGCACAGAAAACATACACTATTTGCAAAATGCGCTTCCGGACTCTTATCATTCTCACTGATTATGAGCATGATCCCTTCTGTCCCGGCCTGGGCAGAGGACGATTTTTCTGAAGATATTTCAGCGGAAGAAGCCGCATTAGATGCCGATGTGGAAGTACCATCTTCCATCTTTTATATTACGAAGTTCCCTGGATTTGAAAAGGATGATCAGGGACATTTTACAGATGAACAGACAAAGGAGAAATATGGTGATCTGAAGGCTGTACCAGGTACCTCTCTGGAAGATCTGAAGCTTCCTGAGGATCTGGATCTGGAAGGTTACTGGGAAGCAGACGGACCGGATGCTCCTTCTACTCTCACACTGGAAAAGATCGACTGGAAGTTAAAAACTGACAATCCAGAGAAGATCTATTCAGAGAGTTCTCCAGAAGGTACTTACACCTTCACACCAGATTATGAAGCTTATGTTGCTGATGATGAATCTCTAGATGACATTCTTCTGGCAGAAGGCGTAAAGGATCTGACCATTGACGTGGTGATCGCTCCTGAGGAGACCGAACCGGAAACGACTGCCGAAACAGAGACTGCAGCCCCGGCTGATGACACACAGACTCAGCCAGCTGACCCATCCACTGATACAGAAGCTGTGGTGACAGATCCATCTGCTGAACCGGCCGCATCCGATGATACCGCTGCAACAGACAGTGATATTACGATTCCAGACGCTACTGGAGATACCACAACTGATGCTTCTGCTAATGACAATGGTGATATTAATATCTTTGACACCGTAGATGACTCTGTGATTAATGCCAGCACACAGGAAGAATATAAGGGTTCTGAAGAAGATAGCACTACCGATAACGGAACCGTTCTTCTGCCAGATGATTCCCAGGCCCAGCCAGTAGCTGTTCAGGAAGAAACTACTGCTCAAACCGAATCGACTGTTCAGGAAGAGACCTCTGCTCAGAGCGAAACAACTGTTCAGGAAGAGACCTCTGCTCCAGCAGAGACGACTGCCGAATCAGATGCCGCACAGCCAGAAACCACTGCAGATGCACAGACACAGGATGCTCCTCAGGGAGAACCACCTGTACAGGCCACAACGCTCATCGGTACACTGCAGTTCTTCAACCCGAATGCAACTAATCCGGTATATACTTATCCGGCCGATGGCACTAAGCTGACTCTTACTGCCAATGATACAAATGCAAATGTGGAACCTGCAATCACATTGCCTTGTAATGCAGTTCTGACCAATCCGACCGTGAAGTTTGTCGCAGATGGTGTGGAACAGCCATACACCTTAACAACCGCTGATTTTGCAGCGAATTCCACTCAGCGGATCACATTTACAGATGCAGCAAATAATCAGTACTCTGTTCAGCTTACTCTGACACAGAATGCACATCAATTTGATGCTGCTACCTGTAATCATCTGTCCACCTGTACCGTATGCGGTGCAACCACAGGTGACTACGCCGCTCATACGAATGCAGGCAATGCAACATGTACCAAGAACGCAACCTGTTCTGTATGTGGTGTCGAGCTGGAAGGAACTGCTCTTGGACATGACTGGAAGGATGCTACCTGTACTACTCCTAAGACCTGCTCCCGCTGCCAGGCTACCGAAGGCAAGGCCCTGGGACATGATCTTCGCGATGACTGGGAGACCATGGAAGCTTCTACTTATTCTTCCCACGGTTATCAGGAACGCTTCTGCCATCGTGACAACTGTGATTACACCGAAGATCGTGACCTGAATATCGTAGGTAATCCGAATGACAATGCGATCCAGAACCTGTCTGAAGGTGCTACCTATGACATCAACACCCGCCTGACCTTCAGTGCATATGGCGCTGCAAGCGAGAACAGCAAACCAATTGCAAATGATATTCGCTACATTCCTTCTACCTGGTCGATTCAGGGAACTGCAGGAACCTGGCTGGATAACTTCAGCGGTGCGTTCTCCATTTCCAAGACCGGGACTTACACGGTTACTGTTACCTTCCAGAAACAGGTATACGGTGACGGAAGCTGGCAGAACACTGATATTGCAGACAGCAAGACCGTTACTTTCTCCATCGGAGGCAACTCTTCTGACGGAACCAACGATGCAGTCCGTATCAATCCACAGACTGGCGATCAGACACCGATTCTTCCATTTGTGATTGTACTGATTGTAGCCGCTGTTGTGATTATCGTAGTAGTAATCATGCGTAAGAAAAAACAGAACTAATCATCATACTTCTATGATATAACCAAAAAATCAGGATAAACGTAAAATGCGTTTATCCTGATTTTTTTCGCTTCGTATCTGTTCAGTTCCCTCACAGCAGATTCTGAACACTTACTATTATTCTGCTATTCAACCAGTCCATTCTCTTATTTATTATTGATATAATTGATCAGACCTTCTGCCTGGATGATCTTCTGCATGAATTCCGGGAATGCCTGTCCCTTGAATTCTGTGCCTTTGGTACGATTGTAGATCATACCGCTGTCGAAATCTACTTCTACTTCATCTCCATCTTCAATCCCCTTTGCAGCTGCCGGACATTCGATGATCGGCAGACCAATGTTGATGGAATTGCGGTAAAAGATTCTGGCAAAGGTCTCCGCGATCACACAGCTGACACCAGCAGCCTTAATAGCGATCGGTGCATGCTCTCTGGAAGAACCACAGCCAAAGTTCTTGTCTGCTACAATGATATCTCCCTTATGTACTTTATTGACAAATTCTTTATCAATATCTTCCATACAATGGGTAGCCAGTTCTGCAGGATCTGAGGAATTCAGATATCTTGCCGGAATGATGACATCCGTATCTACGTTGTCTCCATATTTGAATACTTTTCCGTGTGCTTTCATCTTTCTCCTCCTTATAATCCCAGTTCATCCGGTGTGGAAATCTTTCCTGTTACCGCACTTGCTGCTGCAACTGCCGGGCTGGCCAGATATACTTCTGATTTTACGTGTCCCATACGTCCTACAAAGTTACGGTTGGTAGTAGAGATACAACGTTCTCCTTCTGCCAGAATACCCATATAGCCTCCAAGACATGGGCCACAGGTCGGTGTGCTGACTACTGCTCCTGCCTCGATAAAGATCTTCAACAGGCCCTCTTCCATAGCCTGAAGGTAGATCTTCTGCGTAGCCGGGATCACGATACAGCGTACACCCTTTTTCACCTTACGGCCTTTTAAGATCTCTGCTGCACATCTCAGATCTTCGATACGGCCATTGGTACAGGAACCGATCACAGACTGATCGATCACAACATCCTCAGTAATCTCATCCATGGTCTTTGTATTCTCCGGCAAATGCGGGAATGCGATCGTTGGCTTCAGTTCACTTAAATCAATCGTATATTCTTCGTCGTATACTGCATCTTCATCTGCTTCAAAGATCTTATATGGACGCTTGGAATGTTCCTTCATATAGCGATAGCCAGATCATCTACCGGGAAGATTCCATTCTTTCCGCCAGCTTCAATAGCCATGTTCGCAATTGTAAAACGATCATCCATAGACAGATTCTGGATGCCTTCGCCGGTAAATTCCATAGAGCGGTACAGTGCACCATCTACTCCAATCATACCAATGATATGAAGGATCACGTCTTTTCCGCTTACCCATTTGGATGGCTTGCCCACCAGATTAAACTTAATCGCTGACGGTACTTTAAACCATGCTTTTCCAGTAGCCATACCCGCTGCCATGTCAGTACTTCCCACACCGGTAGAAAATGCTCCCAGTGCTCCATAAGTACAGGTATGAGAGTCCGCTCCGATGATGACATCTCCGGCAACCGTCAGTCCACTCTCAGGAAGCAGTGCATGTTCGATTCCCATCTGTCCAACATCAAAATAATTGGTAATATCATGCTTTGCAGCAAACTGGCGTACACATTTACAGTGCTCTGCGGACTTGATATCCTTATTCGGAATAAAGTGATCCATAACCAGCGCAATCTTATCTTTGTTAAATACGCCTTCTTTTGTAAACTTGTCCATCTCATGAATCGCTACCGGTGAGGTGATATCATTTCCAAGTACCAGATCCAGATCTGCTTCAATCAGTTGTCCAGCTTCCACAGATGGAAGACCTGCAGCTGCAGCAAGAATCTTCTGAGTCATTGTCATTCCCATGCTTCTAATTCTCCTTTATCGCTTACTACAAAATCCGGAACAACCTCCATACGCTGTCCCGGATTTTTCATACACTATTATGATATCTGATTAGTTGTTAATCAGCTTGTCTTCGCCATTCCAGCTATACAGTTTACGGATCTCTGCTCCAACTTTTTCTGATGGATGCTCAGAAGCCAGCTTTCTCATAGCTTTGAAATGTACCTGTGAACCTGCGCTGGACATATCTAATAAGAAGTCTTTTGCAAAAGTACCATCTTGGATATCAGAAAGAATCTTCTTCATAGCTTTCTTGGTATCTTCTGTGATGATCTTCGGTCCTGTGATGTAATCGCCGTATTCAGCAGTATTGGAAATAGAATATCTCATTCCTGCAAATCCTGACTGATAGATCAGATCAACGATCAGTTTCATCTCATGGATACATTCGAAATATGCATTTCTTGGATCATATCCAGCTTCTACCAGAGTCTCGAAACCTGCCTGCATCAGTGCACAAACACCACCGCAAAGTACTGCCTGTTCTCCGAAAAGGTCTGTCTCTGTCTCTGTTCTGAATGTAGTCTCCAAAACACCTGCTCTTGCTCCACCGATAGCCAGTGCATAAGCCAATGCGATCTCCAGAGCCTTTCCTGTAGCATTCTGATGTACGGCTACCAGACAAGGAACACCTTTTCCTGCCTGATATTCGCTTCTTACTGTATGTCCAGGTCCCTTAGGTGCGATCATAGTAACATCTACGTTTGCAGGTGGTACGATGCATCCGAAGTGGATATTGAAACCGTGTGCGAACATCAGCATATTTCCTTCTTCCAGGTTTGGCTCGATATCTTTTTTGTAAAGAGCTGCCTGTTTCTCATCATTGATCAGGATCATGATGATATCTGCTCTCTTTGCAGCTTCTGCTGCTGTATAGACTTCAAATCCCTGAGCTTCTGCTTTTGCCCATGATTTGCTTCCTTCATAAAGGCCAATGATGACATTGCATCCGGACTCCTTTGCATTTAATGCATGTGCATGTCCCTGGCTGCCGTAACCGATGACTGCGATAGTCTTACCTTCCAGCATGGAAAGGTTACAGTCTTCCTGGTAATAAATTTTTGCTTCTGACATTTTTTCATTCCTCCATAGAAAATATACTCTCCGGTAATCTTCTCGTACCGTATATGTTAAAGGCAGGGCCTTTAGCAATCCTTATAAATATCTGACGTCGTCTGCCCCACGGGATAATCCTGTCATACCTGTTCTGGCAAGTTCCAGAATCTCGTAGTCACGAATCAGCTCCAGAAATGCAGATAACTTGCCTGATCTCCGGTCAGTTCGATGATCATAGATGACTTCGCCACATCTACTACCTTAGCACGGAAAATATCACAAATTGCGTTGATTCCCTGACGATCCTTGGCATCTGCACGCAGCTTCACCATAATCAGTTCTCTGTTCACGCTGTCACCAGGCTTCAGTGTCTTCACATCTGCCACATCCACAAGCTTACGCACCTGCTTTTCGATCTGATCCAGGATCTGTTCATCTCCATTTACCACTACTGTCATTCTGGAATATCTCGGATCAGCTGTCACACCTACCGTAAGACTGTCGATATTGTAACCACGACGGCTGAACAGTCCTGCCACACGGCTCAGTACACCTGATGTATTATCTACCAGCATGGATAACACTCTCTGATTCATTCTTTCACCCCTTTTGTGTAAACTCACGTATCTGTTCAGTACCTTCACCGATACACAGTTTCTGAACAGCTACAAACTTCCTATATTTTATCAACTATATTTTTGTTTGTCAATGTTAATCGCTTTAATGCGCTAAATTGTTGCTGTTCCCTGAGACTTCTCATAACAATACTGAATAATGTCCCTTCTGGTCACAATACCAATAAAGATGTTCTTATCATCAATCACCGGTACAAAATTCTGATTCATGGAAGTGGTGATGAGATCTTCAATTTTACAATCAATGTTCACCGGTTCATTATGCCAGTACCGTCTGATCTTCGTCATGGGAATATCTTCCATCTCTTTCAACTCCCGGAAGCCTGTGGCCTTCAAATGCCACAACAGGTCGCCCTCAGTCAGCGTTCCTACATAATTTCCATTTCGATTAATCACAGGAACCGCACTGTAACGATACTTTTCCATCTTTTCCAGAACCTGGCGAAGTGTAAAATCGTCATAAAGATACACCACTTCACTCTTTGGCTTTAAATAAAATAATATATTCATCCTAAGGCCTCATATCATTCCTGTTCTTCTGATGCTGCTTTTACAACCACTGCATACTTTCCAACGGTATCATAAATGGACTTGAATTCTTCATAATCTCTGGTAACAATCCCTTCCAGTGGATCATTGATCTGCAAAGTACCATTATCCAGGTCATAACCAGAAAGTACTACGCAGTGCTCCTGATAATACCAGCGGTATAGTTCTCCATCATACTCTGTGGTATCCTCCGTGAACTCCGGTTCTGCCATGTACATGGTCGTCCACAATACTACCGGTGTACCTGCTGCCACATAACTGAGCAGTTCTTCCATTTCACTTCCTGAAATGTTATAGGCTGCATAATCATATCCCTGATCTTCAAAAAAGTTATCTGCTGTAGCAGCAATCGCAGGGGCAAAACATCCTGCACCATCCTTGCTAAATGGATCCCCGATATAACCAACAGCCAGATTGTCTGTCTCCTGATTATAGACCAGGAACTCTCTTGCAATGGTGGTCTTATACAGCATAAATCCTTCATATTCCAGTGCCATCGTCAGCGCCACGGATTCACATCCGGTTGGAAGCTCTGGCAGCTGTCTCACTTCCGGCACCTTCAGGCTGACAGAACGTGGAAGATCCTCATAGCTGACAAGATCAAAGTCCTTCTCTGCATCTTCTTTTGTCAGAATATCCAGTTCCTCTGTTGTCTTTTGTTTGTCGGTCTTACGAATCGAGATATACTCATCATCTTTATAATACCGATCTGCTTCGGTCTCTTCAGAAACGTCCTCTGTCACTTCATTGCTGTCATAATATTCTGTGCTGTCCGGCGTCCAGGCTTCTGTCTCACTGTAATATTCTTCTGTCGGCTGTGGATCAAAGGCCTGATCTTCATAGGTGGTATATGTATCTTCCTGAACATAATCCCCCTGATAAGTATTATCCCAATACCCTTCACCAGTATCATAATATCCCACTTCCCCGTCTATCTGCTCCGCAGAAACTGCCGTACCAAAAGTACTTCCGGCACCAATACACCCCGCAAGCATCCAGACTGAAAACTGTTTTCTTGTCATTCTATACTCCTTTATTTTGAACCCCTTATTCTCTCACGGAGCCCTTTTCACTCATTATTTTACCTTACTTTACTCCCTGACTTCGTTTATTATACCTAAAATCCGGCTGGATTTCAACCTTAGCAGGCAGTTTCACAAAAACTTCAGAATTGCGTTACTATATCAAAGTGTTGTAAAAAACTAACCGCGGATTCCTATTGATTCTTCTTTTCCGGAGCTTCATCTTCTTTGGACACCCGGTACCTGACCACGGATTTCACTTGTTTCTTCTGTTCCGGGGCTTCATCTGCTTGGATACCCGGTATCTGACCGCGGATTCCACTTGATTTTTCTGTTCCGGGGTCAATCATACCTTGGATATTCGATACCTGACCACGGATTTCACTTGTTTCTTCTGTTCCAGGGTCACCCTCCCATATAACATATAATAAGAAATCCAGAGTCTCTATTTTGAAACTCTGGATTTCTTATTATTATATTTCACTTATATTGCGTATTATCTACTCATCGTCTCCGATAGATGCTGTCTCAATGATGAACTTCACGTTACCATTGGTGTTCTCATTTCCACTGGAGTACAACTGGTATGCATCACCTGCATCACGGATATCTTTCAGTCTGTCGATCATATCCTGCAGATCATCCTCTGCGAAGTCTACGAGCTTCTGAATTGCTTCTTCATCGAATTCTTCCATACCATCTTTCAGCTCATTTGCGCCATCCAGCAGTTCATCTACACCAGAATCAAGATCCTTACCGCCATCTTTCAGCTGTGAAGTACCATCTTTCAGCTGTGAGCTTCCGTCTGCCAGCTGCTGTACGCCATCTGCAAGTGTTGCGCCGCCCTTCTTCAGCTGCTTGCCGCCGGTTGCCAACTGCTGTACACCGGTTGCCAGTGCACCTGCACCACTCTGGAGAGTCTTGGTACCTGTTGACAGTGTGGCAGTTCCATCCTTTAAAGAATTCAATCCGGCCTGAAGCTGAACAGCTCCACCTGCAAGACTCTGAACACCACTATCTAATACTGGAATATTAGGACTTAATAACTGGCTTCCTTCATACAACTGACCAATACCATTTGCTAATTCTTCCACACCTGTCTGAAGTTCATCTTTCACAGTCTGCTTCATTAATTCCAGATTTGAACTAATCTGAACAAATGCTCCACCTTTTGGATTTGTTTTTTCATCAACCTCACCACAAATCTGTGCATCCAATCCCTGTACCGTTTGCTTCACTTGTTCCAGCCTCTTCATCATTCCTGCTTTCACAGTTGCTTTTAAACCTGTCTTCTCGTTAATTGCACCTGCATATAAGTTTTCCCCTGAATCAATCAAGCTTTGATACGAATTTGATGTTCCTGTTCCACTACCCGTATTTTCTCCTGCATCATCGCTCTGTACTGCAATTGCTGACTGACCAGCAGAAACAGTCTGTGTCTGCTGCATTGCTGCAAGCGCTGCTTTCTGATTGGCTATATCAGATTCCAACTGCGCTATACAATTTGACAACTGTCCTGTATACGTACTATATGCACCAGAATACTCTTTCAATAATTTATCTGGTACAGAGCTTTCTTTGGACTGAACGTCTTTCAGACTTGCTAAAACAGCTTCATTACCTGCGATAGATGCCTCCAGACTTGCGATTGCTTCTGGACTGGTTTCTGCAAACGAAACATCAACACTGGTCTCTGGTGCAGAATATACAGCTACAGTCTGTGATCCATTTTCGCTTCCAGACGTCTGACTTCCCAATTGTGTTAAAGTACCATTTACAGCAGTTACATATTTTTTAAGCTGTTCTGTAAAGTCATCAATATCTTCCAATCCACTGCCAGCTTCCAGTGCCGTTTCCTGTAACTCAAGCGTTTTAATAAATTCCTGCAAACCATTATGTATTTTCTCTTTTGCGGCATCAACACCACTTTCTATTGCGCCAATGGATGTTATTAATTTATCAACACCTCCGGTCAATTCTGCTTTCTTACTTTCCATCTTGTTGATTCCTGCTACCATATCTGTAAGGCCACTTACCAGAGTTTCTCTCTTTCCATTCAGTAAATTAATACCACCCGCCAGCTGATCCATTCCTGTCTTAAGATCCGCTGCGCCGCTGTCCAGTGAGGATGCTCCGCTTGCCAGCTGATTTACTCCTTTGACCAGATCTCCTTTTTTGCTGTTTAACTGATCCAGACCACTTGACAGCTGATTGATACCATCAATCAGATCGCCTTTTTTGTTATTGAGCGTCTGTACACCATTATTCAGATCACCTGCTCCGTCATCCAGCTGGTCAATACCATCCAGCAGATCGCCACAGCCATCTTTTAATTCCTGTACACCATCTGCCAGATCACTGGTTCCGTCTACCAGCTGTGTTGCTGCATCCGCGATTTCATCAATCTTGTCTTTCAGATCATCTTCGTCATCGATATCATCCAGTTCCAGATCATCCAGGCTCAGTGGAGCAGCCACTGTCATAGACATAGACAGGCTGAAATCGGTCACATCTGCTTCTACTTCGAAGCTGTCTGGAATATCCAGATCAATGTCCAGATCATCCAGAATGTCAGATTTATTTTTTTTGATCTTCAGGCTGTCTTCCAGTCCCGGAAGTCCCACACCGATAACGATGTTCTTATCTCCATCAGAGATGGTTTTACCATTGTCTACTTTTACATTGGAGAAATTGTCTCCTGGAAGTACCATACCGGTAAATAGTACGAATGGTGTGTAGATCTCGCCCTGTTTCATGTGGTTGGTATACTGATATACCATTTTTACATGACCACTTTTGCCTGCCAGATCTTCCGGAGAGATCTCCTGTCCATCCAGATAGTAAGTTACTTTTAAGGATACCGGCAGATCTTTTGTGCTGGTTCCCTGATAATAAATATCATTGCCATTGGCATCCCAGGTAATCTTGTCTCCATCCTGGGAAAATGTCTCATCACCTTTTACATTCTTGATATCAGACAGATCACTCTTATCAGAAAGGGAAGTTTCACCATCTGTATTCTTCAGCCAATCACTGACAATAATCTCCTGTGTCTCACCAGACGGAGATGCCTGTACATAGACGGTTTCTTCCTTTGATGTTTCTTTTTTCACTTTTTCTGTTTCTTTCTCTGTCTCTTTTTCTGTAACAGCTTCTGTTGTGCTTTCTGTTTCTTTTTCTACGGAAGCAGTCTGATCTGCTGCATAGACACTTCCCATACCGGCGTTTGCAATCATGATACCGGTCATAGCCAGAGCCATTGTCTGTGTAATCTTCTTATTTCTGTTCATAATCTGTGCTCCTCCTCATCGATTTCCAGGCATGCCTGCTTCACCGGCATGCGTTATCAGATATTATAATTCTTTATAATCAACATCTATCACATTTCTTTCCGATACTTTTACTGTATAAATGGCAACCCAGAGGTTCTGTACGCCGTCAATCAGTAATGTCACGCCAAGTAACATCATCATGGCTATTGCACTCTCAAACGGTTTGAAGATCAGTAAAAGACCGCATGCGCTGGTTGCAATCGCAAGTAGAATCATCATCCACCAGGTACTCAGCCCAAATGTTTTTGCATCCATGGCTGTCTGTACCCTGAGCACTCCTTCTACCAGAATGAATATCCCCATCACGATCGGCAGGATTGAAATGATATGCTCCGGATGTATGATAAATACCACACCCAGCAATATGGATAAAATACCAAAGGCAAGGTCAAACTGAAATGCCAGACGGTATAAATCCTTTGAAAAATATCCCACTAACTTGACCACACCTCCGATGATCAGCATGGCACCTATCAGATAACATAAGACTGATAATGACATCTTCGGCCAGATCAGCAACACCAGTCCCAACACCAGCATAATCACAGAAATCGTAATATATGCATGTTTTGCTTTCTTGATCAGATCCATAACTGCCTCCTTTCTGACTGTCTCTTGTCCTTCTCTTTCTTTTACGTGTTACAGCTTATCGTAAATCCTTTTTTTATTCTACGGTCAAAAAAAGCCCCCTGCACAATTTTTGTGCACGGAGCCCGATTTGCCCAAATATCAGATAGTTTTTAAAATTTTCTGTCAATTCTTCGTTACGGCCTTCTCCAACATGTATCTGGTGCTGCCCTCCAGATAAGAAAAAATCTTATCTACTATGTATTCCGGATCCTCCTTCATGCCTCCATCCAGCCATTGCAGGATCAGTCCAACGAATGCACATTTATAAAAATCTGCAATCAGGCGTAGATCCTCATCTTGCACCGACAGCCCATCAGCCTGCCTCTTCACGAAATCATACATGATTCGCCCCATAACCTGATACAGATAGGTATCAATCTTCTTTCTGCTCAGAGAATTATAAATATGATAAATTCCTTTCTTATTCTTCAGTGCAAAGGAACAGGATTCCAGAATCGCATCTCTCCAGGAGGATTCTTCCAGATTCTCTGTCAGAACTCTCTTGGTCTCATTCTCCAATATCTCGTCCAGTAATGCGTAAATATCACTGTAATGATAATAAAAGGTATTCCGGTTCACTCCACAGTCTTCTACGATATCTTTTACCGTAATCTTATCAAATGGAACCTGATTGATCAGCTTCATAAATGATTCTGTAATCGCTCTTTTGGTCAGCTGCGACATGCTCACTCCTCCGTTGCCCGTTCTGTTACCCTTATGATAAAAATTCTGTCTTGCATTTGTTAGGCTTTTCTAATACAGCGTGATTATATCATTATTTTTCCAGCCGCACCAGTTCTTTTTTCATTTTTATACTTATTTAATATTCACCAGCTTTTCATTCAGTTTCCGATAAATATGTTCCTGAAACCATGGCTCTGTAGAAGCAGCCACTGCATCTTCCAGTGAAAACCACCCTACATTACTGTTCTCATCTTCTTTTATATGAAGCACATCCGTCTCTTCCGCCTGCAGTAAGTATGTTACATTCAGATGCAGATGGGAAGATACATACTCCCCTCTTTTCACATGGCCATCTACCGTCAGGACTTCCAGTGAATAGATCTGTTCGGACACCGGCTTTACATGACGAATTCCACTTTCTTCCCTGGCTTCTTTCAGAGCCACCTTCAGCAGATCGGTTTCACCATCTGCATGGCCGCCCAGCCAGGACCAGGAATGATAAATATTGTGATAAGCCATCAGCACTTTGATTCTTTCCGGATTCACAATCCATGCAGAGGCCGTCATATGGGCCAGTCGATTTTGTCGGGTAAAAATATTTTTTCTGTCTCCAAACAATGAAGTATCAGTTCTTTATCCCGCTCTTCCTGCTCATTCATTGGCTGATAGCTGCGTATCTGTTCTGTCAAAGTATATTCCATTGTCATTCCTCCTACAGATTTTTCTTCTTATAAAGAAATGCAAAAGCCAGTCCTCCAAACACCACCAGATATGTGGTCAGAATCAGCACACCGGTATAGCCACATTTTTCGCCTGCTGCAATGGTGCGCAGCATGGCACTGGTCTGGGACAATGGCAGTGCTCCGATCACTTCCCGCAGTCCATGTGGCATCTGCTCCGTAGAGAAAAAGGTGTTGCAGAGGTATGCCATCGGCATAATGATATAATTCGAGAACCTTGGTACATCCGTATGATTCTTCGCATAAAAAGATACCACCACACCAATGGTAGAAAAGACTGCCCCATTCAGGAACATGATCAGAAACGAATATCCGTTAAAGACCAGTCCGGTACCGATCGGTATAGTCAGCACCAGAATCACCACTCCTGCATAAAGTCCACGCAGACTGCCCCCGATGATCTGTCCAACAATAAACTGCCACAGAGGTGTTGGAGAGATCATCACCTGGTCAAATGCTTTTTCATATAGTCTCTGTACATTCAGATTCTGGGCGATGGCATTGAAGCTGCCGTTCATAGTAGTCAGTGCCACCACGCCTGGAATCAGAAAGTTCAGATAAGGCTGTCCGTTGGATATGGTCCGGATCCCCATGCCAAATACCACCAGATACATCAGTGGCGCTATCATGGCTGCTAATGTGATTTTATAAAAATCTCTGCGAAATTCTCTCCATTTTTCCCAGAGTATGGTAATGATTCCCATGTTCTTTCTCCTGCCTTTATTTCTTTTGTGCTGCCCGTTCGATAAACACATCCTCCAGTGTGGTATCTCTCAGGGTGCATTTTCCTTCCAGTTCGGACAGATAGGTAATTGCCTGTCCTCTCTCATGGAAATAACGGCTGACCGTTCCGGCTGCCGTCATATAATCTACTGTATAACACCCCAGTGCCTCAATCATTCCCTGCGGCGTGTTGACCTCTTCCAGCCTGCCATGCTGCAGCATAGCAACCCTTTCACATAAAGACTGTGCTTCTTCCATATAATGTGTGGTTAGTAAAATGGTAAGATTCCGGTCATTCAACTGGCGCAGCAGATTCCACATCTGCCGCCGTGACAACGCATCCATTCCCGCTGTCGGTTCATCCAGCAATAAAATCTCCGGATCTGTCAGAAGCGCCCGACAGACCATCAGCTTGCGCTTCATGCCACCGGACAGATGACGTACTCTCCGGTTTCGAAAAGGCAAAAGCTCACAGAATTCCAGCAGTTCTTCTGATTTTTCTCTTATTTTTTTTACTGGCATAAAATAAAGCCTGCCCTGATATTCCATAATCTCATCCATGGTCATATCCTGCCGCATGGAATATTCCTGGGTAATCACACTGATCTTCCGCTTCAGTGCCGGCCTCTTTCTGGTAAGCCTCTCTCCATCAATAAGGATCTCTCCCTGTGTGGGAAGCAGCAGTGTAGACAACATACTGATGGTGGTAGTCTTTCCGGCTCCATTGGGTCCCAGAAGTCCAAAAAACTCGCCGTTCTTTATTGTCAGGCTCAGATCGTCCACCGCCGTAAAGTCATCAAATTTCTTTGTCAGATTCTTTATTTCTATCATCTTGTTCTCCGCATCTTTGGATTCTCTATAATAGGATTTATTATACTATCATTCAGAACTCTTTTCAACGGCATTTCTTTACACTGTTATAAGGGTATGTTATGATAAGAAAAGTGCATGGCACGGATTTTAAAGAAATGAAAGCAGGTTTGATTATGAAATATTGGAACTTTACCAGACGTATCCTTTTGACACTATTTTTTACCACTGCAGTCTGTCCCGGTCTGAGTCAGGCTGTTTTACACGTAAACGCAGCATCCGATGACTGTTCTGTCACCATCGGGGACGGTGAGACCTCTTTTTCTCTGGATCATGCTGCCGTCGATGCAGAAGATGGACATGTGACGGTAACTTTAAGTCCTGAAGATTACGCCGAGCTTTCCTCTGCCTTTGCCTCCACTTCCAAAGATACAGAAGATTCTAATCCGGAGGCGCATACACCAGCCGATCCGGTCACTCTGGATCAGGCAGACGGTACTTATTCCATTGAACTGACTATGACTGGCGGCAGTGGCAAAGCCAGCGTAGTTTCCCCTACGATTCTTACTGTTGAGAATGGACAGGCTTATGCCGATATCACCTGGAGCAGTTCCAATTATGATTATATGATTGTGGCCGGGAATACTTATCTGAACGAATCAGACGAAGGAATGGCTTCCAAATTCCATATTCCCATTACCAAAATGGACGAAGAAATGTCTGTGATTGCAGATACCACTGCTATGGGAACCCCTCATGAGGTCAAGTATGTATTTACCTTCTATTCCGAATCCATCGGCTCCACCGGCCAGATGCCTCAGGAAGCTGCAAAGCGGGTAGTGTTCATGGCGGTCATGATCATCGTAGTCGGCGGGATCTTGAATCGTCACGTAAATAATAAGAAGAAAAAATAAATGAGTCCACCGGAGAAGAAATCCGGCGGACTTATGTTACACTTCAAATACTTTCTTGATACTGTCATAATGCAGGAAAATCCCCTGATCAGCCAATTCCTGTATTTCTTTCGCTGTGGCGAGCCGATATCCATCGGTTTCTTCTGTTTGAAGATGCAGGTCACTTTCCTGAAAGTCTACCGTATAACGATAGATGTCTACAAAATAGTTATCTCCCTCTCCCGGATTTTCTCTCTTGTAGGAGAACTGGTAGCCGCCCTCGCATCCTGCCACATCCAGACCGGTCTCTTCCCGGATCTCCCTGCGTACTGCTTCTTCAGAAGATTCTCCTGCCTGAACTGCACCGCCAGATACTTCCCACCATCCAGGTGCCCAGGCCTTAGTCATGACTCTTTTGGTAATCAGAAACTTCTGATCCGGGCGCATGATGACACCAAGTACCGTCAGATGATATTCTCCATCCTTCAGGCACCAGTCATTCCGCTTCATGGTTCTCCCTGTTTTTCTTTTTTCACTGTCATAAATATCCCAGAATTCCATGTTCTCCTCACTTCCCCGGCATTGTAAAACCGCTGCCGGATTTTTCTGTCTTCCCGCCTTCTACAGGCATCCGTGCTTGAATCTGCGGATCATTTCTCTTGTCAGGCTGCTGTAATCATCAATCTCCGGTATCTCCTCCGGTGTCAGCCATCTGGCCAGCCCCAGCTCTGTCTCATCCAGATGAATCTGGTCACTGCCATCCAGCTTTGCGGTAAATCCTACCATCAGGTTACCTACAAATCCCCATGGCTGACTGGCATAATAACGGATATCTTTTACCCGAATACCCACTTCTTCCATCAGTTCTCTCTGCACGCATTCTTCCAGAGTCTCACCGATCTCCACAAATCCTGCCACCAGTGCGTACTGATCTTTGGTTCTTCCTGCATACTTGGTCACCAGCAGCCGATTGTGGTCATCTGTTACTGCTACAATAATGGCCGGTGAAATCTTCGGAAACATCGTATTGCCACAGGACGGACAGCGCATCATACGTTCTTTCTTATCATGTATGGTCTTTGCTCCGCATTTTCCGCAATACTGTACAGAGTTGTGCCACTGGCTCAGATGCATCACTGTCATACAGGCAAATGCTTCTGCCGTTGGCTGTTTGTCACGGATCTCTCTCCATTCCACCCACACTGCATCCGGCACTGCCACTTCTTCTGTTGGCTCAGCAAGAAAATAATCTTTGTCACTGATGGAAAACAGATAAGTACACTCTCCAGCCAGTTCTTTTACTTCTTTATAAAGCGGCCAGGAAATCTGTCCGTCCTGGATACGAACCAGCAGCTTTCTTCCGGTGCAGAAACAGACCTGGCTATCTGGCTGCACGTTCTTTTCATGATACTGGTTGTCCATATGCTCTGGTGCGATCTCATGAATCATTCCTGTTCCTCCATTTCGTATACTTCATCCAGTATTGTCGCGATCTTTGAGATCGTCTGAAAACATCTCTCTTCTTTGCTGTAGAACTGTGGCCGAAGATCCTTACAATTCTCGGAACCATAAACTTCTCTTACCTTTCGGATGAAGGTTCTCACCTTTTTCATCATTTCCGGGCTGGTATGTCCGCCATCCCCTTCTACGAACTTATAGCTGAGCGCTGCGCTGCCTCCCGTCACCGCTCCACAGACAATAGCACATCCCATGCCACCGCCAAAGCATCCCATAGTACGGATGACATCATCCGAAATATCCAGTCCCCATGCTTCTGCAGCAGCACTGAATACTGCTTCTGCACAGTTATAATTGGTATCTTTATAATATTTTTCCAGATAATCTACTACTTTTCCCATGATCTTCTCCCTGTATTATATTTCAGGCTGGCCATACAGCCAGCCCTGTTTGTTATCTTACGTTTTTCATCTCCAGCACTACGTCTGGGATCTCCAGTACCAGTTCTTCCGGCAGCTGCTCCATACTTCGAACATCTCTCTGCCCGCATACATTACAGATACGGTATTTTTCTCCGGACCGCTCTGTGGTTGGCTTCTGATTCACGATCCAGTCTGACCAGGCATGCCCATTACAAGGTACCACCTCCTGCTTCGCCAGTACTTCTCCGCACACCTCACAGTGACTTCCTGCTGTCAGTCCCATCTTTGTGCAGGTGGCCATCACTGCGCTGTCTTTTACTTCTTTATGATCCAGCATCTCTGCATTCGGATTATAATACTGATAGACCTGATCAATGGAATTGTAGAATCCATCTCCCACGGTCATCACCCAGGTAGAATCCTGAGCGCAGTCCAGCACCAGATATTCAGAATCCGACACTTTCCCGATCAATACCACATAATGTCCCAGCTGAGAATAGGTCGGCAGATGTACAATCACAGGGCTGTACTGGCCACGCCCATTGATATACTGCTCCACGCCTCCTGCCACATCCGGTGACAGATCAACAACGCCCCATCCGGTAAAACAGGTCAGCCCGCCATGAGCATCCAGAATCTGCTGTGGAGTCAGGTTCACACCTACATAAGACAGTGCCATGGAAATACTGGCCGTACCGCATTCGATCCCGGCCTGATTGCCCCATCCGCCCCAGTAACTCCAGTCGAACAGGCCGCTGCCTGCCAGCTGGGAGATATAACGGATGGTTCCCACCTGTACTTCCGGATCATATTCATAACGGATCTTTGCATAGGAAGTGCAGGTTGCTTTCTCCCCATTGATTGCGATCCAGTCTGTATCCGGAATATCAATGGTATGTATCTGGCTTCTGTCCTGATTCTCCAGTGACTTCTGTATGCCATTCACCACCGGACTTGGATCCTGCTCAGGGTGATACTCAGGTTCAAATACAATCTCTTCTTCTGCTTCCGTCTCTGGCTCCATGGTCAGATCCTTGTCACTGATCACTTCCTCTGTCTCTTCTTCTATCGGTTCTTCCGTCAGGTTTTCCTGAAGCACCTCTTCCGCTAACGTGACCGGCTGCTCTGCTTCTTCTGTCATTTCTGTCTCCGGAAGTGCTTTCGTTTCTGTTGCTTTTTGAGTTTCTGTTGTCGTCTCACTTTCTGCTGCTTTTGCTGTCTGCGCTGCCATAACGGTAGTTCCGCTTCCCATATAGGTTGCAGACATGGTCACAGCCGCCAGGCAGACGGCTTGTATTATTTTCTTTTTCATCATTTACCTTTTACTGCTTCTTTCCCGTTTTATATCATTTAAACACATTCAAAAAAATGATATCATATTCTTATCACAATTACAAATAAAAATGCACATAGAAAAAGAACCCCGCTACAGGATTCTCTTTCTGTTTTTATTATTTTACGGTTCTGTTTTCCGGTACATAGTTCTCATATTTTGGAACTTTATGTGTCTCACTGGCCCATACTGCTTCTGCTTCCGGTTTCCAGGTATCTGCATATGCCTTACATTTTTCACACAGATGCTCTACGCTCTCTGGTGACTCCAGATTTGTTCCATGTGCTCCGGTCTCATGTACCATCTTCTGCAGCAGCTCTGGATTCTCCAGCATCGGGCACGGTCTTAAATGATTGCGGTTAAACGGCTGTCCCTTATGGTAAGCCATGAACAATGGGCTCTGCAGAATCTCCAGAATAGAAGCATCATGAATATTCGCATTAGAAAAATGAATGAATACACATGGTTCTGCATCTCCGGCTGAATTGATGTGGAAGTAGTTTCTTCCTCCGGCAATACAGCCTCCTACGTATTCTCCATCGTTCTGGAAGTCCATTGGATAAAACTCAATATCTGATTCCATAGAACGTACATAACGAATACGATCAATCATGTACTTTCTCTGTTCCACTGTCGGCATCAGTTCCGGTACCGCATTATTTCCAACTGGCATATAATGGAAATAGAATCCAAAACGGGCACCTTTTTCTGAAATCATCTTAAAGAATTCATCACTGGTGACAGCTTCGATATTATTTCTGGTGTAACAGATAGAGGTACCAAAGATGATGCCATATTTCTTCAGAAGATCCATCGCATTCATAACTGCGGCATAATGACCTTCTCCTCTTCTGGCATCATTGGTCTCCGGTGTACCTTCAATAGACAGCATAAAGGTAATATTACCAAGTCTGACTACTTCCTGACACATCTCCTCATTGATCAGTGTGGAATTGGTATACAGAGCAAAATATGCATCGTGATGCTTTTCTGCCAGACGGAAAATATCCTTCATACGAACGGTCGGTTCCCCACCAGTCAGCATATACAGATACGTACCCAGTTCTTTTCCTTCTGTCACGATCTTATCCATATCTTCAAAGCTCAGACTGTATTTATGTCCATAGGTACCTGACCAGCATCCCTGGCAGTGCATATTGCATGCGCTGGTTGGATCAAACAAGATCAGCCATGGAATATTACAGTTGTAAATCTCACGATTCTTACGGATAGTCTTTGTTCCGCGAATAAATGCCTCAAATCCCAGATTCATCAATGTCACTTTTGCGACATGTTTATCTGTCTCATCCAGAATCCTGTTGATATAACGCATCCATTTGTTCTCCGGATCTCTCATTGCATTTAATACTTTCTCATATGCTTCGTCTGTAAAGTTATTGTCCCAGAACTGTTTGATAATATCCAGGATCTCTTTATAAGCCTTCTCCCGATCCTTATCAAATTTATTCAACATAACATCAACAATTGCTCCGACTGCCTTTCTCTGAATGGCATGTGATGCTTTATCCAATGCAGTGTTCATAATCAATTCCCTTCCATTCCATTCTTTTTGTAATACATATGTATCATATTTTATTATTGGGGATTATATCACCAAAAAAAATATGTTACAATAGTTTTTGAAAAACAAAACAAAGGAGTCAAAAATGTACCATATTAAATCTGATAAACGTTCCCAGACTTCTGCAAAGCTAATCTGTGATGCCATGCTGCGCTGTCTTGACGAGAAACCTTTTTCTGAGATCACCATCGTAGATCTGCAAAAAGAATCTACTGTAGGACGTTCTACTTTTTATCGTCTGTTCGACCGTACGGAAGACGTTCTGGAATATCTGTATGAGCAACGTATCCAGGAAATCTACAATGGATATCATCTGCTATCCGAAGACAAACGACCGTCTTTCACACTTTATATCCTGAATGATCTATATGCCAATTCCTCTGTTCTGGAGGTACTGATCAGAAACAACCTGATCCGATCCATGCAAAAGGTTCATAATAAATATATTCCTGTCTATATTCGGGAAGAACTGGGAAATGACAACTTTCTCTCCATCACGGAGGATTATGCCTGCAGTCTGTTCAGTTCTCTGGTGGTCGGCATCATCTCGGTCTGGATTCACCATGACAAACGGGAAACTCCAACGGAACTGTATCATCTGCTGCGTACCTATCTGCATACTCTGGCACGGATCAGCTAAGCACCTCCAGTCCAGCCTGCCGGGCAATGGTCTCCAGCAGGTCTCCCTGAAGATAATAGGTGGTCTCAAAATGCAGATAAGACATAGATACTTTATCCCACAAGATTAAGATCTTGGCTGGAAATTCCTCATCCGCATCCCAGAACTGAAAAAGTACTGAAAAATATGGCACCACCGGCATCTCCATGGTCAGGTCTGCTCCGGCCAGTCTCGGCTTCTGGATTCCCCCCAGGCTAAGGCAGGCCTGTCTGATCTCTTCCACTCTTCCAGAGAAAACTTTTTCATATTTATGGGCAAATACTTCTGCGGAAGGGCTGCTTCCGGCTGCCGCAAATCCTGCCACCGGCTGCCACTGCCCGGTAAACGGCGGTAACGGTTTTTCTCCTGAATAGCAGAGGAGATCATAGATCGTCATGACTATAGTATATTCTTTACATATCTTCCATTCCATATGATCTTCATATTCGATTGTCCCGTCTGCCCGAGTAATACGATATTTTTTCCCGATATACTTCAGATACAGGTAATCTTTATCATACTCCAGTCCGTATTTTTCAATCAACATATTCTGGTCATATTTCAAAAAATAATCTCTTCCTATATAAACCTGCTTTTCATAATTGGATTTCACTGTCTTCTCCTCCGTTCTTTTCAAGAATTTCTTTATCTTTATCATATCAAAAATGTCCCCTTGTAAAACAATTTCATATTACTGCTACACAAAAAGGGACATCTGATATTTCATATTATTCAGTTTTACATTTTACCAGTATTTTTCCATGTAGCCGTTTGGTATGGTATCTGGTTTTAACTATTCCATATTCTTTCCTTCATTTCTATGAAAAGAAAATAAAATCTTTCTTGTTGTAATCAATTTCATCCAACATTTTTATATATCATTTCACAGCGGGAGGGCATTTCTCTTCTTTCCGACACTCCCTTTTCTCGTTCTATAGGTTACTCTTACTATGAGTATAAAGTTGATATGCTCCCTTCCAGGCAGACAAATAAGATAATAAAAATTTGTTTACCTATGAGAGAGCATATTTATGTCTAAAAAGATATCTGTTGAAGTTCAAGAATGCCTGACAGCTTACTCAGTCCATCTATGAAATTCCGTGATATGGCGTCTCCAGCGGTATTGTCACATTGATTTCTGAAATTGTCAAAGGCTGGTTTCCCTCCATGCAGTAATATATATCCAGATTGGAAGGATCTCCAAGTGTCGGATCTATCGCATAGCACTGCAGCGTCCGCTGGATACTTCCAAGGATCGTTGCTGCAAGCTGATATGTATCAAACATATGAAATTCTTCCTTCTGTTGCGCAGGCGGTCCGGTAAAGAGTGAGCACTGACTGGAAAAACAAACGGTCATACCACCTTTTCCACTCGTGATCGCATCCGCAAGCGTCAAATCCCAGCCTGTCAGATCTGCAATTCCCTGAACAAGTGCTTCCGGCGTAATGGCTTCTGTTGTTTCAAAAGGATATTCTTGAAATGAGCCATCGTATCCGATATACAGGGTTGCGGTGGCCGCAGTCGGATGTGTTACGCTTTCTGTTTCCAGAACAGCAACTTCTGTTTGCACCGCCGCCTGTGTCTCCGGCAGTACTGCTTCTGTCTGCACTGCCTCTTGTGTCTCCGGTTGTACCGCTTCTGTCTGCACCAACTTCTGCGTCTCCGGTTGTACTGTCTCTGTTTCTTTCTCTGTCTCTTTCTTTGTTTCGGCTTCATTCGTCGTTTCCACAACCGTCTCCGGCTGTTTTGGCTCTTCTTTTTTACATCCCATGAGCGCTACGCAGGTAGTTGTCGCCAGTACTGCCATCATCCATTTCTTTTTCATTTGACACCTCCAGTTGATTTCTTATAAAACAAATTAATAAGTTCTGGGAAGCCGACCGGGCAACTTTTGTTACCCATGACTCTTCCTTTGTATACCTGCAGGTCATCACTCCTGCGGTAACTCTATAAGCATCTTTAGGTGCTGTATGTATCGGTTTTTGCGAAAATTTTCAGTCTTCGCTCTTCCGTTACATATCAGAAAATAATTTCAGCTCCTGTATTTATTCTGTATTTTCTTATAATTTTAACGTATTAATATGAAATATACAAGAATTTGTTGCCGTTAATTGTATAATATAGGTCTGAAAATCATTGTCATTGGGAAAAAGTTTCCCATTCTTCCGCAACACCATTTCTCTTCTCCTTTTTTCATCCTGCTCAGCAAGTCCGATTCTTGCCAATGTTTTTTTTGAATTCCTTTGATCAGTTTCTGGAACACCACAGAATCCGTTTTGTTAAATATGCAGACAATATTGTCCTCTTCTGTCGTTCTGTTCAGGAAGCAGAATGGATTCTTCCGATGGCACGGGATTTTCTTACTGATCAGTTAAAGCTTTCTCTGAATAATGACAAAATAAAGCAGCGAATGCTTACACAGATGAAAAAAACACTTTCCTTTAACCAGCTTTTCTGGATTGTAGATCTCTTACCGGATGGTATCTGCTGCGTTTATCATCCCTGCATATTTCACCCTTAGAAAGGAGTTTACCTATGACAAATAAATACACTTATTGGAGATCCGGATCCTATTATGATAATGCTGATTTGCTGTATTCCCAGTATCAGAATCTTGTTCAAAAACCTTTTTATTACTCCGGAAGTGACGAAATTCACATCTCCCACTTTCAGAATAATGTTTTTCCAGATGAATCTGCCAGACTTTCTTCTGAAGATCTGATGAAGCATATACAGAAACTTCTGACCCTCGGAATTCTGGAATGCAATACCATATATTCTGTCGCCACACAAAACTGCTCTATTCCTGCCAGATACCTGAAGTGTTATCGCATTGCTCTTGGAGGAACCAAATTTGTCCGTGAAATATTTTCGCATAGCAACTTCTTTATACGCAAAAATGTCTTCTAATATCCGATGCAAAATAATTCTTCCTCTACTAATTCGCACAGAAACACATACTTATTTTTTCAGCATAGTATCTATGTCTCCTGACAACTGTCAGATTTCCAGGATTTTTCATGATTGGTACTATTTTCAGAGGAGATATGAGGATCCCATTACATTTGTCCTTGTTGCAGATGACTGTTCCAGTCTGCATACTGCCTGGCAATATCTTTTGAAAGAAACGGTTCTTAATCCCAGAATTTCTTTTGACCATATACGTTTTTCCGTAGTACACAGCTGGTTTCTGCCAAAGCCTGGCATATTGCTTACTAAAGATGATCTTAATTTCTGAAACATGGAATCACATATTCTGCTTTCATACTCTGCTTTATACTCATAGTAAGAGTAACCTATAGAACGAGAAAAGGGAGTGTCGGAAAGAAGAGAAATGCCCTCCCTTACACAGCAAAAACAGCCATTGCTACAGCTCTGGCTGTTTTTGCTGTACTTGACGTTTCTATTTATTTACGTTACAGTAAAGCAGAAGTTATTTTTACAGGAGATCAATCATTATGAATTTTTCAAACGCAGAAGAAACAATAAAAGAACTATGTCATAAGCTTTATTCCATTGACAGCCCTACCGGATTTACTGACCGTATTTCTGACTGGCTGATCCAATCTACCAGAGAACTTGGCTATGACTCTTATCGCAATCGTCTTGGCAATGTTATCGTTCCGGTTCCTGGAAAAGACCGTGAACACAGTGTAGCCTTAAGTGCTCATGTAGATACCCTTGGACTGATGGTTCGTTCCATCACCAGCGAAGGATATCTGATGTTTACCACAATTGGCGGTCCCGTGCTTCCTTCTCTTGATGGCGAATACTGTCGGATCTACACTCGTTCCGGAAAAGTATTTACCGGAACAGTACTGTCTCTTTCACCGGCTGTTCATGTCTTTGATGATGCCAATACCCGTCCAAGAGATGAAAAAAATATGGCGATACGACTGGATGAAGAAGTGCACTCCAAAGAAGATGTGTTGGCTCTTGGCATCCAGACCGGAGACTTTATCTGTTATGATCCGAAAACCATATTTACAGACAGTGGCTTCCTGAAATCGCGCTTTATTGACGATAAGGCCTGTGCCGCTCTGGAACTGACTTTACTTGCCTTGATGAAAGAGCAGTCTCTGACACCGGCTCATACCACGTATATTTGTTTTTCCACTCATGAAGAAATTGGTTATGGGGGTGCTACTTTACCGTCTGATCTGGATGAATTATTAGTTGTCGATATGGGATGTGTAGGAGATGACCTGAACTGCACCGAACAGCAGGTCAGCATCTGTGCCAAGGATAATCTCGGACCATATGATTATGAAATGACAAGCCGCCTGATCGAACTATCCAATCAGAATAGTATTCCTTATGCTGTAGATATCTATCCACATTATGGTTCCGATGCCGGTCCGATGTGGCGTTCAGGAAAGGATACCAGAGCAGCACTGATTGGTCCTGGCGTTCATGCTTCTCACGGCATGGAGCGGACACATCTGTCTGGCATGATGGCTACTTTAAAACTGATGGGCGCATATCTTGAAATTTAATCTTTGTCTACTAAAAAAGTCCGGATGAACTTTTATCTGTTCATCCGGACTTTTATTAATTATTATCACTTCTTAATCTGTTTATTCAGCAGATGTGTGTCCAAAGAAGAAGTATCCGAGTGTTGTGTAGTGCAGGCCTTTGATGCCTTCGCTCAGCATGTATTTCTGTGTGTAGAAGTACAGTGGGCAAACACCATAATCCTGTCCGATTACCAGATCTTCTGCTTCGTGCATGAGTTTCATACGTTCGCTCTGATCCATTGTTCCTCTGATCTGATCAAGCAGTGCATCGTAATCAGCGTTGCTGTATTTCGCATCGTTGTTTCCGCCGCCTGTTTCCCACATATCGATGAAGGTCATAGGATCATTGTAGTCAGCGATCCAGCCGTGACGTGCGATAGAGTACTCACCTTTCTTACGGCTGTCAATGAAGGATACCCATTCCTGGTTGTTCAGAGTAACAGTTACACCAAGTACATCTTCCCACATAAACTGCAGAGCTTCTGCAACTGCTTTGTGAGCTTCACTTGTATTATACAGGTATTCTACTACAGGGAAGCCTTCTCCATCCGGATATCCAGCTTCTGCAAGGAGTTCTTTTGCTTTTTCACAGTTTGCTTCGTAATCAGCATCTGTTGGTGCATAGTAATCTCCGCCAACTGTACGGAAGTCATCGCCTGTTGCGCCATCTGCGTCGTATACACCGTAAGGTACGAATCCACCAGCTTCTACCTGACCCTGCTGTGTAACTTTTTCTACAATGTAAGTACGGTCAATTGCCAGTGTAAATGCTTCTCTTACAAGTGGATTGTCAAATGGTTCCTGTTCGTTATTGAAGCATACGAAGTATGTTCCAATGTAATCCAGAATCTTCAGATCGCCAGAAGCTACCAGACTTGTGATTTCTGCCTGTGGAACGTCCTCGATGAAATTCAGTTCTCCTGAATTAAATCCAGACAGCATAGCGTTCTGATCATCCATCAGTTTGAATGTAATGGTATCAGGCCCAAGTTCCTCTGCTCCATAGTATTCATCGTTCTTTGCTACTACGATTTCAGAGTTATGTGTCCAATCTGTCATCTTGTAAGGACCATTAGAAACATAAGTATCTACATCATATGTCCACTGATCTCCGTTTGCTTCGATGATGTCTTCACGAACAGGCATCAGTGCTGGGAATGCACAAAGTTCTTCGAAGTATGCCAGATCTGTTGAAAGGGTTACTTTAAATGTCTTATCATCTACTGCTTCTACGCCCAGTTCAGATGGATCTTTCTTGCCATCGATAATATCCTGAGCATTTACAACATTTGCAATCATGTAGCTGTAGTCTGCAGCTGTGTTAGGATCTACCAGTCTTCTCCATGCATATGCAAAATCATTTGCTGTTACAGGTACACCGTCGGACCATTTGATACCATCACGAAGATGGAATGTATAGCTTACAGTACCGTCTTCATTTTCTTCTCTTTCATAGCTTTCTGCCTGTCCATAGGTAAGTGTGGATGAATCACAGGTTCCATCAGATCCCACCTGTTCTTCTCCTGAATCTTCCCATGTCATCAGACCTTCGAAAAGATGCAGCATCATGGTACCACCATCCAGTGTGGTGTTCTTCTGTGGATCCATGGTCTGAGGTTCGGAAGCAAGGTTTACTGTAAGATTGAAATCATCAGCGCTTGCTGCGAAACCGAACATGGAAGTTGCGATTGCTGTTGTAGCGATAAAAGGCAACAGTTTTCTCATTTTCATAGTCTCTTCCTCCATTTTCCTTATGAAATATGATATATGATTGATAAACAGCTTCTTCGCTGTATTATCCAAGCATGTGGCATGCTGCCCAGTGTTCTGGTGCATGCTCTTTAAATTCCGGTACCTCTTTACGGCATTTATCTGTCGCATAAGGACATCTGGTATGGAACTTACATCCTGTCGGAGGATTCATTGGTGAAGGAATATCTCCTTCCAGAATAATACGCTGTCTCGTTCTGCTCAGCTCCGGATCAGGAACCGGTACTGCAGACAGAAGAGTCTTGGTATATGGATGAATCGGATTGCGGTTCAGCTCATAGCTTTCAGCAAGTTCCATCATATTTCCCAGATACATAACACCAATACGATTGGAGATATGACGTACTACGGAGAGGTCATGGGCAATAAACAGATAGGTCAGTCCCATCTCTTCCTGCATATCTTCCAGCATGTTTACTACCTGTGACTGAATCGACACATCCAACGCGGAAATCGGTTCGTCACAGACGATAAATTCCGGATTCACAGCCAGAGCTCTTGCTATACCTACTCGCTGCTGCTGACCACCGGAAAACTCATGAGGGTAGCGATTGGCATGCTCTGTATTTAATCCAACCTTTCCCAGAAGCTCTTTGATTCGGTCATTACGATCATTCTTGGATGAATATAATTTATGAATGTCAAGTGCTTCTCCGATGATTTCTCCGACTGTCATTCGTGGATCCAGACTGGCGGAAGGATCCTGGAAGATGATCTGCATCTTGCGACGATATGGAAGCATATTCACCTGCTTTGGCTTTGGCACTTTGATCTGCTTCAAGGTACCGTCTGCTTCTGTCACCCACGGATTTTCTCCTTCAAAAATAGTCTCTCCGTCATATACAATCTTTCCGGCAGTCGGATCATGAAGCTGAAGGATGGTACGTCCCAGTGTAGTCTTTCCACAGCCTGATTCTCCAACCAGTCCGAGGGTTTCTCCTCTGCGGATAAACAGAGAAATATCTTCTACAGCACGTACTCCCGGTCCTTTTAATCCTTTTACCGGAAAATATTTCTTTAAATGATCAACGGAAACGAGGATATCGTTCTGATTACTCATTTTCCTTTCCCTCCGTTCCTTCTTTTTTCTGTGCCTCAATGGCATCCTGTACTCTCAGCCAGCATGCTGCACGATGATTGTCTCCTAACTCCACATATGGAGGCATTTTCTGAAGACAAACTTTCATGGCATGTTCACAACGAGGAGCGAACGGACATCCCTCAGGCGGATTCAACATATCGACCGGTGTTCCTTCGATCGGAATCAGCCGTTCATAGCTTTCTGCATCTACACGAGGCATGGAACGAAGAAGTCCCATGGTATATGGGTGACCTGGTTCATAGAAAATATCATCCACCGGTCCCTGTTCTACCATTTTACCTGCATACATAACAGATACTTTGTCGCAGACTTCTGCTACTACACCAAGATTATGGGTAATGAAAATGATACCCATATGATTCTTTTTCTGAAGTTCCTTCATCAACTCCAGAATCTGTGCCTGGATCGTTACATCCAATGCAGTAGTCGGTTCATCTGCAATCAGCAGTTTGGGATGGCAGATCAGTCCCATGGCGATCATGACACGCTGTCTCATACCACCGGAAAGTTCATGCGGATACTGCTTCATACGTTTTTCCACATTGTTGATACCGACCTGCTCCAGCATCTCCATAGCACGCTTGTCTGCATCTTCTTTGGAAATTCCTTTATCATGCGCACGAAGTGCTTCTGTCAGCTGATTTCCAATGGTATATACCGGATTCAGACAAGTCATCGGATTCTGGAAAATCATGGCAACCTGACTTCCTCGATATTCAATCATCTCTGCCGGTGTCTTAGCCAGCATATCTTCTCCCTCCAGAGTAATGGAGCCTTCCATTACTTTACCAGGAGACTGCAGGAGTCCGATAATGGAATATGCCTCTACAGACTTTCCTGATCCTGACTCTCCTACAATACCCATTACTTCATCATAATCTACATCATAGCTGATACCGTTAACAGCTTTTACTTCTCCTGCCGGGGTAAAGAAAGAGACATGCAGATTATTTACTTCTAATAATTTTTGTTTCTTATTATCTTCGCTCATAATGTCTCCTTTCTTATTTCTTTAATCTCGGATCCAGTGCATCACGAAGTCCATCACCAAACAGGTTCAGTGAAAGAATCATCAGACTCAGGATAACTGCCGGAATAAACAGTCTGTATGGAAATGTATTCAGACCATTTAATGCTTCTGAACACATAGAGCCCAGACTGGTCAGCGGTGCAGATACACCAACACCAACGAAAGAAAGGAATGACTCCAGGAAAATAGCAGACGGAATCTGAAGGAATGTGGTCGTAACAATCTGACCGATACAGTTTGGAAGCAAATGACGTCTGATAATTCTTCCTCCCTTTGCTCCAAGTGCTCTGGCAGCTGTCACATATTCCTGCTGCTTTAACTGCAGAATCTGTCCACGGATAATACGGCTCATGGTTACCCAGTACAACAGACCGAATGCAATAAACATGGAAATCAGGTTCGGTCCTAAGATCGTAACCAGTTTCTGTAAGATACCATTACCGGAGTTCTGAAACTGTTCCAGTGCCGGTTTCAATGTAGCAGATAAAAGCAGGATAATCAGCATCTCCGGAATGGAATAAATCATTTCAACGATACGCTGCATAACAGCATCCACTGCACCACCACAGTATCCGGATATGGATCCATATATAGCACCGATAATTAATACCAGAAGTGCTGCACAAATACCAACGGTAATGGAAACACGGGTACCTACCATAACTCGTACCATGATATCACGTCCCTGATCGTCAGTTCCGAACACATGTGGAAATACTTTTTCTCCGGATGCTTTACGCTCCAGTTCTTTTTCTGAATAGCCAAATGGTTTTTTCTTTAAACCAAGCTCTTTTGCTGCCTGACTCTCGGTAATTGTCTCTTCAGATGTTTCTGCTGAGTTCTCTGCATTCACCGATGCCTGAGCGCGAATCTTTGCTTCTTCAATTCTGGAAAGCTTTTTACCATTTGCTTCCGTTTCTGCTCTGGCCTGTTCTACTGCTTCATCCGGAGAAAGCACACCGGTACCGGTATGTTCTTCGATATACGCATGAATAGCCTGTATATCTTCATACGTATAATGAGAAAGTCCCAATGCTTCAGAACCACGAATCTGCTGCTTATAAGTATATGGAACTACCATCGGTCCTACAAATGCAAATACTGTCAGAATAATGATGATCGCCAGTGCAACCATGGCAACGGTATTCTTGCGAAGTCGTCTCCATGCATCTTTCCAGTAAGATACACTCTTACGATCCTGAATAAAATTCTCTTTTTCTTCGGAAGATGCCGGTTCAAATGCATTCTCCGGCAGTTCCGCATTCCACTTCATAATGTCATCTACGTTCGGCTGAAGTGAACCAAACTTTTTATATTTCTTATTCTCTGCCATCTCTAGTGTCCTCCATTTGCCAGATTAATACGTGGATCCACCAGTTTATAACAAAGATCGACTACCAGGTTCATAATAATAATGAATGTAGCCAGGAAGATCGTTGTTCCCATAATTACTGGATAATCACGGTTCTGTATTGACTGAATAAAATATCTTCCAAGTCCAGGAATCGAGAATACCCTTTCTACTACCAGACCACCACAAAGAGTAAATGCAATCTGCGGTCCGAGATAAGTAATAACCGGGATCAGTGCATTACGAAGGGCATGCTTGAAAATGATCTTGCTGTTCTTCAGTCCCTTTGCTCTTGCAGTCTTGATATATTCCTGATTGATGGAATCCAGCATAGCTGTTCTGGTCTGTCTGGAAAGATAACACATCGGATAGAATCCCAGTGCCAGGCATGGCAATACATAACTCTTTGCGGTTCCATCAAATAATGCCGGAAATACCTTTATTCCAGAACCTCCTCCACATAAGCTGTGTAACAGAATCGTAGCAACTACGAAACCAGGCATGGAAATACCTAATGTACATACAATACGAAGGAGACTGTCTATCCATGTACCTCTCTTAAATGCGGCAAGACATCCCAACGGCACACCTACCAGCACTGCCCATAAGAGTGCGATACTACCGATCTTTGCGGATACCGGGAACATTTCCATAATAATGGATAATACTGCTCTGTTCTTCTGCATCTTAATCGAAGTACCAAAATCACCATGAAGGATATTACCAAGATACTTGACCATCTGTACCGGAACCGGCTGATCCAGTCCGTACTTTGCATTTAATGCATCAATTGTCGCCTGAGATGGCGCTTTTTCAGACAGCCACGGATTACCTGGTATCGCATTCATCAATATGAATGTAAGACAGGCCACAACGAGCAGGGTAACGACTGCCATGAAAATTCTTCTAATCGTATACTTTCTCATCTTTCTTCTTCCTCTCTTGCTTTTTGTTAGAATTCAGGGAGGATGAAAGCGCAGAAAGATCCCTGTCCACTTTTGTGTCCAACAATCTGTTTTATTGTGAAATATACTACAAAAGAATTCAGATGTTAGAAAAAGCATGCCTGATCTGTTCTGGCATGCTCCACAAATTTGCCTGAATTCCCTTTTCTCTGTACTTCACTCTGCTCATATCATCCCTAAATCGTAACTTTTCATACGAATTAAGGCTATTATATAATCAATTACTGGCATTGTCAATTGTCAACAATTTACAAGAAAGCAGTACAAACCACAAAACCTCCCGGAGTTTTCTCTCCGGGAGGTCGCCTTTATGATTCTCTTGTCTCTTCAGTCGCAGTTTCTGTTGTCTCTTCCTGTTCTGATGCCTTTTCTTCTGTATCACCAGGTTTTTCTTCCGGTGTACTCATAACTTCGATTCTTGTCACATTGTTATCTTTATCATAATTAACTTTGATAATATCACCTTCTTTAATATCATCAATGGTCAGCGTTTCTTTTTCTGGTGCTGCTTTTATATCTTCTGTTGTCTCTTCTTCCGACATATCTTCCGTTGCGACTTCCTCAGAAGCTGCTTCTGTATCTTTCTGATCCGCTTCTTCTGCCATTGGTTTCTCACCATCTGGTACTTTTCCATCTGGCTGTTCGCCGTCAAACATCATTCCTTTGACAATCTCGGTATCATCATTGACTGTTACTTCCCGTTCTTCAGATGTCAGTGTCAGGAAATCTTTGCTGTCAGGTTCCTGTCCGTCTGGTTTTTCCATGCCAGATGCTTCATTTCTGGTACCTACTGTAAACGTAATAGTATCTCCATCCACGCTCTTTACTTCTCCGTATACCGCATCTTCTTCTGCTACATCTTCTTTTGCATCTGTCTTCTCAGATGTCTTTTCTGAGTCAGTTTCAGCTGCTTCTGTTGTGCTTTCGGTTGTGGTTTTTGTTGTATCAGATGCATATACGCCAATGGTTCCTCCTGCAATCAGTGATACACTAAGCATCAGGCCCATCATAGATTTCATATATTTGTTTTTCATAATTGTTTGCTTCCTTTCTTTGGTTCTGGAAACAACTATAATTCTAAAATATGTTCATTCTGTGTTTACTTCATGATGATTTTATGAAGATATATTATGAAATTCTTTGCATACTTTCACATAGGTATCCGGATCATTGATATTTTGAAAATACTTTTCTGGTGCACTGGTATGATACAGGGAATATCCCACTGTATTTAGGAAGCGATACACAGATGATCTTCCTGACTCCAGAAAATCTGTTATTTCTTTATAAAGTCTGGCATCATATACTGCCATCAGGGATTCTTCTTTTCCGTTATGACACAGCATAGTCACCGGTTTATCCGTTTCTTCCATAGCATAGCGCAGAAGCCTGCGCAGTTCCTCTAATGGCACCAGTGGCGTATCTACACCAAGCACCAGACATTTTTCTGTCTCTGCCTTTCGAAAGCAGCTCTCCAGTCCACCCAGAGGTCCCTGCCCCGGAATCCGGTCTGGTACGATCTCTTCCCTGCAATATGTTCCACGATAACCGGAGATCAGAATCTGCCTGGCGCCCAGTTTCCGTCCTTTTTCGATCTGTGTCTCCAGAAATGTCTGTCTGCCAAAAAGAAGATCTGACTTCTCCTGTCCCATTCGTCTGCTGGCGCCACCTGCCAGCACGACCATGGTGAAATTATTTTCTGGCACAGTTGTCAGCCTCCCCTGTCAGAATCTGAAGGCCATGCTCCAGCGCCGGGATGATATATTCCAGACTTTCCCTGACCGCCTTTGGACTGCCTGGAAGGTTCACAATCAGTGTTCCTTTCCTGATCCCTGCTGCTGCGCGGCTTAACATAGCTCTTGGTGTAATCGTCATACTATAAGCACGCATAGCTTCCGGAATCCCCGGCACTTCCCGCTCTATGATATCTTTGGTTGCTTCCGGCATGCAGTCCCTTGGAGAAAATCCGGTTCCTCCGGTGGTCACAATCAATTCAGCCATTTTGGCATCTGCGATTCTTGCCATTTCATCTGCCAGCATCTTTCTGTCATCTGGAAGCAAAATGGTATGAACCACTTCATAACCATTGGCCTCCAGGATCTCCCGGATCACCGGGCCACTTTTATCTTCTCGTTCTCCTGCATATCCAGAATCACTGGATGTAATAATTGCTGCTTTCATACTTTTATCCTCCAATCTGGGACATCAGCCTCTCTTCATCAGCCTCTGCTTCCACAGAAGTAAAATGATGGCTCACCGGTTTTTCCCATATCACTTTCTGTATTGCTTCTGTAAGTTCTTCATCCGTACAGCCTGACCGCATCAGGCTCTTTAAGTCTGTTCCTGTCTGATACTGCAGACAGGCCTTCAGATATCCTTCTGCTGTCATCCGCACACGGTTACACTGATCACAGAACTTGTGGGTCATGGCACTGATAAATCCGATCTTTCCCTGAAATCCTTCTATTTTATAATAATGACACGGTCCGTTACCATAACGCTCCGTCACCGGGGTCATGATACCATAAGCTCTTTCCAGTATCCTACAGATCTCTTCTTCTCCCCGGAACTGAAATTCCCTGCCATACCCGATCGGCATCATCTCAATAAACCGTACATGGATCGGATACTGTCTCGCCAGCCCGGCTACCGCAGCCAGATTCTCCTGCTCCTCCAGCACTGGCACACAGTTGATCTTTAGTCCAATCGCCGGGTACTGAAGTGCCGCTTCGATCCCTTCCAGCACCTGATTCAGGCTCTCTCTTCTGGTCACCTGTGCGAATCTGGATGCATCCAGCGTATCCAGGCTAATATTAATATCATCGATTCCTGCTTCGAAAAGACTCCGAATCTGATCCTTTAATAACACCCCATTCGTTGTCAGTGTCACTTTTTCGATCCCATCCAGTCCTTTTAACATCTGCACCAGCGTCGCGCAGCCCTTGCGGGTCAAAGGCTCTCCACCGGTCAGTTTGATCTTTCTGATACCAAGATCCGTCATACACCGACAGATTCTGATAATCTCATCATAGGTCAGAATCTCCTTATGAGGAATCTGCACGATGCCGTTTTCCGGCATACAATACACACATCTGAGATTGCACCGATCTGTAATGGATATTCGCAGGTAATCAATCTCTCTTCCAAATCTATCCTTCATACTATTCCTTCGGGTTTCGGTAAAGCCCGCTTTTTCCTCCGCTTTTTTCAACCAGATGAATTCCGGTCATCTCCATAGACTTATCGATTGCCTTACACATATCGTAAATCGTCAGAAGGGCCACATTCACTCCGGTCAGTGCCTCCATCTCTACTCCGGTCTGTCCTTCTGTCTTCGCCGTACAGATTGCAGTGATCTCCCGGCGTTCCTCATCCAGTTCAAAGTCTACCGAACACTTCTGGATCATCAGTGGATGACACATAGGAATCAGATGGGATGCCTGTTTCACTGCCATGATGCCTGCCACTCTGGCTACTCCCAGCACATCTCCCTTTTTCACAGTTCCCTGCTTCACTGCATCCATCACTTCCTGACAGACACGAATCTTTCCCTTTGCTATGGCAGTTCTGGAAGTGGGTATTTTTCCAGATACATCCACCATCACTGCATTCCCCTTCTGATCAAAATGATTCAGCTTATTCTCCATCGGTCTCACCTGCCTGCTCTTCTACATGAATCTCATCACCCTCTGTCAGAACACCGCCATGAAGTACTCTGGTAAAAATCCCCTCTCTTGGCATAATGCAGTCTCCCATGATCTTGTAAATCTCACATCCGCTGTGACACTGCTTGCCGATCTGTGTTACTTCCAGAAGCACTTCCCCGCTGCGCAGTCTGGTTCCTACCGGCAAAGCCTTCAGATCATATCCGCTTACGATCAGATTCTCTCCAAATGCTCCATCATCAATGGGTGCTCCCTTTTCCTTGAACTCTTCAATCTTTTCATAAGAAAGAAGACTCACCTGACGGTGCCACTTTCCTGCATGGGCATCCTTTTCAATTCCAAAGTCTTCAATCAGCCTGGCACTATGTATATTTTTCTTCTGCGTGCCCTTCTTTTCACTGATATTGACCGCCATAATCTTTCCCATTTGATTTTCCTCCTTCATCCTCTGATTTCCTCTTCCGGAACAGAAAGATGTCTGTTATACTGTATCTATCATATCACATAGTAAACATGAATAAAAGAATAGTTTTTTCGATTGGAGAAATTATGTATATTAACGAACAATACCAGGATTTGGCTTTACTGGAAACCAAAGAATATCAGCTTATCGGAAGAGATGGCAAAATCTGTACAAAAACGGAACAGATTCTAAAAGAACATGTGATGGATGTCTATGTCAATGACCGCCTGACCATGAAGCTGATCTGCCTTCCCCGGCATCTGACAGAGCTGGTGCTGGGACGGCTTCTGACCGAGACACTCATTACTTCGGCAGACGATGTGGAGCATATCTATATCTGTGAATACGGCAGGCGCGCCAAAGTCTACCTGAAGCAAACAGCAGGTGCGGATGTGTCCACCTCTGATTCTTATGTGGAGATCACACCGACCTGCTGTACCGGTAATCATATTTTGAACGATTATTTTATCTCTGCCAGAGAGCCAGAGGTTCTTGCACCGATCCACTGGGAACCAGAATGGATCTTCCATATGGCCGATGCTTTTGCAGATGGTTCTCCTCTTCATAGCATTACGTTTGCTACCCATAGCTGTCTTCTTGCCAGAGAAGATCAGATTCTGTTTTCCTGCGAGGATATCGGTCGTCACAATGCTCTGGACAAGGTCATCGGTTATGCACTTCGCCATAACATTGATCTGCATCAGTGTATGGTCTATTCCAGCGGCCGTATTCCTACAGATATGGCCATGAAAGTTATCCAGGCAGGTATACCGATACTGGCCAGTAAAGCATCTCCTACTTTCGAAGCCATTGAACTGGCAAAAGAATATCACCTGACCCTGATCTGTGCTGCCAGAAGAGACCGTATGAAAGTCTTCGTCTAACCAAGATCAGCTGCAAAAAGTGCGGCCCCCAGTGCACCACATAGCTGCGCTTTTTCACTGATCACCAGCTTCGTCCCCAGCTTTTCTTCCAGTGTCTTCACCAGACCTTCATTCTTTGACACGCCGCCAGTCATCATATAACGTTCTTCTCCTTTGACACGTTTGGAAAGTGCCGCTGTCTTGGCTGCTACTGCCTTATTCAGGCCATGCACGATATCATCCGTTGCCTTATTCTGTGCAATCAGAGACACTACTTCAGACTCTGCAAATACCGTGCACATACTGGATATGGTGATATCCTCCTGATATTCCAGTCCACGTTTGCTTAATTCATCCAGTCCCATCTCCATGGTTCTGGCCATCATTTCCAGGAAGCGCCCGGTACCTGCCGCACATTTATCATTCATGACAAAATTTACTACATTTCCCTGTTCGTCCAGACGGATGACCTTGCTGTCCTGTCCGCCGATATCAATAACTGTCCGCACAGAAGGATCCAGGAAATGCGCTCCCCTGGCATGACAGGTGATCTCTGTGATACTCTTATCCCCATCCTGGATCGCAGTTCTTCCATATCCCGTGGTGACCATAGCATCAATATCTTCCCTGTTCAGCCCGGCTTTCTTGAGTGCCTCTTCCAGAGCACGCTCAGCCCCGATGCTGCGCCTGCCCCGGTCGCAGAATGATATCTGCCACAATCTGTTTCTCTTTATTCAGAATCACTACATCCGTACTGGTAGAACCACTGTCAATTCCAGCAAAATATCCTTTTCCCATTCTATGTTCCTCTTTTCTGTCTTCTTTCTCTGTCAGACTTCCGGTATCCAGGCTCTCCGCAAATGCCTCCAGACGGGTTAGCAACTGCCCGCTGCTCTGAATCGTGTAATCCGATTCGATCTTCAGAATCGGCACATCTGTGTGATTCTTTATATCTGCATATTCAAAGCTGTAAAAATCACAAAACTTTACCGTATGATAAATGATACCTTTCAATGACGGATCCTGATACAGCTTCTTTCTTCCTGTCGGGTCATTCATACGCATACACGGCATCTGCCCCATCAGTTCTTTTGCATACCAGCTCATCAAAGCATCAAAGTCTCCATCCTCCGGCAGCCGGGCATATCCAACAGATCGATTGTGAACACAGGTCTCATTTTCTACAGGCAGAGGCATTGCACTTTGCGTCATCTCGAAAAGTTCTGCGCCCATTCTGGCACCGAAGACTCCGATATGAGGTGTCAACACTTTCTCTTTTTCCTGGAATGAAGCTCGAAATACCTGTTCATCAAATTCAGTTCCTTTATAGGCGCCATAGGCCTTTGCCAGATTCTTCAGCTGCAGTGCCATCCGTTCCTGACTGCAGGCACTGTCACAGTGAAGCAGGTCCAGCAGATACAGAAAGTCCAGTTTTCCACTGTCCAGCAGGATATCATAGACACTGCGGATGGTATCGCAACAGTTCACCAGTACCAGCTCCCGAATTTCGGAAGACAGCACTTCTTCCAGCAATGCCTTTCCAAATCCACAGATATTCGGATGAGCCACCTGATCTGCCAGGTCAAATCCTTCCGGCATATGATTAAAAATCTCACACTCTCCGCCAAAAGCCTGAAGCAACTCTATCGGAGTATATTTACATACATAATAAGTCTTATTCATGTGCTTCACCTCCCAGCATTTCTAAGAATGCCTCCAGACGGGTAGCGGTCTGCCCCTCTCCTCCGTGGCTGCGGTCACATCCGTCCCCATCTAAGATCAACAGTGGGATGCCTGCTTCTTCAAACTTCTTCTTTGCCAGCTGAGCCGCTCCCAGAGTATGCTTGCACCCCCAGTGTCCGAACCAGACCACACCATCGGCTCCTGCTCTTCTGGCATTGCGGATGCCATTTTCGATTCTTCGAAAAGCGCTGCCATTTAAACTGTGAAAAACCATTCGTCTTGCCATGGCTTCATATGGATAAGACGGGTCAAAATCCGGTTCGCAGACTTCCGCCAGCTCGCATCCTACAATCTGAGCTTCCTCTTTTAACAATAAAGCATTTTTTACTGATTCTGACCAGAACGGTATCGTATGCATCCAATAAATACGTGTTCCCTTTTTCGGCTTTGCCTGTTTGATGTCTTTTAAGAGCCGATCTACGTATCTTGCTTCTTCTGGAGTTCCAAGCAGAAGGTTATTGGTCATTCCGGCATACAGCGGTGTCACCAGATCAGCCGGCACATACTTCCCGGCCCGCTCCTCCTGAAACTTTCGATATTTTTCCAAAGTCTCTTTGCTTCGCTCCGTCCGTTTTCTCAGCGCCGCTTCCTCGATTCGTTTTCCTGTATGTTGTTCCAGAAAAACACATAATTCCCGCAGCTGATCAGCCACATATTTTATATTCTCTTCTGTTGGTTCCATCGGTACATCAATGGCAAATGCCGGAACCTGATAAAGATCTGCCAGTGTCCGGAAGGTCAGCTGATTAGCATCACAAGTCAGATTCGTGTATACAATGCACTTTGGCTTTGGCAGGATTCCTTTCTGCGCCGCTCCCAGGAAAGCCTTGTGATAGCTGCAAAGTGTCTCAGAAATGCCCTGATTCTCTGCCTGCTGCAGACAGGCACGTTCCGCCGCTGAGGCTGTCAGATAACAGGAAAATCCTTCCACATTGTAAGGATGCAATCCCACTTCCTGTAGCAGTTCACAGGGCGTAAAAATACTGACAATAGCTGAATGCTCCGGATCCTTTAACGGGGCAATCATGGTATCCATCATCAGTTCTGCCAGATATCGGTCTGCTGGCAGGAGATGCTTATTGGGGAAAAAACGGAACTTCAGGTTCTGCGCCTGCCACCCCAGCTTCAAAAGCTTCTGTGCACGATCTGGATTTTTTTCACTTAATTTCTCAATTGTCTGTCCATAAGTCTTAACAATTTCCATGTAGTCACTTCCTTTTGTTGTCGTGTAGTTATTCACAGGGATTTATTATATAGATATCTTTTTTTACTGTCAAACTTTTCCTTGACTGGTAAATATTATAGTGATATCATTCTGATATCAAATAGTTTTGTGATTCCAAAGGAGGAACGTACAATGACAGAAAAAATTTTATCAACCAAAAAGAATGGCATGTTGGTAATGATTCTTACCATCTTTCTCTATGCTCTTGCTATCGGTGGCTGTATCGGATGTGGCATCGCACTGGCAAAAGGTGCCGTTCCGGTCTTTCCAGTTGTGGGTCTGGTAATCTGTTGTGCTTGGATGGCACTGGGATGGATCCTGTTTTTAGGTCTTCGTATCTTAAAACCGCAGGAAGCACTGGTACTGACTTTATTCGGAAAGTATATTGGCACCCTGAAAGAGCCTGGATTCTACTTTGTGAATCCCTTCTGTGTCAGTGTGAACCCAGCTTCTAAGACAAAGCTCAGTCAGAGTGGGGATGTAGATACCAGTGCACAGAAAAATCTTTCTCTTTCCACATTACTTCTAAGTGGAAGCAGTTCTTCTGACGCCTCACTGAGTAATAAGAAAATTTCTCTGAAGGTTATGACTCTGAACAATTCCCGTCAGAAGATCAATGACTGTCTGGGAAATCCGGTGGAAATCGGCATTGCTGTTACTTGGCGGGTGGTAGATACTGCAAAGGCCGTTTTCCATGTAGATAACTACAAGGAATATCTGTCGCTTCAATGTGACAGCGCTCTGCGTAATATTGTCCGTCTCTATCCATATGACACTGCACCGGATGTAGACACCACCGGTGACGGCATTGCAGACGAAGGAAGCCTGAGAGGCTCCAGCGAGATTGTGGCAGAGCGAATCCGTAATGAAATTCAGGAAAAGGTCGCCGATGCAGGTCTGGAGATCATCGAAGCCCGTATTACTTATCTGGCTTATGCGCCTGAGATCGCAGCCGTGATGCTTCAGAGACAGCAGGCTTCTGCTATTATCGATGCCAGAAAAATGATCGTAGACGGTGCCGTGGGCATGGTTGAAATGGCACTGGAACAGTTAAGCGAAAAAGACGTGGTAGAACTGGACGAAGAACGTAAGGCAGCCATGGTATCGAATCTTCTGGTCGTTCTCTGCGGAAATCATGACGCCCAGCCGGTAGTCAATTCAGGAAGTCTGTATTAATGGCTGAAAAAGACAATAAGAAAAAACAGGTTCCCTTACGTCTCTCTGCCAAGTTATATGATGCTATCGCTGCCTGGGCAGAAGATGACTTCCGCTCCGTCAACGGACAGATCGAGTACTTGCTGACCGAATGTGTCCGACAGCGGAAGAAAAATGGGAAATATGTATCTGAACATCTGGATGAACCACCGGAACTGGATATCAAATAATAGGCAAAAAAGACTAAACCATCTGTTATGATTTAGTCTTTTGCTTATTTTAACAACATAATATCTTTCTCTTCGATTCCGATGAATATCTCGTCTCCGTCCATCCGTTTCCGATAATCCAGCCATTCTTCCTTGGATACATCCACACGAATCTGTGCACCTTCTTTGGGTGACACAATTAAAATATAAGAAAATACATCTTCTATGATTCGTTTTATTTTGCAGGAAAATACATTTGACATACTATCCTTTTTATCAGCACTCACAGGATGTATAAAATGACTGCGCACGCCAACGCTGGTGGAATCTTCTTTTCCTGTCGTATCACACTTCAGTGTAATCCCCCAGTCCAGCGCCATAACTTCTCCTTTTTCTGCTACGGCTGCATCTGAAAAGTTCTTACATCCTGAGAGATACGCTGCTTCTCTTGATATCGGTGTCGCAAACAATTCTTTTACCGGTACCGGTTCACTGGATTTTCCCTGATTCATTACACATACCCGGTCGCAGATCCGATAGATCTCATCCCGATTGTGCGATACAAAAAGTGTGGTAGAACCGAATTCTTTCAGTACATCTTCCAATTCTAGTTCCAGTTTCCATCTCAGGAACTCATCCAATGCTGCAAAAGGTTCATCCAGCATGAGCAGCTTCGGTCTGGTCAGAAGGATTCTGGCAAGTGCTGCTCTCTGCTGCTGTCCGCCTGACAACTGTGACGGCTTGTGACGTTCCAGTCCCTGAAGATAAAACTTATCGATCATCTCTGCAATGCGCTTCTGCTGTTCTTCCTTTCCCAGCTTCTGTCCCCGAAGTCCTGCCTGAAGATTCTGTACTACATTCATATTCGGAAATAAGGCGTAATTCTGAAACAGCAGCCCCACATGACGCTCCTGAGGCTTCAGATTGATCTTTTTCTCACTGTCAAAAAAGACGATTCCATCCAGTTCAATGTGTCCTTCATCCGGTGTCACCACACCGGCAATACAACGAAGGGTCATACTTTTTCCGCAGCCGGATTCTCCCAGGATTCCCAGCACTTCCTTATCTGCTTCAAATTCCGTATCCAGAATAAAGCTTCCGAAATCTTTTTTGATCTTTACATAAAGTCCCATTTCGTCCGCTCCTATCCCGCCGATCTTTTCCCGGCAGTATTTTTCTTTTCCAGCATATTTACCGCCAGAAGCACGACTGCTGAGATAGCTATATTTACCATAACCCATTTAAATGCCAGCAAATCGTCATTGGTTCGCCACAACTGATATACCGTAGTAGAAATGGTTGCCGTCTTTCCCGGTGTATATCCAGCTACCATACTGGTTGCGCCATACTCTCCCAGTGCCCTTGCAAAGGCAAGAACGGTTCCTGCCATAATTCCCTGACGGCATGCGGCATGCGTACTTTCCAGAAAATATAACTATTGGAAAGTCCCAGTGTCTGTCCTGACCAGGCAAGCGTCTCGTCAAAACTTTCAAAAGCACCACGTGCGGTACGATACATCAGTGGAAATGCCACGATGGTGGCAGCAAAAATGCCTGAATACCAGTTCATGACCAGTTTGGTCCCAAAAGTGTTATAGAACCAGATTCCAAATGGTCTTTTCGAACCCAGCAGCAGCAGGATAAAATATCCTACTACTGTGGGTGGTAATACCATTGGAAGGGTGAGAATCACATCCAGCACACCTTTCACTACCGGATGGAGCTTTGCGATATAGTAAGCTGCAAAGATTCCGGAGAAAAATACCAGTACACTGGAAATCACCGCAATACGAAGTGAATTATACAGTGGAAACCAATCCATCTATTCTTCCCTCCATACTTTTTCTTAAGCTTCTGTTTCGGACTCTGTCTCAGATTCTGCTTCAGATACAGCTTCTGTCTCTTCTTCGTCATCAGCCTTTACCATGGTAAATCCACTGATTCGAATACTTCAGCGCTGGTCTCTGTAGTCAGATAATCCAGGAACGCCTTCGCTTCATCAGCATGTGCTGCATTTTTTAATACTGCTGCAGGGTAGATAACCTGTTTGCAAAGTGTGCTGTCTGCCTGATCTACGACTGTCAGTCCTGCCGAGTAAGCATCTGTAGCGTAGATGATACCTGCGTCAACGCTGCCTTCGCTGACCTGTGTGGTAACTTCCTTTACGTTCGATCCATAGGTAATCTTCTTGTCTGCTTCCAGCTGATCCAGGATACCCAGGTTGGTCAGAATTTCTTCTGAATAAGCACCTACCGGTACGTCTTCGTTACCAAGGCAAAGCAGGTTCAGCTTGTCTGTTCCCAGGTCTTCGAAAGACTGGATATCTGCCTGATTGTCCTCTGGTACAGCTAGAACTACTTTATTTTCCAGAAGATCCCTTCTGGTTGTGTCATCGATGAAATCAAGCCCATCTTCATTAACAGACGGATCTGCTGTGATATCCAGCTGATTCATCTGTTTCTGTGCTGCTGAGATGAACAGGTCACAGTCTGCGCCTTCTTCGATCTGTGTCTTTAATGTTCCTGAAGAATCAAAAGTAAATACCAGATTGACATTTGGTTCCACCTCTTTATACATTTCCTGAATCTCTGTCAGAGTCTCTGTCATAGATGCTGCTGCGAATACAACAACGTCTGTCTGATCTTCAGCGGAAACTCCCATACACATTCCAGAAGCCATTACTCCAGTTAAAAGTAATGCTCCGGCTTTTTTCCAAGTATTCATATTAAATTCCTCCTTCGCGTTATTTTTTCAAAAAACACTCGTTGGCAAAAGTATATCCCTGTTGGTTAGTTTTGTCAACATTCTGCCAAACAGGGATCTGTTTTTATATCAGATAATTACTGATAATCCTGAAAATAAATATCAAAGAAGTTCTGACTGATCCGTTTCATATCTTCCAGCATGGCATGATATCGGTTCATGAATTCCCGGCCTTCTTCTGTAATTGTGGAATTCCCGCCATGTCTTCCTCCATTATAGCGGTTCAAAAAAGGGAAACCCATCTGCTCTTCTGCCCGGTTCAGCAGCTTCCAGCACTTGGAGTAGGACATCCCCATCTTTTTGGCTGCCGCCTGTATAGAGCCTGTCTCATCAATATATTGAAGAAGATGAAACAGTCCCGGTCCAAAAAAATCTTCCGTTTTGGATAACACAATTTTTGTTTTCAGGCTTAGGGATCTGGCGTCCCGGAGCTGACGAATATAGTCCCGCACCTTTTCGATCTGATCTGGATGGATAATGTCATACAGAATGCCGTAGTCATCCGTATCCAGTCTTGCCAGATTCTGTTTGCCATGCGTCACATCCGTATCATCTGTTAAATGACTGCCGATTCTCACCTGCAGCCTGCCCGGCTGTCCATCATAATACAGACAGGTGTCCTGATCGCATTCCTTCAATCGCTCCAACGTCTCTACCTTGAAAGCCGGAAATTCTACAGCAATCAATATTACTTTGTCACAAAGTTCAGCAGCTTCTATGCCGATTTCAGCTGATGCGAGCCAGTCATGACAGGCATACTCCGGATCTTCCAGAAATACCACTCCATTGTGACTGATATGATTTTTCAATACCGCAGCCTGATAACCACCTACCACAATGATCGGTGATATTCCGGCTTTTCGTAAGGTATTAATCTCTCTCTTGATCACTGTAGTTCCTTCTATCGGAAACATAGGAAGAAAGGTTTCCAGTTCTTCATTTCCGGTTTTGTCCTGCGCCAGATCCTGAGCTGCCACAATCACTGCCCCCACATTCATGATCTCTGCTGCCCCCTTCTTTGCGTGCATATTTTCGTCATTCCTGTTACACCACTCTTTCATTTGTGCTCTTCCTGTCATCCTCTCTGCAAACTGATGTATTGACCCATGATATAGTCCGCCAGTTGTTCTGTTTCTTCCAGTCCGAAAAAGGGAATTCCACAGGTGTTTTTCCACTCCAGCTCCTCTGACGTATAGTCAGTCACAATCCCCAGCAGATTCTTTGGATCACATACCAGTCTTGCGGAATTGCCTTTTCGAATCACCTCGATCTTGGGATATTCTGAATATTTAAAGCCTTCCAGCAGAATCAGTTCTGCTTCTGGAAACGTCTTGATCAGTTCTTCCACAGACGGTGTCGGTGCGTATTTGATCACCATATACTTTCCGGCAGAAAATACACAGGTTCCATCTACTCCGGCCTGTGCATACTTCCAGCTGTCTGTGCCGGGCACATCTGGTTCAAAGTCATGCCCGTCATGCTTGATCACCGCCACCCGAAGTCCTCGTTTCTTGAGTTCCGGAAGAAGCTTTGTAATCAATGTCGTCTTTCCGGAATTTTTGACGCCACTGATTGCAAGAACATATTGTTTCACAGCAGAATCACCTCTGTCAGCTCTCCCACTTTCGTTCCTGGCTTTCCTCCCTGCATCTCAATCAGACAGTTGCAGCCCGCCATAGTGGCCAGCACTCCATTAGAATGTAATCCAGATGGTATGGTTACTGTCTCTCCATCTGTGATCGCACGAATATATCTGCGTCCCCGTACTTCTTTTATAAATTCATTCTTCAGGACGCATTTCTTTCTTCTGGTTTTTAAAGCTTCATCCTGCATCATCTTCTGAAGCATCGGCCGAATCAGCAAATCTACTGATACTGCTACGCCAAATGGATTGCCAGACAGGCTGAGCACCGGCGTATCCTGGTACATTGAGAACAGGGTTGGCATTCCAGGCTTCATCTGAATATGCCAGAAGATCCGCTTTGCACCTGCCAGTTCCAGGGCTTCATGCATGATATCTTTCTTTCCAACCGATACCGCTCCCGTCGTAATGATCAGATCCACCGATGGAGCAATCATTTGAATAGCCTCTGTCATCGCCTGCGGCCGGTCTTTGATGGAAGCTACTTTCACCAGTTCCACTCCAAAGTCTTCCATGCGGGCTGCCAGAAGACTTTGATTACAATCATAAATCTTGCCCGGCAATAATGGCTGTCCCGGTGCCATCACTTCATCTCCGGTAGTGAGAATGGCCACTTTCGCTCTACGGTAGACTTTCACCTCTGTCTTTCCCATGCTGGCCAGAATACCAGCCTCTACAAAACCGATCCTGGTTCCCTTTTTTAAGAGCACAGTGCCTCTTTTAAAATCTTCACCCTGAAAACAGTAGTTTTTCCACTGTTTTGCCGGATAATAGATTTTCACGACATCTTCTCCATAGTCCGTATCTTCCTGGCGGACACAGCAGTCACAGCCTTTCGGAATAGCTGCTCCGGTCATAATCCGCACAGCATGTCCTTTTTCCACTGTAATATCTGAATACTGCCCCGCATCAATCTCTTCCAGAACTTTCAGTTCGACCGGATGCTCCTGTGTGGCCCCCATAAGATCCTCTGCCTTACAGGCATAGCCATCAATCGGAGACTTATCAAATGGCGGGTTATCCAGTTCGGCCGTCATGTCCTCTGCCAGCACTTTTCCTTTTGCCTGAAGAATCGACACCACTTCTGTTTCTTCTATGATTTTTGAATGAGTGAGCAAAGCTTCTAATGCCTGCTCTACCGTAAGATTATCCATGTCATTTTCTCCCTTGTCCTTATCGTAAACTTTCCGACTGCATACTATACCCCTTTTCCGAAACTGCAATTCGGATAATGACATTCCTTACATCCCAGACAAAATCCTCCATTTCCCATATGGGCCAGATCTTTTTTTGTCACTTCAATGCCTGCGATAATTCGTGGCAGTACCAGATCAAAAACAGTAGCCTTTGCATACATAACACATCCCGGCAGTCCCATGACCGGTGTACCATCTTCCAGATAAGACAACAGGAACATGGCTCCCGGAAGTACCGGAGCTCCATAAGATACAATTCTTGCCCCGGTATTCTTAATAGCTCCCGGAGTCTTATCATCTGGATCTACACTCATCCCACCGGTGCAGACGATCATGTCAGCCCCTTCTTCTTTTAACTTGAGGATCGCTTTTGTGATCTTTTCCATGTCATCATCGCAAAGAATGTGTCCTTGAATCTCTGCACCGTAAGATTCCAGTTTTTCAATGACAACCGGTGTGAAAGTATCTTTGATTCTTCCGTAAAATACTTCATTTCCAGTGGTTACAATACCAACTTTCCGTTTCTTATAAGGAGTCAGGGAAACCAGTGGTGTATCTCCCGCTGTCTTTTTCACCAGCTCCATTTTCTCTTTGGCAATCACCAGCGGAATTACACGGGTTCCTAAAAGACGGTCACCTTTTTTCACCGGGAAATTCGTATGTCTGGTGGCAATCATGATCTCATCAATCTCATTAATCGCATCCAGCCTTGGCACATCCACCCGAAACACTCCGTCACAATCCGCGATCAGTTCGATCTTCCCCTCTTTTACTGCTGTCGGATGCATATTCTCATTCATACAGACATCACAGAGAATCTGCGCCGCTTCATTCTCATGCAGGGTATTCTCATCCTTCTCCCATACATATAGATGATCCTTTCCCAGAGATAACAGCACAGGAATATCTTCTTCCTGCACAATATGTCCTTTTCGGAATGCAGTATCCTTCACCACATCCTTTACGATCCTGGTAATATCATGGCAAAGAACATGACCTGCTGCATCCGTTGTCTTAATACATTTCATTTTCGATCTCCTTCTACCGTTCCGCTGCAAAAAGCAAATCTTTCACCACTTCCACAGCCTTTTTGAACAGTTATCCAAGTTTCCGCATAATTTGCATGCGTTCATTGTAACATATTGACAAAAAAAACACAACCGGGAGCAAAACAAATAGCCGTCCTGTACTTCATAAAAGCCCAGAACGGCTATCTCTTTGATAACTAAGTATTAATTTCGCCAGAACTTGTTTTATGCTTTCTCAATCCTGATCGCACATACTTTGTACTCTGGTATTCTTGCATATTTATCCAGTGCTGCATTGGTCAGCCAGTTGGCATTGCCATCCGGGAAGTGGAACGGCATCCAGGATTCGCCTTTGGATACCTTAGTTCCCACGCGGGCGGTGGATTCGATCTGTCCTCTTCTGGATGTCAGACGTACTTTATCGCCATTCTGGATACCAAGCTCTGCTGCATCCTCCTCATTGATCTCGATAAAGGAATGTCCTTCGATCTCCATCAGTTCTTCGGTTTTTCCTGTCATGGCACGGGTGGTGTAATGATACAGGATACGTCCGGTCATCAGAATGATTGGATATTCTTCATCTGGAAGTTCTGCAGACGGAACATATTCTGCCGGATAGAACCATCCCAGACCTCTTGCGAACTTGCCTACGTGCATGATTGGTGTTCCAGGATGATCCCTGGTCGGACATGGCCACTGAAGACCTTTTCCTCCTACTTCTTCGCTGTCAAGACGTGCATGGCTGATACCGCCAAAGGACGGTGTAACGGATGCGATCTCATCCATGATCTCTGCTGCAGTCAGGTGTGGCTGTGGATATCCCATTCGGTTCATCAGATCGATGATAATATCCGTATCCAGTCTGGCGTTGCCAGGAATGGTTACAGCCTTACGCACACGCTGTACACGACGTTCGGTATTGGTAAAGGTACCTTCTTTTTCAGCATAGCTGACACCCGGAAGGATGACATCCGCATACTGAGCAGTCTCTGTCATAAACAGTTCCTGAATAACAAAGAAGTCCAGGCTTTCCAGCGCTTTGATAATATGTGTGGTATCCGGATCGGTAACCACCGGATCTTCACCATAAATATACAGACCCTTGATGTCTCCCTTGATCGCTGCCGGGAATACATCGGTTGCGTGAAGTCCAGGATTTGGATTCAGCTTCGTATTCCATGCCTTTTCAAACTTGGCAACCACTTCTGGATTGGCTACTTTCTGATATCCAGGGAAATCTGTCGGTGATGCACCCATATCACAGGCACCCTGTACGTTGTTCTGTCCACGAAGTGGATTTACACCACATCCTTCTCTTCCCAGCTTACCAACCAGAAGGGCCATATTAGACATGGACATCACACCTTCCGTACCGGTAGAATGCTCCGTAACACCCAGACAATAGATAATTGGAGCCATCTTTGCTTTTGCATACATGATAGCAGCTTTCTTCAGATCTTCTGCATCAATATGACAGATCTCCGCTACCTTTTCCGGTGTATAATCTTTTACGATTTCTTTGATCTTTTCATATCCTTCGGTTCTCTCTGCAATAAACTTATCATCCTGCAGGCCTTCGGAAATGATGACGTTCATGATACCATTTGCAAATGCAACGTTGGTTCCTGGTCTGAGCTTCAGATGGATATCTGCATGTTTTGCAAGACCGATATCACGCGGATCTACTACGATCAGCTTACAGCCACGCTGTACTGCCTGACGGATCTGCATGCCCACTACCGGATGTGCTTCTTCCGGGTTGGAACCTACCAGCATGATTACATCTGGTTTCTTTGTGATATCTTCAATCGGGTTGGTCATAGCACCGGATCCAAGGGTCATAGCCAGACCTGCTACGGATGCAGAGTGACATACACGGGCACAGTTATCAGTATTGTTGGTACCAAAGCAGGTACGAACCATCTTCTGTACCATGTAGATGTCTTCGTTTGGTGATCTGGAACATGCAAAACCTGCCAGTGATTCACTGCCGTATTTTTTCTTAATCTCCATGAATTTAGATGCAACCAGATCCAGTGCTTCATCCCAGGTAGCTTTCTCAAATTCACCGGTTTCTTTATTCTTAATCAATGGATCGGTAATTCTGGATGGATGATGTACAAAATCAAAACTTCCGCTTCGTCCTTTTACACAAAGCAGACCTTTGTTAGATGGTCCGTTATAGGCTTCTGTATCCACAATCTTTCCATCTTTTACCAGAAGGTAGTACTGACATCCGGTTGCACAGTGCGGACAGGTGGTCAGTACCTTTTTTTCCACCTGATATGTACGGTATTTCTTTCTGCGCTTCATAGACAGAGCACCGGTTGGACAGGCCTGTACACAGTTACCACAGGATTCACAGATACCATCTTTCCACTGACCTTCTCCATTGCCGATTACTGACTGGAATCCACGTTCCATTGTCTCAATGGCACCGCGTCCTACAATATAATTACAGGTATTCACGCATCTGTGGCACAGAATACAAAGACTTGGGTCATAGGTAAAGAATTTATTCGTATCATCTACCTCGCCACCGCTCTTCTGACCTTCATAGCTGGTGGTCTCCAGTCCGTACTCAAATGCATATTCCTGCAGCTTGCAGTCTCCGTTTGCTTCGCAGGAGAAGCAGTGTACGTTATGATCAGATAACAACAGATCCAGTGTCTGCTTTCTGGACTGTCTTACCTTTTCTGATCTGGTAAAGATCTCATCCCCTTCTGACACCTGCAGGGTACAGGATGTGTCGATCTTGGTTCTGCCGTTATTTTTTACTTCTACCACACACAGACGGCAGGAACCATCCGGGATCAGATCCTCGATATAACACAGCGTAGGGATCTCAATCCCTGCTTTTTTTGCCGCATGAAGAACGGTCGTCCCCTTCTCCACTTCCACCGGAATACCGTCAATCATTACATGAACCATAATATCCTCCTTCCAAACTTCACTTCATTTTCTTATTTTATATCCTGGAAAGTTCACTCTCCAATTACTGCTGTCATTTTCTGAATGACTGGCAGTTACAACTCAACTATCTGCATCTGTTCCCAGGAAATTCCTCCCTGCTTTAGCTGTTCTATAAACTGCTCCTTCACATCTGGCTCTGTCTTCCAGGCCAGCCCGCATCCTGCGGTAATCTGAGATGGAATCGGAATTAACCTTCCCGGAAGCTGATGCTCCTGACAATATTTTTCCATTTTAATTGCTTCTGGTGTATTGGAAAATGTAATCACCAGTTGCGGTTTCTTTGTTCTCATAAATTTATTCCTGTAATTCCTTTAATGCCTGAATTGCTGCATCCACTTCTTCTTCTGTATTAAAACAGGAAAAGCTGAACCGTACTGCTCCCTGCTGCTCCGTTCCCAGAGCCTTGTGCATCAGAGGCGCACAATGTGCACCTGCACGTACTGCAATTCCATAATCTTCCCAGAGCCAGTCACTCATTTCTGCAGAATCCACATCCCCCAGATTCAAGGATACAATGGCTGTTCGCATCTGTGCATCCGTATCTCCATATACGGTAATACCAGGGATCTCTGCGATGCCTTTTAAGAAGCGCCTGGCCAGTGATAATTCCTTTTCATGGATCTGCTCCACTCCCTGCTTCAGCAGCCAGGATACGGAAGCCCCAAGGCCTGCAATCCCCGGTCCATTTAGAGTCCCGGCTTCCAATGCGGTCGGCATGGTATCCGGATGTTCCTTATCGAAGCTCTTCACACCGCTTCCCCCGACCTTCAGAGGCGCAATCTTTATACCTTCCCGCACATAGATGCCGCCGGTTCCCTGTGGTCCCATCAGACCTTTGTGTCCGGTAAAGCAAAGGACATCGATCCCCAGTTCCTGTACATCAATCGGAATACATCCGGCCGTCTGGGACGCATCCACAATCAGCAGCAGTTCATTTTTCTTTGCAAAATCTGATACCTTCTTCAGATCGGTCACATTGCCTGTCAGGTTAGACGCATGGGTGATGACAATCGCTTTCGTCTCTTTTTTCAGGAGACTGGTCAGCTGATCGTACTGTATGACCCCTTTTTTATCTGCAGGAAGCATATTGTAAGTAACTCCCCGCTTCGCCATCCGATACACCGGCCGCAGTACGGAATTGTGTTCACAGACGCTGGTGATCACATGATCTCCTGGCTGTAAGATGCCCTGTATGGCAATATTCAGGCTTTCTGTTGCATTGCAGGTAAAAGCTATCCGCATAGGATCTGAAATGTGAAACATCTCTGCCAGCTTTTCTCTGGTACCGTAGATCATTCTGGATGCATCAGCGTGGCTTCATGGGCGCCCCTTCCAGAGTTGCCCATGGAAGTCAACGCTATAGTCATGGCCTCTGCCACTCCTTCCGGCTTATGCAGTGTAGTGGCCGCATTATCCAGATAAATCATGGTTTCACTACCTTACCTGCTTTGGCCATAGTATCTGCGATTACATACATGTTCGTAACACTTCCTACCTGAAGCTTCTCAGACAGTCCGTAGTAATTCAGGCAGGTTCCACAGGTAAAGATCTCCACGCCCTGCGCTTCCAGTGACTTCAGATCTTCCAGTGAAGCAGATTCTTCACAGGTCAGATAAGCACCTTTGTTATAGAATAAAATAGTCTTTGGCAAAGTTTCCAGTTGAGTCAGTGCATAGATATAACCTTTTATCAGAACTTTGCCCAGTTCTTCTTCTCCCTCACCCATCCTGTCAGATGAAATCACAACCACTGTGTTATCTCTGGCATCTGGAATACAGACTGCTTCTGCTACTGTTTCTTTCTTCTCATCTGCCTGTCCCTGTAAATTATTTTCTGATACTGTAATCACGACACGATATTCTTTTTCTGCTTTTTTCTCAGATTTTACTCCACATCCAAGGCTTCCTGCCAGCCTGGTCAGGTTCTGTACAGCCACTTCATTATCCACCAGTACTTCCACTTCATCTGCTTTTGTCAATGCCTTGATCGCATTCTGTGTCTTGATGACCGGGATCGGACAGGTATCACCCATTGCGTTAATTGTTACCATAATATTTGCATCTCCTTTTGTTTCAACAATCTAGCTATTATTTATTTACAACATTTCAATAAATGCTGCCATTCTTGTCTGAATCTGTCCCACATCTGCCTGGGAATAATCTGTCTCAACAACGGTATATGGAATTCCCATCTTATCTTTTACCAGCTTCTTCACCATGGCAGTCTCTACATTGTAGGTATGACAGGCCTGAAGTACCAGATCAACCACTGCATCTACCTTAAAGTCTTTGATTAGTTTCTCCAGAAGTTCCATTCTTGCTTTATTCGGAGACATACAGGAACATCCGATACTTAAATATTTTCTTGAAAGTGCATCGTATACATCTGGGTTTTCCTCATCCACTTCTGCCAGCGGCTTCATACCGGTACAGTTTTCAAAACAAACTACCACACCACCATTTTCTTCAATGGCGCGGATTACTTTTAATGCTGCCCCGCCAGATGGAGAACCGGTCACCAGAATTCTCGGCTTCTTTCCTATGTTTTTTCCTTCCTGATATTCTTTCTCAATCTTATCTGTCACGGCATCAATGGTCTCTTCCAATGTATCCGTATTCATCTGGAATCCTGATCCATACACAGTATTTATAATATCCAGTCCCATGACCGGTGCCGGATCCTGTGCCATCGTATACTGCAGTCTGTTCAGTGCACGGTTGATACCGTTTCTCTTTTTGATTTCTTTTGCAATGGCTTCTTCTGTGATCTTTACTTCGAATTTTTCTTCCAGTAATTCTTTGAAACGAATCAATTCTTTACGATATAATTCATACCCATCCTCTGTCTGGCTGTTTGGAAGTTGTACACATGCACCGGCTTAAACTCTGCCAGCATCTCATACATTTTCTTTTTTCCATCACAGGTTGTCTCACCTACAACTAAATCTGAAAAATAAAAGAACGGACATTTATCTGTCTTTGCAAACCCATAACTGGATTTGATCAACGGACATAAATTTCTCGGAAGATCTTTTTCCGCATCCGGAATGGTCTCATCTGATACAGAACACAATCCGACTACCACTGCTCCCATGGCATTGGCAATCTCTCTTGGCAAATAGGTACAGAACACGCCTACCACCGGTGTTCCTGCATCCTTAATTTTCTTAATTGCCAAAAATGAATTTTTTCTTGCATCTGCAAATTCTTCAAATACTTCTGGTAATTCTTTTCTTAATTCCATGTTTTCTTTCCCCCTGCGTTTTCATAAGCTAATACTGCTGCACCAATGGCTCCTGTATACTGAGCCAGTTCATGTGTCACAATATGCGCCGGTTTCATATAGAATTCCAGTATTTCTCTGATTACTTTAGACTGTGCCAGGCCCCCGGAAAAGAAGACTTGCTCCTCTTCCCGAATCAGCTTCTGCGCAAAAATGGCAGTTCTCTTACAAATTGAATGAAGACACCCAAGTAAAATATCTCCTGCCTTTTTCTCCTGTGCCAACAGACCAACTATTTCACTCTCCGCAAACACTGCACACATACTGTTAATCTTCTCTGGTACAGCATCTTGAACAAATTCATCCAGTTCTTCCACCTTAGCTCCAACCCGCCCCAGTGTCATCTCAATGAATCTTCCTGTTCCTGCGGCACATTTATCGTTCATCAGAAAATCTGTCACTTTTCCATGCGCATCAAGAAGCATTACCTTGCAATCCTGTCCTCCGATGTCGATCACTGCACTGCACTGTGGCATCAGGTATGCTGCTCCTGCACCATGACAGGTAATCTCTGTAATCTTCCTGTCTGCCTGTTTCAGAAGCCCTCTGCCATACCCGGTCGTTACCGTCATCGCAATCTCCGGAGAATATAACTGGCTGTACATGTCACGGATCACGTTACCAGGACGATCAGATGTTTTTTCTAAATAAATTTTCTGGATCTTCTCTCCGTCAAATACTGCTGCTTTCGTCGTTGCAGAACCGGAATCCAATCCTAATGTCACCATCTTTTCACCTCATTATTGTCATTTCTCTAAGAAAAGTATAACATCTACCGTATTTTTGTCTAATTCAAATGCCTGATAATTTCTTTGTATTTATAGATCATATCTATAAATACTCTCGCTTTTTTCTATGAATTATGATACGATATATACAATTTAAAACAGTGGCAGGTTATTTTTTCTGTTCTACCTGCACGAAAAAGAGGTGTTCTATGTATTTTCATCAACTGGAAGCTTTTGTCCAGGTAGCAGAGAATAAGAGTTTTTCTAAAGCTGCCAAAGCCATGTATCTGTCTCAGCCTACGGTCAGTGCACATATCAAAAGTCTGGAATCGGAACTTGGTGTCCCACTTATTTCACGTACCACGAAAGAAGTTCTGCTTTCTGAGGCCGGGCAGATTTTCTATGATTATGCCAAAGAACTTCTTCATACCAGGGATGTGGCTGCCTTGATGATGCAGTCTTATGCCACCGAAATTAAGGGAGAACTTCCGGTAGCTGCCTCCACAGTTCCGTCTCAATATCTGCTGCCACAGCTTCTGACTGAAATGTATGTGCGTTATCCGGATCTGAAAATATCGGTCCGCCAGGCAGACAGCTCCGCAGTAATAAATCAAATTGAAAACTATGATGCAGAATTAGGCTTTACCGGTATGCAAAATCCTGATTCCAAGTGTATTTTTGAACCTTTGCTGGATGATCAACTGGTTCTGATCACCCCCAACACCCCTGCTTATCAGATCTATAAAGGAAAGCTTCCTGCCAGCCAGCTTCGCTATCTTCCATTTATTTTCCGTGAAAAGGGAAGCGGAACACGCAAAGAAGCCGACGCTTATTTTCAAAGCATCGGCCTCGACGATCAGAAGCTTCATATTCTGACAGAACTGCCTTCTACCGAAAGCATCAAACAGGCTGTCTGTCACGGTCTGGGCGTATCGATTATCAGTAAAATTGCTGCAAAAGATTATGAAAAATTCGGATACCTTTTGAGTTTTGATCTGGACTCTGAACTGCTGAAGCGTTCCATCTATCTGGTTTATCACAAAAACCGGATACTGACTCCTGCTGCCAGATCTTTTGTTGAAGTGATCCGTGAAAAATACGGTCCAAAGCCAGAACATCCACGAATTTCGCCAAAGGTACATATTCCTGTGGGATGATGGGGACGGTGTTTATGGCTTTTTTGGGATGATGGGGACGGTGTTTATGGCTTTTTTACTGTCCCTGGTGACACTCCATGTTGGTATCTAAATGGACCAGTTCATCAGTGACTTCTTTCTTTTTCAGATACTGCTCTATGAACGATACTACCTGCAATTCTTGATAAATCTTTCCTTTACGCTCATGTTGTCCTCAAATACTGCTTTACCATGAAGGCGAATCCATGCGTATTCAGGAGAAGATACTGATACTTCTACCTCAGGATTTGTATTTATGGAAGGACTAAAAAAATTCGAGCAGATTTTTCAGGAAGTATTGTTATACTCCGGATTGTCTCCAGATCATGCAAAGATTCTTTCTCAGCGCATGCTTTCTATCTATCAGGGATATTTTCTTCTTGGACGAATCAGCGACGATACTTCTTATTTGAAAAATGCACGAAAAAATATGATTGATACGTACCGGGAGTACCGGGCATTTCATGGAATCTGAAAGGAATTTATATGAGTACTGTAATTCTTTCCTGCACCGCACTTCTGGAATATGTGCAGCAGGCTCAGAAGACCTGCAATACGGACTTTCCCATCATTGAATTAAATCGGCAATACCATATAGAGCCATCAAAAATGAAAAACCACATTCTTCAGACACTCTCCAGCTTGTCGTCAGATGTTGATACTGTTCTTGTGGCTATGGGTTTCTGTGGCGGATCATGGCAGGATGTGTCCTGCTCTAAAACCCTGGTAATTCCCAGAGTTGCTGACTGTGTTGCGCTTACATTAACCACAACGGAACAATATGCCCCAGATTTGAAAGAACAGGGACATATGTACCTGTTCGGAAATGGAGAAAATGGATTTTCTGTTCATGCTATTTATGAAAGTCTTCTGAAAGAATATGATAAAGAAATGGCAGATATTGTATTCAACATGTATTTTGAGCATTATCACCATCTGGATATTATCGACAATGGTCTGTACGACTGCTATGACCTGGATTATGTGGAACGTGCACAGGCAGATGCCGACAGGATTCATGCTGAACTGGATTTTGTACCCGGAAGTAATATTCTTCTTGAAAAGCTGGTATCTGGAAAATGGGATGAGCAATTCTTTGTTGTTTCTCCGAATACTCGAATTACCCAAGGGAAATTTTTTGATTGCTGAAAATTAATCCAGATTGCAGCAGATTTTCTGAAGTCTGGAATCTTGCGAAGACCTGCCGGCAGTTCTTTTTCTTAATGAATATCTGCGTCAATGCCAATTCCAATCTTTTCTTGACAAAAACGGTAGATTAATGGATTTTCCATTGTGCAAAGAACAATGGTTCATGGAAATCAGCTGCCGGTCCTGAAGATCCTGGATACTCAGCATATCCTTTTCCTAATAGGGATGTCCCTGATAAATAATGGCATTCATTTATGACAATGCACTTGTCATATTTTGTTGATACCTATTTTACAGGAATACAGATCTCCGTCACAAATTTTTCCGGATCATTTGTGATGCCATAATCAATCAGCGTAATTTCACGGGAAAATCCGACAATCTGCATCTGATGTTTTTTTATATAATCCAGTAATTTTTTATACTGACCTGGTGCTTCTGCATGACTTCCTCGGAAACACAGACGAACACATAATGATTCTGTAACAGGCATTGTCTCTCCATCATAGATATCTTCATCATCAAGTATTAAAAAGATGCCGTCATATTTTTTATATTCTGAATTCTTCAAATGCTCTGAGGAAATTCCAAGTCCCACTTTACCGAGAAATACAACTGCCTCTGCCTTTGACTGATCCAACTTTCTGATAGGAGCTTCCATATCCTGCGATTCTTCTATTTTCAAAGGTGCTTCCACCCACACAACCCGGCTTGCTGGAAGCTGTACCAATGTCACCGTATCCAATGGTGTATTCTGTGCTTCTGATAAAACATTTAAACGATGATTTATTTTTTGTTCCATGCGTTTTAATTCCAGCTGCTTTTCCAGAACAATCTTTTTTTGCTGCATCAGCTTTTCTTCTATGTTACTTATATCCTTGTTTTTCAGAAAGTCCTCTATTTCAGCTAATGGCATATCTAATGCTCTTAAATATCTGATGGTATTAAGTACTTCAAACTGTTCTGGTCCATAATAACGATACCCTGTATCTGGGGAAGTATATTCTGGGTGAAGCAGTCCAACATTCTCATAATGCCGCAGACTGCTGACACTTATGTGAAAAAGTTTTGATACCTCGCCTATAGAAAATAGCCCTTTTCTGTCCATAGCATCACGCTTCCTTCCTTATCGGTTCTTTATGATATATGACATAAAACGCAATCATACAGATTATCACTGATAACAACGAACCGGCTGCTGTTGCAAGTCCCATCGGAAACAATGTTGTCTTAAATATCCTTGATGTCAGATAAACTCCCGGAATACGAACCAGTACAATTGCCAGAATGTTATGTAAGAATGACAATCCGGATTTTCCACAAGCACAGAAATAACCGCTGCAGCTAAAATGAATACCTGCAAAAATGCAGTCAAAAATATAGCCTCGCAAATACTGATTGCCAAGCCTTATCACATCTGCTCCAGCTGATGTATTTCCATCGGTAAATAAAGCGACTATTGATCCGGCTGTAAATTGAATTGTAATAGTTGCCAATATTCCGAATCCAACTGCAATCAACACAGCATACCGCAGTGTTGCAATTGCTCTTTCTGGTTTATTTGCTCCGATATTCTGTGCCCCAAGAGCTGAAACAGTTGATAACATAGAAGACGGAACCAGAAACAGAAAGCTTATAATTTTCTCTACAATGCCAACGGCAGCTGCATCGTTTAATCCTCTCTGGTTTGCAATAATCGTTATCACAATAAAAGCAACCTGAATCAGACCATCCTGCACAGCGATTGGAATACCGATATATAATATTTTTCCCATTACATCACGCTGAGGTTTGAAATCTGTCTTACTTAGTACGACACTTTTTCTTTTTATAATAACAATCACTGATACCAGCACACTGATTGCCTGTGAAATGGTTGTTCCAAGTGCAGCACCCGCAGGGCCAAGTTTAAATGCTCCCATAAAGAGATAATCCAATCCAATATTCGCAATACATGCCACAGCTATAAAATACATCGGACTTTTACTGTCTCCCATACCTCTGAAAATGGAGCTGATGATGTTATACGCTGTGATAAACGGAATACCAATAAAACAGATTGTCAGATATGTGACCGTACCATTTACAGCCTCCGCAGGGGTAGACATTACTGATACAATGGGGTGTACCAGCATAAGCAACAATGCCATTCCAACGAAAGCAACTCCCATGAATAAAACTATGGTATTACCAACAGCCTTCGATGCCTGTTTTTTATTATCAGCTCCAACTGCCTGTGCAATACTTACTGTTGTTCCCATCGCAAGACCTACAATCATAACAGTAATCATATGCATGATCTGCGAACCGACAGATACCGCAGTTGTGCTTGCTACACCATCATACTGCCCAATCATAAATAAATCTGCCATTCCATAGAGTGTCTGCAAAAAATAGGAAAGCAGATACGGAAGTGAAAACAAAATTACATTTCTGAATACACTTCCGGTTGTTAGATTTTTTTCCATAACATTTTCCTCTTTCTTATCAGATATAAGCATATCATAAACTCTATATCGGTTGTAGAGTCAATAGACATTTTCAAATTTTATAATTTCAATTCTATATGCAAAGTGGACAGCCGCTGACTTGGCTATCCACTCTTTATCATCCCTTCACAACTGGAATTGTTAGTTCGAGAATGCTATACGATACATTTCATCTTGTTCTGGTAAATGTGTAATATAGCCTATTGGTAATGTATTGCCTGTTGCTCCAATAATCGCTTTCGCTCCAACAAGTGTAATTGCATGTGAACTCAGAATACTCGCATTATTGAATACTCATTTCGTAGTGTTCCATCTTTCAAGCGAATTGCATTGGGCTTGACACCTGTAAGAGACTCCGCAAGGCAAAAGATTTGCAAAGACTCCTATCTCACTTCTGTCAAAACAGTATCTAATTCCCCTGTTATGTTTCCTACTGCTCTGGCAAAACAGCCTCTTTCTTTCATCATCCGCAGACATTCGTCTTTTTCTTCTGCCGGAATTGCCGCCAGCAATCCCCCTGACGTCTGTGGATCCATCACCGCGTCTCGCTTCCATTGTGCTACCGTGGATGAAAAACGCACTTTAGTCTTCAGATATTCCTGATTCTGATACACTCCGGATGGTAATATTCCCATAGCAGCCATCTCTTCCGTCTTTGGAAGAAACGGGATCTGATCTGCATAAAGATGAATCACTTTTTTACTTCCTTCTGCCATCTCGCAGACATGTCCAAGAAGCCCAAACCCTGTAATATCGGTACAAGCATGAACGGTAAATTGGCTAAACACTTCACATGCCTGACGATTTAGCAAAGTCATCCATTTCAGCATTTCCGATTCTTCTGCTTCATTTAACAGACCGCCTCTGGATGCCAGTGCATAGATTCCTGTTCCTATTGGCTTGGTCAGAATCAATATATCGCCTTCCTGAGCTGTATCGTTTCTCCAGATTTTCGCCGGATGTACTACACCGGATACCGACAAACCGTACTTTGGTTCATTGTCTTCGATGGTATGTCCTCCTGCCACTACCGCTCCGGACTCAGCTACTTTTTCATAACCACCTCTCAAAATTTCCTGTATACATTTTGGATCCAAACAGGATGGAAATGCAAGAAGGTTTAGTGCCAGCACCGGTCTTCCGCCCATGGCATAGACATCACTCAAAGCATTCGCTGCTGCAATCTGTCCAAAAAGATACGGATCATCTACTGGTGGCGGGAAAAAATCAATCGTCTGAATCAGGGCCTGATCCTTATTCATCTGATAAACAGCCGCATCATCACTGGAACCAAAGCCAACCAAAAGCTGATCACAATACTGTTCCGGAAGATTTCCTAATATTTGCCTGAGAACCTCAGGTCCCTGTTTGGACGCTCAGCCTCCCTTTGCTGTCATCGCTGTCAATTCATACTGATGATTCATAGCTGTCACCTTCTTTCTATTCAAAAAACGGTCTCTTTTATAAGAGACCGATCACTTTCTGGCGGAAGTATGTGGGAATCGAACCCACCTAAGCGGGAGTTAACCGCTATCACAGGTTTTGAAGACCAGGAGGCACACCAGCACCTATCTACTCCCATTTTTATCTTTATTATTCTATCACAGGCAAAATTAAATGGCAACCTAAAGTTCCCTCATCTTTATATTTTACACTAACAACCAGGTTTTTCGAATCCTGACTGTAATTTTTAACGCTCTTATTCTATTTATATATTGTTCCATTTTGGCAAAGTATATATACAGAACGGATTTGTATAAACATTGATTCCCCTGCGCCCAAACAGTATAATTTAAGTATGTAGATATTCCGCACCTAATAAATTGCGGAGATTAGGCGAACTGTTTCCTGTCGCCTGGAAAGGGGGCTTTTATGACAAAAGCTAAAAAAAATAAAAATCCTGCCATACTTATCATTGGATTACTTCTCATGTTCATTTTGGGACGTTTTATTCCTACATGGGGGTCTGTCACACGGATTGGTGTAGAGGGCATCTGTATCTTTATCGGTCTGGTTCTTCTGGCAGCAAGTGGATATCCATATCTGGCAATCTCTACTTTTGCAATTCTTGCAATACAGCTGTCCGGAGCATTTACAATTGCTGATATGATTGCTGCCAGTCTGGGCGGTACCATGATCTTTCAGCTGATTGTCATCTATGGTCTCTGCAGGGCGTTACTTGACTGTGGTGCCGGTGATGTCATCGCTCGCTGGCTCATCACACGAAAATTCGCCAAAGGGAAACCTTTTGCTTTCACTTTTATGCTGATGATTGCATCTGTTTTTGCTGGCGCATTTATTGGGCTTGGCGGACTCGTTTTCTATTACAGTGTTCTGGATTCCATCCGAAAAGAGTTGGGTTACAATGAAAATTCCTCATGGATGAAATTCAATGTATTCGGAGTCTATGCGGAGGCTATGGTTGGTATGTCCATGCTACCATTTAAGGGACTTCCTCTGCTGATCTTTTCTCCATTAAAGCAGGCTCTGGGAGAAGTCGGAATTACTACAAACGACTTACTGTTTATGGGTATCATAGCTCTTTTGGGCGTCATTATTGCAGTTGTTTACTATTTTATTATGGTTCTGTTTAAAGTTGATCTGGATAGATTGAAAAATCTCGATATCACCAAAATGGACGGTATGGACCATGTTAAGATGAACCGGCAACAGGTTTTTGTGACCATCGTTTTTGCAATTTCCCTGATCTATACCATCTTGATTTTGTTTATTAAAAAAGGAACTCCTTTTGGTGATGCTTTCAATGGCATCACACAGGCCGGATGGTTTTCTATCTGTCTGGCTATTATGTGTCTGGTTAAAATTGATGGCAAACCAGCAGCCAATCCGTTTACCGTATTAAAAGATGGCGTAGACTGGAATGTGATTTATGCAATGATCGGCTTTACACAGGCAGGTGCTGTACTGACCATGGATGATGCCGGCATCAAAACATGGCTTCAGGATGTTCTTTCAGGTATTTTTGTAAATTCTGGATTTCCTGTCTTCCTGCTGCTGGTAGTTTTAATTTCCTGGATCCTAACCAACTTCCTGTCAAACACAGCAGTTGGCGTTATCATGGCCTCCCTGGCATCACCGTTTCTGACTGTGCACATTCAGCAGTCCGGTATTAATCCTACTGCATATGCAGCGGGATTCATGATCTCTGTCATGTTTGCATTTGCCACACAGGCCGCCTGCGGCGCAGCTCCGCTGCTCTTTGGTAATAAATGTATTTCGAATGACTTGAAATGGCTTTATTCAAAAGGTCTGTTTGCAGGTATTATCATCTTCCTGATCAACTATGTTCTCACATTAGGATTGTGTTACATTCTATGATACGTAATAGAGCCATGTCTATTCTTGGCAAAACAGCCGATGGAAAACTACGTACTCTACAGTTCTCCATCGGCTACTTTTTACTGCATCTAAAAATATCCGGAATGCTTTTGATTTACTATCTTTCCTGTAACAGATAACTTCCTGACTGGGATACATAGAATCCTCGCATACTCTTTCCACAACGCCTTTTACTCCCTTGCTAAGTCCTGCCGGTCCAAATGCAATATACTGTGGATTAGACGATATATTACGCAGTATGGTACGAATAGCTACGCTTGACTCAAGATTCACTTCTTTAACTTCACGTACCACACCATATTTTTCGCAGTAACGCATAAAAATTTGTTCCCTGTGAGACGCTGTATGAGGTCTTGGATTAATAAACAAAAAACGGGATCCTTCTACTTCCAACATATCTTTTGTCGAAAATGTATTTCTGGACGCCAGTGGATGATTTTCATTTAGGAATACCATATCCTGTGTCTTGCGAAGCTTTTTAATCTCCAGCTCTCTGTGTCTTTCTTCAAAAAATTCTGGATTATCCTCAGCTTTTCCAAGAATCACAGTAACTGCCGCATCGATTTTTCCCAAACGTACAAGCTTTAGTAAAGTACGATTGTCATGGCGCATCAGTTCCACATCCAGTGATGGCATCTGCTGTACCATTTCAGCAATAATCTGTGATGCAACCTGAGACGGAAATAGAGGAGGCGTTCCAATATTAAATACTGGTTCTGGAGAAATGGTGCGTAAAACGCCTTCAAATTCATCAAAGGATGAAACCACCTTCTGAAGTGCCGGGAGAAGCATTTGCATTTCCGGTGTCAATGTTACACCATTCCTGCTGTGACGGTCAAACAGAATTACACCAAGACTTTTTTCTATGGAAAGTACCTGCTTTGAGATAGCTGAAGGTGTGAAATTTAATTCATAGGCAGCCTCTGAAAAATTTAGAGTTTTTGAAACCATCAATATGGTTCTCAATTTTTGTATATCTGAATTCATCATACTGTCCCCTTGTTTTATTGTCATCGTTCACTTTTCTGACAATTTTATTATTCTATATCAGAATAATAATGCAGTGAAATGGATTTGTCAACGTTTCATATTTCGTTATAATAAAATCAAGAACTGTGACATTACTGTCACTCCAAATTATATAATAGAAAGGATGATGTATATGGAATTTAATATTTACAAAACTCTTTACTGTGATGTCGCTGTTGTCGGCGGTGGAGTGGCGGGCACTGCCGCTGCTATTGAAGCTGCAAGACATGGAAAGCATACCATTCTTTTCGAAAAAGGCACTACACTTGGCGGTATTGCCACAAACGGTTATGTTCCTCAAATCGCAGGCAATATCGAAGGCATCTGTCTGGAGTTTGCCCGGAAGTTAGATGATGCCGGACAACTTCGCCGATTATATGACAAACCTTATTATCGTAATCCTTCTTTCGAACCGGAATATGGCAAACTGCTACTTGAGGATATGGTATTTTCTGCAGGTTCTCGCATTCTTTATGATTCCACTTTATTTTATGTGGAAATGGATACTGATCGTATGATTAAAAGTCTGATTTTTTACACCAAAGGCGGATATATGCAGGTAAAAGCATCCATGTATATTGATGCCACCGGTGACGGTGATCTGTCTGCCCTTTCCGGTGTTCCCTATGAAGTCGGTGGACAGGATTTTGCCGGACTGAATATTTCCTCCACTCAGGGTTCTCGCTGGGCCGGGGCCAACCTGACCAAATATCTTGCTGCGGAAGCAGCATGGAAAAAAGAACAGCAGGAGAAAGGTGTGGAAAATCCTCTTCCACTGGTCTATTATCTTGAAACAGAAGCCATTGCCCGTGGAGAAATGAGCCGTCATGTATGCAACCGTAACTCCGGATTTTTCAGAGTTCTGCTTCCAAACACTCCAGAAAATAATGCCTCTTTTGTTACCTTCTCATTCCACAGCTATTACTGTCACAATACTGATGCAGAAGATCTCACACGTCAGATTCTGGAACAGCATCAACTGATGAAACAGTTCCATGCATTCCTGAAAAATCATGTACCGGGTTTTGAAAATCTCCGCTTGGTAGGGCTTGGCAATGTTCCCGGAGTACGTGATAGTCGAAGAATTTTCGGCGAATATATGCTGAAAGCTGCTGATGTTGCCTGTGGCAGAAAATTTGAAGACGGTATTGCCAGATTTCCAGAAATGTTCGACACCCATCATCCAACCTCTCCAGATTGGGTATTTATGCGTCACTGTCATATAAAGGAATCCGAAATCACTGGTTCAGCTATCATGGAAAAAGAAACCCTGGGTAAAGACTGCGATGCACAAATGCATCCGTTCGGTATTCCTGAAGGTTTCCCAGTGCGTCCAAATCCGCAGGATTATTGTGATATTCCTTATGGTTCTCTAATTCCACGTGGTGTTGATAATCTTTTATGTGCCGGAAGATGCTGTTCTGCAGAATTCCATGCACAGGGTGCCATGCGTATCATTGGTCCTGCCATGAGTACTGGTCAAGCTGCCGGATTGGCTGTCTGCGTGGCAATAGACCGTCATGTTTTTCCGCGCGAACTTAGCGGTATTGAACTTCGTAAAATGCTGATCAATGAGGGTGTAGAACTGGATAAACCGTGTGATGGCTATTGGGCTGAACTAAGAGAACAGGAAGGTAATTATATCATTAATAATGGAGATTTTATTACTCTGGTACCTAAAAAATAAAACCATTCTTCATATTCTCACTCTTTTAGCAATATTTTCCATACTCATGGACAGTTTCAAACATTGCTTCCACATTTTCTGCCTTTGCGCCATCCAGTCCTGCTGACATTCTGAAAATATAACCTCCATCCGGCATTGCTACATCCAAATGGCGTTTTACCGCTTCTCTCACTTTTTCCGGCGTTTCATAAACCAGAAGCGGTGTCGGGAAACCTCCACCAATACAGCATACACTGCCAACTGTTTTTTTTGCTTTCTGCATATTTACTTTATCAAAGGTAAAATATGCGGAACCTTTCTCCACCTCCGCAAGATATTTTAATTTATCATTATACATACCTTCGCAAAATACATTTGCCATCATACCAGCCTCTCTGCAAGCTGCAATAATCTCTTTCAGATGGTTCCAATAAAACTTTTCATAAAATGCATTACTCATCATATCATCACTGCCCTTATGCAGTGCCATAACAATCTGTTTTCCTGTTTTTTTACCATCTGGATTCCCATGTCGTAACTGTTCAATCTGCTCTTTATGAAACTTGTTACAAAATTTCATTACCAGATTCTCATCTTCAAAAATATCCACAAATGTCAATTCCATGCCTCGATAGGTATCACTATATTTATCAAACGGCACAACTGCCCTTCCACCCATCATAGATGGAAACCCTAGTTCTGCCAGTTCTTCATTTGCTGCTGCCAGCTTTTTCCGATACACCTGATAAAAATCGTCAATCTCCCATAATTTCTGAATGGCTTTACGAATTTCCGGTTTTGAAAAAGCGGCCGCCACTTCACCAATTCCTCTATGACTCAGATTCAGCTGAAAATCCCGAAACGGTTCCATGACACTTGACACGCGAGGAAGAAATTTATTTAGTGACCACCTTGTATAATCATAAAAGAACTCTTCAAATTCATCATCATACAACGTTGGAAACTCTATAAACTGTGGCATAGAATCATTTCCGATTGGTGCATTGGCCATACCAGATATGTAAAGCGTTCTACTTCCCTGCATCTCATGACCACGTCCCTCACCTGCATAAGTCAGATTCAGCCCAGTCATTACATCTGGTTCATAATCCAGCATAAAACGTCTGGCGGCTTCTTTTCCTATCTCCATAGTTTCGTCATAATTTGATTCTGCCATAGTATATCCCAGTCGCTGTATCATATAACAGCCTCCAGTAATGTCAATTGGCACACGGTCTGGTTCTTTTAGCGCCAACGCATCCTGCAGACGTTTTAACCGGGCATCATATTTTTTCTGTTCTGTAGGTGTCATGTTGTATACCTCCTTTTCTACTTTTATTATACGCAGACATACATACTTCAACAAATCCAATGCAATTATTTTTTATTCCAGTTTGGAATAATACCCATCTTTATTTATTATTCTGAAAATCGAATTTGATTTTCTGGAACTTCATGTTATTGAATAAAATTAGAGATTAACAAAACAGGACTGGGCATATAAACTTATTACCCAGTCCCAGTCCCAGTCCCATTTCTATTTTACTTTTTATCGCCTCATGCAACCATTCAATCATTTTTTCTGCATCTGTCCCGCTGATTCAATGTTCTTCCCGCTATCTCCTGACATAGGTTTCAAATCTTCGCCCATTCTTTCCATAGGTTCAAAAAAATCAGGTGCCATCTTCTGCGAAGCCCATATAATATCTACTCAGTATGCCTTCCACTCGCTCTCTGCCCCTGTATTTCTGGTGATTCTCTGACCATCCGTATATTCCAGTATCAGTTTTGCATTTTTTCGACTGGTCGAGAACAGATCTCGCACTTCTGAGATAGTAATAACCGGCTGTTGATGAACTACTTCTCGTATTTTCTCTGCTGCCGTTTCCAACAGAGGTTTTACCGTATACGCATCTTCACTTAAACGAACAACCTGATCCTCTTCTCGCAGGAGTAAAAGGATATCTTCTGCCATATCCGCATACTCTTTCTCGACATCGGTTTCTGAGAGTTTTACAAACTGATAACCGGCTTTTTCGAATGCATCCATCAAAAGCTTTCTGCATTCTTCATATCTTGCATCTTTCAAAATCTCAAATTCCGGCAAGTGCAAATACTCGCCGCTGGAAATAATACTCTCTTCTGTCTCCCAGTGTTCAAATATTTTAGCCGCAACCACCGGTTTGATTTTTTTCATGTATTTTGTCTGAATCTCGGCCTTTTTTATCCCATGACGATATGGAAATTTATGATGATATTTTTTCAGTTCTGCCTTAATCTGATCCTGAAGATATAACTCATCGTCCCGCATCCAGACATAGGTATCCTTTTTCATTGGGAATACGAAAGCTTCTGATCCATCTTCCAGTTCCGATACGTCCTGACGAATTTCCTCTTCCGACAGGGCAGTTAATTTTGCCAGTTCCGTTATGGTAATCAGCGTGTCTCTGTGTGATTTCACATGCATCTGTACCACATCCACAGAAGAACCGGCTTCTTTACGCCGCAGTTCTTCCAATGCCGCTTCTTTGAATCTTCTCTTGGCCTTTGGATTCGGTTCCAGCACTTCGCCGCCCCCAATGGTCTCCATCGGAGAATAAAAACGAACTACAAATCTGTCTCCTTTTCGAAGTGCCAGTTCCTGTTCCAGGCGCAGCTGTGCAAAGCATTCTTCTCCTGCTTTTACTTCATCCCGATCCAATAAAATTGCGCGGCAGAGCACTTCACTGGTTCCGGTAAATAAATGCAGCCGGCTCCGATTCTTTACAATTCGATTACTGTCTTTTAAGATCTTCAGCTTTACATCCAGCAAGGTCGTACCCTTCATGCTGTTCGGTGATGCCAGTACATCTCCGCGGCTGATATCTTCCTTTTTTATACCAGTCAGATTCACAGCCACACGCTGTCCAGCGCTGCATTCATCTACATTTTTCCCATGTACCTGGATATTCCGTACTTTGCATGGGGCATTCCATGGGTAAAGCTGCAAAGTATCGTCTTTGCGGATTATGCCGGAAATCAAAGTTCCGGTGACAATTGTCCCAAATCCCGAAATGGTAAAAACCCGGTCAATCGGAAGTCTTGGAATCGTATGAATCTCTTTTTCCTGCACTTCTGACGTTTCCATTTTTACAATCTCATCTGTCAGTTCTTGTAATCCTTCTCCTGTTACAGAAGATACTTTTACGACAGGTGCATCCTTTAAAAACGTATCCTGCAGCTGATCCCGCACTTCTTCTTCCATCAGTTCCAGCCATTCCGGATCTACCAGATCCATCTTATTCAAAACTACGATGCATTTCTGAATACCCAGAAGATGTAAAATATCCATATGCTCCTTCGTCTGAGGCATAATTCCCTCATCCGCAGCGATAACCAGAAGCACCATATCCATACCGCATACTCCGGCCACCATATTATGTATAAACTTTTCATGTCCCGGCACATCTACAATACCTGCACGATCTCCGTTGGGTAAATCAAAAAAGGCAAACCCCAGGTCAATGGTAATCCCCCGTTCCTGTTCTTCCTTCCAACGGTCCGTATTGCATCCGGTCAATGCTTTGATTAATGTTGTCTTTCCATGGTCGATATGACCTGCTGTTCCAATGATGATATGTTTCATAAAAGCTCCAATTCTTCCACAATCATGTTCATGTCTTCTTTTTCCAGTGTCCGCACATCCAGGATGATCTGATCTTTCTGGCATCTGCATATGACAGGAACCGGAAGCTGTTCCATCGCATCTATGATATCCTGGCATTTTTTCTGTCTGCTGGTCAGAACCACTCCATATCCCTGAAGGTGTTCCGTCGGAAAAGCACCTCCTCCAACCTGAGACTCACATGCTTCCACACTGACTTCAAAAGGCAGTTTTTTCTTCTGAAGCATCTGACACAGTGTATTTGCATCCTTTCTGGTATCTTCTGCTGTCTTTGCAATCATTTTCAGTGCCGGAAGATTTCTTAACGCATTTTCCGGGTTCAAATATTCCCGCAGTGTCAGTTCCAGCGCCGCTGCTGTAAATTTATCAATTCGTAACGCTCTCGTCAATGGATGCTTTTTTTAATATATCCATATATTTTTTCTTACCAACGATAATGCCTGCCTGAGGACCTCCAAGCAGTTTATCTCCGCTGAAAGATACCAGATCTGCACCTGCCTGAATCATTTCCTGAACCGTTGGCTCATGAGGCAGTCCATATGCTTCCATCGGAAGCAATACACCGCTTCCCAAATCTGCCAGAACAGGAATTCCATATTTTTTCCCCAACGCAGTCAGCTGATCCATCTCTACCGATTCCGTAAAACCTACTATTTTGTAATTGCTGGTATGTACTTTTAGAATCATACCGGTCTCTTCGGAAATTGCCTTCTCATAATCTTCCAGATGTGTCTTATTCGTGGTTCCCACTTCTTTCAAAACAGTTCCACTTTGTTCCATTACATCCGGAATGCGGAATTTTCCTCCGATTTCCACCAGTTCACCGCGGGATACTATGGCCTCTTTTTCTCTGCCGAGGGCACTGAGCATTAATAATACTGCTGCTGCATTATTATTTACAGCCATCGCCGCCTCTGCGCCGGTCAGTCTGCACAACAACTCATCAAAATGAGAGTACCGCTCTCCTCTGTGCCCCTCTTCCAGATCATACTCCAGATTCGAATAACCAGACACCATATATAAAAGCTGCCGGATATGCTCTTGGCTGATCGGGGCACGCCCCAGATTTGTGTGCAAAATCGTCCCGGTGGCATTGATTACTTTTTTCATATCAGGCTCAGTCAGTTTATCCAATTGCTTTCTGATCCTCTCTTTTAAATACTTCTCATCTGGCACACTTTCTGTTTTTTCTTCTATAATCTCAGAACGTACCTGTTCCAGAACATTTCGAATCACTTTTTTTAACTGCTCACTTCCAAGCTGTTCCTGGAACTTATGAATCTTTTCATCTTCCAATAATTCATTCATATTTGGGATACTTCGAAGAATCACCCTTTTATCCATCTTTTTTCTCCATTTTCTTTTTTCCTTTGTCTGAATTGGAGGAAACTTTACTTTTCCAATTTCAAAAGTCTTCTCCAATTAAGACAAACTGCCGTATCGATACTTTCAGGATGATCTTCCATCTGAAATCTTCTCAATGCGGCAGTTATGTACTTTTAGCGTAACTGATCAGTTACTTTTTCTTTTTATTCGCAGCAACACTCTGAGCATCCTGCGCATTCATTTATTTTCTTCACCTTTACAGCACAGACTTTATATTCCGGAGTACTGGAAATAGAGTCCAGAGCATCACTAGTGATCCAGTTGGCACCACCCAGATAATGGAATGGCATCCAGCATTCACCCGGATTTGTCTTTTCGGATACACGAGCTTCTGCCTGGATCTCTCCTCTTCTGGAAGCAACAGATACCACTTCTCTGTCTGAAATACCAAGTTTCTCTGCATCTTCTGTATTGATTTCAATGAAAGAAGTATGAGCGATCTCATTGATCTCCTCTGTCTTATCTGTCATTGCACATGCATTGTAATGATACAGAATACGTCCTGTCATCATGATCAGTGGATAATCATCATCTGGCAGTTCCATAGATGGTGTATAAGCTGCCGGACGGAAGTATCCAAGACCTCTTGCGAACTTGCCTACGTGCATGATCTCTGTTCCAGGATGATCCTTGGAAGTACATGGCCACTGCAATCCTCTTCCTGCCACTTCTTCGCTGTCCAGTCTTTCATGGCTGATTCCTGCAAAGGATGGTGTCACGGATGCAATCTCATCCATAATCTGTGCAGGAGTAAGATATGGCTGTGGATAGCCCATTCTTCTCATGATCTCTGTAAAGATCCAGGTATCCGGTTTGGTATTACCTTTGATCTCTACCGCCTTACGCACGCGCTGTACACGACGCTCGGTATTGGTAAAGGTCCTTCTTTTTCTGCATAAGATCTTCCCGGTAAGATCACGTCTGCAAGCTTTGCAGTCTCTGTCATAAACAGTTCGTCTACAACAAGGAAATCCAGGGAAGACAGACATTTGATGACATGATGCGTATTCGGATCGGTACGAACCGGATCTTCTCCGAAAATAAACAGTCCTTTGATCTCTCCTGTCACCATCTTCGGGAAGCAGTCTGTAGCTTTTGTTCCGATCTTCGGATTCAGCTTCACACCCCATGCCTTTTCAAACTTTTCAAGTATACCAGGTTTATCAATATTCTGGTAACCAGGGAACTGATTCGGTGATGCACCCATATCACAGGCACCCTGTACATTGTTCTGACCACGAATCGGGTTCACACCACATCCGCGTTTTCCAAGCTTTCCGACCATCATAGCCATGTTCGCCATGGACATAACGCCTTCTGTACCGGTATGATGTTCCGTAACTCCCAGACAATACATAATCGGTGCACGCTCTGCTGTCGCATAGATTCTTGCGGCTTTGCGCAGGTCATCTGCATCAATGTTACAGATCTCGGCTACTCGTTCCGGTGTATAATCTTTCACCATTTCCTTCATAGCCTCAAAGTTCTCTGTACGTTCTTCGATAAACTTCTGGTCAATCAGATTTTCTTCAATAAATATGTGCATCATGCCATTGGCAAATGCCACATTGGTTCCAGGCTTCAATTTCAGATGAATTTCCGCCTTCTTTGCAATATCAATATCACGCGGATCTACTACAATCAGCCTTGCTCCGCGCTGTACTGCCTGACGCAGCTGCATTCCAAGTACCGGATGAGCTTCTTCCGGATTGGATCCTACTAATAAAATAGCATCCGATTCACGGGTGATATCGTAAATCGTATTTGTCATGGCTCCTGAGCCTAAAGTGGTTGCCAAACCGGCAACAGTAGGAGCGTGTCAAACGCGCGCGCAGTTATCGGTATTGTTGCTTCCAAACACTGTTCTTACCATTTTCTGAAGCATATAAATGTCTTCATTGGTAGAACGTGAGCAGGCAAAACCGGCCAGCGCGTCACCTCCGTATTGATTTTTCAGTTCTGTGAATTTATTTGCTACCAGATCCAGAGCGTCATCCCAGGATGCTTCCTCGAATTCTCCGGTCTCGTGATTCTTAATTAATGGCTGACGAATTCTTGTCTTGTGATCTACAAAGTCAAAAGATCCGCTTCTGCCCTTTACACAAAGTAATCCATGGTTGGATGGTCCATCTGCACCTTCCACATCCACGATCTTTCCATCTTTTACAATCAGATCCATCTGACATCCTGTTGCACAATGCGGACAGGTTGTACGCACTCTCTTCTGTGCCTGGTAAGGACGATACTTGTTTGTACGTTTCATTACCAATGCACCGGTCGGACAGGCCTGTACACAGTTTCCACAGGATTCACAGGTTCCGTCTGCCCAAAGCCCTTCTCCATTTCCGATAATAGACTGGAATCCACGTTCCATTGTATCAATGGCACCGCGTCCTACCAGCTGAGTACAGGTGTTGACACATCTGTGACAGAGAATACAAAGATTTGGATCATAGCGGAAAAACTTATTACTGTCATCGATTTCTCCACCGCTTTTTGCACCTTCATAGCTGGTCTCTGATACTCCGTATTCGTAAGCATAATCCTGAAGCTTACAGTTGCCGTTTGCTTCACAGGAGAAACAATGTACATTATGATCTGATAAGAGCAGATCCAGTGTCATTCTTCTGGATTCTATCACCTTTTCAGACATGGTCAGTACTTCATCGCCTTCTGATACCTGAAGCGTACAGGCCGTATCAATTTTTGTTCTGCCGTTGTTTTTTACTTCTACCACACACATACGACAGGAGCCGTCCGGAAGAAGATCCTCTATATAACAAAGAGTAGGAATCTTGATTCCGAGCTTTTCTGCCGCATGAAGTATGGTCGTACCTTTTTCGACTTCAACGGGAAAGCCGTCAATTGTTAATCGAACCATACGTGCCTCCTTCTTTTTTTATAATACTTTAAGGATCATAAGCCCTGAAAACACCTCTGTATCGATACGGCGTGTTTTCAGGCCTTTCTGATCCTGGTATTTTATTTGATTGTAATTGCTCCAAATGAACAGTTATCCATACAGGTACCGCACTTGATACACTTGGTCTGATCAATCTCATGCGGCTCTTTCTTGTTACCCGTAATTGCACTGACCGGACAGTTTCTTGCACACTTGGTACATCCCTTACACTTATCCGGATCAATACTGTATATCTTCATAGCCTCGCAGACATGTGCACGGCATTTATTTTCCAGAATATGTTCTTCATATTCATGACGGAAGTTCTGCAGAGTACTGATAACAGGGAGCGGAGCACTCTTACCCAGACCGCAAAGGGAACGAGACTGAATAAATTTCGCTGTCTCTTCCAGCTTATCCAGATCCTCCATCTTTCCTTCCCCTCTGGTGATCTTATTCAGAAGCTCCAGCATACGCTTGGTACCGATACGGCAAGGTCCACATTTACCACAGGATTCTCTCTGCGTGAATCCCATGAAGAACTTCGCTACGTCTACCATGCAGGTATTCTCATCCATAACTACCAGTCCGCCGGAACCGATGATGGCATTAAACTTCTTAACAGAGTCAAAATCCAATGGTTCGTCCAGATGCTTTTCTACCAGACATCCACCGGATGGTCCACCGATCTGTACCGCTTTAAATGCTGCACCTTTTTTAATGCCGCCGCCAATATCATAAATAATATGACGAAGCGTCGTTCCCATCGGAACCTCAATCAGTCCGGTATTTTCAATGGCACCTGTCAAAGAGAATGTCTTCGTTCCGGTGCTTCCTTCTGTACCAATGGTACGGTACCAGTCTGCTCCGTCCAGAATAATACGTGCCACATTCGCATAAGTCTCTACGTTATTCAATACCGTAGGTTTCTCCCACAGACCTTTTTCAACGGTACGAGGTGGTTTTACACGAGGCATACCACGTTTACCTTCAATGGATGCTGTCAGAGCGGAACCTTCCCCACATACGAAAGCTCCTGCACCGCGATTGATATGTAAATGGAAATCTATACCGGATCCCAGAATATTATCACCCAACAAGCCATATGCTTCTGCCTGAGAAATGGCCAGCTTTAATCTTGCAACGGATAACGGATACTCGGCACGTACATAGATATAACCATCTTTTGCGCCTACTGCATAAGCAGCGATGATCATACCTTCCATCAGCTTATATGGATCTCCTTCCATAACAGAACCATCCATAAATGCACCCGGGTCGCCTTCATCACCGTTACATACGACATATTTGACATCGGACTGTATACGGGCTACCTGGCTCCACTTCTTTCCCATTGGGAAACCAGCACCGCCTCGACCACGAATACCAGACTTTGTAATCTCTTCTACCACTTCTTCCGGTGTCATCTCAAAAAATGCCTTCACAACACCCTGGAATCCACCTGCTGCAATGTATTCGTCAATGGATTCTGCATCAATATTACCGCAATGCTCCAGAACAATTCTGGTCTGCTGATTCAGGAAAGGAATATCTTCCGGATGTTCACATGGCTTTTCATCATGTTTGTAGAACAGTCTTTCGATCGGCTCTCCCTTTAATACAGTCTTTTCTACAATCTCTTTACAGTCTTCGATCTGTACATGTACATACTGAAGATGCTGTGGTTCGATACGAACCAGAGGTCCCAGTTCACAAAGTCCCTGACATCCGGTTTTTGCAATACCGATATGGGGAACATCTTTCTGAGCTACAACTTCCACTCCCTCCAGATCCGCACAGAGTCTTTTCATCTCTTCATAGATCTTCATAGAACCGGAAGCAACACATCCGGTACCGCAACAGACAAGAATACGGCAGGTATAGGATTCTATTTTTTCCTGAGCTTCTGTCTGTTTCTTTAACAGATCTTCTTTGCTTGTAATACTCATGCCTTATTCTCCTCTCTCAATTCTCTGATTAATTTTACTGCCTTGTCAGGTGTCATCTTCGGATGAACATCCTCATTTACCATCATAGTCGGAGCAAGTCCACATGCACCCAGACAGGATACGGTCTCTACTGTAAAGAGCATATCATCTGTAGTGCACTTCTTTCCCTCAAGCCCCAGTTCTTTCATGATTGCATCCTTTACCGGCTGAGATTTACGAACATGACAGGCTGTACCATCACAGACTTTGATGACATATTTTCCTTTTGCATCAAAAGAAAAGTTCTCATAAAAGGTTGCAACACTGTATGCTCTTGCTCTTGTTACTCCAATCTTGTCTGCGACATAGTTCAGCAGTTCTCCCGGCAGATAACGGTATTCCGCCTGAATATCCTGCATAATTGGAATCAGGGAAGCGGACTTTGGACCATACAGGGCAATGATCTCATCTGCCTTTTCATAGTATGACTGGTCTAACATTCTTTTACCTCCTTTTGTTGTTCTTTTACCGCATTTTTCTATATTATACATGATTTTTTTTTTCTGAGCAATACTTCATGTCATTTTTTAACAATTTGTCACGGTTTCTTTGTCTGTTTTTTGTTATTTTTGCAAAACAAGTCGGTTCTTCCGCACTAACCAAAAACAGCTTTCCACATATCGTGAAAAGCTGCTTCATCTTTTTATTTATTTTTTTCCGAAGGAAAAATTGCTTTGTTTACAAAGAAGAAAATCACCATGGATACTCCTCCGTTTAACACTGTAGTTCCGATATTGTAGATAAAATCCGGTACGAACATTCCTGCTATGGCCACCCATACACAATTGATAGAATTTACAATACAGGTGATGATACAAAATGCCAGAAAATAAGCTCCGATCTGTTTTGCCAGATTGCCTTTGCTGCGAAATACCACATTTCTCTGTAATGGAAAATTCAGACATTCCCCAACTAACATAGCAATCATATAAGCACAGAAATACGGAAGTCCACCATGAGCTGCATCATACCCCAGAATATTCCATTTAAAAGTTTCTCCAAAGAGTGTCACCGGAATACCCGGCCATCCAAAATCTACTACAGGAAGTCCTGCAAATGCCTTTGGCAGAAACTGTAATAAAACGTATTTAAATACTGTGATCAGATTGCTGACAATCACAAACAACCCGCCTTCCCGAATCCATCGAGCGGCTATCGGATGCTTCTCGTCAAAACTCTGCCACCATTTCGCTAACCTGTTCATGTTATTTTTCTGCTCCTGTCTGTTTCAGTTTTTTCTCATAGGCTTTGTTTGCCTTGGCATTGACAAAATATCCTTTCATAACCTGTCCAAGCCCTCTGAAGAAATGACCATTCACTGCTGTCACCATACCATCTACCATATCCCGGCTGACTGCTCCCGCAGTCATTTTCGCAATTCCACGAAATGGCATATTATAAATAAACAGAATGTTCAGATCTGGTTTTCCTTTTGCTTCGCTTTTGTTCTTCATACTTGTTAAAATACGATAGATCAGACGGGCAATCGGACTTTTTGCATAATAAAGCTGACAGATCGCATCATTCTTATTCAGACTTCCGCTCCACTTGCCGGAAGGAATTTCATGTCCCAGAAGTTTTGCAAATTCACTGTCTGTAACATTCTGTATATCAGCGTTATAATAGGATGGAAGCATTTCTTTCTGATAAACATCTGGGATTTCTGCTGTACTTCCTGCACGGTGTACAGTTATGGTTTCATGAATTGCTTCACAGTTTTCTCCCACTGCCACCAGATATTCTCCTTCTTCGATTTCCCAGCCTCCGGTTTTGTCATTCCAATAACGGAATGTTTTATCATCAAATGCAATGGATACGGTTCTACTCTCTCCCGCTTTCAAAAATACTTTTGTAAAACCTTTCAACTCCTTTTCCGGACGGAATACCTTTGCCTTTGGAAGCGATACATACATCTGTACTACAGCTGCGCCATCTGCATCTCCTGTGTTTGTCACTTTTACAGAAATTCCATTTTCTTCTTCTTTCAAATCCGAAAAAGCAAACGTTGTATATGACAATCCATAACCAAACGGGTATCTCACTGGTTTCTTTGCCGTATCGTAATAACGATATCCAACATAGATTCCTTCCCGGTACTGCGCAGTTCTCTCTTCACTTGGGAAATAATGATAAGCCGGGGTATCTTCATAACTAAGAGGATAAGTTTCATTTAAATGACCGGATGGATTGACGCGCCCGGTCAGTACATTGAACATCGCAGATGCACTGGCCTGTCCTCCCAAATATCCATGCACAATTGCAGTCAGATTCTTTTCCCATGTCATCTCCGTTGCAGAACCGGCGCTTAAGATTCCAATCACCGGTTTGCCACACTGAAAAAGTTTTTCCAGTAAATTAATCTGATTCTGTGGGATCTTCATATGTGCACGATCCAGTCCTTCTGATTCACTCAGTTCGTCCAGTCCAAAACAATACAAAATCACATCACTCTGACTGGCCACATGAAGTGCTTCCTGTTCCAGTGCTGTATCATTTTCACCGGTACGCCGATAACCACGACACTTTCCTGTCAGCTGCAAATCATAATGCATGATCTCGCTTTCCATGGTCTCCAGTCTGGTCGGATTCACCATAGATGAACCGGCTCCCTGATATCTTGGTTCAAAGGCAAAATCTCCGATCAATGCAACTTTTGTTCCTGCTTTTAAAGGAAGAACCTGTTTCTCATTTTTCAAAAGTACAATGCTCTCTTCTGCTGCTTCTCTGGCTATTTCATGATGTTTTTCCTGATCAAATTCTGCGCCTCGCTTCTGAGCGGAAAGTCCCAGAATTGCCTCCAGAAGATCGTCCACACATTGATCCAGTTCATCCATCGACAGTTTTTTTGACTCAACAGCTTCCAGAAGTTCTCTGGCTGAATCCAGTCCCGGTGCAGGCATTTCCAGGTTCGAACGACAGGCTACACCTTTTGCATGATCATTGCTTGCACCCCAGTCTGTAACCACAATACCTTCAAATCCCCATTCTTTTCGCAGAATATCCAAAAGCAAATGCGGATTCTCATTCGCATAGGTTCCGTTGACCTCATTATAACTGGACATAATCGCCTTTGCTTTTCCTTCTTTTATGGCAATTTCAAATCCTGTCAGGTAAATTTCTCTTAATGTTCTCTCATCCAGTACAGAATCCATGGCCATACGGCGCAATTCCTGACTGTTTACCGCAAAATGCTTCGGGCAGGCATAAACGCCCTGACTTTGTATACCTCTGACGTAGGACGCTGCCATTTTTCCTGCCAGATAAGGATCCTCAGAAAAATACTCAAAATTCCTTCCGCATAAAGGACTTCTCTTAATATTCAATCCCGGTCCCAAAAGAACATCTACCTTCTGCGCTGCTGCTTCTTCTCCCAGCGCAGATCCCAGCTTTTCTCCCAGTTCCGTATTCCAGCTATTTGCAATTGTCGCTGCGGTCGGGAAACAGGTTGCCGGCAGCGAAGCATTGAGACCAAGATGGTCTCCTTCGCCCGCCTGTCTGCGCAGTCCATGAGGACCGTCTGAGCAGAAGATTGCCGGTATCTGCAGTCTTGGAATCTCCATGGTCTGCCAGACTGTTTTCCCACTCAAGATAGCTGCTTTTTCTTCCAGTGTCATCTTTGATGTCAGATCCTGATGTTTCATTATCCTGCCTTTCTTTATTCTGTTACCGTTGTATTCGCTGCTTTTCTTTTCTTATATTTCTTTAATGTCAGTACCTCCAGCGCAATCAGACACACGCCAAGAACTACATCAATACCGATCATCAGCTTCTGCCAGTCTGGCATACCGGTATTTAAGTTTTCTGCATCATACGCTCTGCTGTTTACAGTAGTGTACAAAATATTCTTTGCTGCCTGACGCATTGCTTTTACTGAAGTGGCACTTGTAGTATCACTTACGTGATTGGTTTCTGTATCATATGCCACTAACATACAGTCATTACCATTTCTGATAAAACGATCTGAATCCTGATAACCGTATACTCCATAATAATCAGTCAGTACAAAACCTCTGAAGCCCCATTCGTCACGAAGGATATTGTTAAGCATTGTACTGTCTGCCTGTGCCGGTGTCGTGCCATAGAAATTAAATGCCGTCATCACAGCTTTTGCATCACTGTCTTTTACACACATTTCAAACGGTTTCAGATAAATTTCACGGGCTGACTGTTCATTAAACCAGGTACACAACTGATTGGTACGGTTGGTTTCCTGATCATTTAATGCAAAATGTTTGATATAAGCATATACTCCTTTTGTTGCTGCACCTGCTACTGCATTTTCTGCAATGGCACCGGAAAGCAGTGGATCTTCAGAATAATATTCAAAATTACGTCCGGCAAATGCGCTTCTGTGAATATTCATAGCCGGTGCATACCATCCGGATACGCCCATCTGATCTGCCATTTCACCGATACTGGTTCCAAATGCAGTGGCAAAGTCCACATTCCATGTGTTGGCAATCATTACTCCTGCCGGGAATCCAATGGATCCTTTTCCGGTAAAGTTATTATTAATGGACGCCGGTCCGTCACAGTCTACCGTCTGTACCTTTCCGATCTCTTTTACAGGTGCTGTCTGATATCCGCCAAGTGCAATCAGCGTATCCATATCACTTACCGTCAATTCATCCAGCAGTTCATCCCATTTGGCATCCTCATAATCCAGACCACGAAGATCAGCCAGCTTCACGCCATTTTTGGCTCCGGTTGTCGGCATCTCATCCGCATCATTGTTTTCTGCTTCCGGATCATAATTACTATTGTTAAAAAATGTTGCTTTGTCTTCCTCAGACATTGTATCATTCGTCGGTGCTGCTGTTGCATCTTCATAATTTGCAAAATGATCTGCACGTGAAAGATAAGTAATTTCTCCCCTTGCTGCATCCAGCTGGTTTGTTGCTGCCACCTGATCTGTACTGCGGGCATTTTCATCGTATACCGTTGTTTTCTCTACTTTATAAGACTTTTCATCAATAATGGTATGAGAATCACTGCGAAGTGAAATCTTGTATTCTCCCTCTTCCAGCACATATGCTTTTGCATTCTGATCGTCATAGGATGCCATATCTTCTACATCAAAATCAATGGTCAGAGTTTCACTTGCTCCCGGTTCCAGCATCTGAGTCTTGGCAAATCCGATCAGATTACAAGATGCTTTTTCAATTCCGCCATTGGTGTATGGTGGATTATAGTACACTTCTGCCACATCTTTACCGGCTGTATCTCCTGTATTTGTAACAGTTACTTTTACAGTAATTTTACCATTTTCTTCTGCTACACTATCCAGTGTCTGCGCAAAGGTTGTATAAGAAAGTCCGTATCCAAACGGATAGGTCACCATCTCATCATAATCTATCAGACCTTCTTCTGCTGCTGTTTCCCAGAAACGGTATCCTACATAAATTCCATCTGTGTAGTTCACAAATTTGGGATTCACACCATCCACGGCGAATTCATTCATATTGTCATACTCAAAATCCCCAAAATTGTTAAATGTAGGTGTTTTTGTCAAGTCTGCCACAAACGTGTCACTGGTTTTTCCGGATGGATTTACTTCACCGTTTAAAATTTTTCCAAGAGAATTAAAACCGGACTGACCTGTTCCAGGACACCATACCACACTCTTAATCTGTTCATAATCTGATACAAATCCCAGTTCCATAGTATTTGCCGCATTTACAACCAGAATGATATTATCATAATCTTCTGCTACACGATCCAGCATAGCCTGTTCTCTGTTTGAGAGTTCCAGATAATGCTTGGATGCATCCAGATCATCTTTATTTTCGCTATAACGAAGTCCGGAAGAACCAAATGTTCCGCCATCCTGGAAATTATCTTCCACATTTGGATCCAGGCTGGTTGGAAGATCGGCACCTTCTCCGCCTGAACGCGCAATCACTACCATTGCTGTATCTGAATACTCTTTCGCAGATTCAAATATACCTGCATTATCATATTCCTCCATAGACGGTTCCGGAATTGTCCAGTCCTGTCCCCACATACCTACCGTAGGACGTGTAGAACGATACTCTTCATAAAACTTTACTAACTCCTGATTTACGTCAAAGCCTGCATTTTTCAGTCCTTCCAAAAGTGGAACTGTCGGATAAGCATCGGAAAGTCCACCTGAACCTGTACCACCATAAATTGGATTCGTGGATGACCAGCCAAATACATTCAGCTTTGTTCCCTGTGCCAGAGGCAGTGTATTGTCATGATTCTGCAGAAGCACAATCCCTTCTTCTGCGATATCTTCACATAGTTCTGTCGCAGCTGCTGAAGTTTCTTCACTAATGGAACCTTCTCCCATCGCCAGGGAAATCATGCTGTACATTGGTCCTGTACAGATCAGATTCACAATAACTACAACTGACAGTAACATTGCGATCCAGCCCTGCGCGCGGAGCATTTTCTTTAATGGTTTATTCAGTTTGCTGACAGCGATCATTGCTATAATTATCACTGCAAAAATTATCCCAAGTGCAATCAGATAATTCTTACAGGAATTCAGGACATTGATCACGTCATCGATGTTAATAGCTAACATTCATTTTCCTCCTTCTTAGAGATCCCTCTTCTTTTTTATGCATAAAACTGTATCATATTTTTTTATTTTGTGCCGTTTGGGGCATGAAATGCATGATTTTTGCATGAAATGCAAACAAAACTAAAAAAGAGACTTTTCCAGTCCTGCATCGTTCTGTCTGGAAAATGTCTCTTCTATTTAAGAATATCTGTCTTTTCTATGTCAGAGGAATGAGAATACTCAATTCAAACCAATTGTTCTTTACACCAAAATTCACACTTCCGTCGTACTTCTGTACTGCATAACAAATACTTTTGATCCCAAATCCGTGATTATCCTTATCTGCTTTACTGGTTGGCAAAATTCCGTGTTCATTCACTTCCACTTTTTCTTCACAATAATTCTCAACTTTAATAAATACAAAATTTTTCTTTGCTGATACCGTAAGATGAATCAGACGTTTTTCTTCTTCCGGAAGCAAAATAACACTCTCAATCGCATTATCCAACGCATTGCCAAAAATAGAACAGATATCTGTGACATGCATAAAATCCAGCAGTTTTCCGTCTGCTACGCAGGATATCTGTATCTTATTTCTTCGGCAATGAAAAATTTTAGCTGCAAGAATTGTATCCAGTACCTGATTGCCGGTCTTATTCAAACTTTCAAATGCACTGATCTCTTCTTCCATGACGTCCAGCCAGTCTTTTCGCTTCTGCTCATCAGTTTCTGCGCGGAGTCCTGCAATTTGATGTTTCAGATCATGATACTTCATATGAATCAGATCCAGACTGTCCTGATAATTGCGGTACTGATCGTACTGGCTGCGCAATAACAAATTGATAGATGCCAGTTCCTTTTCAGCCGTATATTCACAAATTCTGCTCTGATAAGCATGCAGTACTGCTATTCCCACCAGATCCACTAATGTTCGGATATTAAAAATATCCCGTAAAATAGATGCGGAAAACGGTGATTCCACTGACAGATAGCTGAGATTGCTGAATGCAAAAATCAATGCTGCAATTCCCACTGCAAATCCGGTTTCTTTCCATGTCACCTGCTTCAATATACCAGCTGTTATCAATGGTTTTTCCAGATAATACATCACCAGAATACAGAGCACATAAACAGCAGTCAGCAACAGACCTCTTGCTAGTATATTCTGCCCAAACAGCCATTTCCACCCAAAGGAACACAACTGCCATTCCAATGAAGCCATAAATTCTGCCAAAATAAATGCTCTGGCACAGCAATACCCGGTTTCCCGGATCGTAAGCTGTCCTGCAAGACAAATATAGCCAAACATGAGTCCTACTGCCACTACCATACAGGGAATCCACAGATACACCGCCACGTTATCGGTACTTACGAGGAATCCAGTCTGGACAATCAGAAAAATTCCTGCCAAAAGAATGTTCTTCTTCTCTTTTTTGATCCCTCCGATCAGATTCACATACAACAGACAGGCTGACCATTCTGCAAGTGCTGTATAATATCTTGGAATATCCTGTACTACATTCATTGCTATCACTCATCCATATACTGTATTAACAGTTCCATAAATTCCTTTTTCCGGCTTCGACTGACAGGAACCCGCTCACCTTCAATGATACAATCACTGCCGCTGATTCCATCTACCCGCTTCATATTTACAAGAAAGCCTTTTCCACACCGAAAAAATCCATAAGGTTTCATTGTCGCTTCCAGTTCTTTCAAAGCCGTTCTGGATAAATACTTTCCAGATTCCATCCGATAGATCACGTTGTGCCCTACACTTTCAATGTAAAGAATCTCTGCCACATTCAGCTTCTTAACCCCATCTTCTACCGGGACTTTAAGAAATACCTCTGTCTTTTTCTGTATTCTTCCAATTGCCTTATCCAGCTTTTGTGAAAAAGCAAAATATTCCACCGGTTTCACCACATAATCCATTGCATCCACTTCGTACCCGCGCACTGCATATTGAATCATATTGGTAATAAACATCAGCACCACTTCAGAATCCAGTTCCCGTATTTTCTCTGCAGCCGTCATACCATCCATAAAACGCATCTGGATATCCAGAAGAATGATATCATACTCCCCTTTGTAACCGGATACAATGTCTTCTCCGTCCTGAAACCATGTTACTTTTATCTGTTTTTTTCGTTCTTCTGCATATTTACTGATGTAATTCTGAAGCTGCTCTGCATATAATTCTTCATCTTCCACCACTGCAATCCGAATCATTGCTCTTCTCTCCGTCTTCTCCGGTCAGCTGATTCCATAACCGGTAATAACTGCCTCTTTTTTTCAGAAGCTCCTCATGGCTGCCTTCTTCTTCAATACCATCTCCGGATAATACCAGTATTCTGTCATAATTTCTGATTGTTGTCAGTCTGTGGGCAATGGTAATCGTTGTTCTTCCCTGTGCCAGCTGATTCAGACTTTTTCCTACCAGCAGTTCGCTTTCGTTATCCAGCGCACTTGTCGCCTCGTCCAGAATGAGAATCGGTGGATTTTTCAGAAATACTCTGGCAATGGAAATACGCTGTTTTTGACCACCGGATAGCTTTACGCCACGCTCTCCCACATAAGTATCATATCCGTCTTTTAATCCGGAAATGAATTCATCTGCTCCGGCAAGTTTCGCTGCCTGACGAATCTCTTCCATCGTGGCATCCTTCTTGCCATAGGCAATATTTTCTGCCACACTGCCGCTGAACAGATATACGTCCTGCTGCACCACCCCGATCGCTTCACGCAGACTTTTTAACGTCACATGTCGGATGTCCTGTCCATCCACATCAATTTCTCCTCCGGTCACATCATAAAAACGGGGAATCAGATTGCACAGAGTTGTCTTTCCGCCTCCGGACGGGCCTACCAGCGCCACTCTTTCGCCAGGTGCCACATGCAGAGACAGATCTTTTAACACATGATTGTGATCATCCGGGTATTCAAAAGAAACATTTTTAAAATCAATACTGCCTTCCTTCATCTGAAGCGGTACCGCATCCTCTGCATCCTGAATCTCAATCGGAGCATCCATAATCTCAAAAAAGCGCTCAATACCGGTCATTCCACGTTGGAATTGTTCTGCAAATTCCACGATACGGCGAATGGTTGCAATCAATGTCGATACATACATCACATACGCCACCAGATCTCCCGGGGAAATTGCTCCGCGGATCACAAACAGACCGCCCCCAAGTACTACCAGCAGATACATCAGTCCATCAAAGAGTCTGGTAGATGCCTGAAAAGCTGCCATCGTTTTGTAGGTCAGCTTCTTAATATCCTGAAATTCCTGATTTCCTTTTGTGAATTTGACTTTCTCCCGTTCTTCTACGCCAAATGCCTTTACCACACGTTCGCCCAGCAGCGAATCCTCAATCTGCGCATTCAATTCACCAATCTGAATACGTTGCCTGCGGAATGCTTTTCTCTGCCAGCGGTTCAGCTTGATAGATACCACTGTCATCAACGGTATACAGGCGAAAATCAATATGGTCAATGGCACATTATAGGTACACAAAATCACAAAGCTAACCACAAACTTGAGTCCGGCAATGAAAAATTCTTCCGGACAGTGGTGTGCAAATTCTGTCACATCAAACAAGTCATTGGTGATACGTCCCATAATCTGACCGATTTTCGTATTAGAATAGTAAGTATACCCCAGCTTCAGCAGATGATCGAAGGCATCTTCTCTCATGTCTGTTTCAATATATACTCCCATCACATGTCCCATGTCTGCCATATAGTACTGGGCTCCGGCATCGATCAGCCTCAGAATAAAATATAAAAAGGTCAGCTTCAATACCAGGGATACGGTAAGTGCTGCCAGATCTGTCATGGCAAGATTGGTAATTGTACGCAAAATTAACGGCAATATCAGATCACATAAACAGGTTAATGCTGCACAAAACAAATCCAATATTACCGTTTTTAAGTATTTTTTCTCATATGGCCAGAAGCGTCTGATCAGCTGCTGACTGCTTCTTTTTGCCTTATTGGACTTCATGCTTATAATCCTCCATCTGTATAGATTGTTCTATTATAAGCCCAATGCTGCCTATATTGCAACTTAAGATTATGCTTCGTGAGTACTTTCTACTGAAACCAGTTTATATCCGATTCCTTTCATCTTCATTTTCAAATAAGGAATGTCCAGAATCTCATCACTGAGTACTACCGTTTCCCCGTCTTTTGCAGAAGAACTCACCTTTTTTACCTGAAACAGGCTGCGTACCAGATCATTCATATGTGATTCACACATGCCACAGGACATACCGTCTACTTTTAAAACTGTCTTTACCATAATATTGTCTCCTAATTATAATTACTTTAAACTAACCTTTCTTTAAAAAAGAATGTACCATTTCAGGCACATTCTTATCTTATTCCCTTGTTTTTCCTCTGTCAAGTACCACATCTTCCGTAAACCTGTTTTTTGCTCTGTTATACACACCAGAAGCAGATCTTCACCTGTTTTCCTTCTTCCCTCAGTTCATCGATCAGCTTCAGTGCCAGATTTTTCTTCTTTTCACGGTCAATATGAAGGGCAGTATAATTCTCATTCAATGCATTTCCAAAGAAGAAATTAATCTCTGTTGCTTCTGCAAACAGCACCCGGAACAGCTCTGCTGCTCCATCTTTCTTTTTGATCAATTTCTGGTAATACAATCTGTCTTCTCGAAAATCTCCATAATATTCCGTCAGCTTCTGCAGAGTTAGCAATCCTTCTGTCACCAGATCAATCCCCTGGATCGCAGACATGCAGGTACTTCTTCTGTTCCGCTCTCTGGCAGACTGATGATCTTTTTCCCCATATAGTCCGCCACCAGTTTTGCGGTAGTACCTCCACAAACTACCCGCATGCCTTCTTTCTGAAAAAATGTTTCAAAATAGCTGCGGTCATCTTCCCGGTCTGCCGGAGGCCCAACACAGATATTTACTACTTTTCTTTTCATGCCTTTCAGTGCAAGTACAGTCAGATCGTCATCCGTCTCATCCAGATTCAGATCCAGTCCTGCATTTCCTATGGCAGATGCCATCTCCTGGGCACTCATGTCTTCCCGATAACGCTGCTCACAGTACCTCACAACTTCTTCTCTGCCCCAGCCACCGTAAGTCGTCTTTCCCATGCCGGCATTGGTCACTCCATCGCTCATCAGAAGCAGCATATCCCCTTCCTGGAACTGCAGGTAACTCTGATGTATCTCTTTTTCGCCAAATATCAGAGTGTCCCGATAATAGTCTACACTTTTCCCGTTACGCAGCAAAATAGCATCTGGATTGTCATATTGCAGCAAACAGATCTCATTGCCCTCCGCCACCAGTACCGTGAATGTGGCATAAGCCAGGTTTCGTACGCTGCACACCGGCAGTGTGTCAGCCACTGCTTTTACGGCTGTACGGATATCCGCTTTTCTGGCAATCATAATACTAAGCATCCTGGCTGTCAATGTGGCCAGAATATTTGCTTTCACGCCACTTCCCAGTCCGTCGGAAAGCACCAGGACAGAAGAATCCCCATCATGAATCACAGTATAGTAATCACCGCAGATTTTTTCTTTTTTCTTATTCAGACTGACCTTGCCGAATCCCACAGGAATCTCTCCTATTGCCTGTATCGTCTTATCTGTCTTCTGTTCCATCTTACTTAATCTCCTGCTGAATGGTCTGCTTCAGTTCTTCTATAGCCACCTTGGTATCTGCCGCAGTTTCTCCTAAAAGGCTTGCTATCTCATGAACAATTCGAAGCTGTTCCTCTGCCAGTTTATCTGCCATCTGCACCGCCTCGGCCTGCGCACGCTTCTGTTTCTTTTCTCTTGTTTTTTCCCTGGTCACATCTTTCATAATACACAAAATCAGCTTATTTTTCCGGTCATTGGTAAGCACCCGTTCAATATAACGTTTCTGCTCATCCAGATAAATACAGTCCTGCGTAATCTCCCGGTCAAAGGCAATCATATTTACCATAGCGTAATCATCCATGATCTCACTCACCGGCTTTCCAAGAAGATCTTTCTTTCTGGAAATATCAAAAATATCCATTGCTGCTTTATTCATCTGCACAATATTCAGCTGATGATCCAGGGTTACCAGAAGCCCAGGCATGGCATTGATGATAATATTGGCATAGTCTTCCTGCTTTTCTCGCATATAGGGAATACACATAGATACTTCCGCTTTTCCCTGAATGACTGCCACGGCTTTGGCGCGACAGCTGTCATATCCGCAGGCACCACAATTCAGTTCATCTTCTTTTTTATATTTGCCCATCTCCTGCAGCACATGAATAATCTGTTCTTTTGTGATCGCCTTTCCTGCATAGAATTCTTCTTTTTGGAACTTGCGTGGCAGCATTTCCCGGACATCAATTGGCCTGTCCTCCTGCCCTTCTGCATGACCGTTTTCAGCTGCCAGTTCACGAATGGCGATCATGGCATCCAGGAGCTTTTTCTCTCTTTTCTGGGAATATGGACCGCTGATACATCCATTGGTGCAGGCGTTCATCTCAATAAAATAGTTCTGATACCCACCTGCCTGAAGTTCCTTTAAGATCTCTTTGCACTGCTTCAATCCATCTACCGATAAATACTTCTGTCCTTCGACCGGCTTCATCATCTGAATCAGTCCGCCGCTTATTGCCGCCAGTCTGGAAACGCAGGTATCCTGCTGCATCGTTTCCTGTTCTTCTGCAATGTTGCCCTCTGCTTCCGGCATCTCCTCCATCCAGTTGCTCAGTTCGCGGAATGTAATCACATAGTCCATACATTCCTGCCTTTCGCTCAGTTCTGACATCACAGAAATACACGGGCTGATATACACCAGTACGGCATCTGGATACTTCCCTCTCAGATAGCTGGCATGCATCTGCATCACGGAGCCAACCGGCGCCAGATATTCTGTCAGATGAGGGTATTTCTTCTCGATCAGCCGGACAATCACCGGACAGTTGGAAGAAAGCATCAGTTTACTCTGATGCTGTTCCTTCAGCAGCTGTTCATAAGCCTGCTTCACCATAGAAGCCCCCTGTGCTCCGTCAACTACCTTCCAGAATCCTAAAGTCTGCAGCCTCTTCTCCAGACGTTCCATGCTGCTCCACCCGTATCTGGCCAGATAGGCAGGATGAACTGATGCGATGACTTTTTTTCCTTCTGCCATTTCTTTTCTGATATCCGGGATATCATCGTGCTCTACCTTGGCATGCTGTGGACAAACCGAAGTACACTTTTCACATAAAATGCATTGATCTTCCAGGATCTGTGCCTGTTGATTTTCTACCCGGATCGCTTTCACCGGACAATTACGGATACACTTATAACAGTTTTTACAATTGGCAGTACGAAACTGCAAAATCGATGTATGACTCATCCTCTTTCTCCATTATCTGCCATTCCAGTTCTTCTTCTGAAGCTTTTTCTTCAGGATACGGATCTCACGGTTTTTCGCTTCCAGTTCTTCCTCCAGCTGTCTGATATACTGATCTTTGGAACCGATCGTCAGATGATTCTCCTGGGCATAATTCTTCGTTTTCTTCAGGGTCTTCACCGTGGTATCCGCCAGATTCAGGGATGCTTCTGCCACTGTTCCCACTACCTTATCACGAAAATTCTTATCCGTTACTTTATCTGCAACTAACATGGCAGTCTCGCCGATCACTTCCGCGCTTTTTTTCATTACCTGTTTGAATTCCATGCTCTGTCCTCCTCTGTGTAAAACTGCTTTATCGTTAAATTCATTTTAATTGGATATTCCATGATCGTCAACTATATGCATTAGTTTTTTATTGATAAAATGATACTTTTATGTTATGATATGAGAACCGGGAAATGTTTCATTTTTCATGGATGAAATTTAAATGGGATAGTCAGAAAAACGATTTAAACCAACTCAAACATCACATTTCTTTTGAAACAGCTGTACATATATTTGATGATCCATATTACATAGAAATATATGATTCAGAACATAGTATGGAAGAAGATCGATATATTGCATTGGGCTTTGTCAATGATGTTATCTTTGTTGTTTTTACTGAAAGGAAAGATTATATCAGACTTATATCTGCAAGATTAGCTACTGAATCAGAAAGGAGACTTTATTATGATCAAAACATACTCTATTAAACCAGGCCAGCCACTTACCCAGAAGCAGTTATTAGAAATATCCGAAGCCAGGCGCCATCCTATCGTTTTTGATTCTGATTGTCCAGAATTATCTCCTTCTATGATGAGAGCTTTTAAATCAGCCGCTATACAAAGAAATCAAAAGTTGAAAGCATGATAAAAGGACCTTGCAATTCGCAAGGTCCTTCTTTTTATTTATTATTCTGCAGCTTCCTCTTCGGTATCTTCCGGTATCTCTGCATTACGTGGTGCAATGACGCTGACAACCGGTGCATCCATATGAGTGGTAATATCAATGTTTTTATCTTTTGCAATATCCAGATCTGCAACTTTCAGTGTATCACCAAGTTTTAAAGTACTGCAGTCTACGATGACTTTTTCTACCAGTGCTGACGGTTCTGCTTTGTAAGCGATCTCGGTCAGGAGCTGATCTACCACACCGCCAACTACCATTTCTTTATTGTGTAAGACGATCTCTGCTACGGAATGTACTTTTTCACCTTTGACCAGTGCCTGGAAATCCATCTCCATGATCTCGTTCTTCATAGAGTTGTAATCCATCTCTTTAACCAGTACATCGTATGTAGTGCCTTCCAGATCCAGTAATACCTGGCTGCCTTTCATACATTCACGTAAAAGACGTTCTGCTTCTTTGCGTTCAATCTTCAGTGGAATAGATTCTCTGATCTCTTTTCCAAAAAGATTTCCTGTGACAAAACCTTCTCTTCTCAGTTTTTTTGCCTTAGTTTCCATGTCTCTTTTTTGCACTTTGTAAGTATTCATTTATCTTTTCCTCCATTGATACAAATAGTGAACAGGGATGTTTTGCGAAAGAGTCATTACTGAGTGACGATTCGTTTTCTCTTGTTTCGCTTCGCATTGTAGTCCTATTTTTTTTATTTTGCAATAGTTTTCTGATAATTTCACAGAAAGTTCACAAATACGAAAATTTACGATAATTTACAATATCATTCCTATTAATTTTACAAGAAAGGCAGCTGCCCAGGCAATCACACACTGCCAGATCACTACTGCAATGGCCCATTTTCCTCCAAGTTCTCTCTTGATCGTACTGATTGCCGCTACACAAGGCGTATACAGCAGACTGAATACCAGCAGAGAGGCGGCAGACAACGTGGTAAGTGCGCTGCCTACTCCACCTGCAAACAGAATTCCCAGCGTGGATACCACACTTTCCTTTGCCATGATTCCACTGATCAGAGAAACAATGATTCTCCAGTCGTCCAGCCCAAGTGGCGCAAACAGCGGTGCGATCCATCCGGCAATCATAGCAAGAATACTTTCAGAAGAATCTGTTACCAGATTAAATGTCAGATCAAAGCTCTGCAGGAACCATACCACAATCGTTGCCAGAAGAATAACCGTAAATGCTCTCTGCAGGAAGTCCCTGGCCTTTTCCCAGAGAAGCTGTCCAACGTTTTTGGCACTCGGGAAACGATAATTCGGAAGTTCCATGACAAATGGCACAGCCTCGCCTTTAAAAAGAGTTCCCTTAAAAATAAAAGCCGCCAGAATTCCAATACAGATATCCAGTACATACAGTCCTGTCATAATCAGACCTCCCCTGCCAGGGAAAAATGCATTTACAAAAAACGCATAGATTGGCAGCTTCGCTGTACAGCTCATAAACGGAGTCAGTAAGATGGTCATCTTACGGTCGCGTTCACTTGGCAGTGTTCTGGTTGCCATCACAGCTGGCACCGTACAGCCAAATCCTATCAGAAGTGGCACGATACTTCTTCCTGACAGACCGATTTTACGCAGCAGTTTATCCATAAAGAATGCTACTCTTGCTATGTATCCGCTGTCTTCCATCAGTGACAGGAAGAAAAACAACGTCACAATAATCGGAAGGAAAGACAATACCGATCCTACACCGGTAAAAATACCATCAATCACCAGGCCATGAAGAGCACTGTTCACATGTGCAGCTGTCAATGCCGAATCTACTATTTGAGTCAGAGCCGTTACTCCCATTTCCAGCAGTCCCTGCAGCCATGCACCCACCACATTAAAGGTCAGATAAAAAACTGCCAGCATGATCCCGACAAAACACGGAATTGCCGTATACTTTCCCGTCAGGATCTTATCAATCTTCTCACTGCGGATTCGTTCTTTACTCTCTCTTGGCTTCACCACTGTCTGTTCACAGACTTTTTCAATAAAGGAAAAACGCATATCCGCCATCGCTGCGCTGCGATCCAGTCCTCGTTCTTTTTCCATCTGAAGTATCAGATGGTCGATCGTCTCGATCTCATTCTGATCCAGTTCCAGCTGCTTCTCAATCAGGTGATCGCCTTCAATTAGCTTGGAAGCAGCAAACCGGAGAGGGATTCCGGCATGCTCCGCATGATCCTGGATCAAATGACAGACAGAATGAATGCAGCGGTGCACTGCCCCGTTAAAATCATTTTCATCACAAAAGTCCTGTCTGCCAGGCCGTTCCTGATATTTTGCAATATGTATGGCATGCTTTACCAGCTCATCTACTCCTTCATTCTTTGCCGCAGAGATCGGCACCACCGGAACGCCCAGCATGGCCTCCATTGCATTCACATCGATAGAGCCTCCATTTCCAGTCAGTTCATCCATCATGTTCAGCGCCACTACCATCGGCACATTCATCTCCAGCAGCTGCATGGTCAGATACAGATTTCGCTGAATATTGGTGGCATCTACAATGTTGATGATCGCTTTCGGTTTATCTTCCAGCACAAAGTTACGAGACACAATCTCCTCACTGGTATAAGGAGACATCGAATAAATACCTGGCAAATCCGTAATCAGGGTATTTGCATACCCTCTGATGGAACCATCCTTCCGGTCCACCGTAACGCCCGGGAAATTTCCCACATGCTGGTTGGAACCGGTCAGCTGGTTAAACAAAGTTGTTTTTCCGCAATTTTGATTGCCCACCAGCGCATAGGTCAGTATCTCTCCTTCCGGAAGTGGATTGCCATCTCCCTTTGCATGATACTTTCCATCCTCTCCAAGACCAGGGTGTATACTCTGATTGATATTTTGGGCGCCTTCATGCCTCCTTGTTCTCTGATCAATCGGTTCCACTCCGATCTGATCCGCATCTGCCAGACGCAGAGTCAGTTCATAACCATGAATCTGCAGTTCCATCGGGTCGCCCATTGGAGCCAGCTTCACCACGGTTACTTCCGCTCCCGGTATTACCCCCATGTCCAGGAAATGCTGCCGCAGAGCGCCTTCGCCTCCGACATTGCAGATCACTGCACTCTGTCCTATCTGTAATTCCTTCAGTGTCATATTAAGGTCCTTCCTTTCCGCATTTATCTGAAGTACATATCTTGTTCATTATAGGTACATCCAATTCATCTTTCAAGTAACAAAAGCAAATTTTTCAGCAGGTTCCATGCTACATTCATTATGCCAGCCAGTATCATCACAAAAACAGGATTTTTCTTTTTCTTCCAGATCAGCCAAAAACAGAGCAGGAAAATAATCACCATACTCCATCTGGGTTGTGAGACCGCAATCTGCTGTGCTGAACCCCAGAATGCAGAAATCAACATCAGCACGCCTGATGAACCAATCAGAGCCACCACCGCAGGACGCAAGGTACCAAGCACTCCCTGAAGAAGATCCATATTCCGGTAACGCAGGTAGAACCTGGCCAGGATCGTGACCAGAATGCAGGATGGAAGAATACATCCAATGGTTGCCACAAACGCTCCTGGGATCCCTGCCACTTTAATACCTACAAATGTGGCAGAATTCACCGCAATCGGTCCCGGTGTCATCTGAGAAATCGTAATCAGATCTGTGAATTCTGACATAGTCATCCACTGATGTGTCTGCACCACCTGTCCCTGGATTAACGGCATCGCCGCATAACCACCGCCAAAGCTGAACATCCCAATCTGCAGGAAGCTGAAAAACAACTGTAAATAAATCATTGCTTCCGCCTCCTTTTCCCGAAAGTAACCAAAATTCCAAGGAGTCCACAGGCCAGAATCATATATATCGTATTGATCTGCCATATCACAGAAGCTGCAAAAACCACTGCCATGATCACGAAGGATATTTTATTTTTCTCTTTCGCAATTCCCGATGCCATCTCAAAAGTAACCGAAGCAATCACTGCTCCCACTCCGGCCTGCATCCCCTCCAGCATCCATGCCACCAGCTGATTGCTGCGAAATGCCTGATAGCAGGCAGAGACTGCGGCTATGATCAGGAACGGTGGTATCACGGTTCCCAGCACTGCAGTCAATACGCCGGCTATTCCTGCCAGTTTATAGCCCACGACAATCGCTCCATTTACTGCAATAGCTCCCGGTGAAGACTGGGCAATGGCTACCAGATCCAGCATCTCTTCTTCGTCAATCCAGTGGAGTTCATCCACAAACTGCTTTTTCATCAGAGTGACGATCACATAGCCTCCACCGAAGGTGAAAGCACTTAAGTATAAGGTGGACAGAAAGATTTTTTTCAGTAAAGTCTCTTTTCTTTCCAATTTCTATTCTCTGCTCCTCTTCATTTCTATTATTCTTAGTATCATACCACAGGTATTCCATTCCGACAAACAAATACCGAAAAAAGCACCCGGATTCCAGGTTCCGGATGCCGCTGTTCATTTCTTCGTTTTCTCCAGCATATTTTCGATAAAGATTCCATATCCTCTGGTGGGATCTTTGACAAATACATGGGTGACAGCACCCACGATTTTTCCATTTTGCAGGATCGGACTGCCTGACATTCCTCTTACGATTCCTCCGGTGATCTCCAGAAGTTCCGGATCTGTCACCCTGATTACCATACTTTTGTTGGCATCGCTATTGTTCAGATTGATCTTCTCGATCTCGATCTGGTATTCTTTTCGCTCACCGGTAATCTCACTCAGAATTGTGGCTGACCCTGTCTGGATTTCCTGTCGGTAAGCGACTTCCATCTCTTCTATTCCTGTCTCGAGCTCACTACTCAATGTTCCAAATATTCCGATTTCTGAATTTTCCGTGATGGTTCCCAGTATGTTTTCTGGCTGATAATCAATCACTCCGCCCACCTCTCCTGGCATTCCATCCATTCCTTTTACAATAGAACAAACTTTCGCATCATATATGTTCCCACTTTCCAGTGTCAGCAGTGTACTGGTGTCAATATCATTGATTCCATGTCCCAGTGCTCCAAAGGTTCCATCCCCGGTTACATACGTCAGTGTTCCAATGCCCTGTGTATCATCCCGGATCCAGATGCCTGCTTTGTATTCATTTTTTCCTGTCTGTATTACCGGAGCCTGCAGCTCGATAATGTCGGAGTCTCGCAGCACTGTCAGTTTTACTTCACCCCCTGCTGCCTGACCGATCTGCTGCACCACTTCTTCTTTCTCTGATACCGGGATATCGTTGACAGCCAGAATATAATCCCCTGAATGTACCAGATCGCCACCTGGATTTTTTGGTTCTCCCTGCATGTCACAGACCTCGCCGGTTCCAACAATCAGCACGCCCTGGGTTTTCATATAGATTCCCACAGGAATCCCACAAGGTACAATTTTCTGTCGTTCTACCACATCCACTTCTACTTTTTTTATCGGAATGGCACCAAATAAACTGCACTGCACTACATAGCTGTCCTCTCCATCGGACACAGCTTTTTCAACTGTTACCGACTTATCCATCCCTTTGCTGTCTGATAGCTTTCCAGTTATCGTCAGATTTCCAGATGGTATATCTGACTTTCCCTGACCGTCAGCCACTACGGCTTCCTCCAGCCATTCTGGGAATATATTTTGAAAGATCTCTGTGTTCTGCTCCTCTGATGCTACCGTCAGGCGATCCGGTATACTGGTATATAGATCCAGCCAGAATAAGACACCAGACAGACCAACAAGCAAGGCCAGATCAAATGCCATTTTTCTTCGGACTCGCTTCTGTGTTGTTTTTCCCATCTGCTCACATCCTTTCCCTTTTATAAATTCGGCATCATCGAAAAAGAAGAGCATCTTTTTCAGATACCCTTCTTAGTATGTGAGCTATGTTTTTTTGTACTCTAGTATTTTTTTGTTGCGTCTGCCATTTCCTTCATCTCGCGGGCACTCTTTAATGTAGTCTCTGTGATCTGCGCGCCACCCAGAATTCTGGCCAGTTCTTCTTCACTTTCCGCCAGTGACAGTTCACGGATACTGGTCTCTGTGATACCGTCATGCACGTTTTTTTCAATATAAAAATGATGATCCGCCATAGATGCGATCTGCGCCAGATGGGTAATACACAGCACCTGACGGCTTCTGGCAATCACTGCCATTTTTTCTGATACTTTCTGAGCCGTTCTTCCGCTGATTCCCACATCGATCTCATCAAAAATCAATGTCTCAGTCTGATCTTTATCTGCCAGAACAGTCTTAATCGCCAGCATAATTCTGGAAAGTTCGCCACCGGATGCCACATCTCCCAGCATCCGCATCGGAGAACCTGGATTCATGGAAATCAGAAAACATGCTTCATCAAATCCATTGGCGGATAATGGTGCACTTTCTGTCACTTCCAGATCAAAATTCGTCTCCAGAAAGTTCAGATCCGCCAGCTCCGCACGAATCTGCCCGGCAAGCTGGGAAGCGTACTGTTTTCGAATAAAGGACATCTCTTTTGCATTGTCCCGAAGAAGCGCTTCCTGCTCCTCGAATGACTTCTGCAGCTGTGCCACATAGCTGTCATAGTTCTGCAGTTCTTCCAGGCGCTGTTCCTTTTCTTCCCGATATGCAAGAATCTCCTCAATGGACTGTCCATATTTTACTTTCAGGCGGTTGATCTCATCCAGCCGTTTCTCGATCTGCTCAAATTCATAATCATCAAAGGTCAGATCTCCCAGATAGCCAGACATTTCCCGATTAAAATCTGAGAGAAGACTTTCGATCTCTGACAGCTGTTTTTCCAGTTCCTGCAAAGATTCATCATACTCCTGCACCATCTGCAGTCTCTGTACTGCTGTGGAGATCAGATCAGCTGCACAGCTGCTGCCTTCGCTCTCGCCTGTCATCTGATAGGCTTCTCCCGCATTTTCGGCAATCTTTCTGCCATTGGACAGCTTCTTGTACCGTTCTTCCAGTTCTTCATCTTCCCCGGTCTTCAGTTCCGCCCGGTCAATCTCTTCCACTTCAAACTGTAGAAAATCCATTTCTTTTTTTCTGGCCGCTTCATCCAGTGTGGAAGCTTCCAGTTTTTTACGAATCTGTGCATAGTCTGCAAAAATATGCGCACCCTTTTCTTTATAAGGTGCCAGTTTTTCTTTTGCATATTCATCCAGAATCTGTAAATGATTCTTCTTATGAAGCAGTGACTGATGCTCATGCTGCCCATGAATATCAATCAGGAGAGATGCCAGCTCCCTCACCTGAGTCAGCGTCACGGTCTCTCCGTTCACCTTACTGATGCTCCGTCCACCGACCAGACGGCGTGAAATGATCACCTGTCCGTCTTCCACCGGAATATCCAGCAGTTCAATCTTTTCTTTTAATCTTGGATCTTCCACAGAAAATACCAGTTCCACCAGCGCAGAAGTCTCATCTTCTCTGGCAAATCCTTTAAAGCTCTGCATTCCAAGAGCCACATTAATGGAACCGATGAGAATGGATTTTCCTGCTCCAGTCTCCCCGGTCAGGATATTGAATCCTTTTCCAAAATCAATCTCCAGCTCCCGTATCAGTGCCATATTTTTTACATGTAAGTTTAACAGCATATCCTTTTTACACACTCCCGGCAAGGATTCTATTTTCAGATGTGAGCTATCTCACATCCAATATCTTTTGTATCTTATCCATCACCAGCAACGTATCATCCACACTGCGGATGGCGCACATGATGGTATCATCTCCTGCAATACAGCCGGCAATCTCCTTCCAGTTCAATGCATCCATAGCAGCTGCCACAGCCATCGCCATACCTGAAACGGTTCGAATAACCAGAATATTCTGTGCCATATCCATAGAGACAAAACCATCTCGCAGAATACGCAGATACTTTTCATCCAGTTCACTGCTCTGGGTATTCATCACAACATATTTTTGTTTTCCACCATCAACAGCGATCTTGGTCAGCCGCAGTTCCCGAATGTCTCTGGATACGGTGGCCTGAGTCACACGAAATCCAGCCTCTTTCAGTCGTCTGGCCAGTTCTTCCTGTGTATCAATATCATATTGGTTGATCAATTCCACTATTTTTGCATGTCGCTGAATCTTCATATTTTCATACACCCTTCTGATCAGGTTCCACTCATCTTCTTGCGAAGTGTCTCCAGGAAACTGATCTGATCTACTTTTACAAACTGCACTGTACTCTGTGCCTTTTCTACTACAACATAGTCCTCACAGGTCATTTCTGCTGTCGTGTCTCCGTCAAAGGCAACCTCTGCCTCTTCCTCTGGCTCTTTTCTTTTGCCTATCACTACTTTTATCTTTGCCGTATCCGGCAGAATGACACTTCTTGCGTTCAGTGTGTGAGGTGCTATCGGAGTCAGCAGGATCAGGGATGCTGCCGGTGATACAATCGGTCCGCCCACAGACAGGTTATATCCGGTGGAGCCGGTAGGGGTGGAGATAATCATGCCATCTGCACTGTACTCATTCAGGAACCGGTCATTCACATAGATCTTCAGATCCATCACATGAATTCTTCCACTTCTTGCGATAACAATATCATTCAGGGCTACATCTGACAGGATCTCCTGTCCCTCATGACAGACTACACCACGAAGCATCATATGTTCTTCTGTGATATATTCACCCAGCACCAGATGATCCAGTGCCGTTTCCAGATGATCCTGATCCACTTCCGCAAGGTATCCAAGCGTTCCCAGGTTCACCCCGAACAGGGTAGATGCCGTTTTACCAGATCCCTGGCTGCTCTCAGCACCGTTCCATCACCCCCCAGTACCAGTACACAGTCCACATCGTCCGGTATCTTATCTGGATTGCTGGACTTATACTCTGGTCCCTGCTCTCCGCCTGAGTTTTCTTTTTCCTCCTGTAAGGTACAGCGTATGCCTTTTTCCTGAAGATAATCCTGAATGCGGTGTGCAACTTTCAATCCTGGATCCTTCTGTACATTGGTAATTACGTAAAAATGCTTCATCCTTTTTACTTTTCCTTTTTGTCCAGTGATTCATGCGCCAGACGCACGGTCTCTTTGATGTCAAATGCTGCATCTTCGATCTCACTGCCTTCTGGCATCTTCTGCAGATGCAGCAGATATTCAATATTTCCTTCCGGTCCCTTGATCGGAGAATACTCCAGATTCTTTGGCTGGAAAGAAATGCTTTTTGCATAATCTGTTACCATTTCGATCACTTCCTGATGGACAGCCGGATCTCTGACCACACCTTTTTTACCGACTTTTTCCCTGCCCGCTTCAAACTGCGGCTTGATCAGACAGGCAATCTGTCCGTCTTCAGTCAGAAGATTTCTTACCGGAAGCAATACTTTTGTCAGTGAAATAAAAGATACATCAATAGAGGAAAATTCTACCGGCTCCTGAATATCTTCTGGTGTCACATAACGGATATTTGTCTTTTCCATACAGACAACTCTCGGATCCTGTCTCAGCTTCCAGTCCAGTTGCCCATATCCTACATCTACAGAATAGACCTTCACAGCTCCATTCTGAAGCATACAGTCAGTAAAGCCTCCTGTAGAAGCTCCCACATCCATGCAGACCTTTCCGTCCAGCGTAATATCAAATTTCTCCATTGCCTTTTCCAGTTTCAGTCCGCCACGGCTGACGTACTTCAGCGTATTGCCCTTTACAGTAATCTCCACTTTGTCAGCAAACATGGTTCCCGCTTTGTCTTCCCGTTCTCCATCTACCAGCACGCACCCTGCCATGATCAGAGCCTTTGCCTTTTCCCTGGATGGTGCCAGCTGGCGCTGTACCATCAATACATCTAATCGTTCCTTCATTTTGTCAGTCCTATATATTCTATCACTATTTTTTTCACAATGGACTCTGCATCGATCCCACATTCCTGCTTCAGCAGATCCACATTGCCATGTTCTATATAATCATCCGGAAGTGCAATCGAGATCATCCTTGTCTTACTTTTGATCTCATTGAGGTACTCCAGCACTGCTTCACCGAAGCCTCCTGCTTTCACATTTTCTTCCATCGTAACCAGCAGGTTATGCTCTGACTGCGCAGTTCGAAGCATTTCCTGATCCAGAGGCTTCACAAATCTGGCATTCACCAGTGTACATCCATATCCCATTTCGCGAAGCCGGTCACGTACTTCTACTGCCGTCTTTACCATACTGCCCACTGCAAGCAGCGCAATTTCATTTTCATCATAAATGGTCTCCCATTTTCCATATTCAATCGGTGTACGGAACCTGGCCAGTCCATCATAAGCTTCTCCTCTTGGATAGCGCAGAGAAATCGGTCCGTCATAATGCACCGCAAACTTCATCATATCGGACAGTTCCCATTTGTTCTTCGGCGCCATCACACACATATTCGGAATCGATGACATATAGGACAGGTCAAAAATCCCCTGATGAGTCTCTCCGTCACTTCCCACCAGACCTGCACGGTCAATGGCAAAAATCACCGGAAGATTCTGGATACAAACATCATGGATCACCTGATCATATGCTCTTTGCAAAAATGAAGAATAGACCGCCACGACCGGCTTCAGGCCTGCCGCTGCCAGACCTGCCGCAAAAGTCACTGCATGCTGTTCTGCAATTCCCACATCAAAGAAACGGTCCGGGAACATATTCCGGAACCGTTTCAGTCCGGTTCCATCCGGCATAGCTGCCGTCACTGCTACCACATTCGGTTCCCGATCTCCCATTTTTCTCATAACAGTAGAGAAAATATCCGTGTAGTTTGCCTTTACTCTTTTCTTCTTCGGCAGTCCGGTCTCGATGACAAACGGCTCTGCACCGTGGAATCTGGCCGGATGACGCATAGCCGGCTCATACCCCTGCCCCTTCTGGGTACAGACATGTACCAGAACTGCTCCATTTACCTGTTTTGCTTCCCGGAAGGCCCGGGTCAGCTGGTCAATATTGTGTCCATCGTATGGTCCCAGATAGGTCAGCCCCATCTCTTCAAAAAGCATCCCAGGTACAAAGAACTGCTTAATGCTGTTCTTTGTTTTCCGAATTCCACGAATCAACTGTTCTCCACGTCCCGGTAAACGTGACAGCGTGTTCTCTACACCAGCTTTCAGATTCTGGTATCCTTCCTTTGTCCGTATCTGATTCAGATATTCTGAAAATCCACCCACATTTTCTGCTATGGACATATTATTATCATTCAAAACAATTATATAATTCCGTTTCAGGCGTGATGCATTATTCAACGCTTCCCAGGCCATTCCGCCGGTAAGAGAGCCATCGCCAATCACAGAAATCACGTAATTGTCCTCCCCCTTCAGCTGACTTGCCATAGCAAGTCCCAGCCCTGCCGAAATCGAGGTAGAGCTGTGTCCGGTATCAAATGCATCACATGGACTTTCCTTTCTCTTTGGGAAACCACTCATTCCACCATATTTACGTAAAGTATCAAATCCATCTCTTCTTCCTGTCAGAAGCTTGTGTGTATAAGACTGATGTCCCACATCCCAGATCATCTTATCTTCCGGTAAATGGAAAGACAGATGCAGTGCCATAGTCAGCTCTACCACACCCAGATTTGACCCCAGATGCCCGCCATTTTCACTGATCTTCTGAATCAGAAATTCACGGATCTCTCCAGCCAGCTGAGGCAGATCCTCTTTCTCTATATTCTGTATATCATTTTCTTTTTGAATTTTATCCAAAATCATATTATTTCTCCCTGATGACCAGTTCCAGAATCAGATTCCTCAGGAATTCATTTTTTCTTCCCAGCTGATCCAGGACGTCAATAGCTCGTCTGGAGATCTCTTTTACGTCCTTTTCAGCCTTTTTCAGACCTTCCATGGTCACATATGTTGTCTTATGATTTTTTTCATCACTGTTAATTGGCTTGCCAAGTACCTGACTGGTACTGGTCACATCCAGAATGTCATCCCTGATCTGGAATGCCAGTCCCACATCAGAGGCCACCTGTTCGATCTGTGCTGCTTCGTCCGCAGATGCTCCTGCAAGAATGGCTCCCACCATCATGGATCCTTCGATCAGAGCACTGGTCTTAAGGCGGTAGATAAAATCAAGCTGTCCGCGGCTTAAATCCTTTCCAGACTGTTCTACGTCTACTGACTGACCGCCGATCATTCCTGTTATTCCTGTTTTTCTTGCCAGTACTGCCATCGCCTTTCCCACAGCCGGATTCTCCGGTTCCATCTCAAATGCCCTGGACGCCGTCTCATACGCCAGATTCAGAAGGCCATCTCCTGCCAGAATCGCCATTGCTTCTCCATATACAATATGGGTGGTCTTTCTTCCTCTGCGGTATTCATCATTATCCATAGCCGGAAGATCATCGTGAATCAGGGAATGGGTATGAATCATCTCCATCGCCGCCATAAATGGCTCCACAATCCTGCCGGTACCACCAAATAAACGATAAGTTTCCTGCATCAACAGTGGGCGAAGCCGCTTCCCTCCTGCCTGCATACTATAATTCATTGCCTGAAGCAATGTTTTCTGATATCCTGTCTCTTCCGGAAGATACCGGTAAAGAATCTCCTGTACCTCTTCCGTCCGTTTACTCCATTCATCCCGGAAAGTCACAATAATCACCCTCTTCATTTATCATCTGCATTTTCTTTTCTACTGTGTCCAGCTTCTCATTGCAGCTTTTTACAAGCTCCATACCTTCTTTATATGTCTGAAACGACTCTTCCAGCGTAGTCTCCCTGTTCTCCAGCACCAGAAGCAGTTCTTCCAGCTTTGCAAAGGATTCTTCCAGTGTAAGATCTTCGTCTTTCTTCTTCTCCTGCTCCATCATACGCTCCAGTCCTCTGTCTTTTTCTTTTCTTTTACTTCTGCCAGAATCTGTCCGTCAGATACATAGATCTGCAACAGGTCTCCAGGCTGCACCTGCTCTGTTGCTGTGATCTTCTTTCCCCTGGCATCCGCTGTATAGGAATACCCCTGACTCAGCTTCTCCAGTGGTGACAGTCCCTTCATTCGTTCCACATAAATCATCAGCTGATGCCGCCGTTCTTTCATGGTCTGCTGCATCAACATCTGAAGTTCTTCTTCTATATCCGTCAGTCTCTGATATTTTTCCTGAATCTGATGTTGTGGACTTACATACTTCAGCTTTTCCTGCAAATGCTCCAGTTCTTTTTTTCTGTCCGACAGACGCTCACTCATTCGATTCTGCAGCCGCTGCTGCATATCCCGCAGCTGTCCCTGGATGGCTGCCATATCTGCCACTGCCAGCTCTGCTGCCGCTGAAGGCGTCGGTGCCCGCAGGTCTGCTACATAATCCGCTATCGTAAAATCCGTCTCATGCCCCACTGCTGAGATCACCGGTGTCTCACATTGAAAGATTGCTCTTGCGACCTTCTCTTCATTAAAAGCCCACAGATCTTCCATGGAACCGCCGCCTCTTCCTACAATGATCACATCCACATGACTCTGATCCAGAAGTTCAATGCCCCGTACAATGCTGTCGGCAGCCTCTTCTCCCTGCACCAGTGCAGGATACAGAATCAGCTGCACATAAGGATTACGCCGGTAAGAAATATTCATAATATCACGAATAGCCGCCCCGGTAGGCGCGGTTACGATTCCGACCCGACGGCTAAATGCCGGTATCGGCTGCTTATATTCCGGGGCAAACATCCCCATCTCTTCCAGTTCCTGCTTCAGTGCCTGAAACTTCTCATATAGCAGCCCCATGCCATCCTGAATATCTCCCTGGCATAGAGCTGATACTTTCCGTCTCTCTCATATACACTGATGCTGCCCAGCACAATCACACTTTGTCCATTCTGCATCTGGAACTTCAGTCCGCTTCGGTTCCCGGCGAACATCACACAGGCCAGGCTTCCGGAGTCATCCTTCAAAGAAAAATAAATATGTCCGGATGTGTGATATTTACAGTTGGACACTTCTCCTTTGACATAGATGCGGTTCAGCATAAAATCCTGGCGAAACATATTACTGATATAGAGGTTCACCTGTCTGATCGAATATACATTCTTCATAACAGTCCCTGATTAATCTGCCAGCTTTGCCAGCACTCCATTTACAAATGCAGGTGAATCATCGCCACCGAACTTCTTGGCCAGTTCCACTGCTTCATTGATCGCTACTTTTACCGGGATCTCTTCGTCTATCTTCATCTCATATACTGCAAGTCTTAAAATTGCAAGATCCACTTTGGACATACGGCTTGGCTTCCAGCCAGTCGCCACGCCGGTCAGGATCTGATCCAGTTCTGTGATCTGTGCTTCGATCTTATGAAATCTCTCACGAATATAAGCTGCTTCTTCCTCAGTCGGAACGGCTCCCTCTACTTCATCCAGATAACGCTCTGCCTGTTCATTCAGTTCGTCTCCATTATAGAATTCCAGTAAAAATAGTAATTTGAAAATGTGTTCCCGAATTTCTCTTCTGCTCATCTTACACTCCTTGTCTCTTTCTCATTCTCTCTACGATGAAAAAAGAATCCTGACATGCAGGATTCTCCACCTGCGGTGGGTTGCCACCGCAACATATTCTATTTTCCGTTCTCCATTGTCACATTGGCAATCTTAATATTTACATTCTCTACTTTCAGGCCGGTCATACTCTCGATCGCTGTCTTCACCTTTTCCTGTACCTGACCACAGGTCTTCGGAATGCTGAAACCATAATCCAGATTCAATGCCAGATCTACATTCACGGTATCATTCTCTATAGCAATCTTCACGCCTTTGGAAAGATTCTTGATTCCCAGCTTGCTGACCAGCTCATTGGTAATATTTCCTACCATGCTTGCCACACCTTTTACTTCTGTAGCTGCCAGTCCTGCGATAATTGTCACTACTTCATTGGATATCTGAACCTGTCCTTTTTCATCACTGCTTGTTACTGTATAATTCTTCTGAACTTCTTCTTTTCCCATATCGGAGACCTCCTTTGCGACGTTCCCTGATCGTAGTTGTTCAGTTTCTTCCTTGTCTGAACAGTTACTTCTGACCAATATCTACCGTCAAGTATAACAAACTTTCATTTTTTTGTAAACTACTGACGTCCAAATTCCGCCAGTTTTAATCCAGGGTTACGATCCAGTGTCATACCGATGCTCCATGAATTTACCCAGATCAGAAGTGGATTGCCCTTCATATCTTTTACTTTCTTCATATCTGAAGTACCAACCAGACTGTTCAGGTCAAAGTCTTCATTTTCAATCCAGCGAATATGTTCATATGGCAGATTTTCCAGTCGGATCTCCACATTATATTCATTCTCCAGGCGGTACTTCAGTACCTCAAACTGCAGAACACCTACTACGCCCACAATGATCTCTTCCAGTCCGGTGTTGTATTCCTGGAAGATCTGAATAGCACCTTCCTGCGCAATCTGGGTGATTCCCTTTACGAACTGCTTTCTCTTCATGGTATCTACCTGACGCACCCTGGCAAAATGCTCCGGTGCAAATGTCGGAATTCCCTCATAACGGAACTTCTTTCCCGGCATACAGATGGTATCTCCAATCGAGTAAATTCCAGGATCAAACACACCTATAATATCTCCTGCATAAGCTTCATCTACTACATGCCGCTCCTGTGCCATCATCTGCTGAGGTTGGGAAAGACGCTGCTTCTTGTCCCCCTGCACATGATAAACTTCCATTCCTGCATCGAATCTTCCGGAGCAGATGCGCATAAAAGCAATACGGTCTCTGTGCGCCTTATTCATATTCGCCTGAATCTTAAATACGAAAGCGGAAAAATCTTCTTTAATTGGATCGATCTCACCGATATCTGCCATACGTGGAAGCGGTGGAGTGGTCATCTGAAGGAAGTGCTTCAGAAAAATCTCTACACCAAAATTGGTCAGTGCTGATCCAAAGAACACAGGTGACAGTTCTCCCTTATCTACCAGTTCCTGATCAAACTCTGCACTTGCTCCATCCAGCAGCTCGATCTCATCCATCAGCTGCCCATAATGTTCTTCGCCTACGAACGCCTTCAATTCTGGAGAATCCACTGCTATCTCCTCTGCCAGTCCCTCTTTGGTTCCCTTTTCTGTATCCCTGAATACAGTAACCTTACGGCTGCCCCGCTCATAGACTCCTTTGAATTCCTTACCGGAACCAATCGGCCAGTTAATCGGGCAGGTGGCAATTCCCAGTTCTTTTTCGATGTCGTCCAGCAGTTCAAAGGTATCATTGGCATCACGGTCCATCTTATTGATAAACGTAAAGATCGGAATATGGCGCATGACACATACCTTAAACAGCTTTCTTGTCTGTGCCTCCACACCCTTGGAAGCATCAATCACCATCACAGCAGAGTCTGCTGCCATCAGAGTACGATAGGTATCTTCTGAGAAGTCTTGATGTCCAGGTGTATCCAGAATATTGATACAGTAGCCGTCATAATTAAACTGCAGTACGGAAGATGTGACAGAAATACCTCTTTCTTTCTCAATCTCCATCCAGTCTGATACCGCATGACGGGCGGTCGCTTTTCCTTTTACGGAACCGGCAAGATTAATCGCACCTCCATAAAGTAAAAACTTCTCTGTCAGTGTTGTCTTACCTGCATCCGGGTGGGATATAATCGCAAAAGTTCTTCGTTTTTTTATCTCACTTGTAATATCTGCCACTATCTTTTCTCCTTCTTCCAACTAATTATCTAAATCATATGTAATCTTCTGTCAACCTTTAAATTCTAACAGAGGAAAAACCCTCTGTCAATGGGGTACCGGTCATTCCAGGCCCGTTACCCCATGAAATTAGATTTATTCTCCGCTTACCGGTGTAATGATTATGTTTTCTCCAGGTACTTCTGCCTTTCTTTTCACAATGTCCTCTATCTGAGCCCGCTGACTGTCCGATATCTCTGCCATATTGATGACTACATCGGCGCTGTTGTCGGTAATGCTTACCACACTGTCTTCGAACCCTTTTGCATCTAACAAGAGTTCCGCTGCCGCTTCGCGCTCCGCTATGTCAGTAAGAGACGTGATGCTGTCGATCGCAGTCTGTTTCTGCGCATCAGCAATGGTGTCATTATTGATCACTTCCATCAAGGTCTCTTTATTCTGGGCACGAAGCTGTTCTCTTGTCAGTTTGGCGGATGCAGAGAATTCTGATCCCCCAACGCTGGTCAGTACTGCCTCACCAGGTGTATCCGTCACTTCTCCTTCTTCCGTCAGATCGTATCCATTTTCCATCAGTACCTGTTCTTCCTGGGAAGTCTTTCTGGAAACCGCCTCCTCCAACTGTGTACCGGAATAATTCAGGTACCCGGCTACCGCTATCATAATTGCCAGTGCAGTGATAATCATCTGGTTTTTCTTTACCACACGTTTCACCTGCGCTTCCTCCTTCCTTATATCATCTTGATTACTTTGATTTTATGCGCCTCTATTCCAAATAATGCCATAGCTGCTTCCGTTATATTTTTTACCACCACCGCATTATCACCACCCTGGGCCAGGATCAGAACCCCTTCGATCTTCGGTGCATTGGTTCTGGTCACATAAGGCGTCTCCCTGCCCTGTCCGTCTTTTTCCAGTACTGTGGACTCTTCCTTATTTTCCTGCTGGCTTTTTCCTGTATTTGTACTGTCATCACCGTCCTGATTCATTTGCCTCTGTACTGTCTGATCCTTTTCCACAATGCTTTCCCGGCTTACCGATTCGGTAATCATTACCTGCACTTTTCCGGCTCCGTCCATTTGTGCCAGGATCGCTTCCAGTCTTTTTTCATACCATGTCAGTTCCTCCAGATCAGCTTCTTCCTGCGGACTGCTTTGACTTTCACTCTCTGTTGTACTTCCTGCCATACTTTCCCGTTCCTTCCCGGAAGGAAATACCGCCGTCATGATCAGTATGCCCACTAACAGCAAAAGTATCCACTGTTCTTTTCGAATCTGCTCCAGTCTGAATGGCTTCATTCCTGTCGCCCCTCCTTCCCGATTTGGATCGTTATTTGTTTCCTGTCAAGGCCCAGACAGACAGCTAACTGCGTCCTGCATTCCTCTGTCTGCTGCATTTCTTTTTGCAAACGGATCTGTACACTGATGATCTCACCGTTTTCCTCAATCTGTACGTCCACCTCCTCCACTGCTCCACCATAATCCTGCACCAATATCCGAACCTGCCGTTCCAGCTCCTCTTTCACTCCAGTTTGAATCTGCTGATTCTGAAATTCCGCCAGCTCTGTCTGTGCTTCGCGCAGATTTCTGCTTTCCTCCAAGATCTGCCATTTCCAGGTAATTTGATCCATACGTTCATCCATCGATAACATCTGCAGAACCGGCTGCATCAGTACCAGTGTAAAGATCAGTCCACCTGTAAATTTCAGATATTTCTGCCATACAGGCCGTGGCACAAGCTGATAAAGCAGTTCCAGAAAAAACATACAGAAGACCACCTGTTTCAGCCATTCTCTGATTATGTCCATCCTTATCCTCCTGCAGTTGTCACTATCGCTATCGTCAGGAAAAACATTACGCCGGTGACTGCCACTGCCAGCAGAAGAAGTCCCACTGCTTCTGCCATGTCATCAATACACCGTACAAACCTTGGATCTGCCACTGGCTGGATCACCGCACTCACCAGCTTATAAAGTAAGAGACAGACCAGGAGACGAACCAACGGACGGAGGCAGATCCAGATCAGCAGAATCATACCACCTGTTCCCACCGCATGTTTCAATACGGACGCTGTTCCCAGCAGTGTCTCTGTCACACTGCTTAACGTATTTCCTACCACTGGTATGGCCCCTCCGGCTCGAATCCAGATAGAATTCTTCATATGATCCAATGCCGGAAATAATAATCGCTGAATAGTCTGTATCCCAATAACCAGTGTAAGCATGGTTTTCAGAGACCATCTGACGATCTGACGAATCAGCGCTGTCATCCTGGTCAGATAAGCCTCTTTTGTCACATTTCCCAGCATGGCAATGAGCACATAACAGGCGATTCCCGGCATCAATACATACTGAACCACACTTTGTACCACCATGATGATGAACAATGTCACTTCATAAAATCCAATCGCAGTCATCTGTGTGGCCGCCAGTGACGCTGCCAACAGATACACTGGCAGAAGAAGACGCATAAATTGCAAAACAGACTGCATAGTCTGCTCCGAAATGCTGCTCAGTTCCCGAAAACTATCCAATAATATAACAAAGAGCAGCAAATATACCATATAAAATGCAATTTCCTGTACTCTGCTTCCTGTAAACGCGCTCATAAACACAGAAAAGACAGAGGCTGTCATTGCCAGAATCAGAATCTGTACAATGGTTGTCCTCTGTCTTTTTAATTCGAAAAACAGGGTATTTTCTGTCAGGCTGACAAACGTGTCTCCCGACAGTGGAATTTCTCCCTGACACAGCTTTGTGATCATCTGCCGGAAATTAAGATGATCCTGTGGAAGCAGCTCATCTACCGTATTCTGTATGGACTGCAGATCCAGTTCATCCATATAGGTTTGATACCTGTCCACTTCCTGCGCTGCCTCTGCCTTTACCCTTCCTGACAAAGCCAGTAAAAGCAACAGGCCGACTATGATTCCTGCTGTCCCTTTTCTCATATCAGTCCAGAAATTCTGTCACAGTCTGAAATACTGCCAGCATCACCGGTGCACTGACAGTCAGTACTGCTACTTTTGCAAAAATCTCGATCTGACTGCCGATGGCATGATAACCCGAATCTTTGCAGATGGCAGAAGTTACGTCCGCAATATAGGAGATGCCAACGATCTTCATCAGTATCAAAAAATAACTGCTTTTCATGGCCGTATATGCCATCAGACTCTCAAACAGATCCGAAAGAGTCTTCAGACGAAATATGGCATTATAGCTGATCAATATGCATGCAGCCAGGCTGATCAGCAGAGAAAACTGAGGCTTCTGTTCTTTTACCAGTAATGCACAAAGTACGGCTGATAAACCCAGAATTCCAGTTTTTATAATATTCATGCATCCTCCTTTACAGCGAAAACAGATTTTTTATCGTATCAAATAATTCATTCACATAGGGCAGGATCCACAGCAGCACCAGAATCAGTCCCGCCAGGGAAGTCAGAGAGGCCAGATCTTCCCTTCCGCCATGCTTCAGTACCTGACAGATGACGGACACCAGAATTCCCACCGAAGCTATTTTAAAAATCAGATTTACGCTCATCGGCCCCTCCATCTGTCATACTTAATAAAACAGTACTGCGCAGAACAGTCCTCCCATAAAGCCAAGACAGCGATACATGGTTTCTTTCTGCCTCATCTTTTCCAATGCAGCTTTTTCTTCCAGCTCTACTGCCATAAGATACCCGTCCAGCATTGGAATCTGTGCATCTCTGTCTATTCTTCCAAGAAGAGTACAAATCTGCACCAGCTGCTTCTGCTCTTTTTCCGTCAGCCCACATCTGGACAGACAGGCATCTGCTGTTTTCTTCAAAACCTTTTCCAGTGAATTCTTTTCTGTTGCCTTCATCTCTTCTGCTGTTCTTCCAAAAAAAATCGCCAGTTTTCCATCTGTCCGCTGCTCCAGATGTTCAAAGATCTCTTCCAGCGGTACTGCTCCATATTGCAGTTCGCCCTTCAGCAATCCTATGATCAGGCGCAATTCATCCAGCATCTGATATCTTTTTCGCAGAGAACTTCCTGCCTCAGCCCCCAATGCGGTTCCTGCAGTCAGGATCAGAAAGACTCCCAGCCACTTCATAGACTCTGTGACCAGTCCCTGTCATAGACTGCCTGTATCTGCCCTGCCCGGTCATCCTTCTTCAAAATAACGTAACGATCAAATATTTTCTTTTCCAGTAATTCATTTAGGACTGGATTTTTTCTTATATCATCTGGAGAATGTCCATGAACCGTAGCCAGTATCCTGCAACCACAGCATGCTGCCGTCTCTATAGCCCGTACATCTTCTGCAGTGCCGATCTCATCTGCCGCTACCACCTCCGGTGCCATAGAACGGATCAGCATCATCATTCCTTCTGCTTTTGGGCAGCCATCCAGCACATCAGTTCGGACTCCCAGATCATTCTGTGGCACTCCATAATAACAGCCTGCCAGCTCACTTCGTTCATCTACCACGCCCACATTTTTTCCAGGTATCTCCTGTGTTCCGTCTGAGATCAACCGGATCAGGTCCCTGAGCATGGTTGTCTTACCGGCACCCGGAGGTGAAATCAACAGGGTATTGCAGATATTCTCTCCCTCTGTCAGCAGCGGCAGTAATTTTTCTCCGCATCCTTTTTTTTCATGACACAGGCGGATATGTAAAAATGTAATATGACGAATATTTTTTATCCGTCCATGCTCCATCAGTACCTTGCCTGCGATTCCCACCCGGTGTCCTCCCTGAATGGTCAGAAATCCCTGCTTCAGCTCTTCTTCATGGGCGTATAATGAATACCCGGAGATCTGTTCCATCGTCTGGCAAATCTCCTCCTTACTCACCGGATACCCCTGTTCTTCATATATCGTTGCTTCTCCGCCTGCCTTCACAAAATATTCTCTTCCGTCCCATCGAACTGCCAGGGGTTTGTCCGCCCTCATGCGGATCTCCTGCAGCTTTTCATAACTGAGATTCAGTCGTCCCAGTACATTGCTCACCTGTCCAGGAAGCATCTGCACCAGCATCTGTCTGTTTTCCATCCTCACCACCTCTTATGTAAATATATGAGGATGTCCATGATTTATGTCTTTGTTGCTTGCTATTTTTCTCAAAACAGGATATGATAATTACACTTTCAAACACTATTGCAATAGAAAAGGAGATTCAATTATGGTCAGAAAAACAACCGTAGAACTGGTAGAACATGCTGCTGGCGGTGAAGGCAGTCTGGAAAAGTATCACATTGTATCTGCTGAAGAATTAAACGGACATGGCAAAATGTTTGCCAAGATCGTTCTTCACCCTCACAGCTCCATTGGATGGCATCAGCATGTAGGCAATACCGAACCATATTATATTCTGGAAGGCAAGGGAATCTTCGTTGACAATGATGGCAGCCGCTCAGAAGTCGGCCCTGGTGATGTATGTTATATCGAAGTAGGACAGTCCCATTCTCTGGAAAATCCTACAGATGAAAATCTGGTATTTATTGCGTTAATCTATAACGAATAAATTACATCCACACTCAAAAACTCCCTTGTTCACAGATATTCATATTGTCTGTCTCAAGGGAGTTTTCATTTTATTTAGATATTTTGTAACTGTTCAGTACCTTCACAGTTACGATATTTTAAGAAATATGTGTACCGCCTTTGCCTGCTACTGCTGCTGCTGCATGTTCCAGATTGGTAATAATGGCTTCTCTTCCTGCTTTCTCGGAAACGAAGTCAATGGATGACTGGATCTTCGGTAACATAGCCGCTTCACCAAACTTCTTCTGGTCAATATATTCCTGCGCTTCTGACACAGATATGGAGCCAAGAAGTGTTGGATGGTCGGTATCAATGTCAATGTCTACCTGCTTATCTGCAGTAATGAACATCAGTACATCTGCATCCGTCAGCTCCGCCAGCTTTCCTGCTGCATAGTCTTTTTCAATAATCGCACTGGCACCTTTCAGTGTATTTCCCTGTGCCATCACCGGAATACCGCCGCCGCCGCATGCAATCACTAACTGTCCTGCATCTACCAGCGCATTGATCGCATCGATCTCAATGATATCTTTTGGACGCGGTGCAGATACGATACGGCGATAACGACCGCCATTCTCTTCTACCACATAGTTGCCCTTGGCTTCTTCCTTCTGCGCCTCTTCTTTTGTCATATAACGGCCAATCACTTTTACTGGATGATAGAATGCTTCATCATACGGGTCTACCAGAACCTGTGTCAGAATTGTACTGACAGTCTTGTAAATGCCTCTTTTTACCAATTCACTGCGAAGAGCATTCTGTAAATCGTATCCGATATACCCCTGACTCATAGCCGAGCAGACAGACATCGGTGCACCGGTAAAATCACTGTGATAATGTGCAAATTCATTCATTGCTGTATGAATCATTCCAACCTGTGGAGCATTACTGTGTGTGATAATCAGCTGACAGCCTTCTTCCACCAGATCGGCGAGTATCTTTGCAGAAGCCTTAACAGCCACCTGCTGTTCCGGGAATGTCGTTCCCAGTGCGCTGTGTCCCAGTGCGATGACAACCTTCTTTTTCATGGTTCGTACCTCGTATCGTTTTTCTTTTAATATTACTATTTTATGACATAAAATTCAAGACTGGCTTACAGTTCTTCCAGAAATACCTCCAGCACCCCTCCGCAGACCATCCCTTCTTCTTCGGCTGCATCTGCTGTCAGATCTGCTTCAAACAATACCGCCTCTGTGTCTGGCTGTGCCATCAGTTCACGGGCTCTTGCAATGACTTTTGCTTCCAAACATCCGCCTCCGATGGTTCCAACCATCCTTCCATCCTGCAGGATCAGCATTTTTGTGCCAACTGCCCGTGGTGCGGAACCCCTTCTGGATACAATTGTGGCCAGTACTTTTTTCAGCACAGCATTCTCCTGTGCTTTCACAGCCTGCAAAATCTCTTCCGGGAATCCTGCTCCCACATTCTTTTTTCCTTTTTCTGCAACGATTTCCGCCATGATGGACACAGCAATCTCTTCCGGCGTCTCTGCATGGATATCCAGGCCAATGGGTGCATGAAGCATTGCAATCACCTCTGGATCCGCCCCGTGCCCGACTGCTTCTTTTCGTACAACTGCCACCCGTCGTCTGCTTCCCATCATACCGATATAGGCATGAGGCATATGGCTGATCCGTTCCACACAGATCTGATCATAACGGTGCCCACGGGTTACAATCACATAATAGGTATCCGTATCCGCAGGGATCTTCTGCAGTCCCTGTTCATAGCTATCACAGATCACACGGTCTGCCCCTGCTGCCCTTGCATGATCCGCAAAAATCGGGCGGTCTTCCAGAACTGTCACTTCCATGCCAGTCATCACCGCCATACGGATCACTGCTACCGCTACATGACCACCTCCGCAGACCACCAGTTTTGGTCGTCTCCCGATCTTTTCCACAAACACCCGCTCTCCTGCGGCTTCAAAACAGCCGGTATCCGGTGCCTCTTCCAGTTCTTTCTGATGTATATCAAAAAATTTTGCATTTCTGGACTTCAGCCATATCTCCCCGTTCTCCATCAGCATTTTTTTTCCGATTTCTTTTCCGGTAAGTATCGTATATAATTTTCTGTCCGCATTCCTTCCTGTATCTTCCAATGCATCCAGTATTCTGCTCATATTTTCTTTCCTCGTCATTACCAGTTCTGTGTCTTCTCATCAATATCCTGAAGTTCTTCCGGTGCTGTCTCCAGAAGCATCACCTGCTCCGGATGGCGTCTGACTACCTGTTTGCCACCGATATCTCCCTCCAGTTCCTTCAATTCCTGAAAAAATGCACGGTCCAGAAGAACCGGATTTCCCAGTTTCTCTTTCGTCCCGGCACAGATCATTTTTCCCGGATTCTTCACAGCCATCTCCAGCATATGTTCTATCGTCTCTGCCTTTAAACCTGGCTGATCACAGACAGCAAACAGCACACCCTGCAGTTTTGGATTTTGTCTGCAGCATACATCCAGCCCCATTTGCAATGACCGGGCAATCCCTTTTTCCGGATTCTGATTCTCTGCAGTCAGCATTCCATGCTGTCTGGCGTATTCCAAAATTTCTGTATGTCCACTGACTGCAACTCTGGTGCACATAGGATAAATTCTCATCTGATCCAGGAGATAACGAAACATCGGTTTCCCGTTTTTCTCTGACAGCAGCTTATTTTCCTGAGGTTTTCCATACCGGCTGGACTTCCCGGCTGCCAGAAAAACCAGTCCATACCGTGAATAGCATATTGTTCGTATGGCTTCTGCCACACCCCTTCCGATTTTTCTTGCTTTATCTGAAATCAGATGCACCAGAGACGGTTCCATCCTGGGATCCACATCCCCGATCTTCATTCCTTTGGTCACGTTCACATTCGACTGCAGCATTCCCCGGACAATGCCATCGATCTGTGCATACACCGGATATCCACCGGTAACTGCCAGCAGATCTCCTTTTCTCACCACTTCTCCGATCTCAGCTACCGGTTCCATAACTCCGTCTGCTGATGCTTTTATCAGGCGCTCTATGGCATAACCACCAATCATGCCCGGCACACCGGTATTGGGAATGGCACTGCTGATAAATCGGCTGCCCCAAAGTCACTCCACGCCTGGTCTCAATCACAGCATGGCAGTCCTTTCCTGCCGTAAATCCCGGTCCAAGAGCAATCACACAAGGACCATCCGCCATACTGGTTCCCAGATTCTTTTTTGCCATGATCGCATCCACGATCACATCAAAATGCATCCTGGTTCGAATCTCTCCTTCTGGATCTACCAGAACTGCAATCTGATTCTTTCCAAGCACCGCTTTGATCTCTGTCTCATTTTGTACCAGCACAGCCGTATGATTTTCTATCACAGCTTTCTTTTCATAAACCGCCCTGGAACAGGCTACCTGCCTGCGGACCGTCAGTGGAATCGCAATCTCTGTCATCACGATCTGATGTCCCCGTTCCTTCAGTTCCGCCGCCACACCGGTAGCCAGATCTCCGGCTCCTCTGATTAATATTCTAAGTGCCATATTTTTCTTCCTTTATCTGTATCTTCCAACAAGTGCGATGTGATAGCCACCTGTGAAATGCCATATTCCATCATCTTCTCTCCCACTGTCATAGCTCTCCTTAACTGCTGTGGTGTATCTGCTTTATTTAAGATCACATGATAGGAACGATCTCCCACCAGTTTTCTTCCACCCTGAGGACTGGATGCCAGAACTGCAAGATCTGCTTCTGTCAGCTGGTCGCTCTCTTTTTTCCCAAGGATCTCTGCCACCTTGTGGCTGCGAAAACACCGCTTGTTAACAGGCTGATACAATCCATCCAGTCCATATACCTGAATTACTCTGGTGGTTTCCGGCAGAATCACCGGTTCATGCTCCTCCGGAGCTTTTACCGGAAGACATTTTGCTCCGTCTGCTTCCAGCAGCAACCAAGCACCGGCATGAATCACCTGTCTTAAGAATTCTTCCGGTAATCCCGCCATCTTTTCTTCCGAAACCGGTTCTCCCATCCAGACTGTTCCATATTTTTCATAAATTCTAAGAAAGCTTTCCAGTGATGGAATCCCCAGAAAGCTTTCGTTTTTTTCATATTGCATATGAGTAGTAGTGGCAATTCCATGAAAAATATGTCTCTCCATGCACTCTTTCTGCAATCTGCGGATCACCGTAGTCTTGCCACCGCCCCCGGTCAGGGACAGGATTTCCTGATGATCCCTGTCTAAGTTCCATGCATCAAAGAGACTGACTTCTGTCTGCCATCTATCTTCCCGCCAGCTCAGTATCATCTTATACTTCTCCTGCGATGGCCATAGCGATCTTCTCTCCTGTCATTGGAAGATCTCGCATCCAGTGGCCGGTTGCATTGTAGATAGCATCTGCCAGTGCCGGTGCCGGTGTATTGATTACGATTTCTCCAATGGATTTGACGCCAAATGGTCCGGTTGGCTCAAAGCTTGGGCGGAATTCCACCCGAAGCTTTCCATAGTCCAGTCTGGTCGGAATCTTATACTGCATCAGTGAATTATTATACAGCTGTCCCCTTTCGGAATACTGAATATTCTCAAATAATGCCATGCCAATTCCCTGTCCCAGTCCACCTTCCACCTGTACTCTTGCCAGGTTCGGATTGACCACGGTTCCACAGTCAACAACTGCTGCATAGTCCAGGATCTCCACATGACCGGTTTCTTTATCCAGTTCAATCTCCACTGCACCAGCCATATAAGGAGGCGGTGACACCGGAGATGTATAGCTCTCGGTTACCTGAAGGGCAAAATCATTGGAACACTGAGCCTGGAAACCAATATCTTCAATGGTCACTGATGCCCCTGTCTTCACATTCTTTGCCACATGTCCGTCATAATCCACATCCTCCAGTTCACAGGACAACATCCGTGCTGCCAGTGTGCGGATTCTCTTTTCCAGCTCTGTGCTGGCCCGGACTACTGCCTGGCCGGTAATATAGGTGGTACTGGATGCATAGGATCCGGAATCATACGGAGAAAAGTCTGTATCGGCACCGGATACAAAAATATCATCGGTGGTTACGTTCAGACAGTCTGCTGCCATCTGAGACAGAATCGTATCGCATCCGGTTCCCATATCTGCTGCTGCAATGGTCAGCTTATAGCTGCCGTCTTCATTTAACATAATAGTAGCGGAACCCACATCCACATGGGAAATACAGGATCCCTGCATGGCCATGGCAATTCCCACGGAACGCACCTTGCCATTTCCCATATCTCTGCATGGGAATTTTTCCTTCCAGCCGATCATCTCGGCTGTACGCATGAGACAGTCATCCAGTCTGCATCCTGCCGCAATCTCATTATCGTAGGCCATCATGCACATACCCTGACGTACCATGTTTTTCATGCGGATCTCTACCGGATCCATGCCGATCTGACCTGCCAGTTCACTGACTACAGATTCCAGGGCAAATACACCCTGTGTGGCACCATAGCCGCGGTATGCACCGGCTGCACAGATATTGGTATAAACTACATCAAAGGTATGTCGGTAAGCTTCCAGATTGGCTGTATACAGGGGAATCGACTTGTGTCCGGTCAGTCCTGCCGTTGTCGGTCCATGGTCTCCATAAGCACCGGTATTGGACAAGTTGTAAACTTCAATGGCACGGATCGTTCCGTCATGGCTGGCTCCAACCTTCACAGTCACTTCCATCTCATGACGGGGAGAACCGGCAATCTGGCTCTCTTCTCTGCTATAAAGCAGCTTGGATGGTTTTTTTGTCATCCAGGTCACAAAAGCCGGGTAAATCTCTGCTACAACGGTCTGTTTGGCTCCGAATCCACCACCAATACGAGGCTTCAGGGAACGTACTTTTGACTTTGGAATGCCAAGAGCCGTGGCAATAATTCTTCTTACATGGAAAACGATCTGAGTGGAACTTAAAACTACCAGTCTTCCATACGTATCAATATAACAACAGGTGCGGAAAGTCTCCATCATGGCCTGATTCACTGCCGGTACATGGAATGTCCGTTCCAGTGTAAGGTCACAGTCTGCAAAGACCTTCTCCACATCTCCTTTTTCATCTTCCATATGCGCGCACAGATTTCTGTGATTATCCGCACCTACCGGAAACATCGACTTCCAGTTATCCTCCGGATGCACCAGTACCGGATTATCTTTTGCAGTATGATAATCCAACACAGCCGGAAGTACCTGGTATGTTACTTTTATACGTTTCATGGCAAGATCTACACATTTCTCATCTTCTCCTGCCACAATTGCCACTGCATCTCCCACAAAACGGACATGCTGATCCAGAATCAGACGATCGTAAGGGCTCCATTCCGGATAGGTCTGTCCGGCCTGGGCAAATCGATTCTTCGGCACATCTTTCCAGGTATAAATTGCTTCAATTCCTGGAACCTTCAGCGCATTGACACAATTGATCTCTTCGATGATCGCATTGGCATGGGGACTTCTGAGCACTTTGACAATCAGGCAGTCCTTCGGTGCAAGGTCATCCATATACACCGGTTTTCCCGTTACCAGCGCCATGGCATCTTTTTTTCGTATTGGTTGTCCTACTTCGCCCATGATGCCCCTCCTTCTTTTTTATATTTCATAAATTCGTGAATGCCACGAAGCTGTCCCTCATATCCGGAGCAGCGACATAAGTTGCCTGCCAGATAACGCCTGATCTCTTCATCTGTCGGATCAGCAGTCTCCCGGAACAGGGCAATGGCATTCATGATCATGCCAGGATTGCAGAAACCACACTGTTCCGCTCCCTGATCTGCAATGAATCTTCCAAATTCTTCCGCTTCCTTCTGCAGTCCTTCTAAGGTCTCCACCTTCTGTCCATCTGCTCTTGCAGCCAGGACTGCACAGGAAAGAACCGGTTTGTCATTTAAAAATACCGTGCACAGACCACAGTTGGTTGTCTCGCATCCACACTTTACACTATAACAGCCATGTTCTCTGACAAACTGATACAGGGTCATATCTGCGCTGATGTCTTCAGTTATCTTTTTTCCATTCAAAGAAATGGTTACGATCATACTACACATTCTCCTTTCCCTGTATCTCTTCTGCCGCCCTCTTTAACAGGACACTGGCCAGATGCTTCCGATACTCTGCTGAAGCACGCATATTGCTGCCATAGGAATAAGAATCCGCCAGAGTCTTTAACGTCTCTTTTTCCAGATTTGGCACCTTTCTTACTTCTGCACGTTGTGGTCTGGCACCAATCGCTGCTTTCACACCGTCTTCCGTTTCTGCCACTGCCACAGCAAGAACCGGAAAATCTGTTTTTGTATTTCGATAAGACTGGTAAGCATATCTTCCTCTGTGCTTTTTCACAATGACTCTCACCAGAATATCGTTGTCCCTTTTCTTCGTTGCAAATTCTGCCAGAGGACAGATTCCGCCTTTATACAGTTCCACATAAGTATCCAGTACCAGAAATGCGGTCAGTACATCAGAAAATCCGAATCTTCCAAACAGGCTTCCTCCTATCGTAGCAGAATTGCGGAACTGTACTCCCACAATATCTTCCACTGATCTGCGAATCAGTCCGTCACAGCAGGCATTTAAGCCTCATGAAGTTCCAGCTCCCGCAGGGTCACCATACATCCTATGGAAAATTCTTCTTCTGTCTCTTCCACCTCATTCAGTCCCAGTCCGGACAGATCAATGGCTTTCTGAATCTGAATATTGCTCATGCGCATCCAGAGCATACCGCCTAAGATCCGGTTGGTTCTTTTCTGGTTCAGTTCATATGCTTCTTCCAGACTCTGTGGTCTGATAATTTCTTTTATCTTTAACATCACTGCTCTCCAGTCATTTTCTTACTTGCTTATGCTTCTTCCTTCGGAAGCACAATATTTAACACCATTGCTACCAGTGCAGCCGGTACAATTCCGGAGCCACCGAAGATCAGCTGTACAGACTGTGGTAGTCCTGCCAGCACTCCGCTGTTGGAACCGAATCCATATCCAAGCCCCAGTGCCACAGATACAATGGTAATGTCTCTTGCTGTCATCTTTTCTCGAGTAATCAGCTGAATACCGCTGACTACGATGGATGAGAACATCATGACTGCTGCCCCGCCCAGCACACTCTGCGGCATAATAGAGATCAGTGCAGACAGCTTTGGAAACAGTCCGCAGAGAATCAGAAATACCGCACCTGTTGCCAGTGCAATACGGTTCACGATCTTGGTCATGGTAACCAGTCCTACATTCTGGCTGAAAGAAGTATTCGGCAGTACTCCGAATAAAGCCGCCAGAGAGGATCCGATACCGTCACATACTACACCGCCGGAAAGCTCTGTATCAGTAGCTTCTCTGTCCATACCACCTTCGATGACACCAGAGATATCTCCTACCGTCTCTACTGCAGTTACCACGAACATAATCAGAACTGGTAATATCGCTCTTACGTCAAATATAATCTTCACAGGCATCAGCTTTGGTACTGCAAACCAGCTGGCATCTGCCACCTTGCTCCAGTTCAGTACCCATGCCTTGGTGTATTCCACACCTTCTGCATCGATTCCTGTCGTTGGCAGTACTGCAGCCATAATCGCAGCCACTACATATCCGACAATAATACCAATCAGCACGGAAGAAGCACTGGTCATTCCCTTTGTTCCATGTTTTAATGCAATAATCACAATCAATACAATGGCTCCCAGAATCAGATTCTCTAAAGAACCATAATCTTTTGCAGCGCTTCCGCCTCCGAAAGATCCCACACCAACAGAGATCAGAGACAGACCGATGGATAACACAACGGTTCCTGTCACAACAGGTGGGAAAAACTTACGCAGCGGCTTGATCATAAATCCAAGTACACCTTCAAATAAACCGCCAATCAGCGATGCTCCCATGATGGCACCATAGGCCAGCACACCACCGCCCATAACGGACGCTACACTATTACAGACTCCGATAAAACCAGAACTGGTACCCATGATGATTGGTACTTTACCGCCCACCGGTCCGATAGCAAACAGCTGAATTAATGTTACGATGCCTGCAATCAACATGGCATTCTGCAGCAGTGCAATCTGCACGTCTGCAAATTCTGTTCCGGATCCGATGCCACAGGCTCCGGTAATAATCAGAATCGGAGTAAGATTCCCACAAACATGGCAAGTACATGCTGCAGTCCCAGGGGAATGGCCTTTTTCAATGACAGTTTCCCGTAGAAATCATACTCTGGTCCTTTGTTTTCCAAATGATTCATTTTCGTCTCTCCTCTTTTGTTCTTTTTTCGTTTTTCATTATAGAGTAGTTCTTTACAAAAGTATAGAATTTTTTGCGAAAAAACATTATAATGGAAAAAGAATTTGTTTTTGGAGGTATTATCATTATGGCATGGTACGATGAAGCTATTTTTTATCATATATACCCACTTGGTTTATCAGGAGCACCGAAGCAGAATGCCTATGAAAAACCGGTTCACCGGTTGAATACTCTGCTGCCGTGGATCACCCATATCCACAATCTGGGATGCAATGCCTTGTATATCGGGCCATTATTTGAATCTGTAGGACATGGTTATGAAACCACAGACTACAAGAAACTGGACAGCCGTCTTGGCACAAATGAAGATCTGACTCATTTTGTAAAGGAATGTCATAAGCAGGGCATCCGTGTTATTCTGGACGGTGTATTCAATCACACCGGCCGTGACTTTTTTGCATTTAAAGATATTCAGGCCAACCGGGAGAACTCCCGCTACCGTGACTGGTACTGCAATGTAAACTTCTGTGGCAACAATGAATACAACGATGGGTTCTCTTATGAGAACTGGGGCGGTTACAATCTTCTGGTAAAATTGAATCAGCGCAATCCGGAAGTTAAGAACTATATCTGCGATGTGATCCGTTTCTGGGTAAACGAATTCGATATTGACGGTATCCGTCTGGACGCTGCCGATGTACTGGATTTTGATTTTATGAAGGCACTGCGTCAGACTGCCAATGAAGTAAAACCGGAATTCTGGCTGATGGGCGAAGTCATTCACGGTGATTACATCCGCTGGGTCAACGAAGGAACCCTTCATTCCGTTACCAACTATCACCTGCACAAGGCACTGTATTCCGGACACAATGATCACAACTACTTTGAGATCGCTCATACTGTAAAACGCCTCTATGAAATGGGTGGCAACCGGCCAGAAGGACTGAAACTGTATAATTTTGTGGACAACCACGATGTAGAACGTATCTATACCAAGCTGAACAACAAGGCTCATTTTGCTCCGGTACATGTACTGATGTATACACTTCCTGGTGTGCCTTCTGTCTATTATGGTTCTGAATTCGGCATCGAGGGAAAGAAAGAATACGGTTCTGATGATTCTCTCCGCCCAAAGCTGAATCTGGAGGATTATAAAGATGCCATTATTTCCAATCCATGTACTGCGCTGATTGCAGCACTTGGAAAAGTACGTGCCGCCGTTCCGGCCCTCTCCTATGGAGATTATCAGCAGCGTGTGCTGACCAACCGCCAGTATGGATTCACCAGAAGCTGGAATGGATGCACCGTGGCTGTCACCGTCAACAACGACGACAACGAAGCTGATTTCCGGGTACCGGTAGACAGCAGTGAAACCTATATCGGTACTCTGACAGGAGTAAAAGTACAGCCAGAAAACGGACAGATTCATGTAAGCGTAAAAGGTAACTTCGGCGAAATCTGGGTACCGGAATCTGCACTGAATGAGGAACCTGTTACAGTTCCGGCAGAGACAGCCATGCCAGAAGAGAAAATTGTGAAAGATACTGTTGAGCAGGCAGAAAAAAATATTGCAGACAATGCCTCTGCGAAGGAGACCTCTGCTGCAGAGCCTTTAGCAGAGATTCCGCTGGAAGTTCCTGCCGAAACAGGCACATCTACAACCCCAGATGTTTCTGCTATTCCAGAAAAGAAAGATGCAAAAGTTCTCGACCTGAACAAACCCTACGAAGAAATGTCCGTAGAAGAGCTCCAGGCTGCTATTCTGGAAAAACTGTCCAGGAACGGCCCGGTTACCGACCAGATGCGCAAAGATGTAGCTGATAACGTTTACCTGAATTCCCTGCTGAACTGGGTAAAGAGCTTCCGGTAACATTATCACTATCAAATATGATTCTTACAAAAAGGTGTAAGGTCTTTGAATTCAATAAAGACTTTACACCTTAGACGTTTTGCCAGTTACTTTATTTCCAGTTCTTCCGTTGATACCCCAAGCGACTGCATTCTTGCTTTGAGTACTTTCTCCTGATATGCTATCTCAGCGTCCCTGTCTACAGCACTTTTGACGCGTTGAAGATTCACAAATTCTTTAATAATCTGATCCTTTAATTCTTTTTCGTTCATTTCATCTTCTCCCATATCATTCACCGCCTTTCGTTGGTGACATTATATCATAGTGTAAAGTCTTTATTCAATTATCAATGTTCACTGTAGATGAAATACAGGTTGAATCACCTTATGATACTTTGAGCGAATGCCATGTATAGAATTGATGCTATTATTATATATATTTTTCAAGTAAAATACAACTTGTTTTTGCAATATGTGTCCTATAGTATTTGTATCAGAAAAGCCCACGGCATTGCCGTGGACTTTGTCTGTCATCTGAGATACCCGTAAAGCATGTTTCTCAGCGTTTTCTTAATTCCGTTCCTTAACCAACCAGTTTTTCCTGATAACGTTTTACCATTTCTTCATATTCTGCATCAGTCAGTTTCTTTTCACCTGGATTCATAGCAAATACGCCGCCCCATTCATACTGATCCCTGTACTTCGGAACCAGATGGAAATGAAGGTGATGTCCGGTATCTCCGTATGCACCATAGTTTACCTTGTCTGGATGGAACAGGTCATGCATGGCCTGTGCTACCTTTGCGATATCTTCCATAAATGCGCTGCGTTCCTCTGCTGTCAGTTCGATGATCTCGCTCACATGCTTCTTATGAGCAACAATGACTCTGCCTGGATGGCTCTGCTCTCTGAATAGATATACTTTGCAGGTGTCTAACTCGCAGATCTTAATACCAAATGCATCTACAAGTTCGCCTTCCATGCAGTAAGCACAATTCTGATCTTTCATAATTAAATCTCCTTTGTCTTGTTATTCGTATCTGTTCAGTCTCCTCACAATGGATTCTGAATCGTTACGGTTACTTTATTTATTGTATCACTATGATCTTCAGATGACAACTACGCTCTCTCACAGTTACTTTAATAAACTTTTACTTTGCAAGTCACTGTTTTTTTACCTGATTTCACAGTAATTTTAGCTGCCCCTTTTTTCTTCGCTGTTACTTTTCCATTTTTACTTACCTTTACAACTTTTGAATTGGAAGATTTATAAGTCACTTTTTCCTGAGATGTATAAGGATAACGCTTTACTTTCAGGGTTTCTGTCTTACCAGCTTTCAGTTTGAGTGACTTCTTGTTTACCGTAACTTTTGTAGTTTTTATTTTTCCTTTCTGGACAATCACCTTTACTGTAATCTTTTTTCCACTGGCCAGTGTTGCAGTCAGCTTTGCTGTACCTGCCTTTTTCGCTGTCAGTTTGCCCGATTTTGCAACTGTAAATATCTTTGTATTGCCTGATTTGTAGGTTTTTACATAATCTCCTTTTGCCATCCCTATAATCTTTAAAGCTGATGTTTTCTGGTTCACCTGCAGTTTGATGGTCGACATATTGGCACTTCCAGTGGCCTCTAGCTTTGGAATTGCCTCTTCCCAAAGTATTCTGCATCTTTCACATTCGCGCCCCTTTCGTCCCTCTTTAAAAACAGTTGGTTCCTCTTCCGTCCACCAGGCAGACCATTCGTGTTCCTCTTCGCCGGCATACATCCACCAGTACCACCAATCCTTTCGACCGTTTCCATTATTTGTAGATTTTTTCTGAACATGAATCGTTAAAGATACCGAAATCTTACCTGAAGATGCAGTAATTACTGCGTCCCCATCTGCAACTCCTGTTACAACTCCCTGTTCATTTACTGAGGCAATCGAAGGATTATTGCTGATCCATTGAAAATGATTCGTATTTATTCTTGCATACGTCATGATTACATAAAGCTGCGATGTATCTCCCACATCTATCGTATCACCATGAGCGTCACAGTCAAGACTAAACTGTGAGCTATACACATTATAAACATATCCAATTGATTCTGTTACAGAACAATTCTGTGGCTGATCAACTGCGTTAGCTGTCCCCCATCCAAAGTCCTGTACCCAGAGCCAGGATCCATTCTGCTCAAAACACCCTATTCCAATAGAATGATACGAGGTTGCAAGAATATTGTTTCGATGTCCGGTAGAGTTCATCCACATATCCATAATCTTTTCAGCATCTCTGTAACCACCAGCGATATTTTCTCCATTTAATTTAGATGATATTGTAGAACAATCCATCTGACTTGGTCTGGTATGGGAAAAATCTATACTAATTTCTGCTGCACGTTTCATAGCCGCTTCAAGAAGATCCCGATCCATCGTAAGCGGGGCAAGACCTTCTTTTGCCCGTTCTTGATTTACAAGGGCCAGGATCTGATATGCTGCATCATAGTGACGGGTTCCACTGACCTCAACATGATCCAGCTTTCGATAGCTTCCATCTTCCTGCTCCTCCAAATCAGCAAGATACTCTATTGTCAGATTCGTACATCCGGCAAATACATCACTCTCTATACAGATGACACTGTCTGGAATTGTAAGATGCGTCAGGCTTGTACAATTTTTAAAGGCAGCACACCTGATCGTTTCCAGTCCCTGTGGCAGATTAATTTCGGATAAATTACTGCATTCATAAAAAGCCCTGAGATAAATGGTTTTCAGATTATCTCCAAGTATCACCTTTCTTAATGAAGCACAGCCACTGAACTCCCGATATTCTAATATTGTTACTCCATTTCCAACAACCACTGTTTCCAGAGAATGGCAACTGTCCCAAATTCCTTTTCCCAGAGTTGTAACAGAATCAGGAATTGTAAATGAACGTAAAGATGTGCAACGGCAAAATGCCCAGCTTTCAATTGTCTGTAAAGTATTTGGAAACGTAATGGAAGTCAGGACCTTATTTTCCTGAAATGCAGATGATCCAATAGTCTGCACTCCATCCGGCACCTGATAAGCAGTTGCTTTTTTTCCGAGTGGGTAATTTATCAATTTCGTTTGATTTTTGTTGAAAAGTACTCCATCCTCAGATGTATACTGCACATTTGCAGCGTCTACCTCGAAAGAAGTCAGTTTCTCATCACAAAAAAAGGTCAACTGGTCTATTGATGTAACACTGGCCGGAATAAAGACGGTTGTCATTATCGCTTTCTGAAAAACATAATCTTCCATTTCCTGAATTCCATCAGACAATGTCACACTGCTCAGGGAAGTACAGTTTGCAAAAGAACCACGATCCAGTTTTTTTACATTTCCCGGTATTGTTATTTCTGTAAGTGTATAGCATCCAAAGAACGCCATCTGACCTATTTCCTGCAGACTGTCCGGGAATTCAATCACTGAGACAGAACTTTCTGCAAACGCCTGCTGTCCTATATAGGTAACTCCTGACTCCAATACGATTTTCTGTATGAAATATCTATAATTACTCCACGGGGCAGGATCACTGGAACTATAATCCATCATGGCTCCATTTCCAGATACCGTCAACGTATTATCGGCAAACGTTACAGTTACTTCCCCGCTTGTCCATGTTGTTTCGCTGCTGTATTCACTCAGATCATTAGTTGAACAGGAATCCTCCGTTATTTCGTAAGGTTCCAGAATCACCTCTTCTGAATCCGGCTCGTCTGTATACTCTGATTCATTGTCCTGAAGTATCTCAATTCCTGCATCATCTACAATGATGTCTTCCTTCTCCGCATCATCTTCTGCTAAATTTTCAGTTTCATAGTCCTGCTCTTCTTTCTGCTGAAGAGTGAGTCCTTCTGTTTCCTCTGTCTCAATGACCGCCTGTTCAGAAATCTCCGATACCAGTTCTTCTGCCATTGCAGGTGAAATACTGGTCATTACAAGTATGCTGCTCAATGCTGCGGCACCTACACGCTTTCGTAATCTCATAATTTCTTTTCTCCCTGATATTGTTACCGTCACATTTATTTAAGATAGCGTTTTCTGTTGGCTGCTGTGTTTTTCCGGAACCCTTTTCCTGCAATTCCAATATTCGGCTCTAATGTTACCGGTTTTTCCTTATTCAGCTGGCGTTCGTACGCTTCTATCTTTTTCTTTGTTGTCTTTTTACCGTTCTGTTCGTAATAATGCTTATTTACATTATAATCATAACTATTGTGTGCGGCATCAACGATCTTTCCATTCTTGATCGCATAATAGGTCTTTTCATGAATACCGGCACCACCCTGTTCAAATAACAGTACATGCTTCTTTTTATAATACATCCATTTGCTGCCGCCCCAGCCACCTCGGGCCAGAAGTCTTACTGCTTTGTTCTGACGGCAGGTATAAAGATAGCAAACCTTTCCTCTGGTAATGAGAATCTCTTTCACACCATTTCCATCCAGATCAAACAGATAAAATCCGTATGCGGAACCTTTTCCTTCCGTTGAATCAAATTTTCCTTTCTCCAGGAGTTTCCGGTACAGATCCATTGCTGTTTTTTTCGCTGTTTTCTTTTTTCTGACAGTGATTTTACATTTTGCCATATACTTGCCGGCTCTTGCTGTGATCACAGTGTTTCCTGCCCGTTTGCCAGTTACTTTTCCACTTTTACTGACCGATGCAATTTTACTGTTTTTGCTGCTCCAGGTTACGTTTCCTTTGATTCCTGATATTGTTGCCTTCAGCTGAACAGAAGTCTTTCCGCCAAGTGCGATTGTTGCTGATGATTTATTTAATTTTATGGATGGTTTCTTTGACTTTACAGAGAGATATTTCGTGCGGTTTGCCGGGGTATTTTTGATCAGAATTTTCTCAACATCTACTGCTGTCTCAGATCCCTCTTCCTGTTTTACCAGTGAGGTATACTCCTGATTTGTGATCTCCGTCCCATTTGAGAAATAACGCATGGAATCCTGATCTGCTTTCCAGCATCCAAGAATTCTCTCCTAGTTTACTCTCTTATTTTGTAAAACCACCTTACGGTACGTCCCCATCTTGTCCAGTCTTCTCTCAGCATTTTTGCATTTTTGTAAAAAGAGACCTGTGTAACCGATTCACCGCCTCCCATGGTGCCAATACGTTGTACACTTTCATTTCTGTAAGCATATACTGCATATCCCTTAATGCCAGCCTGGAAATAAGCCTTCACAAACAGTTCCGGCACACTGTCTCCATCCAGATCCATCAGATAAAAAGAATCTGCCATATACTTCTGTCCATCACCATAGATGTCATCAAAATATCTTGTCTCCAGTGCCACTTTATACGCTGTCAACGCCTTTTCCTTCAACGTTTGTGCCTGTGTTGTAATATTCATGCAATAGACCATACATATCATAAGCACAAGCGTACTCCAAAACTTCTTTCTTCTCATTTTTTTCATGTGCAACTTTCTCCCTCTCTGATCATTTCCAATATTTCCATTCGGCAGAGCTTATCAGCTTTATATTTGTAATGAGAAATCCCATCGTATTGGAAGCCTTCTTTAAATAAATCTGATAAGTTCCTCTGTATTGACGTGGATATCCAAAGTAATCATTGGTCAGATACTCTTTATATGTTACCGTATAGCGGTTCTTTGATGTCTGCAGGATCTTCGTCACTTTTCCTTTAGGTGTGTCCATGACACTATATTCTCCACCAGTATAAACAATTCTTCCATTATTATTTTTAAACAGGTAGTGTAGCTTATTATCAATCTGGTAACCTCTGTACTTTTTTAGCTTGAACTTTGCATTCGAACCAAAATACAGTTTCATTTTTGGAAGACATTTTTTCTTTACAGCATCTACTTTTTCATACGAATATGCTGTAATTATCGGAGAATATATAATCATGGATGTCTTCGTATAATCATTAAATACAAATTTACCAGTGGCTTTCCCATAAGCCATTGGATAGCATAAATAGAGGTCAAATGGTGCCAGTATCTTTGTCACTTCACTTTTGTATTTTTTCGTAACATCTTTTGACTTTGCACTGACAGAAGCCCCTGCATGAAGACTCAATACCAGTATACAAACGAATAATAACAAACATTTTCTTTTTCTCTTTTCCATACACTTTCACCTCATTATGACTATATTTCATTTTCTTCCATCTCTAACTATAGCTTATGGATGAAAACAAATCTCTGGCATATGCTCTTGCCGTTTCTTCATACGGACTGTATACGCTGAACTGCACAATTTCACCATCAACCGCTGGGAATGCAAAGGATATCTCCGTGCCATTTTGTGATTCAAATACTACTCCGGTAAATCCATTTGCCTCTGCGTAATATGGTTGATAGCCGTTTTCTGCCAGATAATCATAGATTCCTTTTTCTGTAGGGTCATAAGACTGAAATCCGACATAGATCGTGATACTGGCATCCTCACAGTAATATTGCCTGTCAATACCGCAGGAGATCGTCTCTTCCGTTTCCTGCGTTTTGTCCCAATATACTGGCAGATATGCCCCGCATCCATATTCCGTATCTACCCATTCACCGTCATACACATAATTCATATCATCCATATCGTATCGGATTCTGTCCACTCCATCTGCCCTTCATATGACAGGCCAAAATCACTGTCACTCAGAAGTTCCCATTGAATCGGAAGATTCTCCACTTCCTTATAGGCTGATACAATATCATCATATTCTGCTCTTGATATTGGATTGGATTCATCCAATCTGCTTCCCCGGTAGCAATCTCCAGTTCCCATATAATATACTGCATCCAGCAGAGTTCCCTCAGCCACTCCGGGATTTAACTGAAAGAACATATTTCCTCCTGCTGACAATCCGCCACTGGCCCAGTGACCTCTTAAAATATTTCCTTCGCAAAAGGAATAATTATTAACCACTCCTAACGGTTTTGAATCCAGGCGCTCAGCCACAACTCCGTCTGTTCCGTAAGCATCCATGATCTCATAAGTTTCTTCATACTGTTCTGTTGCTTCATAATAAACCGCAATCAGCAATTCCGGCAGTCCATCATCACAGAAATCGTATTCTGCATAATAAATATCATTACCACGGTAAAATGGGAAAAATGGATCAAAAGAACTCTGTACATATGTATAATCACTCGTATTTTCAAAGTCTTCTTCCATGGCCCGTTGATATTCCTGCACAATCGGTTTATATGCATCACACACAACCATATCTTTTCTTCTCCTTTGTATCGCCTTATTTCTTTACGGTTATTTTACAGGATGCTTTTTTTCCTGATCCGTCTTTCGCTGCGGCCGTAATGACACAAGAGCCTTTTCCCACAATCTTTACTACCCCTTTAGATGATACGGTCGCCACTTTTTTATCAGAGCTTTTCCATCGGATTCTTTTATTCGATGCATCTTTCGGATATATCGCTGCTTTTAACTGATATTTTTTTTCCTTCTTTGCTGTGAAGTTTTTATTCAGTTTTATTTTGGTAACCGGCTGTGTCACTGTTACCTTACAGGTACATTTCTTCGTTCCTGTTGTTGCACGGATATATGCGGTTCCTGCTTTTCTGGCTGTGATTTTTCCGCTTTTGGTTACACGGACGATATTTTTATTACTGGATGTCCATTTGACAGATTCTTTTGCGCCGGTTATCTTTAGCTGAAAAGATTTTCCTTTACGCATCTTCACGACTGTCCTGTTTATTTTAGGAGCAGCTGTCTGCTCATCCAGTCTGTTAAAATAAATTGTCTTAACCGCTCCGTCACGATATCTCGCATACTCCGTTGTCAGTCCCAGGAAATCTTTATCATTGATATCTTTGGAAAGGAGCAATTCTGTTTTTCCCGTACTGTATTCGTATCTTCGTATATTTACCTTTGCATTGCTGTTTGCGAGAATCTGGGTATTATCTCTGACCTCCAGAAAATATACATATCTTCCATCGGATTTATATACAGAAGGAACTAATTTTTCGGTAATCGTTATCTGTTTTTCCCGTACCAGATCAAAGACACAAAGGCTGCATGGAACCGGAGCCCCGCAATATGGCCGGACCAGAACATATCTTCCGTATATATAATGGGACGCCATATCTGAATAGACTCCTGCTTTTTGCGCCTTTTCTACGTATTCTCTTTCCAGCGGTGTTTTACCATTTGTACTCTCATAAGAATATGCTCCTGCATTTCCTGCAAGTATGCTGCACAGCATCATAAGCAGGGAAATGATGCGCAGCCTATGTATTCTTTTCATATCAGTCGTTGCTCCTTTTATTCTGATTTTTCGTTCCTTATTTTTTTACCGTCACAGTTACTTTTTTGGTTTTCTTTCCAGCCTTGACTGTTATGGTGGTCTTTCCGGCTTTTTTGGCAGTGATCACACCTTTTGAGGATACAGTGGCAATCTTCTTATTTGCTGTCTTGTAGGTGATCTTGTCCTTTGTAGTAATCGGTACTATCACCGGTGACAGTCTGTAGCTTTTCTTTACTTTTAAAGTGATACTGCCCGGTACACCTTTGATCTTAGAGGAAGTAACTTTTGCTTTCTGTACTTTTATGGTCACGCTCTTGGAGATTCCAGATGCGAAATTCAGCGTGATCTTTGCGTTGCCGGCCTTCTTTGCAGTCACTTTGCCAGCGTTGCTGACGGTTGCGATCTTCTTATCTGAAGAACTGCAGGATACCAGACGGTCCCCTGTTGTCATAGCTGTGATCAGCTTACTGAGCGAAAATGTCTGTTTTACCTGCATTGGAACGGTGTTTGCTGACAAGGTTACGTTCGCAGTTAATTTCTCTATTGCTGAATTTTCTACATAACCGCATACACTGCAGGTGCGGCTCTGACTACCTTCTGCCAGGACTGTTGGCTGTTTCGTTATCTGATAAGCGCCAAAGCTATGACCTTTTGCCGGAACGACCGTATAGCTTCCCTCTCTTATTTCTCCGCAGCTGTCACATCTTTGCAGTGCATAACCATCCTGTGTACAGGTTGCATCCTTACGCTCATTTGCCCACATATGGGTATACGGTGTATCTACTATTTTTATTTCACAGCTTGCCTCTACACTCGGATCCTCTGTCCACTGAATATGTGCCACATAGGTTCCTGCTTCCAGCATTTCATCTATAAAGTATCTTGCAGATGTTCCCTTTTTCTCCAGCCATAGCATATACTTGTTTCCATATTCATCATAGGTGTACCAAAATTTTCCATAGACTTCATCATCATTTATATATTTTGCTTCCGTATTTTCCTGAAATGCATAGCTGTAAATTGCATTACCACGAATATGAGACCGATCCTCATCTGCGTCAAACGTTGTCTGCTCCAAATCAAACTGAATTGCTGTCACGATCTTTCCGTGAGATATCGTAACATCTCTTTTGTAAACTGGAGCCTCATCATCGGTATCCCAGGTATTAAATGCACCATTGGCTGCGATGTAATAGGTCTTTCCTGCTTCAGCCCGGAAAAGATTCCGTCCGATCTCCACAGACTGCAGCTTTCCATCTACCTTTTGATAAATATGTATATCCATCTGTTCACAGTCATCCAGCAGATATCGTCCGGATTCTGGCGCAGTAAATGTATACCAGGTGTTTTTTCCCTCATAATATTTGCTGCTTATGACATCCTTATTTACTCCAAACTGCAGTGCTCTGACTTTATCGGATGGAACATTTTCAATATCCGTATAATTCACTTTCCAATCTTCTGATGTATATTCTACATCCCCGACCTTCACACAGAATTGATAAACACCGGCCAGCGGATATCGGGACCAGTCATCTCCCAGCACTATCTGTCCATATTTATTTTTAAAATATGCATAAAGCGTATTGATATGATGGTCTTCTGCTTCACCGCCTCTTTTGAATTCCACCACATCTGTTTCTCCATTTGCATAGGTAACCTCTACCTTCTGTCCTCCTGCGCTCAGGCTGTCTATACCAGCCACATAATCGTTCTGAAACTGGTCTGTGATAGAGATATTGGAAACGGATACCTTTTTCTGGAGTTCAATTTCCCAGCTTTCTTCACCTTTATCACTATACTCGTCAAATCCAAAATAATAGATCTCTCCTGCCTTTGCATCAATACAGCCATTGTTCCCTGCTGGACATAACCATTGTGAACCATCTGCCATCTGCACCAGCTTCTGTATCTGTGGGCTGGCCTTTGCTACTTTATATATTCCATCTTCCGGTACAACAAATTTATACCAGATCGGATCGTCTATATTGCTGTCGATCCACTTCTTTCCAATCGTAGTCCATGTCTCCCGGATTTTCATTTCATCCTCATCTGAACTGCTGTCTGCATAAACAGCCAAAGGCGCTTCTCCTGTCTCCATGGATTCTTCCTCTGTCAGAACCTGCTCTTTCTCCTCTTCTGACTCTTCCACAGACACTTCTTCCTGAATCTCCAGATCCCCCAGATCTTCGACTTCTGTTTCTGCTTCGTCTTCTGTTTCTTCCTCACTGACAGTTTCTTCATCAAGTTCTTCTGCGGCCTGTTCCTGTACGACTGGTTCCTCAGATGCCATGACCGTCATACCAGGATTCACACCGGTAAATGCCATTGTTGCAGATAACAGCCACGCCAGTTTTCTTGTTCTTGCTTTCATCTTTTTCTCCCTCTTCCTGACTATAGATAGCCTTTTCTCTTATAGTTTCATATTACCCCCCCCCCGAGTGTCTGTCAATGCTTTTTCTTGCAACTCAGGAACTTACCAAAAAATAAAAAATACAGATCAAACCAAACGGCTCAATCTGTATTTCTATTACATGTGCTATTCTCTTCTGCAGTCATTTCTGTCGAAAGCCACTTTTACACGTCCCCAATGGCCTAGATTCTGACAAAATCTACTTTATATTCATCGCTGCCTTTTTCGTCTACCGTATAGTAAGCTGCCATCTGAGCAACATTCAGATAAATCCGAATCGTTCCGTTCAGCCCTTTTTCTGCTGCGTCTTTCTTCACTGCCTTTTTTATATCTTCCAGAGAAATGTCCAGCCCGGATACTTCCAGTGTCACAGATGAGACTCTGTTGCCTGCATCTTTTGCTGCTTTGGTTACTGTTTTTACCGTATCTTCTGCTTTTTCTGCTGCATCTTTCACGGTTTCTTTTGCCTTTTCCACAATCGGTGTATTCAAGATGTCTTTTGCACTGTCTTTTACTTCCTGAACTGCTGCCTTTGCAATACTACTTGCAGTCTGTCTCTTTTTTCTCATAATTAATCCTTCTCTCCTTTTTCGATTCTATACTTATCAGGCGTTTGCAAAATGCTAAAACCTGCATAAATATGGCATTTTTTGTTGTTAAAATAAAGATTACGAACTTGTTTCGCAATTATCAGTTTATACTTATAAGATAGCACAAAAAGGGCTTATTATCAACTCTCATGAGAACCTCAAAACTTCTTTCAGCTTTCCCTTTGTCCCTGACTATTGTATTTGCTTTCGACGCCAGCTCTTACTCTCTTATATACAATTGGATCATCATATCCAAATGTCCTCTTCCCATTAATTTCCATGCTTTCAGATACTTCCAAAAAACTATTAGAAAACCTTTCCCAAAGCTTAAATGTCATGACTGGTGAAAACTGGCTTGTGCTGCCCCCTTCCCAAACGCCATTCTTTTCATGATAAAGTGCTGGAGTAAACTTTTCGGATTTTTTCAATTCACTATAATCTACATTTTTCATAGTCTTGTATGAAAATGTATTTTTGTCTTCTCCTTCTGGAATTTCATATGAGGAAAGCAGAATCCCCTCCTCATTTTCGGTAATAAGAAAAAGATGTGGTGACGCATGGCGTTTGCCGTTGGTCTCATAATAACTTTCTTCAACAACAAATTTACCATTGAAATCCTTAGGAAGATTTTTTATTTTATCATTACAAACGGTATTTACATGTTCCGCATAAGGATATATTTTCCCTGTAGCCTGCATCATATCAAATTGCTCTTTGTTATCAAAGTGTCCTGTCATCATACCAACAAAATCATCAAGTTGTATCATATAATTTTACCTCCAAATTCGAATTCTCTCATTATCAAACCAGTCACAAAAACCTGCTGTATATAGTGTTGCAGCATCCGCCATGGTAAAGGAATCATTGTTCTATATATTTTGTGATAACAGATATTAAAATACTCATATCTATCGGCTTTGCTACATGATCATTCATTCCAGCATTCAAAGCATCCTGTACATCCTCTGCAAAGGCGTTTGCTGTCATTGCAATAACAGGAATCTCCTTTCCGTCCGGACGGTCCGGCAGATTTCTGATCGCTTTTGTCGTTTCATACCCATTCATTTCCGGCATCATAATATCCATCAAAATCAGATCAAAAGTCCCTGGAGCTGTATTGCAAAACTGTGCCAGGCAGATTTGCCATCGGCAGTCCTGGTTACAATCATCCCTTTTTCTTCCAACAGAGCTACTGCTATCTCTGCATTTAAATCATTGTCCTCTGCCAAAAGAACATGCAAACCATGTAGATCCGTATCTTTCCTTAACTTTTCTTCCTTTTCAGTCAGTACCTGTTCTGCTATAAGCAGGGGGATTTCTACCGTAAAGGTTGAACCAATGCCCTGTCTGCTGCTGACCTCAATTTTTCCACCCATAAGATCAACATATTTCTTAGCAATCGCCATTCCCAGTCCGGTTCCCTTATAACTGGTTCTTGCCCCATTATTTTCCTGACTGAACTCATCAAATATTTTGGTCTGGAACTCCTCACTCATACCAATTCCGGTATCTGATATACAATAGCGTACGATGATATGATGCTCATCATTGCCCGGAGCGTTTTCTGCAGCAAATGAAATGGTACCTCCGTCTTTTGTAAATTTGACTGCATTACTGATGATGTTGAGCAATACTTCCCTGATTCTGAGTTCATCCGCCATCACATAAGGAGTTTTTAGTTCTTCTCTTGAAACATACAAGTTAAGATCGCGGTTTTCTATATATCCTCTTGCAATCGACAAAACAGTATTTATCATATTCCTGAGATCTACCGGTACTGGTTTATATTCCAGTTTACCACTTTCAATGCGGCTGATATCCAGCACATCATTAATCAGTGTCATCAGATATTCTGAACTCTGCCTGATCTTTTTCAGGCAATTCTCCACTTCTTTGTCCGGCTTCCTCTTCATGGCAATATCTGTGAATCCAACAATTGCATTCATTGGAGTCCTGATGTCATGGGACATATGGTTCAGGAACGTTGTTTTTGCAATATTCGCCGCATTTGCATTCTGTGCTTCTTTCAATGCTTCCATCTGTTTTTTCCTGCTTACGGAAAGGAAATAAATCAGAAGAAGCAGTACAAAAATAATCACGGATGAGACACCGATAGCTAAGCCTGCATGCTCCGCAAGAACATCCTGCAAGGTCATTTTCTTTTCCAAAATAGAATTCTGTGCAAGGACAACGCCATTTAAAATATTGGCTGACTGCTCAATTGCTTTATTGATAATGGTAGCTGCTCTTCTGTTTTCTCTCGTCGTGAACATTCCTAATTCCTGCCGTTTTGCCATCTCTGCAAATGACAGGCTTTTGGTCAGTGGACTTTCATTAAGAAGATTAATCTTTGAAGATGGAATAACAGTTGCTTCTACTTTCCCATTTGCTACTGCCTCCAGGCATTCTTCCTGTGTGCCATATTGTTTGATTTCTGCGTCCGGAAAAAGAAAGGACACCATCAATTCAGAATACAGTGAAGTCTCTGTTACTGCGATTGTAGAGAGACTGTTGCTATATTCATTTCCTTTGTAAATAACAACCGGCGTAATATCAAAGATTGCATCCGTCAAAACCACCTGAAACTGTTCCTGTGTATAAAAATCCTGAATGATAGGACCGGCAATATCTATTTCGCCAGATTGCAATGCCTCATTCATCTGTACTCCCGTGGAACAGGGAACTGCCTGGATCGTGATTTCATATTTTTCCTGAACAGTATCCAAAACGGTTCCAAGAATTCCTGTCAGTTTCCCATTTTCTTCACCGCATAAAGGAAGATTATCCTTTAGATATCCCACACGGATTGTGTTTTCATGTGCATCCAGCCATTGTTTTTCTTCCTTGTTGAGTGCATAATTAATGACCGATTTTCCTTCATAACGGGCATACAATTTGCTGCTGTAATCCGTTTCTGTATTGTTGATTTCTTCCAGGGCAGAATTTAATTCCTTTAACAAATCTGGTCTGGATTTTGATACACCGAAATAACAGTCACCCACACCGATATTAGCAATGGCAATAAAATCGCTGTTGACAGACAGTGCCGGAATCACAAGTGCCTCCAGTTCATCTGCATCCAGTTTTTCTATCATTTCATCATAGCCTTTACAGGCAACAACCTCTGCCTGGATCTGATTGCTGTCCAGCCATTTTTCCAGAAGTTCTTTCTGATAGCTTTCATCTGCAACACCAATACGACAGCCATTCATCTGCTTCTGATCACCATCCGTAAGATTCGTATGATCTTCCCGGGTATAGATCCAATATTGTTCTGTTCCCTCTGCATAGGTAGAAAAATCGATAGATTCTGCTCTTTCCGGTGTATAACTGACACTTCCAAGTATATCTATTTTCCCATCTTCCAGCATATCCAGACACTCTTTAAATGAACCATAAACATATTCATACTTCCAGCCGGTTATATAAGAAATCTTCTGAAGATATTCATATCCTGCTCCCTGCTTGTGTTCCCCATAGCCGCCTTCCTGAAAATTGGCATATGGGAAATACCCAACTCTCACTGTTTTATTCTCTTCCTCCATTGCCTGAGTTGTTTTCTCATCACTTTTCATTTCAGACGCATAAACAGAAGCTGATACAAAAAGCAGCATAATAATTGCAAAAATGCTCAAACATAATCTTTTGTTCTTATTTTTTCCTATCTTTCTATTTATTCTTTTCATCTTTATTATCCTGTTTTTGTTCTTCCCAGTCTGTCAGTTTTCCTGTTTATTCAATACAGAAAAAACTGATTTTATTATACTTCCTAACTCCACTTTACACAAGAAAAAGCATCACCGCTTTAAAAAAAATGGGCTTGCCTATTCAATTCCCCTACACGGATGACGAGATTAAAGGCAAGCCAACTGCAGGATAATCGCCTCTTTTTCTCAAAGATGATTTGAAAACATCCCCAAAAAAGAAGACCGTCTCCGATCTTCTACGTAAGCAACCGCTATGTGATTTTCCCGTTTCTCTATTTTCCCTTATTTTCGGCGTTTTTCCCTGTAAAATCCGGCGTTCCCATCAGGTTATATGGTGTGATCTGGTATACGTAATAATTCAGCCAGTTGGTATACAGATTGTTGGCATGTGCCCGCCACATCAGCAATGGTGCATTCTGCGGATCATTATCCCGGTAATAATTTTTCGGCAGATCGATTGGCAGTCCCTTACTGACATCTCTTTTATATTCCCCATCCAGTGTCACACGATCATATTCCGGATGTCCCATGATGAAGATCTGGCGTCCGTCCTGTGTCATAGTCAGGAATACACCTGCTTCTTCAGATTCTGCCAGTATGATCAGATCCTTGCATTTCCGAATCTCTTCAATCGGTGTCTCGGTATGTCTGGAATGTGGTGCCAGGAACATATCATCAAATCCACGTACCAGTGGAATCTTCCGGTTCAGGACTTTGTGCCAGAACAGACCGAACATCTTATGATCCAGCATACGCTTCCTGATTCCATAATGATAGTAGAGCCCTGCCTGAGCCCCCCAGCACAGATGAATGGTGGAAGTCACATGAGTCTTCGTCCATTCCATGATCTGAGTCAGTTCTTCCCAGTAGTCTACTTCTTCAAATGGCATCTGTTCCACCGGTGCACCGGTGATGATCATTCCATCGAACTTTTCCTTTCTCACTGAATCAAAGGTCTCATAAAATTTATTGATATGGCTGGTGGAAGTATTCTTAGATTCATGCCCTTTCACCATCAGGAATGTCACATCGATCTGAAGCGGTGTGTTAGACAGAGAACGCAGCAGCTGCAGCTCTGTCTCCTCTTTCAGTGGCATCAGATTCAATATGGCGATCTTAATCGGACGGATATCCTGATGGATCGCCCGGTTCTCGTCCATGACGAATATATTCTCCCGTTCCAGGATTTCTTTTGCGGGCAGCTCGCCCTGTACTTTAATTGGCATTGTTTCTATTCTCCATTCTTTTACTTACATCAACGGCGCAAACAGTCTCAGCAGGCTGCCCGCCAGTTTTTTCCATAACGGCTGACTTCGATATACTTCTCCTGTAACCTTCTCGCATTCTTTCAATGTATTCTGGAAATCTTCTTCTATAGTATGAATCTCTTTATTCCTGTACAGGAATGCTGCGCATTCAAAGCTGAGATACATACTGCGGAAATCCATATTGATGCTTCCCACTACCGCTTTTTCATCATCCGAAACAAATATTTTAGAATGTACAAAACCTGGCAGGAATTCATAGATCTCCACTCCTGCTTCCAGCAGTTCATTATAAAACGTACGAGCCAGTATAAATGCGTATTCTTTATCCGGAATATGAGGCATGATAATCTTCACATCCACCCCTCGCTTGGCTGCATAAGTCAGCGCTACCATCATATTATGATCCAACACCAGATACGGAGTCATAATATGTACATATTTTTTCGCAGTATTCAGGATATCCAGATATACCAGTTCACCTACCTGTTCATCATCCAGTGGATTATCATCATATGGTATGACAAATCCTTTCCCTGATTCTTCACACTTTGGAATCGGCATCTGAATATATCTGCGGTATTCATCCAGAAGATGATTCTGCGCATTCTCCCTTTCTGCCCGTGACAGCTTCACGTATTCTACCACATTCCACATCTGCAGGAACATCAGGGTAAAGTCCTGGACTGCATCCCCTTTGAGCATCAGGCAGGCATCCTTCCAGTAGCCAAACCGCTCCTTTTGATTGATATATTCATCTGCCAGATTAATTCCACCGGTAAATGCAGTGTGACCATCCACCACCATAATCTTTCTGTGATCCCGGTTGTTCTGCACAGTAGACAGAAGCGGCACAATTGGTGAAAATACCTGACACTTGATTCCTTCTTCATTCAGGTGTCTGGCATAATGAACCGGAAGCCGGAAATAATCACTCATGCCATCATACATGATCCGCACTTCCACTCCCTCTTTCACCTTTGCACGCAGAATCTCCAATATGGTCTCCCACATATATCCCTGATCTACAATAAAAAACTCAATAAAAATATAGTGCTTCGCTGCGGAAAGTTCTCTTAAAATCACATCAAATGCACTTTCCCCACTGGGATAATAGCTCGCCGTAGTATTCGTATGCACAGCACTGTTGCTCACCTTTCTCAGATAAGATACCATATTCGCTACCTGAGGGGACTCTTTCTCCAGCGCTGCACGGTCTTCCTCCTTCTGTTCCGAAAGCTCTGCCGTTCTGGCCACTTCTTTTACCACCTGCTGATTCAGCAGACGGCTCTCCATCTGCAGATGAAAGTACAGATAAAACAATGCGCCGAATACAGGTACAGTCAGAATCGGTACCATCCAGGCAATCTTAAATGCCGGATTGCCCTTCTGATTAATCAGATAACCGCCAGCAAAAATCCCAGTACCATTGATCCGCCATAAATAGCCAATACATAATTACTCAAAAAACGGAATCCAACCAGCAGCAATCCGATCTGCAACAGGATCAGTATCAGCAAAATACCGGTTCTTCCAAAGATCACGCTTAAAATGCCTCTTTTGCCACGGTTCAGATGCTCTTTCTGCTTCATCAAAAACTGTTTTTTCTTTTCCACTCAAGCTCCTCGATTCTTTCTCTTAACTGCCTTTTATTCGTGTGCTTCTCCGATCATATCCAGGAATTCTTCCTCTGTAATCACCGGAACTCCAAGCTGCTGTGCTTTTGTCAGCTTGCTTCCTGCATTCTCTCCAGCCAGTACATAATCCGTCTTTTTGGAAACCGATCCGGTAGCTTTTCCTCCATACTGAAGGATCTTGTCCGTAGCCTCTTTTCTTCCCATTGTCGGAAGCGTTCCAGTCACTACAAAAGTCTTTCCCGTCAGTACACCGCCTTCTGACGGTACTTCTGTCTCCATCTTCACGCCTTCTGTTGCCATCTTTTCCAGCAGTCTGCGATTGTCTTCATCTGCAAAGAAATCATAGATAGAGCATGCACTGATCTGGCCAATATCCGGCACCTGTTCCAGATCTTCCACAGTGGCCGCTTCCAGCTTCTCCATAGAGCCAAAATGCTGCATCAGCTCTCTTGCAGTTGCTTTTCCTACATTCGGGATGCCAAGCCCTGCCAGCAAATGCTGAGGCTCTTTTTTCTTGGATTCTTCGATGGCTGCCAGCAGCTTGTCCGTATTTTTTTCCTTTCCGATCAGCCCCTTTTCGATCAGCTCATCCCGATAGTTTTTCAAAGTGAAGATATCTGCCACATTTTCCAGATATCCCTGGCGTACCAGTTCTACAATATAATTCTCACCAAAGCCTTAATGTCCATAGCATCTCTGCCCACAAAATTGATAATATGGCGTTCTTTCTGAGCCGGACAGCTGATGCCGGTGCACTTGATATCTGCAGTCTCTTTCTCCCGCACTGCAGGTGCTCCACATACCGGACACCGATCCGGGATCTGGAATCTGACGGTGCCTGTCGGTCGTTTTTCTTTTACCACCGACTTGATCTTCGGAATAATCTCTCCTGATTTATATACTACAATCGTATCTCCAATACCGATATCCAGATCATCAATAAAATCCTGGTTATGCAGTGTAGCTCTGGATACGCTGGTACCACACAGGCGAATCGGATCAAAAATCGCCGTCGGTGTGATTCTTCCAGTTCGTCCTACGGACAGTTCGATATCTCGCAGTACAGTCTCTTTTTCCTCCGGTGGATATTTATATGCCACTGCCCATCTTGGTACTTTGGATGTCTCCCCCACCGTCACACGGTCCTGCAGATTATTCAGCTTCACCACTGCACCGTCAATATCATATCCCAGTTTTCCACGCTGCTCACCGATCTTCTGAATCGCTTCCCAGACTTCTTCTCCTGTGGTGCAGACCTGATAATTTTCAATCACTTTCACACCATTGCTCTTTAAATATTCATACCCTTCTGTATGGGTTGTAAAGGTACGTCCCTGCGTCTCCTGAATATTGAAAATAAACATAGACAGATTTCGCTCTTTCGTGATCTTGCTGTCCAGCTGACGCAGAGTTCCTGCTGCACAGTTTCGTGGATTGGCAAAGGTCTTCTTTCCCAGCAGTTCCTGCTTTGCATTCACTGCATCAAAGGCTTCATTGGTCATGTAAACCTCCCCACGAATCTCAATATATGGAATCGGATGCTTCAGCTTCTTCTTCACATCTTTGATTACCCTGGCATTCTCCGTGACATCCTCGCCCTGGATAATACCATCACCTCTGGTAATGGCTGTCGTCATGACACCGTCCGTATAACGAATCGCCATAGACAGCCCATCAATCTTCGTCTCAACTACAAATTCCGGATGATCTAACTGCTGCTGCATACTCTCCACAAACTGCATGACTTCTTCTTTGGAAAACACATCCTGAAGACTGAGCATCGGCACTCTGTGACGCACCAGCACACCAGCTTCTCTCTTAGCCGTTCCACCCACATGCTGTGTGGGAGAATCTGGCGTAATCCGCTCTGGATGCTCTGCTTCCAGCTTCTTCAGTTCCTGCATCAGCATATCGTATTCATAATCTGTGATCTCCGGATCGTCCTGATTATAATAACAATCAATATGATAATTGATAATTTCCCGTAATTCGTCAATTCTGTCTTTCATGATCTGGATTCCTTTATTCTTTCATATAATTCTTCTATTTCCGCATCGGTCACTTCCCGGTACTCCCCTGTCTTCAGATTTCCAAGCGTAATATTCATAATTCGCACCCTCTTCAGCCGCAGCACTTTACAGCCACAGGTCTGGCACATCCGGCGAATCTGTCGGTTCAGTCCCTGGGTCAGGATAATGGAGAACTTCTTCTCCCCAACCTTCTTCACTTCACATGGTCTGGTCATCTGTTCCAGTTCCTTCAGCCATACCCCCTGCTGCATCTTTCGAATAAGCTTCTCCGTCACCGGGCGGTCAATCTCTACTTCATACTCTTTCTCATGATAGTTTCCCGCCCGCATGATTTTATTCAGAATATCTCCATGATTTGTCATCAACAGCAGACCTTCAGAGTCCTTATCCAGCCTTCCGATCGGGAACACCCGCTTCGGATACTTCAAAAATGCATCAATGGTAGTATCCCCCCACCTGTCATCTGTACTGCAAAGCACACCCCGTGGCTTGTTCACCGCCAACAGGATCATCTCTTTTTCCCGTTCTGCTCTCTGTCCTTCCACGATCACTTTCTGAGTCGGAAGCACCTTCTGCCCTGTGGCAGCCACCTGTCCATCCACCAGAACCTTTCCCATCTCAATAAGCCGGTCTGCTTCTCTTCTGGAGCAAATTCCGGCTTCGCTTAAGTATTTATTCAGCCTGACAGGCCTGTTCTCATCTTTTTGTTCAAACTCTGACTGCATTCGATTGTTATGCATAAGTATTTTTCCACACTCCTCAATAATTTATTAAGTATAACATTTCATTGCAATAATTTCAACACTCGCCTATACTGGTTTTATATGAGAAAATAAGGAGATACTGTCATGAAAGAGTCTATTTATACCATTCCTCTGATGGATGCTTTCCGTTCCGAAGATGAATGTCCGTTCTGTTTTCTGGAACGTCAGATTGAGAAGCATTCCATTGATTTTGTTCTGGGAAGCGGAGCTTCTTATATGGAAGACGATATCCGTTCCCAGACTGATGCAGCCGGTTTCTGCCGCCATCATTATAAGAAGCTTTACGATTATGGCAACCGCCTGGGCGCCGCTCTGATCCTGAGCACCCATTTTCACAAATTAAATGCAGATCTGGATACTGAGATCAGGAAGTTTACTCCTGGGAAAAGCGGCCTGATGAAACGGCTGAAAAAGAGCAGATCGGAAGATACACCCGCCACTTCCATCGGTCAGTGGGTGCAGAATCAGACCTCCCGCTGTTATATCTGTGACCATATCCGTTCTGATTATGAACGTTATCTGGATACTTTCTTTGAATTGTACAAAAAGGCTCCTTCCTTTAAAGAACTTTTTGAGCACAGCAAAGGCTTCTGCCTGACTCACTTCGGTGATCTGACTGATCTGGCTGACAGCAAACTGGGAAATAAAGAAAAGGACGCCTTCTATCTTGCACTTTTTCAGCTCATGCAGGAAAATCTGAAGCGTCTGGAAGAGGAAGTGTTATGGTTTACCGAAAAATATGACTATCGAAATCGAGATAAAGACTGGGGTACCTCCCGTGACAGCATTCAGCGATGCATGCAGAAAGACCGGGGAGGGCATCCGGCTGATCCGCCATATGAATCTGATCGATAAAAATGGGCATCGAGATTGATCCTGAGATCATTTCCCGATGCCATTATCTGCTTTTCGTGATTCTTTATATTATTTTTTTCAGTTCACGAATGTAGTCCGGTGTAGTGCCACAGCATCCACCTACAATCTTTGCGCCTTTTTCCAGCAGCACTTTCATGCTCCTTCCAAAACGCTCCGGGGTCATATCATAGCTTGCTTCACCAGTATCGGAGATCTTCGGCATACCTGCATTGGGCTTAACAATCATTGGAATATGAAGCCTCTGATTCAGTCCTTCTACGATAGATACCAGCTGTTCCGGACCTACGGAACAATTGATGCCCACGGCATCTGCTCCCATCTCCTGCAGGGTTTCTGCCGCTTCGAAGATATGCCCGCCTGCGTAAATGCTGCCATCTGCATCAATCGTCATACTGCAAAGTACCGGCAGATCACATACCTGCTGCGCTGCTTCCAGTGCAGCCATCGCTTCATCCATGCTGGTCATAGTCTCCATCAGGATCACATCTACGCCTGCATCCACCAGATATCTCATCTGCTCTTTATAGCGCTCCATGGCTTTTTCATAAGTTGCTTCCGGTGACATACCGATCATCTTCACAATAGCCGTCACATCTCCAGCCACATATGCTTTGCCATCCACCGCTTTTTTACTGATCTTTACCAGTTCATGATTCATCTCTTCTACCTGTGCGCCCAGTCCATGACTGCTCAGATTAAAACGATTTGCGCCAAACGTCGGTGCACACAGAATCTGGCTTCCAGCTTCTACATAAGCCTTCTGAAGTTCGACCAACACATCCGGATGATCCAGAATCCACTCTTCCGAACAGATTCCTCTTGGCATCCCCATTACGAACAAGTTCGAACCGGTGGCTCCGTCCAGAAGTATTACCTTCTCTGCCAACTTCTGAAATTCTTCTTTTGTCATATATCCTCCTATGCAGCCTTCTTCTCATCTTCAAAGAATACCTGATACCATACCAGGAAAGAATAGATAGTCCAAATCTTACGGCTGTTGTCTTTTACTCCGTTTTTGTGATCATCCAGCAGGCGCATAATCGGTTCGGTATGGAAGTATTTCTTTGCTGCCGGGCTCTGGAATGCTTCTTTTACTTTTCCATATCCGGTATCTTCTTTTAACCATACACGAATCGGCACCGGAAATCCCAGTTTCTTCTTATTTGTAGTGAATTCCGGCAGACATTTTTCAGCCACACGACGGAATGCAAACTTGGTTGTCTTATCCTTCAGCTTCATATTGGTACGAATCTGTCTGGCCACCTGGAACACTTCTTTATCCAGGAATGGTACACGCAGTTCCAGGGAATGTGCCATACTCATCTTATCTGCTTTTAACAGAATATCTCCCGGAAGCCAGTTAGTCAGATCAATGTACTGCATCTTGGTCGTATCATCATATTTACTCATCTTCTTATATTTTTCAGCCAGAAGTGCTTCCGGTGAAGGTGCATCGGTCTTTATCTTCAGCAGTTTCTTCCGTTCATCTTCAGTGAAAATATTAGCATTTCCAATAAACCGTTCTTCCACAGACTTGCTGGCACGGATAATATAGCTGCGTCCCTTCATACCTTCCGGCAGCTTCTCTGCCAGATTGGCCATGCTCTTTCTCCAGCTCTTCGGCAGCCAGCTCATCCAGCGCAGAGACAATGGCTCTCTGTAAATGGTATATCCACCAAAGAATTCATCTGCGCCTTCTCCGGATGTAACTACTTTTACCTGCTTTGCTGCTTCCCGTGCTACAAAATACAGCGCAATAGCTGCCGGGTCTGCCAGCGGTTCATCCATATGATACATGATCTTTGGCATCTCACCCCAGTATTCCTCTTCCGTAATCTGATGACTGTAGTTCTCAAGCCCCAGGAACTTGGCACATTCTTCTGCATACTGTGTCTCACTGTACTGATTATTCTTATCAAAGAATCCAACCGTAAAGGTCTTCTTTCCAGAATATTTTGCAGCAATATAGCTGGAATCCACACCGCTGGAAAGAAACGCACCTACTTCAACGTCTGCCAGCATATGCTTGTCCACAGAATCTTCCAGCACATCAGTCAGTTTCTTTACCAGTTCTTCCTGGCTGTCCTTGGATACAGGCTCCAGCGTCGGATCGAAGTACTGTGTCACATTCATCTCACCATTCTGATAAGTCAGATAATGTCCTGGAAGGAGACGATATACTCCTTTGAAAAAGGTCTCTGTTAGATTGGAATACTGGAAAGACAGATATTCTTCCAGAGCCTCATTATTGACTTCTTTTTTGAATCCCGGGAATTCCAGAATACTTTTAATCTCAGATGCAAATACCAGATTTCCGCGAACTATTGCATAATAGACTGGCTTGATTCCGAAAAAGTCTCTTGCCATAAACAGTCTTTTTTTCTTATTATCCCAGATGGCAAATCCAAACATTCCACGCAGTTCGTGCACCAGTTTCTCACCATATTCTTCATAGCCATGAATCAGCGTCTCTGTATCCGAACTGTTCTTGAAGACATGTCCCTTAGCCAGAAATCGTTCTCTTAATTCCGGGCTGTTGTAGATCTCTCCGTTGAATACAATGCCTACTTCTCCATCTTCATTAAACATTGGCTGAGATCCGTTTTCCAGGTCGATAATGCTCAGGCGACGAAATCCCAGAGCCACCTGATCATTCACATATTTTCCTGCGGAATCCGGACCACGATGAACAATCACCTTCATCATATCATCCAGCACCTGTTCTTTATTTCCCTGTTTTCCAACAAATCCAACTATACCGCACATATTTTTTCATTCCTCTTTTACTTGTCTCTCATCAATGAGCTTCTTTTTTCATCGATTTTTTTCTATTTTTTCCAAAATTTCAAATTTTAGTATAGCAAAGATATGGAGGTTTGGCAAATTTTTTTATTATGATGAATTCTGATTGCACTACTTTCTTTTTTGCATAAGAAAAAACAGGAAACTGTGGTTTTCCACAGCCTCCTGTTTTACTTTTCTTCTTTTTTATTACAATCTGCGCTTTTATACAATACCCTGTGCGGTCATGGCATCTACTACTTTTTCGAAACCTGCAATGTTGGCACCTGCCACATAGTTGCCTTCCATTCCATAACGTTTTGCAGCATCTACCATGTTGTGTGTGATATTGATCATGATCTGCTGAAGCTTGCTGTCTACTTCTTCGAATGTCCAGCTCAGTCTCTCGCTGTTCTGTGACATTTCCAGAGCGGATGTTGCTACACCACCGGCATTGGCAGCTTTACCTGGTGCAAAGATAACACCATTCTTCTGCAGATATTCAGTAGCTTCCAGTGTGGTAGGCATATTAGCACCTTCGCATACAGCAGTTACGCCGTTTGCTACCAGCTGCTGTGCATCTTCCAGATGCAGTTCATTCTGTGTTGCACATGGAAGAGCCAGGTCTACTTTTACACTCCATACGCCGCGTCCTTCATGATATTCTGAATTTGGACGATATTTCTTGTATTCTGTCAGACGTGCACGATTTACTTCTTTGATTTCTTTTAATGCAGCTACATCGATTCCTTCTGGATCGTATACCCATCCATTGGAATCAGAGCAGGTTACTACCTTTGCTCCCAGCTGCTGTGCTTTCTGAATTGCATAAGTTGCAACGTTACCTGATCCGGAAACAGCAACGGTCATACCTTTGAGCTCTTTACCATTCAGTTTTAACAGCTCCTGTGTCAGATATAACAGACCGTATCCGGTAGCTTCTGTTCTTGCAAGAGATCCGCCATAAGAAAGTCCCTTACCTGTCAGGACACCTTCATACAGACCTGTCAGTCTCTTATACTGTCCATACATATAACCGATTTCTCTTGCGCCTGTTCCGATATCACCTGCAGGAACATCTTCGTTTGCTCCGATATATTTGCTCAGCTCTGTCATAAAGCTCTGGCAGAATGCCATCACTTCTCTGTCTGATTTACCCTTAGGATCAAAGTCTGATCCACCTTTACCACCACCGATTGGCAGGCCTGTCAGAGAGTTCTTGAAAATCTGCTCAAATCCAAGGAATTTGATGATACCTAAGTTTACAGATGGGTGAAGTCTTAATCCTCCCTTGTAAGGTCCGATTGCACTGTTAAACTGTACACGATATCCGGTATTGACCTGAACCTGTCCCTTATCATCTACCCAAGGTACACGGAACTTGATCTGTCTTTCTGGTTCTACCAGTCTTTCCAGTAATGCATCTTTTCTGAATTTTTCTTCATTTGCTTCGATGACTACTCTCAGGGACTCCAGAACTTCTTTTACTGCCTGATGGAATTCAGGTTCTGCTGGATTTTTTTTCACTACCTGTTCAATTACCTCATCAACGTATGACATTTTTCATATCCTCCTTAAATCCGGGCTAATAAAAAACAGGTAGACGAAGGTCTACCTGCTCTATCTCTGACGCCCTTGTCTGACATTATTATATACGCTTCGTTTTTTTGTGACAAGCATTTTTCCGTCTCTGGCATACAGATTATTATGATTAGTATTATCGAATTTATGAATTATTACTTTATCTGTTCTTTTGCGATCTGCACATCCATGGCTGCATCGTATTCCTCTGCTTTCGGAGGCATACAGATCTCTTTTCCAGTCCATCCGGAAAGCTGGGCTGCTGCTGCAATCTGATTTTCCAGTAATCCATCCTGGTAATCACTGTACAAAGCTTCTCCGCTCAGAATATGTTCTGCGAAATTGCGCAGTGCTTCGCTGTGATCATTGCCATACGTAGTCTCCACTTCCCGAACTTCCATGTCATATAGGGCAGCTTCATTTTCCCGCTTCATATTCTGGAAAGTATAATGATCATAAGTATGGTTCCATTCCTTCTCATCCTGATGGAAACGGTATATTGTCAGTTTCTTTCCATTTTCCAGAATGATTTTTCCCTTTGAAAAATCCAGTTCCAGACGGTTGGTGCCAAGTGGATCATGAGTACAGGATACAATCGTTCCGGTAACTCCGTTTTCATATTCCGCCACAATGGTAATATCGTTCTCTACCGGAATATCCCGATAAGCTCCCTGAATGCATTTCGCAAATATCTTTTTCGGTGCTCCGCAGATCCATGCCCACAGATCCAGATTATGAGGAAGCTGGTTTACCAGGATTCCGCCCCCTTCTTTGCTGTAAGATCCTCTCCATGGACCGCTGGTATAATACTGGTCTGGTCTCCACCAGTCATTGATCAGCCAGTTAGAACGACGAAGACTGCCCAGTTCTTTCTTTTCTGCCATTTCTTTGATGGAGCGATATAATGGATTGGCACGCTGGTTATACATCATAGCCAGCGTAAGCTCCGGATGCTTTTCCTTCACCTGTACCAGTTTTTCTGCATCAGACAGTCGAATACACATCGGTTTTTCACAAAGTACATGCTTGCCATGTTCCAATGCATACATAGCAGGCTCATGATGAAGCAGATGCGGCAATGTAATGATCACTGCATCACAGCAGTCACTCTCGATCAGCTTTTTCCAGTTTTTAAAAACGGTTATTCCAGGAATCTCCTGAAATGTTTTCGCTGTATCGGAATTGGATGTCGCTACTGCCGTCACTTTACAATTGCCCGGAGCCTTTTTGATCCCATATCGCTCCAGATCCACCCCATCAATAATGTCACGATAAAATTTTCCCTGAATTCCACATCCAATAATACCGATTCGTAATTTGTTCATCTTCTTTCTCCTCTCGTCAAATATGGTCAAGCGGATATTCGCAATCCGCTTCGCTACTTGCTCATAACCGAATAACTGCTCCGCAGTTTATCAGAAGGAGCTTGCACTCCTCCTGATACAAGCAAGTCCCCACCCACTGCTTATTGCTTTTCGCAATTGAAGCAGGGGACTTACTTGATTCAGTTAAAAAGACCTGCGATCTCTCGCAGGCCTTGTATCTTTCTCTTATGCTGCTGCCTCTGTCTCCGGAGTCGCATCTGCATTATAATCTGGTGAGAAATAATCAGCTTCATCACTCTGATCGGATGCATCAGTGCTGTCAGTCGCATCTGCTGAGGAAAGGAATTCACTCTTTACATAAGCATTCTGACCATAGAAGTCAATCTTTGTCCATCCATCATCTGTCTCACCAAGCTTTGTTACACTGTCACCAATCGTCAGACCACCAATTACGTTATCATCTGACTCTGTGCTCGGCTCAGAACGTACATTACAGGAATCATTGGCAACCATCTCTGCCGGTTCTTCTGACTGAGCTTCTGTCTCTGGCTCAGCTTCTCCATCCTGTGAATTGCCATATTTACTCATAAACTCTTTCAGTACCGGATCGGAGTTCTTCGCATCCTCGCACGCTTTGTTTACGGTATCGATCAGATTCTGCACTTCTGTGCTCTTTCTGGTCTCTTCAATAAAACTCTCTGCAGCCTGGTCTCCTGTAGGATCTGTGATCACATAGCTGCCATCTGCACCTTTCTTCAGATAGAACTGCGTCAGGCTTGGAACCAGTGTATCAATGTTCTGCACCTTTCCATCATAGCATACATAGACTACACAACTGTCATCGGCAGGTCCCTGTTTGGAGTAGGTCTTGATGTTACTGTAGCTTTCCACGTAACTGCTGTCCAGATTTGCTTTTTCCTCTGTCTCATCCAGTGACGGATCCAGCTTCTTTAATGTCTCAAGATCCTTATTTGTCTTTGCTGTATAATAGGAAGTCATCACGGTAAGTACATCTGCATCATTCTGCACCAGTGTTCCTGATGAAGCACTTCCATCTACAATGGTATCTGTGCTTGCGGATGTTTCACTCTCCGTCTCAGCCTTTTTGGAACTACTTCCCTTACCCAGATGACTGATTGCTCTGATACCTGTCACGGCCAGAATAATCACTAAAATCAAGGCAACTCCTAATAATATGTATCTCAGATTATCTGAGATCCACTCTCTGATATCGTCCATAATAATTCTGCCTCCTGTTCATTTGTTTTAACGCACCTGGAGGGATTCGAACCCCCGACACGTGGTACCGGAAACCACTGCTCTATCCCCTGAGCTACAGGTGCAATATGGACAGTCCACAACAATCATTATAGTACAATAGAATTAATCAAAAGTCAAGACTTATGATTCTCCTTCTGTGGTGCTGCATACCTCTACCCCGGCCAGGCGGTGCATGGCAGTCTGATAATAATAGATCTGATCAGACAGATATTCCTCCACAGATACTTCTTTCTGATTTACTTCTTTTACCAGATCTGTCATCTCATCTGGCGGCATGGCGCATCCGGCCGGAATGATAATGCATTCATGAATACTGCTCGGCAAAATCCAGAAGTCATCTTTCAGTGCCTTTCCAATCTTTTCCAGTACACTGTCAAAGATCATGGCAGATGCCCCAAAATAGTTTTCTTCATTGGTCAGTATGTACATTGGTATGGTTGCTTCCTGGTGATATCCATATGTCTCCAGCATTGTTCCGATTCCGAGGAACTTAACCGGAAGGATTTTCTGTGTGTTTTCTCTGGCACACCGAATTACTTCTTCCTCTTCCACACCCCAGCTTTTACAATGGCTTTTCCGAACCAGAATAGTCGCTTTGCCAATGATCTCATCCTCTACTTTATAATAGGCTACCACAGCCAGATTCAGGAAATCCTGATACGGCACCTCCCGCAGAAGCTTTTCATTCTTTTTCCGGTTGATCAGCTTGCAGGCCAGATGTTCCTTTACTTTTTCAAAGTCCAGATAATCCTCTGCCCGAAAATTTTCTGTGGTAACGGCATTCTGATACAGACTGACGATCTTGTCCACAATTTCCGGCATGGTCTTTCCATCCTCATACTCTGCATAAAGATCATTCAGGTAAATCGTTGGTGCCATATGATTGTCTTTGCCATAGAAAGAAAGTCCGTCGAGTTCCACAGAATTGTTTTTGATTACCTGATGAAGTTCCACTCGCACCTCCTCTCCCAGTTTTTCTTCGATTTTGGTCTGCACGTAGCCGACAAATTCTTCATACTTCAAATCTTTGTCCTCTTTTCTTATAATCTTTCATAAAACCGCTTGGAAATATTGTGCGAATGCACGAGAATTATTCAGAAGTTTTACATCACTTATAGTATCACAGTTCCATCACATATGCAATGGGTTTATTTTGTTATTATTTGTGTATTTTTGTCAAAAAAAGGATCTCAGAAAATTCTGAGATCCTTTTTTACGAAATATCATATGTTATTCTATACTCTGGACAGGTACTCTCCTGTACGTGTGTCAATCTTGATCACATCGCCCTGTTCTACGAACAGTGGAACATATACAACTGCGCCTGTCTCTACAGTAGCTGGCTTGGTCGCACCTGTAGCTGTATCACCCTTGAATCCTGGCTCTGTGTCTGTGATAGCCAGTTCTACGAACAGAGGTGGCTCTACAGCGAATACATTGCCGTTGTGTGAACAGATCTTAACCATTTCGTTCTCTTTTACGAACTTCAGTGCATCACCGATATCCTCCTGGCTCAGTGCGATCTGATCATATGTCTCAACGTTCATGAAGTGGAACAGGTCACCATCTGAGTATAAGTACTGCATATCTACACGATCGATACGTGCTGCAGGGAACTTCTCAGTTGGTCTGAAAGTTTTTTCTACTACACCACCGTTGATAATGTTTTTTAATTTGGTTCTAACGAAAGCAGCGCCTTTTCCAGGTTTTACATGCTGGAATTCCAGAATCTGGTAAATATTTCCCTCGATCTCCAGTGTTACGCCATTTCTAAAATCTCCTGCTGATATCATTCAAATATTCCTCCTTAGATTACGAATACGGGTTGCATCCTCTTCCCATAGATACGATTAATTGTATAATATAATATCATTCATTTCAAGTTTTTTTTCTATAATTCAATCAATTCTTTCGGAGAATGTGCCAGATTACGGCATCCTTCTGCTGTGACAACTACCATATCCTCAATTCTGACACCACCAAATCCTGGCACATAAATACCTGGTTCTACGGTTTCGATCATATTCGGCAGAATGGTTTCTTTGCAAAGCATGGACAGGCGTGGTTCTTCATGAATATACAATCCTACACTGTGTCCCAGTCCATGTCCAAAATATTCTCCATACCCCGCTTTGGCAATGATATCTCTCGCCACTTTATCCACGTCACATCCACGCATGCCACCCTTTAATGCATCCAGGGCTGCCAGCTGTGCTTCCAGTACTGTATTGTAAATCTCTTTTTGTTTGTCATTTGCCTTGCCAATCATCACAGTTCTGGTCATATCGGAGCAGTAGCCCTGATACAGACATCCAAAGTCCATGGTAACAAAGTCGCCTTTTTCCAGCTTGCGGCCAGACGGCATCGCATGAGGCATGGCAGAGTTCGGACCAGATGCCACAATAGATTCAAAGCTTAAATTCTCTGCTCCATGTGTCTTCATAAAATATTCCAGTTCCGCTGCCACTTCCAGTTCGGTAATACCAGGCTTTAATACATCCAGGATGTGGGTAAATGCCTGATCTCCGATTGATTCTGCTTTGGCAGATATTCCAGTTCCCATTCTTCTTTCACTGCACGAAGCAGATCCAGAGAATCTCCCAGTGGAATATCAATCTTTCCTTCGCAGGCTTCCTGCAGTCCCTGATAGGTCTTGCACAACATATAAGCGTCTTCATAAGCTACATGCTGTGCACCTTCTTCGGCAATCAGTGCATATACCATCTGGCCATAAGTCTGACCTGTAGCAATCTCCTGTACCTCAAAATCTGGTGCTTCCTCTTTTGCCATAGTCGTGTAACGGGAATCTGTCATCAGTACCTGTCTTTTCTTTGAAATGTACAGATAACCGGTAGCTCCGCGAAATCCACTTAAATAACGCATATTATATCCATCAGATACCAGAATCGCATCTGCTTTTTTCTCATCCAGTACGGCATACGCCTTTGTATAATAACCCTTCATTGATCCTTAAATCCTTTCTTTCCTTTTCTCTGCCCGGCACTTTCTCCGGTAGAAAAAGAGTACGATTTTTTCCAGATAACGCTTCAGCACAATCTGGATCTCCTCTTTTTGGTGAATCGGCTTTACCAGAATACTGGTAATCCCGGTTCTCCTGGCCCCATATACATCTGTGAACAGCTGATCTCCCACAAACAACGTATTCTCTGTGGTCGTTCCCAGCTTCTTCATAGCCATCTGATAGCCCTTTCTGGAAGGCTTGTGTGCATCCTCCAAAAACATTGTTCCCACTTCATCAGCAAAAGGCTTCACCCGTGGCAACTGATTGTTAGAGATCAGACAACACTGAAATCCTATGCTGCGCAGCCTCTCAAACAATGCCTTTGCCCGATCATCTGCCGGTGCCCATGGGGCACCAGCGTATTATCAATATCAAATAGGATCCCTCTGTATCCTCTCTGATACCATTCTTCAAAATCTATACTGTAGGTAGAATCCAGATACTCATCTGGATAAAACATCTCTAACATTCACTGCCCGCCTATTTCTGTCTGTATTTACTCAGGAAAAGTTCCAGTTTATTCATGGTCTCTTCCAGCACTTCTTTTCTTGGAAGGTATACCACACGGAAGTGATCCGGATCCGGCCAGTTAAAAGCTTTTCCATGAGTAACCAGTACTTTCTGCTCTCTCAGGAAATCAAAGGCAAACTGCTCATCATCTGTAATGTTGAACCGTTCCACATCCAGCTTCGGGAAAATATAGAACGCTGCCTTTGGTTTCACCGCTGATACACCTGGAATGCTGTTCAATGCCTTATAGATAAACTCTCTCTGTTCATAAACACGTCCTCCAGGTATCAGCAGTTCCTGAGAACTCTGATAACCGCCAAGAGCCGTCTGTACTACAGACTGTGCCGGCACATTGGAGCAGAGTCTCATATTAGACAGCATATTGATTCCTTCCAGATAGCCTTTTACATAAGACTTATCCCCACTCAGACACATCCATCCCACACGATATCCTGCAATACGATGAGACTTGGACAGTCCGTTCATGGTTACACAGAACAGATCCGGGCAGAGGGATGCAATCGAGATATGCTCCACACCGTCCATCACCAGTCTGTCATAGATCTCATCCGCAAAAATAATCAGCTGATGTTCCCTTGCCACCTGTACAATCTCTTCCAGAATTTCTCTGCTGTATACTGCACCCGTCGGATTGTTCGGATTGATGATGACGATTCCTTTTGTACGGTCTGTGATCTTTTTCTTAATGTCATCAATATCCGGGTTCCAGTCTGCCTGTTCATCGCACATATAATGTATCGGCGTACCTCCTCCCAGTGATACAGATGCTGTCCAGAGTGGATAATCAGGTGCCGGAACCAGAATCTCATCTCCATTGTTCAGCAATGCCTGCATAGACATGGTAATCATTTCACTGACACCGTTGCCGGTATAGATATCATTCATCCCCACATTTGGAATTCCCTTGATCTGACAGTACTGCATGATCGCTTTTCTCGCAGAAAACAATCCTCTGGAATCAGAATATCCCTGGGTACTGGTCAGATTCATCATCATATCCTTTACCACTTCATCCGGTGCACGGAATCCAAATGGTGCCGGATTACCAATATTCAGTTTCAGAATAGTTTCACCATTTTCTTCCATACGATTCGCTTCATCCAGGACAGGTCCTCTGATATCATAACAAACGTGGTCGAGTTTTGTTGATTTATTAAATGTTCTCATATTTTTCTCCACTCCTTGTCAGTTTTCCTAACATCGTACTAATTTCCGCCAGAGAAATCAGCACTTTTCTAACAGTATAGCACCATATATGTTAAAAATCAAACAGCGATAGCTGATTTGACTCCGGCAGATCGCCCAGAATGCCCAGATCATCCATCACATCTATGACGCTCTTGCTGACTTTGGTCCTCTGCCAGAAATCATCTTTTGATAAAAATGGTCCGTCTTTCACTGCTGCCACGACCGCTTCTGCAGCCTTATCACCCATTCCGTCAATGGTGGACAGGGACGGCATCAGCTTGCCGTCTATGACCTGGAACCTGCTAGCCTGTGCTTTCTCCAGTTCAATCGGCAGGAATTCAAATCCTCTTGCATAGAATTCCTGCACACTTCGCATATCTTTATATGTGTCCTGTTCCTTTTTTGACAATGTATCACTGCGTTTCTTGTAGTCCCGCATATGCATCTTCAACCGGTCTTCCCCCTGACACATCAGCTCATAATTAAAATCATCCGCACGGATACTGAAGTAAGCCGCATAGTACGCCAGTGGATAGTATACCTTACAATAGGCAATTCTCCAGGCCATCATAACATAAGCTGCCGCATGGGCCTTTGGGAACATGTATTTAATCTTTTTACAGGACCAGATATACCAGTCCGGTACATCATGCTTCTTCATTTCCTCTTCCCATTCCGGTTTCAGACCTTTTCCTTTTCGTACACTTTCCATGATGGTAAAAGACTGTTCACTGTCCAGACCTTTCTGGATCAGGTAAATCATGATATCATCTCGGGTACAGATCGCAGTGGAAATCGTTGCCTTTCCTTCCTGAATCAGTACCTGGGCATTACCCAGCCACACGTCAGTACCATGAGCCAGTCCGGCGATACGCACCAGATCAGAGAATTCCTTTGGCTGAGTATCAATCAGCATCTGCATAGCGAAATCCGTACCAAACTCTGGAATCCCCAGAGAACCAAGGGGACATTCTACCAGCTGATCCGGTGTAATACCCAGTGCTTCTGTGCTGCTGAACAGAGACATCACAGCCTTGTCATCCAGCGGAATATTTCGGGCATTCAGTCCGGTCAGGTCTTCCAGCATTCGGATCATGGTCGGATCATCGTGTCCCAGGATATCCAGCTTCAGCAGGTTGTGGTCAATGGAGTGATAGTCAAAATGAGTGGTAATAATATCCGTTTCTGTATCATTGGCCGGATGCTGTACCGGTGTAAAGGAATAGATCTCCTCACCATGAGGCAGTACTACGATACCGCCCGGGTGCTGTCCTGTGGTTCTTCGTACCCCGACACATCCTTCCACGATACGGTTGATCTCACAGACACGTTTTCTCTGTCCCCGTTCTTCAAAGTAATTTTTCACATAACCAAATGCCGTTTTATCTGCCAGGGTTCCAATGGTTCCGGCTTTGAATGTATGTCCAGTTCCAAAAATGACCTCCGTATAACGGTGAGCGTTTCCCTGGTATTCCCCAGAGAAGTTCAGGTCGATATCCGGTTCCTTGTTTCCCTTGAATCCAAGGAATGTCTCAAACGGAATATCAAATCCTTCTTTTCGCAGGGAGGCCCCGCATACCGGACATTTTTTATCTGGCATATCACAGCCAGCTCTTCCGGAATAAGCTTTTACTTCCTCCGAATCAAAATCATAATAATGACATACTTCGCAGTAATAATGTGGGCTTAAAGGATTTACTTCCGTGATTCCTGCCATTGTTGCTACGAAAGAGGATCCTACCGATCCACGGGAACCAACCAGATAGCCATCATCATTGGACTTCCACACCAGCTTCTGGGCGATGATATACATAACGGCGAATCCATTGGAAATAATGGAGTTCAGTTCTCGTTCCAGACGTTCTGAAACGATCGGCGGCAAATCCTCCCCGTAGATCTCATGAGCCCGGTTATAACAAATTTCGCGCAGTGTCTTGTCTGAATTCTCAATCACCGGCGGACACTTATCCGGCCGTACCGGTGCAATGTGCTCACACATATCTGCAATTTTATTCGGATTGGTAATGACGACTTCCTCTGCCTTTTCCTGTCCCAGATAGGCAAACTCCTTCATCATCTCTTCTGTTGTGTGTAAAAACAGCGGTGCCTGCTGATCTGCATCTTTAAATCCTTTTCCTGCCATAATAATCCGGCGATAGATCTCATCCTCCGGATTCAGGAAATGTACGTCACAGGTAGCCAGAACCGGCTTGTGCAGCTGTTCTCCCAGTTTGACAATCTTCCGGTTCAGATCCTGAAGGTCTTTTTCTGTCTTAATATCTTCCCGGTCTTCTTCCCGGATCATAAATGCATTGTTCCCGATCGGCTGAATCTCCAGATAATCATAAAAGTTGGCAATCCGAATTATCTCCTGTTCTGTCTTTCCTTCCAGAATGGCCTGAAACAGTTCTCCGGCCTCACAGGCTGACCCGAGGATCAGGCCTTCCCGATACTGCTGTATGGCACTCTTTGGGATACGCGGTCTTCGGTTATAGTACTGCAGATGAGACCAGGACACCAGTCGATACAGATTGATTCTTCCGATCTCATTCTTCGCCAGAATAATGGCATGATACGTCGGCAGCTTCTTGATCTGTTCCAGAGATGTACTTCCCAGCTCATTGATACCATCCAGATCAAATACATCCTGTTTTTCCAACATCTCTGCGAATTTCAGGAAGATCTCTGCCGTACATTCTGCATCGTCCACTGCCCGGTGATGATGATGCAGATTAATATGCAGTGCCTTTGCAACCGTATCCAGCTTGAAACGATTCAGCTGTGGCAGCAAAATCCGGGCCAAAGCCACGGTATCCAGATAAGTGAAAGTCTGTTCCTGTCCCAGTCGGCGACAATTTTCTTCAATAAAACTGACATCAAATCCCGCATTGTGAGCTACCAGTACCGCATCTCCCACAAATTCCAGAAACTGCGGCAGAATCTCTTCGATCGCCGGTGCATCCATGACCATATTGTCATTGATACTGGTCAGTTCTTCGATACGAAACGGTATCGGAACCTGAGGATTGACAAAAGTAGAAAAACGGTCTGTGATCTCCCCATGTTCCACCTTTACTGCACCGATCTCGATAATCCGGTTATTCACCGGACTGAATCCGGTCGTTTCCAGGTCAAAAACTACAAAGTTTCCCTGCAGATTCTGCCCCTTAGAATGCATAACAACATCTTTGGAATCATCTACCAGATAGGCTTCTACCCCATAGATTACCTTGAAAGGGTCATGGATCAGCTTCAGCTCTTCTTTCGTCACATCCGGGTGTTCCGCCTGATATTTCGTGCGGTATGCCCGGTCAATATCTTCAATAAAATGATTGGCATCCGGGAAAGACTGCAGTGCACCATGATCGGTAATCGCAATTGCCGAATGTCCCCATTTATAGGCCTGCTTTACGATATCTTTCACCTCAGATACACCATCCATATCACTCATCTTGGTATGACAGTGAAGCTCTACCCGTTTCTCCGGCCAGGTATCCATACGTCCGGTACGAAAATCACTGATTTTCTTGATTCCAACCACCGATCCTATCGTCAGCTGACTGTCAAAACGGTCGATCGTAGTGACACCTTTTAATTTCACAAACGCACCCTTTTTCAGATTCTCTGTCAGTTCCGGCACCTGCTCTGTGGACAGGAATATCTTTACGGTAATAGTATCTGTAAAATCGGTAATGTCCATCATGATAATCGTCTTTTCATTTCGAATATCTCTGGTCTCCAGGGAACGGACGCATCCACGGATCACCACTTCACCCATTTCTCCTTCAATGGTTCGGATCTCGATTGCTTCATCGTCGATATCTCTTCCGTAGATCACATCTGGATTGTCAGAACGCTTCAGAGCACGGCGGTAGTCCACGCCTCCTTTTCTGGAAAATCCGCCATTTCCAAACGACTTCTTTTGCTCCTGTGCTGGCTTTTTTACTTCTGCGGCTTTCTTTGTCTCTTCTATTTTTCTGTCTGCTGTCTTTGCCTCTTTTTTCTCCGGTTTTGCAGCCGTGTCGATCATCAGTTCTTCCTTGTCAGCTTCTTCCCCCACTCCTGCTTCCCGGTTTTTACGAAGCCGCTCTGCTATCGCTGCTACTTCCTGTTCAATAAGCAGGTCACTGTTCTTCCTTGCCTTGCTCATCTGTGCTACTTTCTGTTTCAGCGTAATCTTCAGATGCAGACCACAGCGTTCACAAAAGATCTTCTCCAGAATCCGGATCAGTTCTTCCGCCTTACCTTCCAGAACCACCGATTCCTCAATCGTCAGAATCATCTCATCCGGTGCTGTAAATTCATACTCTGCCTGCCTCAGCAGATTGTATTCAAAGATACTGTAATCTCTCAGTTCCAGAAGGACGCTGTCACGGTAGTCCGGGAAGAAATTCTCTGCCGTATACTGACCGGACAGGTGAAACTTCTCAATGATCTTCACATCAATCTCTGTATCGGAAAAGCACTGATCCTTAATGGCCTTTTCCGCCATACGGATATATTTTTTATGAATCCAGGTTTCACTGATGATATAAACGCGCAGAAGCTCTCTGGAAGAAGTCACGGCAACTTTCGTTACCGCGACTTTTTCAAAGAGCTTTTTTACGGAATCTCCTATCTGCAGTTCCGGAAATACTTCCAGAAAACGTTTCTCCATACTTATTTCTCCCAGTTTAACAGTTCTTCCCGAAGAGCCTCAAGGAGCTGATCTTCCGGAAGTTTTTTTATAATCTCACCTTTTTGATCAAAAGACCTTCTCCTTTTCCTCCGGCAATTCCAATATCTGCTTCTTTTGCTTCTCCAGGACCATTTACTACGCAGCCCATAACAGCTACTTTAATATCCAATGGAATATCCTGCACCATGTTCTCTACTGCATTGGCCAGACCGATCAGATCAATGCTGGTTCGTCCACAGGTCGGACAGGATACTACTTCAATGCCGCCTTTACGCAGCCCTAATGTTCTTAAAATCAGTTTGGCAGACTTGATCTCTTCCACCGGATCTCCAGTCAGAGACACACGAATAGTATCTCCAATTCCCTGATTCAGAATCAGTCCCAGACCAATGGCTGACTTAATATTGCCGGATAGCAATGTTCCCGCTTCTGTAATTCCAACATGAAGCGATAGCTGATCTCTTTTGCAATCAGCTCATGGGCTTTCACACACATCATGACATCAGAAGACTTAATGCTGACTACAAGATTATCGTAACCCAGATCTTCAATACTGTGCACCTTATCCAGTGCGCTTTCCACAATGCCTTCTGCTGTTACACCATTATATTTCTTCACCAGATCTTTTTCCAGAGAGCCACTGTTCACGCCGACACGGATCGGGATATTACGCTCTTTTGCAGCATCCACGACTGCTTTTACACGCTTCACATCTCCGATATTTCCCGGATTAATTCGAATCTTATCTGCTCCGTTTTCTATAGCAGCCAATGCCATGCGATAGTCAAAATGAATGTCTGCCACTACTGGAATGCTGATCTCTTTTTTGATCTCTCTGATCGCCTGTGCTGCTTCCAATGTAGGTACGGTACAGCGGATAATCTCACATCCTGCTGCCTCCAGGTGATGAATCTGTTCCACGGTTGCTTTTACATCTTCGGTTCTGGTATTGGTCATGGACTGTATCAGAATCGGATTGCCGCCTCCAATGACTTTATTTCCGATATGCACTGTTTTTGTATGATCTCGATACATATTCCTCTCCTCCATTTTCTTCTGAACTGCTGCCGTTTACTTCTTCTTTCTTTTGTACATCAGGAACTGGTATTCCAGATCAAAATAGGTCTGTTCATCACTGTCAGCCGCAATATACCAGTCTTCCATCTCATCCAGATTCGGGAAATAAGCATCCGCTTCATAGGCATGATCAATTCTGGTAATATGAGCCACATCACAATATGGCAGCATCTGACGATACACACTGTCTCCCCCGATCACATAGATCTGTTCACTATTGTATTTTTTCAGTTCTTCCAGCAGTTCCTCCATAGAATGTACCACAATTGCTCCTTTGACCTGGTAGTCCCTGTTGCCGGTCAGAACAATATTCGTCCGATTCTTCAATGGCATACCGTTCGGAAAGCTCTCCAGCGTTTTTCTTCCCATGACTACTACATTTCCGGTTGTAGTCTCACGGAAAAACTTCATGTCTGATGGAATACTGACAAGAAGCTTATTATTACATCCAATTGCCCAGTTTTTATCTACAGCTACGATAATATTCATTCTTTTTTCCTCTTTTTCTTACACTGCTACCGGAATATGTTTGATCTGCTCTCCGGTTACATAATTTTCTACGATCAGATCCTTTGTAGTGAACTGATAAAAGTCCTTCACATCTGGATTCAGACTTACCTTTGGTGCCGGGTGTTCTTCCCTCTCCAGTAATTCCTGAATCATTGGCACATGCCTGTCATAAATATGAGCATCTGCGATCACATGCACCAGCTCTCCAGGCACCATATCATTGACCTGTGCCACCATCATCAGTAAAATGGCATACTGGCATACATTCCAGCCATTGGCGGCCAGCATATCCTGACTGCGCTGGTTCAGCACCGCATTCAGCACCAGTCTCTGATCTGCATCCTCCGTCCGCGGTGCCGTCACATTGTAGGTCATACTGTAACAGCACGGATCCAGTCCGCCGGAATGAAGATATTCAAACTGATACATATTCGTCATGATCCGGCGGCTGAAAGGATTTTCCTTTAACTGGCGGAGTACATAATCCATCTGGTCTGTCTCTTCCCCTTTATAAAGGAACTTCTTTCGGATCACATCCCCATAGCAGGTTCCGATGCTTCCATTCTCATCTGCCCAGCTGTCCCAGACATGACTGTTCAGATCATGAATATTGTTGGACTTTTTCTGATAAATCCACAGTACTTCATCCATGGCACTTTTCAGCGCAATCCGTCTTAATGTAATGGCCGGGAACTCTTTTCGCAGGTCATACCGATTTACTACACCAAATTTTTTTTATCGTATAAGCTGGTGTTCCGTCTTCCCAGTGTGGCCTTACCAGTTCTCCTTTTGTATCTGTTCCATGCTCCAGAATCTCTCTGCAGGTCTCTTTGAATAATTTATCTGCGTAACTCATAATGCCTCCTTATCTCCAGTTCCAACTGCTTCAGGATTCGCTGGCCAGTGCCAGCTTTGCCACACTGGCATCTTCTGCAAATCCCGCCGCATTATATAATACCAGAATATCGGTATACTCTTTTTCTTTCATATAATCTCCCAGATTCTCATTAAAATAACGCAGATCCACAATATCTATCTGCGAAAAATCCTGCATGGCAAAGCTCAGGAAACAGTTGGCGTAAGAATCCTTGATGATCAGAAGCTCCTGTCTGAAACTGCCCTGGTCCTGGCCTCAATCAGTGGCTGGTTTCCTCCGAAAAAGACTGCGTATTTATCTCTTCCTTCCAGATAAGAATCATCATAAAGACTGGTTCGTTCCTCTGAATGATTGTAAGTCAGTGTATACGGAATCTCTGTTACTGGCTTATAACACTCTATGCTGTCTCCCGGAATCTTAATATTTACCTTGGCATCGATAGTTCCATGAAAATCCTCCGTCAGAGTCTCTTCCCGGTACTCCGAAATCGGTACGATCGGCAAATCAATGCTGGCTGCCCATGCCTCATAGACATACCTGGCTGCCAGTGTCTTCCAGTGATGGTCGGTCTTATAATAGATTGGTTCTTCCTTATGGGCTTCCAGTATCGGTTCAGCATCAAAAAACAGCTTCTCCGGAATCTGCGTACGGATTTCTCTCAGATAATTGCCCTCTTCCTCTGCCACTGCATAATCTGGTAATTTGTCCTTTAATATCTCCACCGCATTGGGAACAATCATGGCTTTCACATGATCTTCGCCGTATTTCTGTGCCTGGGCTTTCAGGAAATTGTCAAGATACGTAATGTTTCTCTTCGCCGTATCCGTGGAGAAAGAACCGGAATGTTTTTCGATCAGATAACCATCGCTGGCAAAATAGACATCATTGATCTCCGTCTTGCCTTCTGCCCGTTCCGCCTGTGTCTTTACCCCAATCCATTTATCCCTCCAGAAAAACTGATCTGATAAATAAGTTTCATAATTTTTTTCAAATGTGCCATTCAGAATATCGGACAGATCCACCTGTGGCATCTGTACCAGCACACGATTCTCTTTTTCCGAAAAAGACGTATCCGGCTTCAGGAGACTGGCTCCGGCACATCCGAACACCATCGCCAGAAACACACCTGTCAACACGCCGCTTTGTATCTTTGTCATGTATCTTTCTCCTCTTAAAAACGGAAGTACAGGAATGGATTATAGGTGGCATCTACCAGATAAGCCACTCCCAGGAAAAAGATTCCTGCATAAAATACCATTCGTACCATAGTCAAAATCCAGCTGTCCGCTCCCATTTTTCTGCTGACCGCTGCTGCCAGCCTCTTAGGCAGATCTGTGGATGCCAGAATCAATATCACCAGCAGTACTCCATAATTATATAGCAGATAAATCGTTGTATTATCCACCAGACCCACACCAGCTCCGCCAAACATGGAACCAATATATTGCACACCGAGACTGATCTTGTCAAAAGCAAAAATCACCCATCCAATCAGTACAAAAAACAGTGCATAAATATGCCGGAATATTGCCGGAAGCTTCTTCAGTATATCCTTTAATACAAACTTTTCCACAATTAACAACATACCGTAATAAACGCCCCACAGTACAAAGTTCCAGCTGGCGCCATGCCAGATACCGGTCAGCATCCAGACAATGGCAATATTTCTAATCTGCTTCGCTGTTCCTTTTCTGTTTCCTCCCAGCGGAATGTAAACATACTCCCGGAACCAGGAACTAAGTGATATATGCCATCTTCTCCAGAATTCTGTAATACTGGTAGATATGTAAGGATAATTAAAATTCTCAAGAAAATGAAAGCCAAACATCTTTCCCAGTCCAATGGCCATATCAGAATATCCGGAAAAATCGAAATAAATCTGAAACGCATAAGCGGCGGCTCCCAGCCAGGCGGTTGCTGCCGGAAGAGTCCCTGCTCCCATGGCAGAAATGGTATCCCAGAGGACACCAATATTATTCGCCAATAATACCTTTTTTCCAAAGCCAATCATAAAACGATGCACACCTTCCGAGAAATCGGACAGATTCTCCCGTCTGGTCTCCATCTGCTGTGCAATGGTCTTGTACTGCACAATCGGTCCCGCAATCAGCTGAGGGAACATAGATACATAGGTACCATATTTGATCCAGCTGGTCTGCACCTCTGTGACCCCAAGATATACATCAATTGTATAGGACATCGTCTGGAACGTAAAAAAAGAAATCCCGATCGGCAGTGGAATTCCGGTAAGGGGAATCGCCGTGCCAAATATCCCATTGACAGATCCAATCAGAAAATCCAGATATTTAAAAAAACATAATACAGAAATATTGTAAATCAATGACACCATCAGCCATTCCCGTGCTGATGCCTGTCTTCCTCTCTTCTTACACCAGTCTACCTTTTTCCCTACGAAGAAGTCTACGGTAATCGAGCAAAGCATCAGAAGCACATACTTTGGCTCACCCCATGCATAGAAAAACAGACTGAATAACAAAAGAATCACGTTCCGCACCTTGCGCGGTGCCATATAATATAGAAGCAATACTGCCGGAAGAAACCGGAACAAAAACAATAAACTACTAAAAACCATGCTATCTCCTGTCTTTTGTACAAATATAAAAACTTTTAATTATTTTGAAAATCTATTTACAATAATTTAAATTATTATATAATAGAGTATGTCAAAAAACAATGTTTTTTCATGACATCTATAGGGGAAACTAATTCAAAAAACGAGGGGAATTCATGGCTCAGAAAAAAAAGCGGCCCACCGCCAAAGAACGGCGTAATGGGTTTATTATAAATGTACTTACGCTAATCGTTCTGATCCTTCTGGTATTCGAAGGAAAAAGTCTGATTAGCTTATTTTCATCACAGACCATTCAGGAACGGATCAAATCCGAGGAATCAGAAGTCTTTGCCGGAGCGAATCTGACAGAAGCACAAAGTGAAGTTCAGACAGAAGCTGGCAGTGAAAAACAGACAGATGCCTCTTCTGCTCAGAGCGAGGCTTCCACCGAAGCGCAGACAGATGCCGTTGTCACTGATCTTGCTACCGGACTTCCTAATGACGATGCATCTTACCTGGATGTGGTTGTTCCGGCTCAGGAGACACCAGTAGATGACAGTTATTTTGAAGATGCAGTCTTCATCGGTGATTCCCGTATGCAGGGCTTCCGCAACCTGTCCGGCATTACCAAAGGCAGCTTTGTTACAGCAGTCGGCATGGAGCTTGAGAACTTCTATACAGATGATCAGATTGCCACAGCCAATGGCAATGTGAAAGTTCTGGATGCTTTGAAGAATCTGAATTTTTCCAAGATCTATATGATGCTGGGTACCAATGAACTGGGCGCCTATGATATGAGTCAGGTAGGTGATTCTTACCGTCAGGTACTGAATGATATCAAACAGTTGTCCTCTTCACCAAATCCGATCGTGTATGTTTATTCCGTGATCTATGTGGATGAATCACTGGTCACCACTGGAGATTATGTGAACAATGCCAATGTGGATGCAGTAAATGAAGAGATTCTGAAGATGTGTCGGGAAGAAGGTTATCATTACATAAACCTGAATGAAGTCCTGTCCAACGGTTCTCACGGACTGATCTCCGGATCCGCTGAAGATGGTATTCATCTGAATGCGGAATACTGCAAGGACTGGTTGAATTACACAAAAACACACTATATACCAGGTGTTTAAGAAAAGGAGAATATCTATGAAAAACAAAAAGAAAGCACTGATTCTCACAGTTCTGTGTGCATTTGCCGCATTACTGCTGACCGCCTGCGGAGGCAAGTCTTCTGGAAGTTCTGATATGTCAGCAGATGTCAGCAAGCTCTGTCAGGATCTGGAAGGAACCATTGACAGCGAAGTCAGTGAAGTCAGCAATGAAGTGATTGCTTCTACTTATTTCTTTGATATGGATAAGATCGAAGAAGCTGCAGCAGCACTGAATTCCGGAAGCAATGCCTGCGAAGTGGTTGTTCTGAAATGCAAAGACAGCTCCTATACCGCTGAGGCAGAAGAACTGCTGAAGAAGCGTGTCGAATCTCAGTCCACTCTGTTCGCAAGCTACAATGCACCAGAAGTAGCCAAACTGGATGCCGCTATTCTGAAAACCAAAGGCAATTACGTGGTATTCTGTGTGACAGATGATACATCAAAAGCAAATGAAATCATAAAAGAAGCCGGATTTTAAAATCGGCTTCTTTTTGTTCTGCCTCTGCTATTATCCACAAATTCTTACAATCGCATCTGCAAAAATCTTTGCACTCATCAGCAGCATATCGATTACCATGAACTCATCGTCTCCATGCATATGATTGTCTACTTCCGGAACCATGCAGCCAAATGCAACTCCACGTTCCAGATCATGTACATAAGTACCGCCTCCGGTAGACTGGGCTTCTCCTTTTACACCGCTATAGACTTCATAACTTGCCAGCAGCTTTTGTACCAGTTCTGAATCTGCTGGCACATAATGTGGCGCAATCATCTTTCCTTCTTCAATTGCAAATCCTTTTCCTGTAAAAGTCTGATCCAGCACCGCTGTCACATTGTCATCGGATCCGCATACTGGGATACGGCTGTCAAATACACCTTTAATCTCATTTCCATCATAATTCAGGATTCCAAGATTCATCGTCAGTTTACCGGAAATCTCATCTTCCATATTCACCTTCAATGCTTCTCCATAGAAGTCATCATCCGGGAACATTTCTGCAATGGCTTTCCAATATCCAACACCGATATCAAGCGGCAGATCTGCCAGAAGATTTACCAAACCACAGATCGCATTATGTCCTGCTTCTGGTGTGGATGCATGTGCAGCCACTCCTTTTGCTGTAATCTCAATTCCTTCCGATGTCTCCTTCAGCAGATAAGTAATATGATTCTTTATCTTTTCTGCTGCACACTCTACTTCATCCTTTGTCAGTCCTCTGACTACTGCTACTGCAGTATCCGGAACCACATTCACCTTTGTTCCACCCTGTACTTTCACAACTGCCGCTCCTGTACTTCCAGCATCCAGCTTCACAGTAAAATCTTTCTGAAGGCGTCCCTTTTCCAGGTTAATTACCGGGAAATCTGCATCCGGTGTAAAAGTCATCGGTGCCTCTTTTTCTCGCGCATAATAGTATTCCAGGTCTGCTGATCCGCATTCTTCATCAGAGCCAAGAATCAGCCGCATACTGTTCTTCAAAGGTACACCGCACTCCTTGATTGCTCTCATGGCATACAATGCTGCAATGGCAGGGCCCTTATCATCTGCAGTACCGCGGCCATAAATCTTTCCATCCTTGATCACAGGCTCAAACGGCTGTGTCTCTTTCCAGTTCTTGGTAACTGGTACTACATCCAGATGTGCCAGAATATCCAGCTTTTTTTCCTGATCGCTGAAGTCTGCGGTCACCACATAATGATCATAATTCTGTGTGGAAAATCCATACTTTTTCAGCATCTCTTCCGCTGTATCCAGCACCTTTGCAGGACCTTCTCCGAACGGTTTGCCTTGCTGGCTTTCTCCCTTCTGGCTGTCGATACGTACCAGCGTCTTCAGATCTTCCAGCATGTCTTCTTTATGTGCATCAATATATGCATCCAGTTTTTCTTTGTACATGACATCTACTTCCTTTATTGTTTTTTGCGATCCTGTCTGTGCCTGCTGCTTTGCAGTCATCCTAATCGCCATTCGCCGCTTATTATACCATATCCCTATTTTTTCTACAACACTGTTCCACCTGATATACTTCCACGTATTTGACAGGGCAGACTGCTTATGCTATAAAGTTAATGGTGCTGTGCTCCATTTTATTTACGATAAGGGGGAAATCACTTGAAACTTCAGAAACTTTTCAGCCTGACCAGACAGGCTATAGATGACTATCAAATGATCGAGGAAGGGGACCGAATCGCCATCGGTATCTCTGGTGGAAAAGACAGCCTGACACTTCTCTATGCCATGCAGGGACTGCAAAAGTTCTATCCAAAGCGCTTTGAGCTGGAAGCCGTAACTGTCGATCTGGGATATCCTGGCTTTGATCTGGAACCCATCCGACAGCTGTGTCAAAAACTCCAGGTTCCCTATAACGTCATTCCAACTCAGATCGGTAAAATTGTCTTCGAAGAGCGCCAGGAATCCAATCCATGTGCCCTTTGTGCCAAACTGCGAAAAGGAGCCTTTAACGACCGTATCAAAGAACTGGGCTGCAATAAAGTGGCTTATGCACATCACAAAGATGATATGGTGGAAACTATGCTGCTTTCCCTGATGTACGAAGGACGTTTTCACTCTTTTTTGCCAAAAACTTATCTTGATCGCATGGATCTGACCGTGATCCGTCCACTGATCTATGTTTCCGAATCCGAAGTCATTGGCTTTCGCAATAAGTATCATCTTCCTGTTGCCAAAAGTCCATGTCCTGCCGATGGCTATACCAAACGGCAGTACGTGAAGGATTTACTCCGAAAATTAAACCAGGAAAATCCAGGTGTGAAAGATCGTATGTTTTCAGCAATTGTAAATGGGCATCTGGAAGACTGGCCAGAGTCATAAAAACGGAGTTTTGCAGCTCTCAAAAAGCCACAAAACTCCGTCCCCAATGGTCTACACTCTCTGTTTTGGAATCAGCAGTCTTAATGTAACCGGATTCAGCATCACACCCTTGATCTGCTCTCCCATCATACCTTTTACCTTACTGCTGTCTACTGCAATTGCCTTAAACATCTTATTCTTATTAAATCTCTGGAATTCTGAAGCATCTGCACATACCGGCTGGTAGATGTCGCCGTTATTCAGCTTGATGAACGGAATCTTCATATCCTTCGGTTCTACCTTCTCAACACCTTCAGGAACCTGAACAGGTACCAGTACTTTGCCTCTGTGAAAGTTCACGATCATCTCTTCTTCCAGATCATGAAGTGCCTCTTTATCTCTCTCTTCTTCCGGCATTTGTCTTTCCTGTGCAAAATAGCATCCGGTCAGCAACAGCTGTGGATTCTGCAACGGACGCTTTTCTGGCGGAATTGCTTCAAAATCTGGCTTTTTAACCAGCTGTTCCAGTTCAATCTCCACGGCATTCACGCCCTTATCCAGTACAAACGCATTCACACCCATAGCAAAGAGACCGGTCAGGAATGTGAGGAACTGCTTGTTCTCCATCTTTACCACAATCAGCTCTACATGCTTCTGACGCTGTACCATGGCCAGCTTCTGTGCAAAACGTTCTTCCGTAAACAGCCAGATCTGATCATTACAGCTATCCGGATCACAATATACATAAGGCAGATTCGTTGCCTTTGAAAATACGCAGAATAATGTCTCCATCTTCTGAATACGTCTTAAAATCATATGTAAGAAAAAGGATTCTCTCTTTTCAAAGAACACCCCAACTTTTTCCTGCTCCGGGTTCTTTGTCTTCATGATGGCTGCAGAGTTCTTCAGAATGATCAATTCCTGTATCGGAAGATTTCCGTAACTCTCCTCCTTGAAATCTGCAGATACCAGTAATTTTTTCAATTCTTCCTCGTTAATGTTCGCCATACCCATATTCCTTTCTGACTCGTATTAAATTTCTGGCCACACATTGAAAAATCTGTCATAGCCAGAGAATACTCATTTATTATCATACAACTTTGGCGAATAATAATCAAGCAAAGATGGCAATTATCTGTCTTTTTTATTCACTGTCAGGAACATCAGCACCGTTCCCAAAAATGCCATCACGATTCCAGCCTGAAGCATCGTACCCACTCCCTGATTCAGCAGCTGACCTCCGGCGAAATTTCCCATCGAACACCCCAATGCATAGGCTGCCGTAATAAATGCCTGTCCCTTGACCATATCGCAGCTTTTTACTTTATCTTTGGCATAATAGACCTGCGCCGGTCCCAGAAGCCATAGGAAGTGATCTGGAGCAGTTGAAGGGCATATATCGTATAAATATTCGGTGCCAGATAGAATCCCACCGATTTGATCAGAAACGATATTGCCGCAGTCTTCATCCATACTGCATCACCGCACTGCTTTCGAATTGTTCCATAGAAAAAAATCACCGGTGCAGAAGTCAGTCCTGCTACGAAAATAGCGGTTCCCACATGACTGCTGTTTCCACCAAGGCGCTGCATAATGGCAATCATATAGTTTTCTGTCATGGCATGATACATACCCAAGAACAATACCGCCAGCAGGGATGCACAATACCAGCGATAATGTGAAAAAAAGTACCATATGGAACAACTGGTTTCTTCTTTTTCCAGCTCTGCCCTCTGCTTTTTGATCTTCGGGAAACTAGCCATCAGCAATAGACTGATAAAGCGGAATAACAGCAAAAATAAAATCATCCAGAGCTTTCCCAGATGTGCAAATACATTTCCAAGCGCCAAAGCTGCAAATGCAGAAGCCAGCGCCCCAACTCCTCTGGCTGCTCCATAATTAATCTCATAGCCGGCCTGATTATATGCAACACTCATTGCATTCAGCAATGGAACCATCGCATCCGAACAGCAAAGTGTTGCCACATAGATCATTCCAGCTGCCAGAACTGGCAGTTCTCCCAGAAGCTGCGCTGCATACCCGGCTATGCACAACACTGAAATCAGCACCTGCAATGGAATCAGAATCACTTTTTCCGCCCGATCGGCTGCTGAAGCCAAAAACGGCTGTATCAGACAGGACAGGATTCCAGACACTGCAAGAAGGACGCCAATGATTCCCGATGAAAGTCCACGATCCAATAAATAGATCGTGGCAAAACTGGTAGCACCTGTAGATGCTGCCCAGTAAGTAAACTGCACTGTACTATAGCGCAGAGTTAGATTTTCTTTCTTATAGTTCATATTCTTCTCCTGTTCACTGCCCTGGTAATCGAAAAACAGGACCGGCTTGCACCGGTCCCCGACACTTATTTAAGGATCCCTGAGTTTGGGCTTCTCAGTTCTTCTTATGACTCATTATATCTTTTTTTCTTTTTTTCAACTATCTGATTCATGACAGATACTATAACAATCGTGCCATTTTTCTGCGATATTGCTCCGGAGTACAGTCCATTTTTCTACGAAACAGCTTGCCAAAGTAACTGCTGGTTCCAAACCCACATTCCTGTGCAATTTCCGTAATCGTTTTCTGCTCATCAGACAGCAGCTGACAGGCTCGCTGGATGCGAAAACTGTGGATATATTCCACCGGAGACATATGAAGATTCTCCTGAAACATACGAAAGCAGGCCCTTTTACTGATATATACCGATTCCGCCAGTTGTTCAACTGAGATCGGTTCCTGATAATGTTCATGCACATAGATCATCAGACTCTTGATCTTCTCATCTTGCCTGTTCACTCCTGCTTGTTTCCATCCAATCAGCTCTGTCAGTTCCAGAAGATTCAGCCATATCTTCGCCAGGCTTTCTCTCAATTCAAATTCATATCCACTCTTTTGCTCTGAGATAGAAAATGCTGCCTGTATATGGTCAATTATCTTTTTCTCTTTTGCTTTCTCCGGATGCAGCATGATTACTTCTACATCCCGATTTGCGGTAAGTGGAAAAATATATTTTTTTTCCATCTGACTGCCATGTTCTCCTGCAAGAAAAACCGGGTCAAAGATATGCAGCAGCTGAACATTCTCATTCTTGAGGGATAATGGTCTGGAACAATGCAAAATGTTAGAATTCACCATTCCCGCCATTCCTTCTGTAAAAGTCCAGGATCCATGGGGCGTGGTATATTCCAGGCTTCCGCTTTTCATATAAAACAATTCCACCTGGCGATGCCAGTGCCATGGGATATCCGGATTCAGATATTCATTTATCCTGGCACAGGTAGCAATATAAGGAAACTCTTCTGTATAGCCCGGAAGTACCTCTTCATTATTCTGCTCATTCAGCTCCACAACTCTGACATTCTGCATATACTTGTCACTCCTGCTCTTTTCTGCCTGTTTAGATTGTTTTTCCAACCTGGCAGTTCTGCCATTCATTATAGGAGAAAGAGAAAGAAAGAACAAGCGAAAAGATTATTTTAAGTGAATTTTATTCAATATTTTTTCAATTATTACTTGACAATCTGTTTCTTGTATCCTATAATATTTATTGTTCGTTAAGACATGTGCGTTTAGCTCAGCTGGATAGAGCGTTTGGCTACGGACCAAAAGGTCGGGAGTTCGAATCTTCTAACGCACGTATTTAAAAGCCGAAGATTTCAGGCAATTGAAATCTTCGGTTTTTTATTGCCATTCTTTAAAAAAGAGAACTCAAATTATTCTACTCACATAAGTAAAATTTTTAAGTTCTCAGTTCTATATATGTTATCGATCTGCACCTCTTTTTAGAATTCCATTGAATTTACCCAAAAATACACCTGTTGTCACGGCCGCCGCCAGAATATCACTGACCGGTTCTGCCAGAAATACTGCAAAAACTTTATTTTCCATCAGCATCGGGAACAAAAAGATCAGCGGTATCAGCAAAATCAATTTTCGAAGCACGGCCAGAAACAGACTGACCTTCGCCTAGCCCAACGCCATAAAGCTCTGCTGGCAGCACAGCTGAAATCCCATTGCAAAGATGCCTGCCATATAGATGCGCAGTGTCCAGGCTGTGTATGTCACAAGTTCCTCATTGTCAGAGAACATTCCTGCAAAAATCTGTGGTGCAATCATCAGAATTCCCCAACAGACTGTACTGAACAGCACACATACTTTAAACTGGGTAAAGAACGAATTGGCTGACCTCCCTGGCAGATCCCCTGTATCGGCATAGTAACCAGCTGGCTGACGCTGTTGATAATGGTCATGGCTCCTACTGCCATATCGCCACCATATCTGGCCAGACTGGTGGTAAAACTGATCGAAAGAATAGGTGCCTCACCGGAACCTGCCAGCATGGCAAACGCATTTAATAGCATCAGAATCGGAGTAAACAGTCCCACCCCCGTCAGTGCTGACGCTCCAATTCCACTTATATGTCCAATATAGATGCGATCCACAATATTATACAAAAGATTCACTACCTGAGCCACCACTGCGGGGATCGCCAGCTGTGCCAATAACTTTGGAATCTTCTCCGTTCCCATGGCCTGCGTATTCGAATTCGCTTTCATGCTTCACCCCTCTTTATGAACAGTCTTTTGAACACATTCTCTTTATTGCAACAAAAAATCCGGAACCCTCTAATGAGAATCCCGGATCAAGTACGTGCGTTAGAAGATTCGAACTCCCGACCTTTTGGTCCGTAGCCAAACGCTCTATCCAGCTGAGCTAAACGCACATGTCCTAACGAACAATAAACATTATAAGCAAAATTGTTGCATTTGTCAAGACTAAAATATGCCAGATTCTGCAATTTTTTTAATCACACTAATCGCTCTATCATATTCAAGCGGTTCATTCTGAAAATATGTTGTGATTTCTGGATAATCATCTTTATATATATCCTTCTCAATAATTTCTTCCAGCAATTTAGAAATATTCACATCCGGCTGAGCAGATAAACATATTGCCATTTTTGCTCTGTGTTCGCGAATTTCAGAAACTAAACTCTTATAATTGTCATCCAGATTTATCTTAAGCAATAGCATATACAAATCATATATATGACGTGAATGGCGCTTTATATTTTTTCCCATATAGTAATCACAGATTGCAAATACCTTATCTGCAAAAGTTCTTTCGAGACTTTGAAGAGTCATTTCAAATGGTTCCAGCCCAAATTCCTGAATAATGTCCATATTCTCTCTCGACAAATATTGATAAACGATCAATTATATGATGACATTTAGAAAGAGATGTACCGCCCTTAAAAACACATCCCGGTTCTGCCTGTGCCAAAAGTTTCAATATCATTGTAACATAATAATCCTTCTCTATTATTGCTACTGGGCGCTTCTGATCAACAGATGCAGCCATTATTACATCTCTAAAAAGTTCTTTATCACTATGCAAAAACATCATACAACCTCATTTCGTATATATATCGAAAAATTCGATCTGGATATTGTCCTATATAAAGATCTACTTCTTTCTTAGAAATTTGCTCTTCAACAATATACTTATGGATACAGTTGTATACAATCTCATTATCCTCGTCTGTATACTGTTCTACATCTTTCAAAAAATCTAAAAGTTGCAATACCCGATAATTTTCTTTTGTTACTGTAATTTTCGCTTTACGGAGAAGGATTCTTCTTCCCTGTAAATCCACTTCCCGCACTCTGGCACTGGCATTATTTGATACAATTTCCACCATATATGGTACCTGAGTGGTAACACCAAGCTGATTAGCAAAAGTATATCCCGAATAATACCCATCTACCCTCCCATTTCGTGAAATATATTTATATTTTGCAACTGTATCTGCTCCGAGCGGAACTCCACCTCTTAAGCGGCTTTCTTTAGGCAAATAGTAAATACCTGTATCAAATCTTCTGATTTTTCCCAAATCACATAATACTTTAAACATCTGTCTAAGGTTTACATCTGAAACTGGAAGCCTGATATCTGAAACAAAAATAGGTTCATTTTGCATATAAGTCGCTCTCAGATATTCATATAACATAGTCTTCCCCCTTTCAATCCTATCATTTTTTCTATTATAACGTACTTTAACTATTATTGTCAATTTACGTTATTTAAATCAGGGATTTTGCTTTAGCTATCCATCTTTTTCTATATCCATTAGAAAAGCAGATAGCCACATAACCAGCTATCTGCTTTTCTTTATTTTTATACACTGCTTTGGAATTGATTCCTTTTGATTTCAGTAGTTTCTTGTATGCTTTCATCTGATTACCCGATACCTTAACAATTGTCTTTTTATAAGTTCCGGCAAATGCTTTGGTGCCAATTGTCTTACTTGACAATTTATCTGTTTTGATGGTAATTGTCTTGAGTTTCTTACAATTATAAAATGTCTGTTTTCCAATACTTTCTACCGTTCTTGGAATGATAATACTTTTCAGACTTCCACAGCTGGCAAACTTACGCACTCCGTATCCGCCAACTATGCAAAAATTGCGGCATTACCATTAATAAGCTTGCAACTTTGGCAGGATTAAAACAATCTACCATCGACAATATTCTTTGCGGTGCAAGCAAGAATCCAAAAGTACGTACCCTTCACAAAATCGCTAATGTTTTTGGGATGACATTAAGTGAATTTCTGGATTTTCCTGAGCTAAATGATTATTCGATTGATGATGAAAAAGATGAAGAATTGTAATAAATATTTTTTCTGAATTATCCCCAAAAACCAAATAAGATATTCTAAAAAAACAGCCGCCCTGGTTCTTTTACCGAAACCCGGACGACTGTTTTTCATCTTTATTATTGGTAAGCTCTTCCTGCATCCGGACGCTGCTCTACGCAGCTTTTTTCTTCCGGTACAGGCTAAGACAGACGATTGCAAAAATCACTGCTGCTGCCACAGTAGTTCCTATCACCCATACATTTCCGGCACCCAGCAGCATTTCCAGTCCTTCTCGTAATGTCAGGATTCCAAATACAAAGAAGATACAGAATGCCACGCTATTTAATACACCCTCCGGCATTTTGTTTTTCAGCAGATACCCTACCAGCATACCAATGATATCTGCTGCAAAAAGTCCAATGGAACAGGCCAGCCATACAATCAATGCTGCTTCCATTCCTTCATTGGCTCCAAAGGTAATCGCTGTCAGCTGTGTCTTATCTCCCAGCTCTGCCACGAAGAAAGTGGAACAGACAGATACTGCTGCAATTTTGCCTTTTCCGCCGTCTTTTACCTCTTCTTCTTCGTCATCCTCACCTTTTAAAGTCGTCGCTGCAAAAAACAAAAATGCTCCAGCTGCAATCAGCCGGATCAGCCAGGTCGGGATCACTTCACTGACCAGACCTCCGGCCAGTACTGCCAGACCATTCAGAATCAGTATGGCTACACCGGTTCCCAGCAGGATATCTTTCATTTTATACTTAGAAGTCATGGCCACCAGCATCAGCTGTGTCTTATCTCCCATTTCCGCAATAAATTCTGTCAAAAGTACTTTCCAAAACAATAACATAACCGTTGCCCCTCATTTATCTTAAGATAATATAAACTGCATACACCAGATACAGTCCAGCCATGGCAATCCCTTCTTTTCGTGTGATCTTTCTTTTTGTTGCAGCAAATGCCCACACCAAAATCGAAAATCCCACCAGGATCATGATATCGACCAGATTCTCAGTTAAAATACTGATCGGATTGATAGCAGAAGCGATTCCAAGCACCATCAAAATATTAAAAATATTGGATCCAACCGCATTTCCTACCGCCATATCTACTTCATCTTTTCTGGCCGCTACAATGGATGTTACCAGTTCCGGGAGCGATGTTCCAATCGATACAATGGTCAGCCCTACCAGCGTCTGGCTCATTCCCAGTTCTATGGCAATTCGGCTGGCGGTATCTACCGTAAGATCACCGCCTGCTGCAATGGCGATAGCTCCGCCTGCAATAAAAAGAATACTTTTCGGATAAGACAATACTTTTAATTCTTCTTCGCCTTCAATGGCGACTTCTTTGCCTTCTGCTCTTGCTTTTCGTGCGCTTCGGATCATCATGACGATATAGCAGGCAAACAGTGTCAGGAAAATCACACCGTCCAGATGTCCCAGAATATAAGGACCTTTATCTCCTATAGCCAGTACTCCCAGGCCTGCCAGCAGCAGTGCGCAAATCACGGATAACGGAATATCCCGTACAACGGTATCCCGCTGTACTGCAATGGGAGTAAGGATCGAACAAACTCCTATTACAAACATCAGGTTGAAAATATTCGATCCAACAACATTGCTGATAGCTAACGCATTATTATTCACCATGGATGCAGTGACACTGACAGCAGTCTCCGGAAGGGATGTTCCCATAGCTACAATCGTCAATCCGATAATGATGGATGGCACTTTCAGCCTTTTGGCAATACTGGAGCTCCCTTCTACAAAGCAGTCTGCCCCCTTGATCAGAAGGAAAAATCCCACAACCAAAAGTAATACTACCACTGGGAGCGCTGCTCCCTGAATAAATTCCTGCATATAATTCCTCCTTTTCTTTGCAAATACAGTTTCCGCAAAACTTTTCTTTTCATTCATGCAATAAAAAAGACCCACGCATGCCTTATCATTAAAGCATACATGAGTCTCATTCTTTAAGATTTGCCAGGTCTGCTGACCGGGTCTGTTGACAAATCACGCTTTCACGCGAACTACTCCCTCACGGAATCTGTTTCACTTTTATTCTTATTGTATTTCTTTTTGCATTGTTCTTATGATAACAAACCATCTGGCAAAAGTCAACGCTCACTTTTCACAAAATACTCTTCATACCATACCAAGAAGGTGTAGATAGTCCAAACCTTTCTCCAGTTATCTGAATTGCCTCCTACATATTCGTCAAAGATCTTCTGAATCTCTTCCATATTGAAGAATTTAGCAGCCATTTCACTGTGGAACTTCGCCTGTACATCCTGATTGTAACGTTCGTCTGCCATCCAGATACGGATCGGTACAATGAATCCCAGCTTTTTACGAAAAGCGATCTCTTCTGGCAGAACTTTGGCTGCTGCGGTACGGAACGCCACTTTATTCTGCTCCCCGTTCACTTTATAGCAGGATGGCATTCTGGATGCAATATCAAAGACACGGCGGTCTGTCAATGGCATACGAATCTCCAGACCTGCTGCCGTACTCATCTTATCTACATTCAGGTAAATATCTCCTTCCAGCCAGATCTGAATATCAATATCAGACATCTTCGCCAGTGGATCCAGTCCCTCGATTTCTTCATAAATATCTTTTACCAGGTTAATTGGCAGTACATCTTCATTATAATGTTTCAGAATTCGCTTTTTCTCGTCTTCTTTCATGATATTTGTATTGCCTACATAGAAGGTCTTCAGGTTGTCACCATAACGTGTGGCATTGCGATACATATTATATCCGCCAAAAAATTCATCTGAGCCTTCTCCAGAATAACAAATCTTTGTATGTTTTGCCGTCTCTTTGCAGGCTATCGCAAAGGCAATCGCTGAAGCATCTGCCAGTGGCTGCTCCATCTCATACATAACATATGGCACGATATCAAAATACATTTCCGGTGTAATCAGACATCTGCTGTTCTCTCTGTGTAAAAGATCTGCAGTCTGTTTTGCCAGTCCGGATTCATCAAAGCGTTCTTCTTCATACCCACAGGAATCTGTCATTTTCACATCAGATACCGCCACTACATAAGATGAATCCACACCACCAGACAGGAATGCTTCTGCACTCTCATCCCTGGCCAGTACTTCCGGCATCACATTCTGAACAGTGGTATGAATCTCATTCGCCCAATCCTCCAGCGTTTTACTCTCGTCCGGATGAAATTCCGGTGTCCAGTATCTGGTGATCGTCAGTGTTCCGTTTTTCCATACCAGGAAATGTCCCGGCATCAGTTTTTTCACGTCTTTGAAGAAAGTATCCTCTCCGCCCACATACGTCAGCGTCAGATAAATCTGGAGCATTTCTTCGTTCAATTCTTTCTCAAAGCCTGGCTGTTTCATAATATCCCGAATCATAGTTCCATACAAAAGCTGTCCATCTTTTGTCATATAATAATAAAATGGCTTGGTTCCAAACTGGTCTCTTAAAGCAAACAGCTCCTCTTTTTCATCATCCCACAGTGCAAAAGCAAACATACCATACAGATGGTCTGCCATGTCATGTCCCCACGCTTCATACGCTTTGATCAATATCTCTTTTTCTCTTTTCTCTCTTGTAAGGGATGCATCAATCTGCAGTTCTGCGCACAGACTCTCCCAGTTTCTGATATGTCCTCTGTATTCTTTGATTGTTATCATAAATGTTCACACTCCTTTTATCCTTGGTTTACCTGATCAAAATTCCATTCACTTCTACTTCATCATTCAGTTCAATGACCAGGCATTTCTTTCCATCAATCTCTCTGGTTTCCACCAGATCTGTCCGTTCCGGATTCACCTGAATTACAATATCCGGTGTCTTAATTTCAAACTTTCGTCTGTTCACCACATTGGTTGCCATAAACGATGCATTTTCTCCAGCCGTCTCCTCATAGTGACTGTCAAATTCCTCCAGCTTTTCATTGGTTACTTCGCTCTGCTCCAGAAGACGCTTCACATCATTCTTTTCCAGCTTCAGAGGCTCTGGTTCTTCTTTCTGTTCTTCCAGCATCTCATTTAAATTGTCATAGATTGTTCTGACCATCTCATAACTGCAGTCATCCCCAAGTGTCTGTTCCACCAGCTCCTGAAAAGTCTCTTTCTGGTCTCCTGCTGTCATCGGCAGAACACATCCAAGCACTGCGTCCACAAAATCACTTGCAGGCTGTTCTGCTTTTTGATTGTAATATAACAGACTATGTATATCTGCACTGCGGTCATGAAAGGCCGGGAACAAAAATCCCAGCATTGGCATATCCACCACCCAGTCCTGAATATTGTTTTCAAAGCAATGGTCTTCTGCATTGTAAGACAGACATGGCTTCGACAGATTCACCGGGCAGATACAACAAATAATATGTTCATAGATCTCATCGGATGCATCAAACATCTCCAGATTATCTGAAGATTTTCCAGGGATATCATAGACACCATAGATCAGCAGAATCAGATAATTTCCCACATAATAATAAGAGTCTATGATTTTATCATAGAATTCTTCCAGTATTCCGTCATCTTTCAGTTCTGTCGCTTTCAGCTTCATAAGCAGTTCCTGGGTTCCGCCTTCCATCTCTGTATCCAGCGGGAATTCCATAGTCAGTAGATTCTTTCCGATGGTTCCGGACATTGCCTTACGGAAAATATTCAGATATTTAAAAAACTCTTCATCCGGAAGTGACAGAAACGCCTGACGGAATTCTGCCTGCTTCTTTTTTTCTCCATCTACGTAACAGCCACAGATTTTGGTGGCAGGGCATTTTTCCTGCGTATATTGCTTTTTGATCTCTGCAATTTCTTTTTTGTTCATTCCAATTGTGGGACTTTTGCCCCACCCCTCCGTTTCATTCGTTTATTTCGACTTTCATTATAGTTGTTTTTCCATCGTTCAGCAACTATAATCATCCTATAACCTGACATTTGATATTCACGAATTTCAGGATGATTACGGAGGCTGAACATGAAAACTGATTATTTATTTCTTGGTGACAGTATCACTGATTCTAACCACCTCTGGATGCCGGAAACAGGCAGCCTGGGAGATGGCTATGTAGCTATGCTGGCCAAACAGCTTGGTCCAGATGCACAGATTGTAAACAAAGGGATCGACGGTTTCACAGTTGCCGCTCTTCTGGAACGGTTAAACCGCGGATTTCTGAAGGGACATCCTGATGTTATCTCCCTGATGATTGGTATCAACGATATCGGCGTAGCGCTAAACACCAATGTCACTCTGAATGATCTGCGCTTTGCCGAACATTACCGGGAAGTTCTGATGCGACTCCATGACTCTGGCGCCGCTGTGTTGTGTTCCGGTCCTTTTATTTTTTCACATCCGCAAAAATACCAGCTGTGGATCCCTTATGTGCTGGAACTGGAACAGATCATGGGCGAGATCTGTGCTTCTCTTTCCCTGCCATTTGTTCCACTGCACGCTTATATGACTTCTCTGGTTCAAAATGAAGATTATGATGCCGTCACCATAGACGGTATTCATCCAACCACCTATGGTCATGAAAAACTGGCTGATTATCTGCTCCCGCATCTTCTGGATCTGGCTCGTACTCACTCCGTCTGATCCTGTTTATTCTATAACTACCGGCAGCGGCTGATCAATTCGGATACTGTTTTCTGTCATCTGACAGTCATAAGCCAGCAGATGCACACCGGCATCTGCTGCTTTTCTGAGTGCATATCCAAACTCCGGATGTGTATTCCAGTTAGGCTCCACATAACGGATTTGCTTCATCTGTACCACAAAAAACAGATATGCCTCGTAATCATCCGCCCGGCAGGCAGCCAGTTCTTCTACATGCTTCACACCTCGCAGTGTCGGCGCATCTGGAAATTTTGCTATCCCATTCTCTTCCAGTGTTACACCTTTCACTTCTATGAATGCTTTTTTTCCATCTCCGTATTCTACATACAGATCAAATCTGGACTTTCCACAGGTCACTTCCCGCTTTACTTTTGTCAGATTCCGGAAATAGCCACTTTCTTTTACCCATTCTTCCACTACTGTATTGGTCACCTGTGAATCCACATTGATCAACTGCCCCTTTTTATATACTGCAATCAGATCGTATCTTGTCTTACGATTTGGATTGCCACTTTCCTGAAGAACCGCTTTTACTCCGGATAGAAACAATTCCCGACACCTTCCTGTATTTTTTACATGACACAGGACTACTTCCCCATCCAGCTCGATCTCGGCAATAAAACGATTCTTTCTGGAACGAAATATTCCGGTTGTCACATTCTCATAATGCATGCTTTCCATCTCCTTTTGGTGAGTGCATCTATACATGATTTCTGCAAAAAAGAAAACCGGTGTTTCACATTTACTGATCAACACCGGTCTTTTTTATTTTGCGTAATCCACTGCACGTGACTCACGTATTACACTTACTTTAATCTGTCCAGGATATTCCATCTCAGCTTCTATCTGCTTGGAAATATCTCTTGCCATCAATACCATATCGGCATCGCTGACTTTTTCAGGAACAACCATAATTCGAATCTCTCTACCTGCCTGAATAGCAAATGATTTATCAACACCCTTGAATGAGTTTGATATATCCTCTAACTGTTTTAATCTGTTGGTATATGTTTCCAGAGTCTCTCTTCTCGCACCAGGACGAGCTGCTGAAATGGTGTCGGCAGCCTGTACGATACATGCAATCAGAGTTTCCGGTTCTACATCGCCATGATGTGATTCCACCGCATTGATAACGGTTGTAGATTCTTTGTATTTCTTACAGAGATCTGCACCAATCTGCACATGAGATCCTTCAATTTCATGGTCAATGGACTTGCCAATATCATGTAATAAACCGGCACGTTTTGCCATACGGATATCCACACCGATTTCCCCTGCTAAAAGACCTGACAACTGTGCAACTTCGATAGAATGCTTCAATGCGTTCTGACCATAACTGGTACGGAACTTCATTCTACCAAGCAGACGGATCAGTTCAGGGTGAATTCCATGTACTCCTACCTCTAATGCTGCTGCTTCGCCTTCTTCGCGAATCATTGTCTCTACTTCTTTTTGCGCTTTTTCTACCATCTCTTCGATTCTTGCCGGATGAATACGTCCATCCACAATCAGCTTCTCAAGAGCAATTCTTGCTACTTCTCTTCTGATTGGATCGAAGCTGGATAAGATGACTGCTTCTGGTGTATCGTCAATAATCAGATCCACACCTGTCATCGTCTCCAGTGTACGGATGTTACGGCCTTCTCGACCAATGATACGTCCCTTCATCTCATCACTAGGGAGCTGTACCACAGAAATCGTAGCTTCTGCCACATGATCAGCAGCGCAACGCTGAATTGCAGTTGCCACATATTCCTTTGCCTTTTTGTTTGCGTCTTCTTTTGCTTTACTTTCCAGTTCTTTGTAGAGTCTGGCAGTATCGCTTTTCACTTCGTCTTCAACAGTTTTTAACAGATAGTCTTTTGCTTGTTCGGAGGTTAAACCTGAGATTCTCTCCAGTTCCTGCACTTTTTTCTCATGAATTTCTTCAATCTCTACGCTTTTTATCTTTAATTCTTCTTCTCTGCTGGCCAGATTGCTTTCCCGTCTCTCCAGTGCATCGGACTTTTTCTCTATGGCTTCTTCTTTTGCCAGTACGCGTCTTTCATACTTCTGCAGCTCTGCTCTACGCTCTCTGGTCTCTTTATCGAGTTCATTCTTTCGATTCATCGACTCTTCTTTTGCTTCAAGCAGTGCCTCACGCTTTTTCGTCTCTGCAACTTTCAATGCGTCATCTATTATGTCCCGGGCTTTTTCTTCCGCACTTCCTATCGTCTTCTCTGCTACGTTCTTACGATAAGCTGTTGCTGCCACCCAGCTAATAGCTGCTGCAATCAAGGCGACCACAATACAGATAACAAACGTCATCGCATTCACAGGAGCACCTCCTTATTAAATTTTCATTGTACAATACAACACTTCTATTCTATACTGGATTTATTGTTCTGTCAAGCAGATGAACATAAAAGCCGGAATAAGTGATAAAAATTCTTGTCCCTCATTCCGGCTTTTCATCATTTTTATACAAATTCCGCCTTTAATGCTCTCTGAATATTCTCTGGGCAAAATCCCTTTCTTGCCAGGAATGCATACATCTTCTGCTTCTCTTTCAGATCTGCAGATTCTGGATTATAATGTCTCTTTTCCATCCATCTGGCAATCTGTTCTTCTTCAGGAACCTCTCCCGTCACCTCGAAAGCTTCCTGTATCAGTTCCTTATCAACACCCTTCTGATACAGTTCCTGCTCAATCTGTCTTCTGCTCTTTCTGGATCTCATTGCTTCTATGTACTTACAGGCATATTTGCCATCATCCACATAATGAAAGCTTTTCACATAGTCAATGGCGATATCCATCTCTTCCTGTGTATACTCTGTCTTACCTGCTGTCAGCTTCTGCCGAAGTTCTTTCTCCGTATAGTCCCGTTTCTCCAGCAGATGCATACAGCGAAGCTTCGCCCTTTTTTGCATATCATATGCCATCGCGAATTATTCCTCTTCCGCTTCTGATACAGTGGAAGCCGATGCATTCTGTTCCGCAGCTGCTCCCTGAAGGCCATAATGTTCACGAACCTTGCTCTCTGCATCTGCCATCACGTCTGGATGATCTCTTAAGTACTGCTTCGCATTCTCACGCCCCTGGCCAATCTTCTCACCATTGTATGCATACCATGCGCCACTCTTGTTAATAATTCCAAGATTAGCCGCCAGATCCAACACATCTCCTTCTCTGGAGATACCTTCTCCGAACATAATATCAAACTCTGCTTCCTTGAATGGCGGAGCGATCTTGTTCTTCACCACTTTGATTCTGGTACGGTTACCAATCATCTCTCCAGCCTGCTTCAGTGTCTCAATTCTACGTACATCCATACGTACAGAGGAATAAAACTTCAGTGCACGGCCACCGGTAGTCGTCTCCGGATTACCAAACATGACTCCCACCTTTTCACGCAGCTGATTGATAAAAATCACGGTACAATTGGTCTTGCTGATACATGCAGTCAGCTTTCTCAGCGCCTGTGACATCAGACGTGCCTGCAGACCCACATGGGAATCTCCCATGTCCCCATCAATCTCTGCCTTCGGTACCAGTGCTGCCACAGAGTCCACAATGATGATATCTACCGCTCCGGAACGCACCAGTGTCTCGGTAATCTCCAGGGCCTGTTCCCCATTGTCTGGCTGTGAAATATATAAATTGTCAATATCTACTCCTATCTTGGATGCATAGACAGGATCCAGTGCATGCTCTGCATCGATGAACCCGGCTACACCACCCCTCTTCTGTACCTCAGCCACCATATGAAGTGCTACCGTCGTCTTACCACTGGACTCCGGACCGTATACTTCAATCACACGTCCTTTCGGAATTCCCCCAAGTCCCAGTGCGATATCCAGGCTCAGGGAACCAGTAGGAATGGTCTCAACATTCATATTATTGCTGGAATCTCCCAGTTTCATAACAGATCCTTTTCCAAACTGCTTCTCTATCTGTGACAGAGCGGCATCCAGTGCCTTCTGCTTCTCATCATTCATTTTCTCAACGCTCCTGACTCGAACTTATGTTCGTTTTTCTAGATTTATACTATATGATTTCCCGCCAAATGTCAACTGGAAGATCTGATATTTTTTCTGTGACTTTCTCTCACAAAAAACATCCTGCAAAACCGTGGCAGTGAACAGTAACATATAGAAACTGACTGCTCTTATCTTCTTATTCTTTTACATCTGATGGAGAACCTGCGGCGAATGCCGCGACAGAATTAATGTGAATTGCATTTATCATAGCAATCTTTTCTCCGTTCTGTCAAGGAGTTTCCATCGACAGGATTCGATGCGCTCTATCTCTTTTCTACAATTTCTCCCTGTTTCTTGTAGATGCTGTTCGCTCTGATCACCCCACGCACACAGGAGGTTGGATAAATCTGTGCATTTCTGCCCACTACAGTACCAGGATTCAGTACCGAATTACATCCTACTTCCACACAGTCTCCCAGCATGGCACCGAACTTCTTCAGCCCAGTCGGAATCTGATCTTCCCCGTCCTTTACTACCACCAGTGTTTTATCTGATTTTACATTGGAAGTAATACTTCCTGCTCCCATGTGTGCCCGGTATCCAAGGATGGAATCGCCCACATAATTATAGTGCGGAACCTGTACTTTGTTAAACAATACCACATTTTTCAGTTCTGTAGAGTTGCCGACTACAGCGCCCTCTCCTACAATGGCATTTCCACGGATAAATGCGCAGTGACGAATCTCACTCTCTTTTCCAATGATCGCCGGTCCGTTAATGTAAGCTGTTGGTGCTACTTTTGCACTTTTGGCAACCCATACGTTTTCTCCCCGTTTTTCATATTCCTCACTGCTTAACTGATTGCCCAGCTCCACAATAAATGCGCTGATCTTTGGCAGTACTTCCCATGGATAGGTCGCACCTTCAAAAAGCTTTCCTGCAATTGTTTCTTCCAGATTGTATAAATTACTGATTTTTGCTGCTTCGATTTCCATTTGTTTTTCCTCCTACTACTACTATTTCTTTTTTCGTGTAACGGCAGTCCTCTTTACAGTTCCCTGCTTTCCACCTGCAGGATAATATTGTGCAGATGCATCAAAGTATTCCCGCAATGCAATATGTTGGTTCATATGTAATACCGCATCGGTTCTGGTGCGGACAAAATGATTCAGCTTCGTCATATACTCGTCTGATGTGATGGTTCCTTCTGCCACATAAGTCAACCCTTTCTCCCAGCTTGCCGTCAGTTCCGGATTCAAAAGCGAACGAATGGATACACTCACCACATCAAAGATCATTTCACCCAGAAGTGTAGGTGTCAGAATCTGTGTATTTTTGTTTAATGCTATATACTGGTTGGAGATCAGTTTTTTCAGAATCTCCGCACGGGTGGCACTGGTTCCGATTCCACTTCCTTTGATCTGCTCTCTCAGCTCTTCATCTTCGATCAGCTGTCCGGCATTTTCCATAGCAAGAATCATAGAACCAGAATTGTACCGCTTCGGCGGTGCTGTCTCCCCTTCTTTGATCTCCAGACCTTTTACCAGAAGCACACTGCCCTTTTTCAGATTCTGAAGCCGGGTCAGAAGATGCTGGTCTGTCTGTTCTTCCCCGCTCTTCTTTCCATTTATCACTTTCAGATACCCTTCTTTTTCCAGTACACGACAGGCAGAAAAGAATCGTTCTTTTCCAATCATCGTCACCAGCGAGACTTTCTTATAGACTGCTGCCGGATAAAAAATACTCAGAAAACGTCTGGCAATCAGCTCGTATACCTTTGCAGAACGTGCTGACACACTTCGCAGTGCTCCCAGCCCCTGACCAGTGGGAATGATCGCATAATGGTCCGTGATCTGTTTATCATTAACATATCTGGTGGATGCAATTTTTTTATAATTCCCCTGTTCCAGTACTTCCGCTGCAAAGCTCCCGGTTGGTTCAAATCCACACAGTCCCTTAAGATTCTTATGAATCTCTTTTGTTACTGCAGTCGAAAGTACTCTGGCATCGGTTCTCGGATAGGTCACCAGCTTTTTCTCATACAGTTCCTGCACAATCTTCAATGTCTCATCCGGACTGATCTTAAACAGCCTGGAACATTCATTCTGAAGTTCTGCCAGATTAAAAAGCAGCGGTGGATTCTTATTTTCATTTTTCCGTTCGATTTTTTCCACAACTGCCTGAAATGGCTGTGCCTGGGAAAGTACACGAATCAGTTCTTCCGCATCGTTTTTCTCTTTGAACCCATTTTCTTTGTACAGCTTCGGTGACTGATACCAGGCAGATCCTTCCACTGCCCGGAATTCCCCTTCCAGGGTACTTCCCTGGCAGTCTAATGTACTGACTACACGATAAAACGGAGTCTTGACAAACTGTCTTATTTCCCGTTCTCTTCGCACAATCATTCCCAGAACACAGGTCATCACCCTTCCCACTGAAATTACCGTATAACGGGTATTCAGATAATTCGAAATCACATTTCCATATTTTAATGATAAAAGTCTGGAAAAATTGATACCCATCAGATAGTCTTCTTTTGCACGCAGATAGGCTGCATCCCCCAGGTTGTCATATTCAGACAGATCCTTTGCTGTCTCTATTCCACGCAGAATTTCTTCTTCAGTCTGAGAATCGATCCAGACACGTTTTCTCTTTTTCTTCTGAATATCTACTTTAGCCTGTTGTTCTACCAGACGGTAAATATATTCTCCTTCCCGTCCGGAGTCGGTACAGACATAGATGGTATCTACATCTGGCCGGTTCAGCAGGCTACTGACGATTTTAAACTGCTTTTCCACCTGTGGAATCACTTCATACAGAAACTTTTCCGGTAAAAAAGGAAGTGTCGCCAGGCTCCACTTCTTATATTTTTCATCATAGACTTCCGGATAACTCATAGTGACCAGATGTCCTACACACCAGGTCACTATAGCTGTATCACTCTCCAGGAAGCCATCTTTTCTTGTGGTATTTACTTTCAGTGCTTTTGCAAATTCCTGCGCAACACTTGGTTTTTCAGCGATAAATAACGCCTTTCCCATTTTTCACCCCTATTCTGGAAAAATATGATCATAACTGTTCCGTACCTTCACAGTGGATTCTGAATAGTTACTTAATATCATTAAAAAATTCCCTGTTTCCGAAAAAGAAACAGATCAGCCCGATTGCCAGCAGAACTGCGCTTCCGATCAGTGCCAGTATGGATTCCTGTGCAAACCATGCCTGACAGTACAGACTGAATATCGTTACATACTTTAAGAAAAACAGCTGATTTACCCAGTAATAGGCTATATAAATGCCATACATTGCCAATGGAATCAACACCGCTGTTCTGATATAACTTTTCAGGTTGCTGCAACGGGCCGACATCCAGTAGCTAAAGCCTGACAGACCTATCTGTAAGCAGCATGCACCTATATTTAACAGGATATACTCTTTCTGATTCCACTCTCCGGTGAGCCTGTATACACGAGTCAGGCATCCGAGAAGTGCCGAACACAGAATCAGACATACACCACTTCCATAAATCACCGCTGCTTTACTGCGCAGGATCTTATCAGGCTTTATTCCGGTTGCCAGAATCAGATCCATCGTGCCATCTTCTTTACATTTTGTTATTGTTTCATATGCAAGGATCATCTCCAGCAGCATTGGAATCAAAATCACCGGAATGGTATCCCAGAAAATATCAGAGATCTCTATCAGATTCATTTCGCAGATACCAATAGCCAGCAGCATGCTGATCATCTGCAAAAGAAACAGAACCAGAATTCTGAATTTATTAATCTTTAGATCCTGTCTGATAATCGGATTACTAAACATGAAGTCTGCCTCCATAAATATGTTCAAATGTTTCCTTTAAGGATGTAGGAACCGGCTCGATTTCCGTCACTTCATAGGCTGTTAATGCCTGCAGCAGCGGCTTTACCGCACCTCTGATTGATACGACTACATTCCGATCCTTCATACTTTTGATCTCAAAATCCTCACCTGCGAACTTCATTGCATTTCTTTCATCATGAAACTGAATCATATATTCTCTGCACATATTTTCCCTCAGATCCTCGATATCGCCAATATATACCATATTTCCATGATCCAGAAGCCCCACTCTGTCACAGGTCATATCTATGCAGTTCACATCATCCGATGCCAGCAGCACCATATGCTCCTTTTCTTTTTCTTCCAGAATAATGTCAATCAGTACACTGCGGCTCTTGGGATCCAGATGATGAAAAGGCTGATCCAGCAGCACCACCTGAGGATTATGCTGCAAGGCACAGATAATCCCTGTTTTTTTTACATCTGACGAGATCATCTTTCCGATCTTCTGATCTACATCCAGGTTCAGTCTGGCTGCCAGTTCAAACAGCCGTTCCAGATTCTTCACCCCTCGCATCTGTGCCATAGACTTCAGGAACTGTCTTCCGGTCAGCTCTGACGGTAATCTCAGATTCTGCGGCAGATACCCTGTAATCCTACGAAGGGAAAGGCTGGCTTTCGCACAGTCTTTCCCATTCATTGCACATCTTCCCTTAGTTGCTTCTTCAAATCCCATAAGCATACGAAGCGCTGTGGTTTTTCCGGATCCAGCCGGGCCAAGCAGCCCAAACACTTCTCCTTCTTCTACTTCAAATGAGAAATCATAGATTCCTTTTCCAGGTCCATAACTTCTGGTAAGATTTTTAAATCGTATCATTGAACCATCTATGCTCCATACTTTATGCTGACAGGCGCGAACCTGTCTGCGTTTTTATTTTCTGGTTATATACTAATGCTTTCAGACTTTCTGCGCAGAGAACAGCTCCTCCTGCTGCTCCTCTTACGGTATTGTGTGACAGACCGATGAACTTATAGTCATATACCGTGTCTTCACGAAGACGTCCGATCGAGATTCCCATACCATTTTCATAGTTCACATCTTCCTTAACCTGTGGACGGTTGTCTTCTTCCATATAACGGATGAACTGTTTTGGTGCACTTGGAAGCTCTTTTTCCTGCGGAAGCCCCTTGAAGTTCACCAGTTTTTCAATCAGCTGTTCTTTGGTCGGTTTCTTTCTGAATTTTACAAATACCGCTGCGGTATGTCCGTTCAGAACTGGTACACGTACGCACTGGCAGGTAATCACTGGCTCTTCTGCCTTTACAATCACACCATCTTTTACTTCCCCTAAGATTCTCAGTGTTCCTGCTCGGACTTCTCTTCTTCTCCGCCGATATATGGAATCACGTTCTCGATCATTTCCGGCCATTCTTTAAAGGTCTTTCCTGCACCGGAAATCGCCTGATATGTGGTAGCTACCACTTCATATGGCTCAAACTCTCTCCATGCAGCCAGACATGGCGCATAACTCTGGATTGAACAGTTAGGTTTTACTGCAATAAAGCCTCTTGTAGTTCCCAGACGTTTTTTCTGGGATTCGATTACTTTAAAATGCTCTGCATTGATCTCCGGAATCACCATTGGCACATCCGGAGTCCATCTGTGGGCACTGTTATTGGAAACAACCGGTGTCTCTGTCTTTGCATATTCTTCTTCAATCGCTTTGATCTCGTCTTTGGACATATCTACTGCTGAGAAAACGAAATCTACGCTTGCAGCTACTTTTTCCACATCGTTTACATTCATAACAACGATATTTTTTACTGCTTCCGGCATCGGTGTATCCATTTTCCATCTTCCACCAACTGCTTCTTCGTATGTCTTTCCAGCACTTCTTGGGCTGGCTGCCAGTGTTACTACTTCAAACCATGGATGATTCTCCAGCAGAGAAATAAATCTCTGTCCTACCATACCGGTAGCTCCTAAAATGCCGACTCTTAATTTTTCGCTCATAATATTCTCCTCTCCTGTAACCTGTAGTATCATCATTTCTCTGTGTGCATCGCAGGATACTCTTTTAAATATGCTTCGTTTATTGCAATCACTTTCTTCATGGACTCTTCCGATGGTGCGCCAATGGTCTGACGTTTTTCTACACAGGTCTTCATGCTGATTGCCTCATAAATATCATCTTCAAATACCGGGCTGATCGCCTTGTATTCTTCCAGTGACATGTCATCCAGAGAAATATTCTTATCAATGCAGTACAATACCAGACGTCCTACAATACCATGTGCATCACGGAATGGTACCCCATGGTTTACCAGATAATCAGCCGCATCTGTTGCATTGGTAAATCCGTTTTTCGCACTGTTTTCCATTACATCCTTACGGAACTTCATCGTGGAAATCATGCCGGTAAACAATGCCAGACAGCCTTTGGTCGTGTCGATTGCGTCAAAGGTCAGTTCTTTATCTTCCTGCATATCTTTATTGTAGGCAAGCGGAAGTCCTTTCATTGTTGTCAGAATAGAAGTCAGGGCGCCATAGACACGTCCGGTCTTTCCTCTTACCAGCTCTGCAATATCCGGGTTCTTTTTCTGTGGCATGATACTGCTTCCGGTACTGTAGGCATCGTCAATCTCCACAAACCGATACTCATTGGTATTCCAAATAATAATCTCTTCACAGAATCTGCTCAGATGCATCATGATCGTAGATAATGCAGATAACAGTTCGATTACATAATCTCTGTCTGCAACGGAATCCATACTGTTCCATGTTGGTCCATCAAATCCCAGCAGTTCTGCTGTATATTCACGATCCAGCGGATACGTGGTACCTGCCAGTGCGCCGCTTCCCAGCGGGCAGTAATTCATACGATGATAAATATCTTTCAGTCTCTGACGGTCTCTCTTGAACATCTCAAAATAAGCCCCCAGATGATGAGCCAGCGTAATTGGCTGCGCCTTCTGCAGATGGGTAAATCCTGGCATATAAGTGCCGGTATGTTCCTTCATCATCTTTAATAAGGTATCCAGAAGCTTCTTTACCAGACCATCCATCTCTACAATCTCATCTCTGGTGTACAGCTTCATATCCAGTGCTACCTGATCATTTCTGCTGCGTCCGGTATGCAGCTTTTTACCTGCATCTCCGATACGGTCAATCAGATTGGCTTCCACAAAACTGTGGATATCTTCGTATTCTTCTGTAATCTGCAAGGTGCCATTTTCTACATCTCTTAAAATAGACTCCAGTCCCTGCAGAATCTGTTCTTTTTCTTCTTCTGTCAGAATTTTCTGTTTAGCCAGCATCTTCACATGTGCCTTGCTGCCTTCGATATCCTGACGATAAAACTTGCGGTCAAAAGAGATGGATGCATTAAAGTTATATACCAGCTTATCGGTCTCTTTTGTAAAGCGCCCGCCCCAAAGTTGTGCCATATTTCTTCCTCTTCTATTGTTTCTTTTTTATTTTCATTTCTGATACACGGCTTGCTTCTCTGTTTCACAGTTTCCACAGTCCTTGTATCAGAATAGCATACTTTTTTTCCCGTATCAAGCCAGAGTCTGGAAAATCACTGTTTTTCCTCCCGTTCTCTTTTCGAAAATACGCATCCGCAATAATTCTGCCTGTACATACCATACTTTGCTGACAGCTCCACCGAACGCTTATATCCGTTCTTCTTCTTAAAATCAGATGGCAGCCAGGTAACTCCCAGCTCTCTGCTTATCTGTTCTCCCACTTCATTTAAGACTTCCGCATTTTTCAATGGACTGATGGTCAGTGTAGTCGTCATATAATCTGCCCCGATCTTTTTTGCTTCTTCGGCTGCCCGCCGCAGTCTGAGTGAAAAACAGACACGGCACCTCTCCCCTCCTTCTGGCTCTTTTTCCAGACCTTTGACCGCCTCATAATATTCTTCGGGATGAAATTCTCCTTCCAGAAATGAGATCGGATGCTTCACCGGAAGCTGTTCGATAAAATGCTGCTGTTCTTTTACCCGTTTGTAATACTCTTCTTCCGGATAAATATTCGGATTATAATAAAATACGGTGATGGAAAAGTATTCCGACAGATACTCCAGCACATAACTGCTACACGGAGCACAACAACTGTGCAGCAATAGGATCGGAACCTTATCTTCTTTCTGGTTTTCTGTAAGGATCTGATCCAGTTCTTTCTGATAATTTCGTTTATTCATAGCAACTTTTCTTTCTTTTATATTCTCCACCCCAGTATAGACATATTTCCTGCAAACTGCAAGAAACATATTTTTATCTTGACAATTATTTATTCCTGCGCTATTATAATGTTCGTTTTCTAACAATTAGGTTTCTAACAATTAGATTTCTAACAATTAATTTCTCAGAAAATGAGGTGATTTTATGCCAATGCCCGAACATATTGGTGTCTATATCAATGCAGCATCCAAGCATATCCGCCGGCATCTGGATTCCATATTTTATGAATATGAGCATCTGACTGGCACACAGGCCTGTGTTCTCGGCGAAATCTCCCATGCAGATCAGGAGGGGTGGCCTTATTATCAGAAAAATATTGAGCATCATTTTGGTATGCGCCGTTCTTCAGCTAACAGCCTGATCTCCTCCATGGAACAAAACGGTTATCTCACCAGAGACCCGGTAAAAGAAGATGCAAGGTTAAAGCGCCTTGTTCTCACAGAAAAAGGACAGAAAACCAGCAATAATATTAAGCAGCGTCTTGATGACTTTGAGGCTTCTCTTTCTGCACTGTATACGCCAGAAGAGCAGGCAGAGCTTCTTACCCTTCTAAAGAGGCTGATTGATCAGGTTCCTGATCCCAAATGCACATCATGCTCAAATTCAACTCATCAGGAAAGGATGTGACGTAATGTTAAAAAATATTTTAAAGTCTGTGGGAGAATACAAAAAAGAGACTATTCTCTCCCCTGTTACAGTTGCTCTTGAAGTCCTTCTGGAGGTACTGATTCCTTATTTTATGGCAGTACTAATCGATAAGGGCATCAACACCGGCGATATGACAGAAATCATAAAATACGGTATGTTACTTGTTGTTCTTGCCATGGCTGCCCTGGCCTTTGGTGCTCTTTCCGGTCATTATGCCGCAGTAGCCAGTGCCGGATTTGCCAAAAACTTACGCAAACGAATGTTTTATAAGGTACAGGATTTTTCTTTCCTGAATATCGACCATTTTTCCACATCCAGTCTGGTCACCCGTATGACCACCGACATTACCAATGTCCAGAATGCCTATCAGATGATCATCCGTGTGGCTGTACGTGCCCCGATTATGCTGATCATGGCCTTTTTCATGGCTTTCAAAGTAAACAGTGAACTGGCCACAATTTATTTGTGGGTTATCCCGATCCTGGGTATTGCCCTTGCGTTTATCATGACTCATGTGCACCCGATCTTTGTCCGTGTATTTAAGACCTATGATAAACTGAACAATGTGGTACAGGAAAATGTACACGGTATCCGCGTGGTAAAATCCTTTGTCCGTGAAGATTTCGAAGAACAAAAATTCAATAAAATCTCTTCTTCCATTTATAAAGACTTCACCAAAGCTGAAAAAATGATTGCTTTTAACGCCCCGGTTATGCAGATCTGTGTCTATACCTGCATGATCCTGATTTCCTGGATCGGTGCCAATCTGATCGTTGGAGGCACCATGACCGCTGGAGAACTGACTTCCATGTTTACTTATACGATGCAGATTCTCATGAGTCTGATGATGCTGTCTATGATTTTCGTTATAACTATCATGTCCAAGGCTTCTGCGGAACGTATCAACGAAGTACTGATTGAAGTTCCGGATATTGCCAATCCAGAGAAACCTGTAACAGAAGTCGCCGATGGTTCCATTGATTTTGATCATGTATCTTTTAGCTACAGCCAGAATCCTGAGAAACTCTGTCTGAAAGACATTGATCTGCATATTAAATCAGGTGAAACCATCGGTATCATCGGCGGCACCGGAAGTGCCAAGAGTTCTCTGGTTCAGCTGATTCCGAGACTCTACGATATCACCAGTGGAACCCTGAAGGTAGGTGGAAGGGATATCCGTGATTATGATCTGGAAGTTCTCCGTGATGCCGTATCCATGGTACTTCAGAAAAATGTGCTGTTTTCCGGTACGATTAAAGAAAACTTACGCTGGGGAAATCCAAATGCCACAGAGGAAGAGCTGATCCATGCATGTCAGCTGGCTCAGGCTGATGACTTTATCCAGACCTTCCCTGATCAGTATGACACTTACATTGAACAGGGAGGTTCCAATGTATCCGGCGGACAGAAACAGCGTATCTGTATTGCCAGAGCGCTTCTGAAGAAACCTGCTATTCTGATCCTGGATGACAGTACTTCTGCTGTGGATACCAAAACCGATGCCATGATCCAGAAGGCATTTATCGACGAGATTCCAGACACGACCAAGCTGATTATTGCACAGCGTATCTCTTCTGTTCAGAATGCTGACCGTATTGTCGTCATGGACAACGGCCGCATCACAGATGTGGGAACTCATGAAGAGCTGTTAGCTTCCAGCAAGATCTATCAGGAAGTATATTATTCTCAGGTAAAGGGGGCTGCTGACAATGAATAACGAGAACAAACCAATCCAGAGAAAATCCAATAACGAAATGAAAAACATGGCAAGAGGCATGTCCAAAGAACAGCGCAAACAAATGATGAAGGAACAGAATCCGATGATTCCATTAAAACGTCTGATGGGATATATCTGGAAAGATTACAAATTCCAGATGCTGCTGGTTCTGGCAGGTATTCTCATGAGTGCCATCACCGGAGTCATTGCATCCCTGTTTCTGCGGACTCTGATTGACAGCTATATCACACCGCTCCTGCAGTCTGCAAATCCAGACTTCGGGCCGTTATTCCATACACTGATCCGCATGGGCTGCATTTATCTGGCCGGTGCACTGGCGACTCTCGTATATTCCCGCGTGATGGCCAATATTTCCCAGGGAGTTCTGCGAGATATCCGTGATGAATTGTTTACTCATATGCAGTCTCTGCCGATTAAATACTTTGATACCCACTCTTTTGGTGATATCATGAGCCGTTATACCAACGATACCGACACTCTGCGTCAGATGCTTTCCCAAAGCTTAACCCAGATGCTCTCTTCTGCTGTGACGATTATCTCCGTTGCAGTGGCTATGCTGATTACCAGTATTTATCTTTCCCTTGTTGTGGCTGTCTCCGTTTTCTTTATGCTGAAGGTTACCGGCAAAGTTGCCGGCAACAGTGGCCGTTACTTTGTCAAACAGCAGGAATCCCTGGGTGCTGCCAATGGTTACATTGAAGAGATGATTAATGGTCAAAAAGTTGTCAAGGTTTTTAATTATGAGCATCGTTCTGAAGAAGCCTTTGACCGCCTGAATGAAGAGCTGTGCAGCAATGCCACTAATGCCAACCGTTTTGCCAATATTCTGATGCCGATCATGAATAACCTTGGTAACCTCCAGTATGTCGTTCTGGCTATTGTCGGTGGTATTCTTGCTTACAACCATATTGGAAATATCACCATTGGTGTAATCGCCAGTTTCCTGCAGCTGAGCAAATCTTTTACCAACCAATTGGACAGATTTCTCAGCAAATGAACTCCATCGTTATGGCTCTGGCCGGTGCCGGACGTATCTTCCAGCTGATGGATGAGACACCGGAAATCGATGACGGATATGTAGAACTGGTTCGTGCAAAAGAATCTACTGATGGCTCCCTTACCGAATGTAAAGAACGTACCGGTACCTGGGCCTGGAAACATCGCCATGGCGACGGCACCCTGACTTATAAGAAAATGGCTGGTGATGTGCGTTTCTATGATGTGGATTTTGGATACAATCCGGATAAGATTGTTCTTCACGATATTTCCCTGTATGCCAAACCAGGTCAGAAGATCGCCTTCGTTGGTGCTACCGGCGCAGGTAAAACCACCATTACCAACCTGATCAACCGTTTCTATGATCTGGCTGATGGTAAAATCCGTTATGATGACATCAATATCAACAAGATCAAAAAGGCTGATCTGCGTCACTCTCTTGGCATTGTACTTCAGGATACCAACCTGTTTACCGGAACGATTCGTGAAAATATCCGCTACGGAAAACTGGATGCTACAGATGAAGAAGTGATCGAAGCAGCAAAAATCGCCAATGCCCATGACTTTATCGAAATGCTTCCAAATGGCTATGACACTGTAATTGACGGAACCGGTTCTTCCCTGTCTCAGGGACAGAGACAGCTGATCTCCATTGCCAGAGCAGCCATCTCCAATCCACCGGTTATGATCCTGGATGAAGCAACATCCAGTATCGATACCCGTACCGAAGCCATTGTTCAGAAAGGTATGGATGCTTTGATGAAAGGACGTACCGTATTCGTCATTGCGCACCGTCTCTCTACCGTCCGCAATGCAGATGCCATTATGGTTCTGGAACAGGGACATATCATTGAACGTGGTACCCACGATGAGCTGATTGCCCAGAAGGGTAAATACTATCAGTTATATACCGGTGCTTTTGAGCTGGAATAAACAGCAAAAGCCGGTCGGATATGTGATAATCCGACCGGCTTTTGTTATATCCTGTTTCATGAAGCACGGGCATTTTCTTCTCTTTTTAGAATCCATTGGTAATTCCAGCTGTATAATAAGAATTCATTTTATCCTGATCCTGCTGAGAATGGATAGACTGTGCAATCAGACCAATATTATATTTCCAGCACTCTTTCAGCATATCGGCACTGAGGTTCCAGGTTTTTGGCATCAGATAGACCTTATTCGTTGGCAGCTGAATGGCTCTCGCTCCGGCAATTGTGCTTGGATTGATCAGACCACTTCTCAGCCAGCCAAGTTCTGCTGTCGGCGAAATATGCTTCATTCTATTCAGTAAATTAATATCAAATGAAATCCAGGTCACCTGATTCTGCATTCCCATGGATACTGTCATCGAATACAGCAATGGCAAGTCTCCATTACTCTTCAATTCAATATAAGGATGTAGTCCATACTGCTTGCAGAGCTCCAGAAATTCCTGAAAACTTGGTATTTTCTCTCCTACATAGGCTTCCGACTTCCAGGATCCAAAATCCAGCTGCCGTACTTCATCAAAAGTTAATTCTGACAGCTTTCTTTTTTTGGCACCAAATAACTCTGTCTCCACTATAGCTACATTCGATGTTCTGGTCACTGTAGTATCATGAAGAATCATCGGCACTCCATCTTGGGTAAACTGAATATCACATTCTACCGCCTTATATCCCATCTCTGCTGCCAGTCGAAAAGCCGCCAATGTGTTCTCCGGCGCTACTTTATTATAACCACGATGCATGATCAGATATCCGGAAAATGGTCCAGGTTCCGGCATCTGTGGCTCAGTCTCCGGTTCTGGCTGAGGTGCCGGCTCCGGTGCTGGTTCTGGCTGCTTTGGTGGTACATATGGCTTTGGCACAGTTACCCGGCACTGATATGTCTTTTTATTACTGCCACGCACGGTAATCGTTGCCATACCTGCAGTCTTCGCCCTGATCTTTCCTTTCGATGTTACGGATACTACAGAAGATTTAGATGATTTCCAGGACTTTGCTGTAGTTCCTTTCAGCTTCAGCGTGGCTGTTTGTCCTTTTTCCAGCTTCAGACTTGTCTTGCTGATATATGGTTTTTTCACAATTACCTTAAACTTTACCGTTTTTCTCTTCTTTTTTGCTTTGATGGTAACTGTTCCTGGACGTTTTGGCTTAATTTTACCATTTTTCTTTCCAATAGTGGCAATCTTTTTATTTGAAGTTGTCCATTTTTTTACACCAGACTGCTTAATCCGATAAGTTTTCCCTACATACATGGTATACGTCTTTGTTGCTGCACCAGCCTGCATTCCAAAGGCTAATATCAATACCAGCAACATTGCCGCTGTGATAAATCTCTTCATTCTCCTCATTTTTCTTTGTTTCTCTTTTCTTCTTTACTTTATGCGATTTGCAGCTACTCCGTTTCCTGATCATGAAACAGAATCTGTGAAAAAAAGCGCATCTTATCATCATCATTCCAGCAGATCATCCCTGCTGCATCGGCCATTTTCTGTGCATTCACACAGTATGCAGACATACAGGAATGATGTTTATACGGACCGGCACTCATAATCAGAAGATCACCCATTCCGGCAGCTTTCATTTTCTCTGCCAGCTGTTCCGTCATTTTATTCTGCTGTAACTTATCTTTTCGTGGATCTGTGCTTCCATCCCTGATTGTCTGTAAAACCAGTGTCTTTTCATAGCTCCGGGCTCGCTGGTCCATCTCCTCTACTGTTCCGCTCTGTGGAGGACAGGCCGGATTCACATGATAGCAGCCACATAAGTTTTCCTCACAGAATCTCCGGTATTCCGGTACGAATACCAACTTGCTGGTATCCATCACTGCCGCTCCTGAAAATCCTATTTTTTTTGCTTCTTCTATCCAATCCATTATTTTTCTCCTTTAGTTCTAAAACCATTAATATCCAAGAATATCATTGATCAAAATCACATGAATTCTTCCTTCATGACGGGAATATCGTGTGGTCAGAATCTGACAGCATATGGTATCCGGCGATTTGCAGTCACAGCATCTTCCGGTTTCTTTGCAAGGTGTCTTAATGTCAAATCTCTGCGCATTGGCCGGTGCTGCCACATTTCTTGCGCGCTTCATGGCACTGTCAAGATCACTGCATACTTTATTCATCCCTACCAGAAAGACTACTTTTTTCGGTCCCTGAGCAATACAGGATACCCTGTTGGAATTGCCGTCAATGTTGACCATGATTCCATCGCTGGTAATTGCATTGGCGCTGGAGAGAAATACATCTGCATCGTAAGCTGCCATCAGACTGTCTCTCGGTGTCATCTTGTCACGGTCTATATAGTGATATTTTTCATTTTCCAGCGCATGAATCAGTCCAATCTCATGGGCTGTCATACATCCACCCATGGCAACGGTACTTCCCTCCGGGATCAGTTCCAGTGCCAGCTTTACAGCCTCTTCTTTGTCTGCGGCATAGCAACCGCTCATATTACGTGAATTCAGTCCCCGGATCACCATCTTTGCCAGTTGCTCGTTTCTCTTTCTCATATTTTCGTTCATTTGATCCTTCTCCTTTTTCTTAACCGTCTGAAGGCGTTTTCATTTTACACTTCTGCCTGGCTATGTTCGCTTAAGTATTCTTTTCTTCCCTCTTCATACAGATTATTTCCTTCTCTGTCGATGATGACTACCAGCGGCATATCTTCTACATATAATTTGCGAAGCGCTTCTGCTCCCAGATCCTCATAGGCAATGAGTTCTGCTTTTTTGATACATTTTGCCAGCAAAGCACCGGCTCCTCCAATCGCTCCAAAATACACACCATCATATTTCTTCATAGCCTCTACTACTTCCGGAAGGCGTGCTCCTTTTCCGATCATGCCTCTGGCACCGACAGACATCATCGTCGGCGCATAAGCATCCATTCGACCACTGGTGGTCGGCCCGGCGGAACCAATGACTGTACCTGGCTTTGCCGGCGTCGGTCCTACATAATAGATCGTCGCATCGGTCGGGTCAAACGGAAGCATTTCTCCTCTTTCCAATGCTTCGCACATTCTCTTATGTCCGGCATCACGGGAAGTATAGATCGTTCCGGTTACCAGTACCTGATCTCCTGCATGAAGCGTTCTGGCAAGTTTCTTTGTCAGTGGGAGTGTAATTTTTCTTCTTTCCATCTCTAGATCACCTCCGATTTGTGACGTGTCACATGACAGTTGATATTGACCGCACATGGCATTCCTGCAATATGAGTCGGCATAGTCTCAATATTCAGACCAATCGCAGTGGTCTTTCCGCCAAATCCCTGCGGTCCAATCCCCAGTCTGTTTATTTTTTCCAGCATCTCTTTCTCCAGATCTGCATAAAATGGATCCGGATTCTGTATATCCAGAGGACGCATCAGTGCTTTCTTGGCAAGCAGAGCACATTTGTCAAAAGTTCCACCAATTCCCACTCCGACTACCATCGGCGGGCATGGATTTGGTCCTGCCGTCTCTACTACTTCCAGAATAAAATCTTTGATTCCCTGTAATCCGGCAGATGGCTTAAACATACGGATCTGGCTCATATTCTCACTGCCAAACCCCTTTGGTCCTACCGTTACTTTCACCTGATTCCCCGGAACAATTTCAGTGTAGATCATGGCCGGAGTATTATCTCCTGTATTTCCACGGCGTACCGGATCTTTTACTACGGACTTTCTTAAATATCCCTTATCATATCCACGACGAACACCTTCATTGACTGCATCTGTCAGATCTCCTCCAACGAGATGTACATCCTGCCCAATCTCCAAAAATACACAGGCCATTCCTGTATCCTGACAGATCGGCACATTTTCCCTGTCTGCAATCTCATAATTTTCGATAATATTGTCCAATACCCCTTTTGCTATTTTTCCATCTTCACATGCACGACAAGTCTTAATTGCATCTTTTACATCCTCTGGAAGATGTTCATTGGCTTCAATACAGAGTCTTTCGATTACCTCTGTCAGTCTGCTTACTTCTATCTCTCGCACTTTTCTAAGCTCCCTTCCTTTCCAAGAGCAATACTCTTCACCAGGAATGTCATATTTCTGGCCAGTGTACGCATGGTCTGCTTTCCTCAGTTTTTTCTTCCTTATGATATCACGAAAATTCCTGTCCCACAATTTCATTTTTTCATTGCTGTGAGCAATAACCTTTTTTCCTTCTCTCTTCCTGTTCCGTTTATTTTCCTGACTTGAATCTTTACGCTATTTATGTTACGATTTTTTATAAAATGAATGCAGAATTTATGTATCTGTTCCGTACTTTCGCAGATACGATTTACTATTTTTCAAGGAGGTTCTTTATGGAAAAAGGATTATGTACCCATGTATCAAAAGGAGATGTGAAAAATCTTCCGGGTCGTGATGCCATCTGGCTTCAGACACCAGAAACAACAGGTGGAAACTATACTACCGTATCCACTACTTTCTATCAGCCAGGTGTGAAGGTAGCCCCTGCACACTCTCATCCATACGGAGAAGAAACTGGCTATGTCGTATCCGGACACGGAAAAGTATTGATTGGCGATCAGGTATTCGAAGTCGAACCTGGTTCTGTTTTCCTTTTCCCACAGGGCGTTCCACATATGGTATGGAATTCCGGTGATGAAGTGATGCAGCTTCTGTTTGTCTATGCCAATGGACCAAAGGCATCCGAAAGCATTCCTCACGAAGATGTTGATTTTCCAGAATAAGATCGTTGCAAAACCCGCACAAAATTGCTCTGTGCGGGTTTCCTATATACCACTTGTTTTACAGCCACTGTTCCAGGCTCATCTGCTCATTCACCCATTTTGGGTTCTTTACATCATGAATGTATTGTTCCCTGGCTCCTGCTCCATGACATTTTTTATAACTGATAATCCATCTCATGCCAGGCTTCCCCGCCCCAGGTGGAATTAGCCATTCCCAGATCCCGGAAGCCAAACTTCTGATACATCTCTACTTTATTCTCCAGGCAGGTCAGAACCAGACGCCTGCGGCCTTTTTTCTTTTCCCGCTCTGCGTACTGCCTTACGATCTCGCGGGCAAGTCCCTGTCTGCGATACTCCGGTCTCACATCCAGTCCCAGCAGCATAATATTGCCGCCTTCCGGATCATAAAGACGAATGTCTGTAAAGAATTCATCCCGGAATATTGTCTCTTTTGTGGACAGACCATTTAAAAATCCGGCTATTCTTCCTGTCTCGATATCTTCAGCCACCAGAAACAGTTCCGGTGCAGCCTCTATTCTTGCTTTCATAGATCTGGCGGAACAGGCTTCATTCGGAGGAAAACAGATCTGTTCAATCTCCGTCACTTCTTCTGTATCTTCCCTCCGAACATCCCGAAAATGGAATCGTTCCGGCCAGATACTATCTTCATCCAGTCCTCTCTCTGTCAGCCATGCATCCGTAACAGATACATACCTCTCCTCTCCATTCTCATTGATCAGTGTCAGGGAAAGCTTTCCTGTCTGCTCCTCTGCTGCTTCCTCACAGCCATAATTTCCATCAAAAATATGCTTTATCTTCCACATAATAACCTCTCTGTCTATTTTACCGTTTTTTCTGTTATTTTTTTTATCATAACACGATTTTCCATATCTCACAAGCCAGTATACTTTTTCAGAGTCTGCCCCTCTTCGCACTTTTCCTGATTCTACTGACGAAAACGGGTACTTATTTCCGCACCCGTTTTTCTACCATACTTAAAATTCCATACAATACCATAGCGATGACACACAGGATCAAGATAGCCATGATCAGACGGGTCAATTGAAAGACCTGACTGCTGTAGATAATCAGGTACCCCAGCCCCCGCCTGGCTCCCATGAATTCTCCAATGATGACGCCCACCAGGCATAATCCGATATCTACTTTCATAATACTGATGATAGATGGGATGTTACTTGGCAGGATCACTTTTGTCAGTACATGGTGCTTTTTTCCTCCAAGTGTATAGATCAGCCTTGCTTTTTCACTCCCGGATTCTCTGAAACCAGTATACAGATTCAGAATCGTTCCGAAGATCGCCACTGACATACCCGCCACAATGATTGTCTTCTGATTGGCTCCCAGCCAGACAATCAGAAGTGGCGCCAGCGCCGACTTCGGAAGACTGTTTAATACCACCAGAAATGGTTCCGTGATTTCTGCTGCGCTGTCACTGCACCATAACAGTACTGCTGTCAGGATTCCAAGCAGCACTGTTAGGAAAAAGCTTAGCAAAGTTTCATAAAGAGTCGCTCCGGTATGCATCCACAGACTGCCATCTTTTGCCATGCTGATTAATGTCTCCCATATTTTCACCGGACTGCTGAATATGAATCCATCGATCCATCCTGCCCGGACAGATACTTCCCATAAAAAGAAAAAGGCAATTATGATACTGATCCTCATTGCCTTTACGAACTTTCTGTGTTGGCTTTGCTGCTTTAAATACGCCATCTGCGCCTCAGATACCTGACCGGTATCCGAAGCAGCACTTATTTTTTCATTCACTGACATTGCAGCACCTCCCAGATCTCATTGAAATATTCCTTGAATCCAGCCATATTTCTTGCTTTCATAGGGGTACGCTGTTCCATTTCAAATGTGGTTTCCACTTCTTTTAATACTGTTGCCGGACGCTTTGATAAAATCACTACCCGGTCTGCCATACTGACTGCCTCAGACAAATCATGGGTCACCAAAATGGCAGTTTTATGTTCTTTTTTGATAATCTGATAGATATCATCTGCCACAGACAGTCTGGTCTGATAATCCAGCGCAGAAAACGGTTCATCCAAAAGCAGCAGTGATGGCCTCAGAACCAATGTACGAATCAGCGCCGCTCTCTGTCTCATGCCCCCGGATAGCTGACTGGGTCTCACATGCCGGAATTCCCACAAACCGTATTCTTCCATCAGTTTTCTTGCATAAGATTGATTTTCCTCTGTCAGTTTTTTCTGTATTTCCAGCCCCAGGGTGACATTCCCATAGATATTTCTCCACTCAAACAGCTGATCCTGCTGTGGCATATACCCGATATGAAAATCGATATGTTCCCGCAACGGTTTTCCACGAAACAGAATTTCTCCTGTGCTTTCCGTAAGCTGTCCGCAAAGCAGCGACAGCATCGTTGTTTTTCCGCATCCGCTTGGTCCCACGATTGCCACAAACTCTCCCTCATCTACCGTAAAACTGATATGCTCCAGGGCATTTGTCTCACCGTTCAGACTGTGATACGTATAGCCCACATCCCTGCATTCCAAAAAAGACGGCATCTCACACCTCCACTTTCTCTTAGTGTTAATGTATGAGACACCGTCTTATTTGTTGCTATATTCGTATCTGTTCAGTAACTTCACAGGACAGTGGGTTCTGAACAGTTACCTGCATTCCATTTACTGTGCGCCATCAATTGCTGCCCACTGTTCTTCGATTGAAGCACAGGTAGCATCTTTATCTGCTGTTCCGGCTACATAAGCCTGCATCAGTTCACCAAATACCTGATGCCAGCTGTCTGTAGAGTAGCATACACCCAGAGGAGCTGCTCCATCAGATTCTTCCAGGGCACTTCCCTGTTTGATGATCTCGAAATCACTCTCAGCATCGGTAACTACAGGAGGTACCACGCCTGCTACATCTGTGAACCACTGTGTACCGTAATCTGAAGTATACCACCAGTTTACGAAATCCAGAGTAGCCTGCAGAGCATCAGAATCTTTTGCTACACGCAGTGCCTGATCAGATCCGGAAATGATCTGTGACTGTGCTGCATCATCAGTTACCGGATATCCTGCGAATCCAATCTGCAGATCTGGATCGATGGCCAGAGAATCTGCTTCAATCCATGCGCCCTGTCCAAGGACCATGGCTGCCTGTCCGCTTCCGTAAGCTGCCAGCTCACCGTCCAGACCGGTCTCCAGAGGTTTGTCATCGCCATATTTTACTGCCAGATCAATAAACTGGAAGAAATTATCATACAGTTCTGGATAGTCAGATACTTTTGCTTCCCCATTTTCGAACTTCTGTACCAGTTCTGCTACTGTGGTATCCGCATTGGTAGCTGCTGCTGCCAGGAAATGCTGCCAGATGTGTTTGAATACCCACCACTCACTGAAGCCTGTGGTAAAAGGTGTATAACCAGCTTCAGAAATGGCTTCGCATGCTGCTTCAACTTCATCTAATGTCTTTGGAACTTCGATTCCCACTTCATCAAAGATTGCTTTATTATAAACTAATCCGAAATAATTGCCTTTAATCGCCAGACCATAGATACCGCCGCCTTCTTCTGTAGATGCCATAGAGGAAGCTACCGATGGAAGCATGGTCTCTGCCAGAGGCTGATCTGACAGATCTGCAGACCATTCACGATAAACATCGATTTCCTTACCGGAGGTAGATGAGAAGATATCTGGTACTTCTCCGGAATTCAGTTTTGCTTTCAGTAATGTAGGATAATCATTCTGCGTGGTCTCGTAATTGATGGTTACATCTGGTGCCACTTCTTTATAAGCATCAATCAGTTCATTGATCGCATCCGCATATTCAGGCGAACTGATGAACATATAAATCTCATTCTCTGCTGCGGATGCACTGATACCAAGACCTGAGAACACACCTGCCACCATCGCTGTACTAAGTAACACACTCACTAATTTCTTTTTCATGGAATTTCCCTCCTTATACAATATATAGTTTTGCCTGCCCATGAACTGCAGGTGTTCTTTAACCGCATCACGTCTGATCTTCTGTGCGGATAAATTCGTTTTAACCTTTTACTGCTCCTGCTACCACACCATCCACGATATATTTCTGTAAGAAAATAAAAATAATAATGGATGGCACTACCGCCAGCACCATGGCTGTCATGGCATAATGCCACTTGGTATTCATCTGTCCTACAAAGGTATAGGCTGCCAGAACCAGTGTCTTGGTCTCATTGCTGCTGTTGACCATCAGAAGTGGAAGCAGGAAGTCATTCCAGATCCACATCACATCCAGCACAATTACCGTCACTGTTACCGACTTCAGCAGTGGAAAAATCACTTTAAAAAATGTCACATGAGTAGATGCCCCATCGATCTTCGCACTTTCATCTAGTTCCCTCGGTATCGTCTTCATAAAATTATAGAAAATAAAGGTTGCCATCGGGATCCCAAATCCCCAATACTGTACCCCCAGTCCCAACTTACTTCCAGAAAGATGGATCACATTCATGGCTTTCAGCAACGTAATCATGATTGTCTGAAATGGAATCAGCATCGGTGTAATGATCAGCAGATGAGCGATTCTGGTATAACGGTTTCTTCTCCGATCCAGCATATAGGCTGCTGCTGAACTGAACAGGACAATTCCTGCAATTCCAGTCACCGTAATGATCACGTTATTTCCAAACAGTTTAAAATAGTTGATCTTGTCAATCACATAGGTATAATTCTCGATCTCCGGCTTCGTTGGCATCGCTATGGCGTCTCTGACAATCTCTCCAAATGGCTTGAAAGAGTTCATAAACATCAGAAATACCGGGTAGATATAGATCACTGCCACAATCAGAAGAAGCAGATAGAACACTACTCTGTTCACTTTTTTTCTTGTCTTCACATTCATTCTCTGCCACCTCCTACAGTTCCACTTCCCGGCTGCTGAAGATCTTCAACACCACTTGGGTCACAACCAGTACCACAATAAAGTAGATAATGGATTCTGCTGATCCAAGCCCGTAGTTATTATTCTGAAATGCTTCTTTGTAGATCTGCAGAGTCACACTGTAAGTCGATCCACCAGGACCACCTTTGGTCAGTGCCAGAATAATATCGAATACCTTCAGTCCATTGGTCAGAGACATAAAGATACAGGTAGTCATCGATGGACCAAGCAACGGAAGGGTCACCTTGAAAAACCGCTGTCTGCTGTTGGCTCCATCCACCGTTGCCGCTTCCAGCACATCAGATGGTACTGCCTGCAGTCCGGCAATATAAAGGACAATGTAGAATCCAAGCGACTGCCATACACCTACCAGCACTACGGAATAAAATGCCAGCTTCGGATCTCCCAGCCAGCTCATGTCCCATACTCCCCAGCCGGTCATCTCAGCCAGTTTGGAAAAGCCCTGGGTAAAGATGAACTTCCAGATAAATCCGACAATGGTCATGCTCATAATATATGGAATAAAAAATACGCCACGCAGCACATTCGCCAGTCTAAATTTCCTGGTCAGGCAAACCGCCAGGAATAATGCCAGCACGTTTGAAAAGATAATAAACAGCAGAGTATATTTCCCGGTAAAGATCAGGCACTGGAGAACTCCTTACTCTTACTGAATATCGTTACAAAATTGTCCAGTCCGATAAACTCTGCATCCTTTGCAATTCCGTTCCACCTGGTCAGTGAGTAATATCCACTCATGATAAACGGGATATACATCATCATGGTCACCAGAATAATTGCCGGAATGGTATATAGCACGGTATCGAACAGTTCCTTCCGCTTCCGCTTTGACTTCAGCATCCTCCTCATCCCCCGTTTCTTGTTTTTGTATAATTTTTACATCTTTTCCTGTTATTCTTAGTATATATCTGTTAAAATAACAATAAAATGGAATTTCAAGAACGGTTCATGGTAAAATAGTGACTATTTCTATTTTTATTTTCGAAAAGGAAGTGTTTGTTTTGTATATTTTCAACAAAAAGATTCGATTACAACGTACGAAGATTCCTCTCTGGGCACAGCTGTTACTGCTGATCACGCTTGTCACTGCACTGTTAATCAGTTTTATTCTGGTTCGTGATTATAAAAAAAATAAAGACTATGTCATGGAACAGCAGATCTCTACTTCTAACCGGCTTCTGGATCTGGAAATGCAGAATCTGGAACAGTATATCCGGGATCTGACATCATTCTGCCTGCTGCCATTGTATGACAGCCAGTTTACACAGTCTTTGAATTCCAGGATCTCTTTCACTCCTTCACAGGCAAAGAATATCAAAGAGCTGATTCAGTCCGGCTATTTTTCTCGCAGTGATCTGGAGGGTTATCAGATTTATTTTTGCAATCAGAATCAGACCTATGGCCGGATAGGCAGTTCCCAGCATGTGACCTTACTTCAGGATTCCACACTTTCACAAGAAGAGGGGACTGCGATTTCCGCTTCCGGGAAATATTACAATGCCATTGAGCCCTCCCTGAACCGTAACTGCTTTTTTTCTTTCTACCAGACGTTGATCCGTATTCAGGATCGCAGCCAACAGGCCGTTGTCCGCATTGATGTGGATACTTCCTACGCCAGATCTCTGAACCGCAAGCATCTGAATCACAATGAATTTATCTGCATTTTTAACCGTGATACGGATCTGCTCTATTCTGGAAATACTTCTGTATTACCGGATGCAAAAACAGACTCCTCCAAGCTTCTGTCAGCTCTGTCTGATAATGAATCCTTTCTCATTTCACTGGCTGGCACGGATTATCTGGCCGTACTTTGTAAAAGCGTACCTTATGGTCTGACTCTGCTCTCTCTTTTACCAATGGACGACCTTCATCAACAGCTTCGTTCCATCCTGCGCACCAATATCCTCACCGGTGTGCTTTTATGGTTTGTTGTTTCTGTATTGATCTATATCTTACTCCGACTGTCTACTCGTCCTCTGGACAGACTGAGTCAGCAGATGGTAAAGGCCGGAGATGGCAACTTTTCCCCGGTATCCGGTATCGGTGGCAGCCGTGAGATCAGTGATCTGGCTGACAGCTACAATGATATGGTCCGGCATATCGATCGTCTGATCCGGCAAAACTATCTCTCGGAGATCAATGAAAAAACTTCTCGCCTTGCTGCACTGAAGCTCAGTTAAATCCGCATTTTCTCTACAATACGCTGCAGGCGATCGCCACCGAAGCACTGGTTAACGACCAGCCTCAAATCTATGACATGATCACTTCGCTGGCCGCCAATCTGCGTTACTCCATCAAAGGCGGTGACTTGGTTTCCCTGCAGTCCGAGATCACCTATGTCAAAAACTATGTGCTGCTTCAGAAGACCAGATTGGAAGATCGTCTTCATGTTGCATTTGATGTGGATGAGTCAATGCTTCAGGCCATGATTCCGAAGATCAGCATTCAGATTCTGGTGGAAAACGCCATCCTACACGGCATGGGAACGGAGACAGACTCTGTTACCATTGCAATTCAAGTTCTCCGGCATGATAAATACCTGTGTGCCATCGTCTCAGACAATGGATGTGGAATTCCCGCAGACCAGCTTCAACAGATGAAAGCTTCCTTCCAGAATTTTCTTCATCCAGACAGCGCAGGAAAAATTGGACTCGCCAACCTGAACAGCCGCCTGCATCTTCTGTACGAAGAGGATGCCACGCTTGAGATTCAGAGCATAGAAAATGAAGGCACACGAATCACCATGCTCATCCCTGTGACAGCAGAACGCACCTGATCATTTTGATTTTAACTAAGACTTACAGAAAGAAGGATTTTTGCCATGTGGAAAGCGTTGATTATTGACGATGAAAAACCAGTTCGAATTGCCATCAGTAAACTTGGAAAATGGTCTCATTTTCAGATTGAACCGCCTCTTATGGCCTCTAATGGAAAAGAAGCATTGACAATTATGCGAGAAATCCATCCAGATCTGGTATTTGTCGATATGTCTATGCCGATTATGGATGGCATCGCATTTTTAAAAACTGCCTCAGCAGAATTCCCGGACAGTTGTTTTATCATTATCAGCGGATATGATGATTTTTCCTATGCACAGCAGGCGATCCGTTATGGTGTCATGGACTATCTGTTAAAACCTATCGTGGAAACAGATCTGAATACCGCCATCCAGCGGGCAGTGGAATCCCTCTGTCCTGGTTTCACACCTGCTGATGCCAGAAAAGAAGAAACCAATCTGGACTCCGATACCGTCACCACGATCATCCATGATTATATCGACAATCACTATAGCAGCAACATTAAGATCTCCCAGTTTGCCGACAAATATTTCTTTTCCAAAGAATATCTGACCCGCCAGTTCAAAGCCAGATATCACTGCGGCATCTATGAATATGTTCTTCAGGTACGCATGGAACGTGCCCGGGAGCTGCTTCTGAATCCTGAAATCAAGATTCAGGAAATCGCCCAGCGAGTAGGCTATGCAGACAATAATTACTTCAGTAAAGCCTTCCGGACCTATTATGGAATTTCACCGACAGCATTTCGACAGGAAAACGGGCTGTAAAAAAGCACCCACTTGCTGTAGATGCTTTTTCTCTGTTTATCTATTCTATTATACTGTTACTTCGTTTCCGTTCTTTCTTCCTTCCATGAAGGCCAGTGCATTGTCCATAGTTGTCTTACTGATGGCCTGCAGTGCTTCTCTTGCGAAGAATCCCTGATGTGAGGTTACCATAACGTTCGGGAAGTTGAGCAGTCTGGCTACAGTAGAGTGTTCCAGAATCTGATCGGAACGGTCTTCGTATACGTTGGCATTTTCTTCTTCATATACATCCAGTCCGACAGCGAAGAACTTACCTTCACGGATTCCCTGAATCAGATCATCTGTCTTGATCAGACCACCTCTGGAAGTGTTGACCAGAATGACACCATCTTTCATTTTATTAATTGTATCGATATTGATCATGTGATGTGTAGATTCCATCAATGGGCAGTGCAGAGAGATCAGATCCGACTGTGCAAGAAGGGTATCCAGATCCACGTATTCTGCAAAATCCAGATCCGGATTCTGATAAACATCATATGCCAGAACTTTCATGCCAAATCCATGACAGATGCGGGCCATAGCTGCACCAATCTTACCGGTTCCCACGATACCTGCTGTCTTTCCATGCAGTACCACACCCATCAGTCCGCCAAGACTGAAGTCATTTTCACGAACTCTTACGTAAGCTTTGTGTGTATGACGGTTTGCTGTCAGAGCCAGTGCCATCGCATGTTCTGCGACTGCTTCCGGTGAATAACCAGGTACACGCATAACAGTGATACCCTTTTTCTGCGCGGTCTTCAGATCTACATTATTAAATCCTGCACAGCGCATCAGAATCAGCTTCACGCCGCACTGTGCCAGCGTCTCGATAGCAGGTGTGCTCAGATCCATATTTACAAAAGCACAGACCGCATCATATCCATGTGCCAGTCTGGCTGTATCTGGTGTCAGAAGCACGTCTACATAATCGATTTCGATCTGTTCGTATGCTTTTTCCTTCCATGTTTCATTAAAAAATTGTTTATCATAGCTTTTCGTTCCGAAAAATAAAATCTTCATAATAATTGCATCTCCATTCTTATTTTTTGCAGAAGTGTTCCCGGATCTGACTTTCTCCCAGCCAGATTCTTTCCTTCACGCCTGCCTCATTATATCCCAGGTTCGTTAAAGTTTCAACAAAGATTTTCATTTCCCATAAAATACCATCTCCATGGGGAACCAAATAAGCACCTGCATCACTTCCTGCTGCTATGTTTACGCCCTTTCCATAGCCATAGGCCAGATTCTCACATTCTTTTTCATAGATCTGCTCCAGTACCTGTTCTGGATATCTGCCACACCCCAACAGTGCCCCTGTTGTCACAATGGTCGGCACCCAGACACAATCACTTTCTGCCATGGCATCCAGACATTCCGTATCGATATAATTGCCATGTTCGATGCTGTCTGCCCCTGCTTCTACTGCTGCCAATACAGCATCCCGCCCGTTGCCATGCACCATGACAGCCATACCTTCTTCATGTGCAATATGGATCATCTCCCGGATCCATTCTTCCTCCAGCCCCGGTTCACTTAATCGTCCAAACTCCTCATATTCCATGATACCGGAAACCATAATCTTGATAAAATCACCTTTTCTGCACTTTACCTCTGCGACCAGATCTGCATATTCCTTTAATGTCTCAGCCGCTTTTCCTACGATTCCACCATAATGTCCTTTTCTGTGAATGGCAAAGATAGGCGTACGATACTCAATGCCGTATTCTGGTGCCAGCTCTCTTGACAGCTCTGACACCCCATATTTATCCCCACCATCTCGAACAAAAGTAATTCCATTCGTCTGATAAGCAGTCAGTTCTTCCCGTACTTTGGATATGTTAACTGAATTTTTATGATCGCGCACCGCCTGACGGTAATCTGTACCGTTCATAAACAAGTGTGCATGACATTCTCCTGGCATAGCTTCCCCCTACCTCTTCTCAATTCTACTTATCAGATGCCACACGGATTGCTCCGTACTTCGTACTCTCACAATCCTACCCAATATTCGCATATCGTGAAGCTTACGCTCCACTTTTATGCTCATATTTGGGCGGGTCGTTAAGCCATAAAACCACTCCTGTGCAAGCACATCGTGGTTTCAGGCTTTCTCCCCTGGCATCTTACATGCTCACCCTTTCCGCAATCTCTGCCATTTTTGCAGCGTTTAATCTGGTGTCTCCATGAACCCGGCTGTAGGACAGATATCCGTTCATACGGTCGATCTTAGTCAGATTCTTGGATCCACATACCGGGCAGACATCCATGTCCAGTTCCTGGTGGCCACAGTCATCGCAGTAGGCCAGGGACAGGTTCACACCTTCATAATACCCCAGTTCCATTGCACGCAAGACCAATTTTCTGATAGCTTCTTTGTTGTAGTCGATCGGGTAACGCACATACTGAATCTTGCCACCGTTGCACAGTTCCCAGAAACGGCCTTCCAGATCCTGCTTCTCGATCGGAGTCAGATTTTCAGTCACATGGCAGTGGAAACTATTGCTCACATACGGGCGATCCGATACATTCTCTACGATACCGTAAAGCTTACGGAACTGCTCTACCTGCAGTCCGCACAGACTCTCTGCCGGTGTTCCATAGATCGCATAGAGCCATCCATCTTCTTTTTTAAACTCATTGACTTTTTTATTAATATACTGCAATACTTCCAGCGCAAACTGCCCGTCTTCTGCAATGGATTTTCCATTATACAGCTCCTGCAGTTCGTTCAGTGCGGTGATACCAAAAGAGGCTGTCATCGGCTTCAGCAGCTTCTTAATCCGTTCTCCCGGCTGCAGATGTCCCCCATAAAATCCCCCTTCACAGTAGGCCAGTGGATTAGTGGAAGCGTGCATATTTCCAAGATAATCATAGGTACGGATATGGATCTTACGAATCATCTCCAGATAATAGTCCAGCACTTCGTAAAAGTCCACACTGTCCTGTCTTGCTTTTGCCAGAATCATCGGCAGATGAAGACTCACTGCTCCAATATTAAATCTTCCCACAAAGACCGGCTTGTCATCTTCATCTGCCGGTTCCATACCGCCCCTCTCATACCACGGGCTTAAGAACGCACGGCATCCCATCGGGCTGATGACACGGCCATATTTTTTATACATATCGCAGATATAACCCTTTCCGGTAAGAGAAAGCCAGTCTGGATACATGGTCTTTGAAGAACAGTCGATACCTGCTTCAAATACATCTTCACAGATCTTTCCCGGTCCATGGAGATTCTCATCAAATAAGAATACAATCTTTGGGAACAGAACCGGTTTTTTATTGCCCGGCTTTCCCTGTCCTCCCTTGTGCACTTCCAGAAGGGAGATGTTACACATCTTTTCAAAGCGTTTGGTACCAAGTCCCATGGTCACGGTCACAAACGGATAGTCTCCACGAGAAGAACCTACTGTATTCAACTTATATTCGATACCCTGCCAGCCTGATCAAACTCCCGGCGTAGCTATTCATAGCATATTCTTCAGCCTTTTCTTCCCCCCCTGTCCAGGATGGATCTACATATTTTAAAAATTCTTCTTTATGCTTCACGTAGCTTTTTTCTGCATAAGGTCCCAGAATCTTATCCACCTCTGGCACCGTAAATCCACCATACTGCTGAGCCGCTGTACTTAACACAATATCTCCCAGCACATCAAAAGCAGTATCCAGGCTCTTCGGCTCGTTGTACCAGACATTTCCCATCTCAAAGCCGCCCTTTAATACGGCGCCGGCATCAAAAAGACAGCAGTTCATCGTATCCAGTCTTGCTGACTGGTCATGAATATAGATATAGCCATCCTTGCATGCCTGCCGCTCATCTCTGGTCATAAAGAACTTCTGGTACAGATTCTTATTCAGTTCATTGAAAATCAGACTTCGCTTCGTTGCAACCAGAGCACTGTCCGTATTAGCATTGCTCTTGTCCCCAATATAACGGATGGACTGGCTTTTGGTATACACATCATCCATCATATGAATAAAGTCTACTTTGTAATTTCGATAATCCCGATAGCTTTTTGCCACATCTGGATTCACTTTCTCCAGGGCGCTTTCCACAATATTATGCATCTCTGCAATAGTAATCCCCTCTTTTTTCAGTCCTTCTGCCCGCTCTGTGGCATAACGGCAGAGCTCTTTCGTCTCTTCTTCCGAAAAAGTGTACATAGCTCTGGCAGCTGATTTATTCACTGCACGTATAATCTTCTGTACATCAAACTTTTCCCTTGTTCCATCTTTTTTGATTACGTACATACACTGTCCCTCCTACTCAAAATCTGGTCTTACAGGATCCAAAATTGCCCTGGCATCAAAGAAGTCTGTCATACTGTCCCCATAATAATGCAGATCATAGCCATCCAGCACACGTCTGGACTGAACCACATAGTCACTGTTGACCTCCAGATAATCTGCGGTCGCCCACAGATTAAAGAAGAAACGATATCCGGCATCAAATAGCTGACTCTGCTTATAGCTTCCGGCTGATACAGAATCCCCAAATGGATAGAACAACAGATCCGTATCTCCCACCAGGGATGCCACTTGTTCCTGCCAGTTATCCAGATCCTCCTGAAGTGCATTGGTGTCCATTTCACTTTCCATCATTGCATTGCTGTAGCCATTGCAGGCAATCAGCCAGCCATTTTCCTTCAGACTGTCCGCAATTCCTTTGATCGCTTCTGCATCGGTACTCAGATCATATCCAAAAACACCTTCATATCCGGTCAGCGAGATAATTCCTCTGGCGCCTCTTAAGGAAAAGTCCGGGTGTTCTTCTACGAATGCATCCACCACCGGCACCACATCATAAGCCCCAATCTGCACATTTCCAGCTTCATCGATATACTCATTCTGGACACTGCCGTCATCCGCCAGCACCATTTTATCAGAATATGCACCGTAATTGGTATCTCTGTAATAGTTTGCCTCTGCAAAGGATAAAATAATCGGTGTTTTTCCATTTGGCACTGTCGGTGTGTTCAGAGCAAAACTGACGGTTCCGTCTTCATTTTCCACCTCCACCACCAGGTCATACACACTCATCAGAATATAATTATTGTCATATAAGGACTGCAGGATCTGTTCAAATTCATCAATGGTCAATGACCAGTTATTATAATAATAAGTCATATCTGCATCTGAGAAAGCTCTGTCTTTGTCCGCAATCAGACTTTTCACAGAAAAATGTGTAAAGTCTCCACCATAAGTTGTCAGCGTTGCCTGCTGTCTCTGGTATTCCACCTTGGCACTGATCACCTGTTCATCATCCTGATATTCCTCATTGATGGCAGCCAGTTCTGCCAGGGCATTGGTATAATCATAAGAAGCCGCCAGTCGCTGTGCTTTTTCCAGATGCTCATTGACATTGTCTTTTTCTTCCTGCTTCGTTGCCTGTATTTCTTTTTCTGCTTTCATCTTCGGAGTCTCCACTGGTTCATTGTTCTCATACATTCCCAGTGTTCCGATGCTCTCTGCAATCTCTGCATTCATCTGTGCTCTGCTGCATCCCGTCACTCCAAACGTCACAGCCAGCAGACATAAAATAAGAGTAGATAACTTTTTCTTCATGGATCTCTCCTTTCCATGTTTCTAAGTATATCTACTCTCAAAGAAAATTACAAGTAAAAGCGTGGCTTACTGATCCAGGATCTCTTTTAATAATTTGTTTACCGCTGCCGGATCTGCTTTTCCTTTCATGGCTTTCATCGTCTGTCCTACCAGGAATCCAATGGCTTTCTGCTTGCCACCCTTATAATCTGCCACAGACTGTGGATTGGCTGCCACAATCTCCTCTATGGTGCTGCGCAGAGCACCTTCATCATTCACTGTCTTTAATCCATGGGACTCTACGTATTCAACAGGATCTACATCCTCTTCAAAGATCTTTTCAAATACCTCTTTGGCTACACTGCTGTTGATGGTACCTTCTTCTGTCAGTTCCACCAGCGCTGCCAGATGCTCCGGGGAAAATGCGATATCTTCCGGATCCTGTCCGTTTTCTTTTAACAGACGCAGATTCTCTACCATCAGCCAGTTAGATACTTTCTTTGGCTTTTTACAGATGGCTGTTGCGGCTTCAAAAATATCTGCCATATGCTTGGATGAAGTAAGGATCTCCGCATCATAATCCGGGATCTCAAATTCCTTCTTATAGCGTTCCAGTTTTTCCGTACGAAGTTCTGGCTGTGCTGCCTTGATCCGGTCAATCCATTCATCACTGATGATAATCGGTACCAGATCCGGATCTGGAAAATAACGATAATCCTGAGCGTCTTCCTTAGATCTCATCGCATAAGAATATTCTTTGTTATCATCCCAGCGTCTGGTTTCCTGTATCACAGGTTTTCCCATTTCCAGAAGTTCAATCTGACGGGCACGTTCTCCTTCAATGGCCCTGGCAATAGCTTTAAAAGAGTTGATATTTTTCATCTCAGTACGGGTACCGAATTTTTCTGCGCCCACTTCCCGGACAGACAGGTTCACATCTGCACGCATAGAACCTTCCTGAAGCTTGCAGTCAGAAGCTCCCAGATACTGAATAATCAGACGCAGTTTATCCAGATAAGCAATGACTTCTTCTGCACTTCTCATATCCGGTTCTGACACGATCTCGATCAACGGCACACCGCTTCGGTTGTAGTCTACCAGTGAACAGTCTTCCCATTCATCGTGTACCAGTTTTCCGGCATCTTCTTCCATATGAATCTCATGAATGCCGATATATTTTTCCCCTGCTGCTGTCTCGATCTCCACTTTTCCATCATGGCAGATCGGCAGATAAAGCTGTGAAATCTGGTAGTTCTGTGGATTATCCGGATAGAAATAATTCTTCCGGTCAAATTTACAGTACTGATTGATCTCACAGTTAGTTGCCAGTCCTACTGCCAATGCATACTCTACTACCTGTTTGTTTAATACTGGAAGCGAACCTGGCATACCGGTGCAGACCGGGCAGGTATGGGTATTCGGTGCTCCTCCAAATGCGGTAGAACAACCGCAGAATATCTTTGTCTTTGTGGCCAGTTCCACATGTACTTCCAGTCCGATGACTGTCTCATATTGCTTTGCCATTTACTCCACCGCCTTTTCTAACACTTCACTCATATCCGGGCAAATGATTTTTTCCTGTCTGCTCTGTTCATAGGTGTACGCTGCACGGATGATTTTCTTTTCCTGGAAACAGTCTCCCAGGAGCTGTACACCGATCGGCAGTCCTTTGCTGTCAATACCGCATGGTACCGTCATGCCAGGAAGCCCTGCCAGATTGCAGGAAATGGTGTAGATATCACCCAGATACATCTTCAGTGGATCTCCCAGGCTCTCTCCCAGCTTCGGTGCCGTAGTCGGCGCTGCCGGTCCCAGAATCACATCATAAGTGGCAAATGCCTCGTCAAAGGCCTGTTTGATCAGTGCTTGGTACGCAGTGCTTTCAGATAGTAAGCATCGTAGTAACCTGAGCTTAAGACAAAAGAACCAAGCATAATTCTTCTCTTTACTTCTGGTCCAAATCCTTCAGAACGGCTCTTTTTGTACATATTGTGAAGTCCTTCATATTCTTTTGCACGATAGCCGTACTTCACACCATCAAAACGTTCCAGGTTGGAGCTGGCTTCTGCTGCTGCGATCGTGTAATAAGCCGGAATCGCATAATCCACCAGACTTAAATCAAACTCCTCCACGATAGCTCCGGCTTCTTCCAACACTTTTGCTGCTGCCAGAACTGCTTCTTTTACTTCCGAATCCAGGCCTTTCCCCAGATAGTCTTTTGGAATACCGATCTTCATGCCTTTTACATCTTTTACCAGAGCTGATGTAAAATCACAATCTGTACGTTCCAGAGAAGTACTGTCTTTTTTGTCATGGGAAGCAATCACTTCCAGAATTGTAGCACAGTCAGTTACATCTTTTCCAACCGGTCCGATCTGATCCAGAGAGGATCCATAGGCGATCAGTCCATAACGGGAGACGGTTCCATAAGTTGGTTTAATTCCTGTCACGCCGCAGAAAGAGCTTGGCTGACGAATGGAGCCGCCGGTATCAGAGCCCAGTGCATAAAAGCACTCTCCTGCTGCCACAGCCGCACAGGAACCGCCGGAAGATCCTCCCGGCACATGCTCCGGATCCCATGGATTCCTTGTCACTCCATAGGCTGAAGTCTCTGTGGTACTTCCCATGGCGAATTCGTCCATGTTCGTTTTTCCAAGAATGACCGCACCAGCCTGTTCCAGATTCTTTACGGCCTCTGCGGTATAGGTTGGTACAAAGTTATCCAGTATTTTGGAACTGCAGGTGGTACGCATTCCTGCGATACACATATTATCCTTGATGGCCACCGGCACTCCGGCCAGAGGCCCGGTCAGTTCACCTTCATCGATCTTTTTCTGCACTTCTTCCGCTTTTTTCAGGGCGCCCTCTCTGTCAATAGTCACATAGGCATGAATGGTGCTTTCTGCTTTTTCAATCTGATCCAGACAAGCGGTGACCGCTTCCTTTACGGTCACTTCTCCGGATTTTATTTTCTTTCCCAGCTCTACCGCTGTATCATCCAGTAATCCCATATTCCATTCTCCTTTACTCCACCGTCTTTGGGACCATAAATGCGCCGTCCTTCTTTGCCGGGGCATTCTTCAGCATATTCTCGCTGTCATCACCATTTGTCACCACATCCTCCCGGAATACGTTGTGTACCGGAAATACATGGGACATTGGCTCCACCCCTGTGGTGTCCAGTTCATTTAACTGATCAATATAATCCAACATGGTTTCCATATCTTTTTTTGCCTGTTCTTTTTCTTCTTCGGACAATTCCAGCTTCGCCAGAATGCCTACATATTCCATTGTTTCATCGGAAATGATATTTGCCATAATTGTCGCTCCTCACTTTTTACTGATAACTTTGCATGCTCACTGAAATTCTTCATTTCATATTTTCTATGGCTCCAGTCTGGATAGATCTCTTGGGAACAGTGTGGTCTCTCTGACGTTGTCTTCTCCTACCAGCTTCATGGTAAGTCTCTCCAGTCCGATTCCCAGTCCTCCGTGAGGCGGCATGCCGTGTTTGAAGGCCTCCAGATAGGAGTCCATACCTTCTGTGGTCATTCCTCTTGCTGCGATCTTATCCAGCAGCATCTGGTAATCGTGAATACGCTGACCGCCTGTGGTGATCTCCATTCCGTGGAACAGCAGGTCAAAGCTTAAGGTAAATTTCGGATCTGCCGGGTCATCCATTGCATAGAACGGACGTTTTTTCGATGGATAATGGGTAACAAATACAAAATCTGCATCGTAATCTTCTTTAAAGAGCTGACCAATCAGGGCTTCTTCTTCCGGTTCCAGATCGTATGGGTTCTTGATTCGTCTGTTGTATTTTTCCGATACCATTCGTTTGGCATCATCAAAGCGTACCATTGGGATGTTGTCTGTCTTTGGAAGGGTGACATCCAGGATCTTCAGTTCTTCGCTGTAATGTTCCTGAAGGAACTTCATCGTGTACTGTAAGAATCCGGTCTCCATACCACAGATATCCAGGAAACTGTCGATATAACCCATTTCAAAATCCAGGCTGGTGTATTCATTTAAATGGCGCTTGGTGTTGTGTTTTTCTGCTCGGAATACCGGACCGGTCTCAAATACACGATCATATACGCCCACCATCATCTGTTTGTAGAACTGTGGGCTCTGGGCCAGTACTGCAGGCTTGTGGAAATAATCCAGGCGGAACAGGTTTGCCCCGCCTTCTGCTCCTCTTGCACCAATCTTTGCGGTACGAATCTCTGTAAATCCCTGCTCGTATAAAAATTCACGGAAGCCTCGTTCGATGCCTTCCTGAATCTTAAATTTGGCACGTTCACGGATATTCCGAAGGGAAATCGCACGCATATTCAGTTTTGCATCCAGAGATGCGTTCATCTTCCATTTTGAGATGGCCAGTGGCATCGCTTCGGCTGGCTGTCCCAGAATCGTCACATCTGTCATACGGATCTCAATACCATGAGGTGCCTTTTCTTCCTCTTTGACCGTTCCGGTAACCTCCAGAGTGGTACCCTCTTTGATCTCGGAAAGCGGTACATTCACCTTTCCCGCCTCATAGACACACTGAAGAAGACCTTCTCTTTTTCGTAAAATCACAAAGGCAATCTCTCCCATATCACGAATGACATGCACAGCACCGTTTACTTTTACCGTCTGACCTACCAGTTCCGGCTTCACTAATTCACTGATCTCTTTTGTTTCTTTTTTGATTACTCCACTTACATATTCCATGTTCATGCTCCTTCCTTTTCGTATTATATTTCCACGAATCGTATTGGATCCTTGATCCGCTGGAAATACAAAAAGTCCCGGAACAGAAACTCTCATTCCTGTTCCGGGACGGTATATTCTCATATAGCCGCGGTGCCACCCGCAGTTGCACGCGCCTTTGCATGCCACTTTTGTACTTAACGCGTACCACGTACCGACTTACTTGTCTGAATACCAGATCTGTTCAACCGGTCTGCTCCAGAGTGTTCCCCATTGGTGATTCCCCTAAACAGCGTTCTCAGTCGGTGACGCTGTATTCCTGTCAGGTTCCTCTGCCGGAGTCTCCTTCATTGCTTTACATCTCATTTATGTCAGTCATATTAACACAGTGATTTGTAAATTACAAGTCTATATTTAATGAAAAAAATGCATGAGTATAATGCAAGAGACTTATTATAAAACTTTATCTGTTCTCCTGATTTATCCATTCTTTAATTTTTATTTCATCTACACCCACGATCTGAACTATCTCTTCGACAGACATTTTTCTTTTTGCAAGTGCTAATGCTACTTCCTGTGCTTTTTTCAATTCACCTTTTTCCCTGCTAGATCTCATGGAACTCTGCCAGTCCATCTGATAACGTTCTCTGGCTTCGCACTGCAGGCGGATTTTTTCGTCTTCTGATAGCTCTCGTAAGGCTACAACTGCCTTTTTAATGGATTCTGACTGTTCTGCCACCGCAAGAACCTCCTTCCATGTTTTCGCCTTAAATACGCAGGCCCAATGGTACAATGAACTGTTTCGTTCTTCTTCCGCCACCTGCTCCAGACAAGATAAGTCTAACACGTGAAGGGCGATTTTTCCAGTGAATTCATAGCCTGTATTATCACACATTGGTGTGTTTATCAAGCAACTTTTTGTATATTATTTGCATCTTTTTGCCATATTTTCATCTTCTGTTTTATGTTGTTTCTATAAGGTATCTTTAACTAAATGTAAACGTAAATTCAATAACTCCATTTCCAAAGAGGACAGGAAAAAAGTCGAAAGACACTGTCACCATAGCAAAAAGACCATAGGATCTCATTTCTGAAATCCCACAGTCTTTTTTAATTTTATTGCCAAAAGGGACAGTCATAAAGCCAGAAAACACCGTCCCCAATGGCTACAGTAGCTGTATTCCAACCTTTTTTGCTTCTTCTGTCACATCTTCTGGCCACAGAGATGCCTGTACCTCGCCGATATGTGCTTTTCTTAAGTAGAACATACAGATTCGGGACTGGCCGATACCGCCTCCGATAGTGTATGGCAACTTTCCATCCAGGATGGCTTTCTGGAATGGCAGCTCTTTTCTTTCCGGGCAGCCGGCTTCATCCAGCTGTTTTAACAGAGCCTCTTCGTCTACACGGATACCCATGGAGGATAATTCCAGTGCAATGTCCAGCACCGGATAGTATACGATGATATCTCCGTTCAGGGACCAGTCATCGTAGTCCGGGGCACGTCCGTCATGCTTTTCTCCAGATGCCAGCTTGCCGCCGATCTGCATGATAAATACGGCACCTTTTAACTTGGTGATTTTGTATTCCCGTTCCTTCGGAGTACAGTCCGGATACATGTCTTCCAGCTCCTGCGTGGTGATAAAGAAGATATCCTTTGGCAGAATCTCCTCAATATAATCATACTGCAGAGACATATAGGTCTCTGTAGCTTTTAACGCCTTATACACATTTTTTACTACATTTTTCAACGTTTCCACATTGCGTTCTTCTTTGTAGATGATCTTCTCCCAGTCCCACTGATCCACATAGATGGAATGAATATTGTCCGTATCTTCATCTCTGCGGATAGCATTCATATCGGTATAAAGACCTTCCCCATGAGAAAAACCATATTTCTTTAACGCATAACGTTTCCACTTTGCCAGGGAATGTACAATCTCTGCCTGGGCATCGTTCTGCTCTTTGATTCCAAATGATACCGGACGTTCTACGCCATTTAAGTTATCATTCAGACCAGACTGCGGTGTAACAAATAATGGTGCTGTCACACGCAGAAGATTCAGTCTGGTGGTCAGTGCCTTCTGAAAATAATCTTTTACTACTTTGATCGCTACCTGTGTGTCATGCAGGTTCAAAGCTGAAGCGTAATCTTCCGGAATAATCAGGTTGTCCATGTCCATATCCTCCTCGTATTTCCTAAAATCTTAGTATAACAGATTATGAAAATTATACAAGCGTTCTTATAATGCTTTCATTCGTTCAATGGCCTCTACCGTATTGTCGTAGCTGCCAAATGCAGTCAGACGGAAATATCCTTCTCCACTTGGTCCAAACCCAGATCCAGGAGTACCTACGACATTTGCCTTTTCCAGCAGATAATCAAAGAATTCCCAGGAGGTCATCTTGTCTGGGGTTTTCAGCCAGATATATGGCGCATTCACACCACCGGATACTGTATAGCCTGCAGATTTCAGACCTTCATAGATAACTTTGGCATTATTCATGTAATAAGCTACCTGCTCTTTCAACTGAACCTTTCCTTCCGGTGAATAAACGGCTTCTCCGGCTCTCTGAACGATGTATGGTGCACCGTTATACTTGGTGCCATGTCTTCTCGCCCAGAGAGGATGCAGATTGGTCTCTCCTGCCTTTAATTCTTTTGGGATTACGGTAAATCCCAGACGTACTCCGGTAAATCCGGCATTTTTGGAAAAACTGCGCAGCTCAATGGCACAGGTTCTGGCTCCCTCACATTCATAGATGGAATGTGGTACATTTTCTTCGGAAATATAAGCTTCATAGGCGGCATCATAGATAATGATGGCCCCCACTTTATTGGCATAATCTATCCATACCTGCAGCTGGTCTTTCGTGATGGTAGAACCAGTCGGGTTATTCGGGAAACAAAGGTAAATCAGATCCGGCGTCTCCTTTGGCAGTTCCGGTGCAAAGTCGTTCTCTGCGGTACACGGCATATAGATCACATCACTCCAGGTCTCCGTCTTTGGATCCCATGTCCCGGTTCTGCCAGCCATAACGTTGGAGTCCACATAAACCGGATAAACTGGATCACACACGGCGATCTTATTGTCCAGACTGAAAATTTCCTGAATGTTAGAGGAGTCACACTTTGCTCCATCGGATACAAAGATCTCATCTGCTGCAATATCACATCCACGATCCTGATAATCATTTTTTGCAATAGCATTTCTTAAGAATTCATAGCCCAGATCCGGTGCATAACCATGGAAGGTAGCTGCGTCTGCCATCTCATCTACTGCACCGTGAAGCGCCGTGATAATGGCCGGAGCCAGAGGCTGGGTTACATCTCCGATCCCCAGACGAATGATTTTTTTATCCGGATGCTCAGTGGAAAATGCTGCTACTTTTTTGCCGATTGTAGAAAACAGATAACTGCCTGGCAGTTTTAAATAATTGTCATTAACTTTTACCATTGTCTTTTTCTCCTGAAATTTTATCTATGTTACACTTCACTGTCGCATTCTGCAAACAGCTGCATATTTTCTTAAAGGTCAATCTCTCCGTCAAATACCGTTGTGGCACTTCCAGTCATATAAACTTTATTTTCAGTCCGATCCCAGAAGATCTTCAGATCACCACCAAGAAGCTTAACCGTAACTTCCTCTTCTGTCAGTCCATTCAGAATGGATGATACTGCTACGGCGCAGGCTCCGGTTCCACAGGCCAGTGTCTCTCCTGAGCCTCGCTCCCAGACGCGCATCTCCACAGTATTCCGGTCAATCACACGAACAAATTCTGTATTTACACGATCCGGGAAGATCTCATGATTCTCAAATTTCGGACCGATCTTCTCAATTTCCAGATTCTTCACATCATCTATGTAAGTGATGGCATGAGGATTGCCCATGGATACACAGGTAATCTTCCATTCTTTTCTATCCACCATGACCGGCTCATCGATCACCTGCTCTTTTTCAGAACGTACCGGTATATCAACAGCCTTTAATATCGGTGTTCCCATATTAACTTTTACAGTATCTACTTTTCCATCTTTGATCGTCAGATCCAGATATTTGATTCCACTTTTGGTTTCCACACTGATGCTGGTCTTATCGGTAATTCCATAGTCATACATATATTTGGCCACACAACGGATTCCATTTCCGCACATAGCTCCCTGAGATCCGTCTGCGTTATACATTTCCATTTTTCCATCAGCCACTTCAGATGGTTTGATCAGAATCAGTCCGTCTGAACCGATGCCAAAATGCCTGTCACTGACTTTGATCGCCATTTCGGACGGGTGCTCTACCGTCTCTTTAAAACAATTTACATATACATAATCATTTCCGATTCCATGCATTTTTGTAAATTTCATAATTGTTTATCTCCTTTTAATTCGTCATCAATGCAAATACCATTTCCGCCGTCTCTACCAGATTGGTTCCGCTGTCCATGCTGCATTTCTGCATATAGCGATGTGCCTCCTCCTCTGTCATACTGTTCCGATCCATCAACAATTTCTTTGCTGCATCAATCATTTTCTGCTCTTTTTCAGATCTCACCTTCGGCATCTTTTTCTTCTTTTTCTGCCTGCGGATGATCGCTGCCTGCATGAACTCTATGGTATCCATCAGATCATGTACCTTCAGCGGCAGGCAAAGCCGCACAATATCCGGAGCCACACAGGTATCCAGAATTCCCTCAGATGCAACCAGAAGCATTTCAAAATCTCTGGGAAGGCACTCTTTCAGATAATCATACTGCATATCCCGGAAACGATAACTGCAGATGACCATACCTTCTCCCAGATTGTCGGCGGCCTGCAGTACCTGTGCCCCGCTGACACAGACGGCTGCTACCTGGTATCCATTGCGTACGATAATATTCCTGATATTTTTCGCATCTTCCGCTTTTGGGAAAGCCACAATGATACTGGCCATTTTTACGCACCTCCTGTTATTGTAAAGTCATGTCTCACTTCAGCTCGACTTGAGTTTCCAAAACAGGGCTGTCAGATTCTGTAAAGATACTGATCCAGTTCCCACTGGGTTACCTGATTCGTATATTCTTCCCATTCTGCTTTTTTGGCCTTGCAGAAATTCTTTACAATATGTTCTCCAAGAATCTGGCAGATAAATTCACTCTTTTCCAGTTCTTCTACTGCCTCACTCAAATTCTCAGGCAGACGTTCCAGACCGATTTTTTTCTTCTCTTCTTCTGTCAGTTCATAGATATTACTATTTACACTGGCTGGTGGCTCAATCTTATTCTTAATGCCATCCAGTCCTGCTGCCAGGCAGACTGCCAGCACCAGATATGGATTGCTGGCCGGATCAGGACTTCTCAGTTCTATGCGTTGTCCTTCCCCCCTTGTCACTGGAATACGGATCAGAGGAGTACGGTTCTGAGCGGACCAGGCAATATAAACCGGTGCTTCATATCCTGGAACCAGACGTTTATAAGAATTGATCAGCGGGTTGGTAATTGCCGCTATTCCCTTCATATATTTCAGCAGTCCACCCATGAAATAATAGGCTTCCTGGCTTAATTCTTTCTCGTCTTCCGAATCCGCAAAGATATTTACTCCATCTTTGGATAAAGACATATTAATGTGCATACCAGATCCATTGATATTCTGCTTCGGTTTCGGCATAAAGGATGCATGCAGACCGTGGCGCTTGGCGATAGTCTTTACCGCCAGTTTAAAGGTCATCAGACTATCTGCTATCGTCAATGCATCTCCATACTTCAGGTCGATTTCATGCTGAGCAGGTGCCACTTCATGATGGGACGCCTCGATTCTGATTCCCACGTCTTCCAGTGTCATCACCATATCTCGTCTGGCGTTTTCCCCAAGATCCACCGGACCCAGGTCAAAATAGCCCGCCTTCTCATGAGTGATAGTCGTTGGCTGGCCGTTATCATCCAGATGATACAGAAAAAATTCACATTCCGGTCCTACATCAAACTGATATCCCATATCTGCTGCCTCTTTGATCACTTTCTTCAGCACATAGCGAGGATCTCCTTCAAATGGCGTACCATCCGGTCGATAAACGTCACAGATCAGTCTGGCCACCTTTCCCTGCTGTGGTCGCCATGGAAAAATGGTAAACGTATCCAGATCCGGATGCAGATACATATCAGATTCTTCGATCCTTACAAACCCTTCAATCGAAGATCCATCAAACATACACTGATTATCCAGTGCTTTCTCCAGCTGACTTGCCGTAATGGCAATATTTTTCATGGTTCCGAAAATATCCGTAAACTGCAGACGGATAAATTCCACGTCTTCTTCTTCTACCATGCGAACAATATCTTCTCTGGTATACTTCATAAATAATCACTCCTCCAATGTTCTATATCCTTTTTTATATGAAAAAAGGCATTCTACACCTGTGGTCGAACGCCTTTGCTCTGAAAAAATCATAACAGCGGCATTTTTGTTTGTCAACCAAAAACCCGCTGTCTCATAATGATACTTAATCATTAAATCTATTTACTATTTCGATTAATCCATCCCAATTGATTTCTATTATTCTTTGATCTCTCCTTTACTTTTAGACACTGAATGTCTAAAATAAAATTAGAAGAAAACATCATAACAGGAGGTATATTATGGATCATACTTTTACAGATCAGGAACTTGCACGGGCACTTGCTCTTATCGCCATGGCTGAAGCAGATTTTTGCCAGAGATTTCTTTCCTCTGCTACTTCTCTTCCTGAAGAACCTCAATCGCCTTTTGAAGCTGATTGTCTTCTTCATGACTGATACTGGACTGATTTTTCAGCTCCTCATCTAATTCTATCTCCACGTCCGGTGTGATACCTTTTTTGTGTATATCATGCCCTTTTGGTGTGTAATATTTCGCCACTGTCAGTTTCACTCCCGTGCCATCTGACAGATAAAAGGTTCTCTGTACAATTCCCTTTCCAAAAGTTGTAGTTCCAACAATGGTTCCAATTCCATAATCCTGAATTGCTCCGGCAAAGATCTCTGAAGCACTGGCACTGTTCTCATTTGCCAATACCGCCAGCGGTTTGGTAAATTGATGTTCTTCGTCTGACGTATACTCTTTCCGATTCCCGTTCTTATCTTCCGTATAAACAATCAGACCTTCCGGCAGAAGCTGATCCAGCATATCACACACTACCTGCAGCACACCGCCTGGATTGTTCCGCACATCAATGATCAGCTTTTCCATATTCTGGTTCTCCAGATCCTCAAGGGCCTCCTTAAACTGGTCTGCCGTCACTTCATCAAATTCCACCAGCCTGATATAACCAATCTGGTTATCCAACATCTCATATTCCACTGTCGGGATCTGTACTTCCCGCCTGGTCAGTTCCACCTCCAGAGTCTCACCATCCCGCTCTATTTCCAGAGTCAGTTGCTCCTCCGGATCCGTCTTAATCTTCGATACCAGTTCCGAAAGTTCCATTCCTTCTACGGACTTTCCATTCCAACCGGTGATCACATCGCCTGGCTGCAGCCCTGCTTCCTGAGCCGGTGTTCCGTCAAAGCAGGATACGACTGACAGTTCTCCGGTATCCGGATCCTGGGTAAGGGTAGCTCCTATGCCAGAATAAGCTCCTGATATGGATTCCTCCATACTCTCCAGTTCTTCCTTTGAATAATAAACGGAATAGGGATCCTCCAGACCGGCCACCATTCCGGTATACATCGTATCCTCCACTTTCTGTCCATCTATTTCATCCAGATAATAGGCATTGATCAGTTCTTCGATCTCTCCTGTCTTTTTCTTTACCTGACTCAGATTCATATCCAAAGTCTCTGTCTTCTCTGAGTCTGTACTGACTGCTGCGCGTCTGGTCATCTTCCACTGCAGATGCAGCAAACATCCCGCCATACAGATCAGTACCAGAAAGACTCCACAGAAAAGTCCCTTCATAAACTTTTCATTTTCATTTTTCTGTTCCATATATACTCCTTTCCATAAAAAACAAGAGGGTCTGGTATGCTCCCATACTCAAACCCCCGTTTCTTTTCTTTTTACCTAAAAATCTGTGGTCTCCATATACTTCATATATTTTACAACCATCAGTGCAATCTTAAATGTGATTGCATCCTCGAATACTCTCAGATCCAGTCCTGTACTCTTCTGAAGTTTATCCAGACGGTATACCAGTGTATTTCTATGAATATACAACTGTCTGGATGTCTCAGATACATTCAAACTGTTCTCGAAGAATTTATTAATCGTTGTCAATGTCTCTTCATCAAAATCATCTGTCGATTTTCCACCAAAGATTTCTTTGATAAACATTTTGCAAAGTGGTATCGGCAGCTGATAGATCAGCCGTCCAATTCCCAATGAACTATAGGCAATCACATTTCTCTCATCAAAAAAGATTTTTCCCACATCCAGTGCCATGCGTGCCTCTTTATAAGATCTGGAGACTTCCTTAATCTCATTCACCACCGTACCATAGGCCACATGTGCGATCTCTCTTAACTCCGATTCCAGACTGCTGATAATCATACGAGCAGTCTGCTCCAGTTCTTCATTACCATCAGACTCTTCCAGTTCCTTTACCACAATAATGCTCTTCTCATCTACCGCTGTGATAAAATCGCCGGAACGATTCCCCAGGTTCGTCCGAATACTCTCCATGGATACTGTATCTTTTTCATGATTTGTCTCCAATATAAATACCACTCTTCTGGAATCTGTATTAATATGGAGCTTTTTTGCTCTGTTATAGATATCAATCAGCAGCAGGTTATCCAATAACAGATTCTTGATAAAGTTATCCTTATCAAATCTTTCTTTATAAGCAACCAGCAACCCCTGTATCTGAAATGCTGCCATCTTGCCGATCATATAAGTATCATCTGTACTTCCACTTGCGAGAAGGATATATTCCAGCTGAGTCTCATCATATACCTTAAAGAACTGGTACCCCTGCACTTCCTGGCTGTCTGCAGGCGAATTTGCAAAAATTCTTGCAGGCTCTGAAAAATCTCCTGCCTCCGGGAATGTAGCTGCCAGTACATTTCCCTCTGTGTCAATAATCCCCAATTCCACTCTGCTGATCTGTTTCAAACCTTCTACCGTATTCTGCAATATTTGATTAGAAATCATACCGTTCACCCCAATACATAGTATATCTTTTACTATCATACACCAATTTTAACAAAAAAGAAAGGTGTTTTTCATATTTTTTTGTAAGGATTTCAGGCATACCTTTTCGTCATATTTACTGTTTTTCAGAATCGACGGATCTCATCCTGACTGTCATCATTTTCTTTACTGATTGCTTTGATCTCTACATAATATCCTGCATTTTCATTGATCTTTACCAGTACCCGATCTCCCACTTTATGTCCACAGATCGCTTTTCCAAGAGGAGATTCAATACTGATCATTCCTTTCATGGAATTTCCTCGAATAGAGGTCACCAGCTTATAAGTTTCTGTCTCGTCTTCATCTTCAAAATATACTTCTACTGTATTATTTAATCCCACTTCATCAGAACGTGACTGATCTGACACGATTCTTGCATTTTTCAGCATTCTCTCCAGATAACGAATACGACTCTCATTAATATTCTTATCCTTTTTAGCGGCATGATATTCAAAATTCTCACTGAGGTCTCCCTGCGCTCTGGCCTCTTTCACTGCTTCCAGTGCTTCTTTTCGCACAACCAGTTTGCGATATTCGATCTCTTCCTGAATCTTTTTCACATCGCTTTCCGTTAACTGTTCTCCCATATTATCTTCATACTCCTTTACTGTTCCTGTCACTTGGGATTCTATAGATCTTTAAAATGAAACGTTCTTTTTCCGCTGGCATAGTCTCCTACCACATGTCCATTTCCAAATAATTTATACTTGTAGCTGACCAGGCCTTCCAGGCCCACCGGTCCTCTGGCATGCAGTTTTCCCGTACTGATTCCCACCTCTGCTCCAAATCCGTAACGGTAACCATCTGCAAATCGAGTAGAACAGTTCTGATAAACACCCGCTGAATCCACCAGCATCATAAATTCTTCTGCTGCCCCGCTGTCTTCTGTCAGGATACAATCTGTGTGATGTGATCCATAAGTATTAATATGATCAATCGCCTCCTGAATAGAATCTACTATTTTGGCCGATACAATATAATCCAGATATTCTTTCCGGTTATCCTCTTCCGTTGCCTCTACGCATCCTGTCAGCTCCTGCACTTCTCTGGTACCTTTCAATTCTACCTCATGTGCTTTCAATTCCTTTGCCAGTTCCGGCAGGAATTTTTCCGCTATCGCCCTGTGAATCAGCAGTGTCTCTACCGCATTGCAGGCAGACACGTACTGCGTCTTGGCATCGAGAATCACTGGTATTGCTTTTTTCAGATCTGCCTCTTTGTCCACATAAATATGACAGATTCCATCTGCATGTCCCATAACCGGAATTCTGGTATGATTCATAATATACTGTACAAACTGATTTGAGCCCCTTGGAATCAACAAATCTACATATCCATAACAGTCCAGGAGTTCGCTGATCTCCGATCTGGCTTCCAGAAGCAGCATACTATGCTCTGGCAGTCCAGCCTCCAGTGCAGCTTTCTGTATAATCTGAAATAAAATCTTATTGGTTCTGAGTGCTTCACTGCCACCCTTCAAAATCACGCAGTTTCCACTCTTGATACACAAAGCGGAAATCTGCACCAGCGCATCCGGTCTGGCTTCAAAAATGACTCCAATCACGCCTATTGGCAGGTAACACGATAAAGAGTCAGTCCCTCATCCAATTCCCTGGCCAGCTGCGTCTGACGCAATGGATCCTTTAATCCGATCAGGTCATGAATGCCTTCTGTCACATCATGAAGCTTTCCTTCATCAAACTTCAGGCGTTTCAATACCGGAGCCGCGATTCCTTCTTTTTCTGCCTGCCTTCTGTCTTCCTCATTTGCCGCAAAAATCTCTTCTTTTCTGGCAGCTAATGCATCAGATACTGCCTGCAACGCCTGATTTCTCTGAGTTTCCGATAATGCAGCCATCTGAGGTGCTGCCGCTTTCACTTTTCTGACTTCTTCTCTGATCTCCATATCTGTCTCTCCTTTGCCGAATGAACAGACAGGAAGTTTTCTTCTCTGCCCTTCCTGTCTATCGCTACAGGCTTCATTATAAAAGAGTTTTTCTGTCACCGCAAGTTCTATTCCTACATCTTTCGTATATAAAATGCAATCTGATAGGGCAGCCTCTCTTCCGGTGTCTCCAGACTGGTATTCAGTAGTTTTTTGATATTTCCGATACGGTATAATACCGTATTGCGATGGGTATACATCTCTTCTGCCACCGCCTGAATACTCCCATTATGCCTGAGATAGCATTCCAGCGTTTCCACATAACTGGCATGATGTTTTGCATCATATGCTTCCAGTGCTGCCAGTGTCTCCTCTTCCATTTCTCTTAAAATATCCGGATCTGAAGTCATATACAGCAGACGGTTCAGACCACACTCATCAAATTGCACTACAGAGCACTTCTCTTTCATAGCGATTCTGGCTGCTGCTCTGGCCCGATAATAGCTGACTGACATCTGTGAAATATCCATGCGCAGACTGCCAATCCCCACATAAAGTGACAATCCCGGCATTCGTTTTTCCGCTCTGCGCACCGTTCCTTCAGCCAATCTTTGCATAAAGCTTCTGGAACTGCATTCGCCACCAGCACAAAATCTGAATTATAATAGAAAAAACTGGCGTTATGAGTAATTTCCTCCAGATATACCTGAATCCGATAGGACAGTTTCTTACGTTCACTGTGTCCATCGCATCCAGTCCTTCGCAGGTAAAAAGCATCACCTGAAAGCTGCCATCCACATCAAAGTAAGGCAGCAATTCTTTTCGGTATGCATCCTGATTATCCGGTGCCTCGATCGCTGAAATCAACGCTGACACAATCTGTTCGTCTGCACTGTCCTGCAAAAACACCCGGATGCTGAAATCTTTGATCATATCTGACAAATGCACTTCCCAGGGAACCGTCAGAAGCGGCAGATCATTTTCGTCACAATACTGCTTCAGTTCATCCGGAATCTCCAAAATATATTGTCCTACATTCACTATCAGGCCGGCAGAATGGTGACGTACCAACTCCTTTGCCAGATGCATCCAATCGATAAGCTCCGGGAACCCAAGTCCTGTGGTTACTGCCAGCTCCTTTCCCCAAAAATTCTGTATAATCGTGGTACCTTCCAGTAAGTGCACCCAGCTGATCGAATTAGACCAGCCATTTCTTCCCGCCAGGAACTTCATATCATATTGTTTCTCTGATGTCAGCATCATATCCTCAATGGTAAAGCTCACGTTGTTCACTCCTTTTCCCGTTTCGGTAACGTCTGTATACTTCTCTTTTTTATTCTATCATAATTTGTTTATCGTGTCTCGTTTTTTGTGCTTTCAGCACATAATATAGGCTACATTTTTAGAGTTATAAGCCATATGATTTTTTATTTTTTGTGCTAAAATATAATTACATCAAGGAAATACAAACATTCCTGATAAACAATACAAGGAGGCGAGAATTATGAGATTCACTACTTATACTAATTCCATGGACACACTTTCCATGCCAGAATGGATTCGCACAGAGCGTTATATGTACTGTGACAATTTTGTAAATGATTATATGAATTCAGATCGATTCAGTCTTCTTTCCTTTATCAAACATCTATTTCACAGATAGTTATAATATACTCTCTTTCTCATCACCAGAGGCAGCTGACGCTGTTTCTGGTGATTGTATGTAACCACCAGGTTACGTACCAAAAAAGCGGCACCCCTGACCGGGATGTCGCTTTTTTTGGTCCTTTGCAGCCCATTTATAAGAATATATATTTCATAACAAATAAAACTGCCAGTACATGCAGCAATGGCGTGATGTAAAAAAGTGTCTTCGACACTTCAACTCCCCTGCCCCTCAATCTTGAGGGGATAAGGGGTTTCTTTTTGCTTCATTTTCCTTCATAATACTCTTATGAATATCTTACAGAAAATCTTTACTGACTATTATGAAGAAATGATCTATACATTACATCCACGTCATT
>QUMM01000010.1 GCA_003435055.1 Lachnospiraceae bacterium OF09-6
TCGCTCATGATATTTGAGAAACATGCAAATCTGAAATACAAGTATGGGAATCGCCATTTCTGGTGTCGAGGATACTATGTAGATACGGTAGGGAAAAATGCAAAGAAGATACAAGAATATATTCAGAATCAATTAAAAAATGATTTAGAATATGATCAGTTAACGTTAAATGAATACATAGACCCGTTTACGGGTGAGCCGGTAAAAAAAGGCAGAAAAAAATAAGCCTAAAAGGCTAAGCCGGGAAAAGAAGCAATAAGCAAATCCCAAGGGGATGCGCAGGAAGTAGGAGGCACTGAGAAAGGCCCTTTAGGGCCAGCCTGTGAAAGGCAGTGCAAGAGGCGGACCCTCTCAGTGCGCCTTCCGGGCGCAAGCAGGGATGAGCCCCTTATAGGGGCAGTGCAAACCACCGGCTAAGCCGGTGGTTATGATTATCAGAAAATCAGCCAGTTTTGCATGTAAACAATTCATCGATTGACGAAAATGCGCACTATAGTGTATACCAGAGTCAGAAAAGGATGGAGGAACTGATAAATGGATGCAAAGAAGTTTGGTGCATTTATTTCTGACAGAAGAAAGCAGCAGCATATGACTCAGGCAGAGCTTGCCGGGAAGATCGGCGTGACGGATAAGGCAGTCAGCCGCTGGGAACGTGGATTGGGCTTTCCGGATATTAACACCATGGAACCGCTGGCGGATGCACTGGGGATCTCATTGTTGGAATTGATGAGATCAGAGGTACAGGATGCAGACAATGTTCAAAAAGCAGAAACAATGAGTAGGGACGGATGGAATAGCCAGAAAGAACAAAAGGGTGGAACTTCCCGGACGGACGGAGAAAACAAGAATGATGGGGAGCCTCAAAATGAAAGTGTGACGAAAGAAAAAGATACATTATACACATCAGCGGAGGTGACAGAGATGATGCACACCATGGAAGAGATTCGAAAGCAGCAACAGCATCAGGATAAGATGGCAGGCTACCTTGCAATACCCGTGATTTTGATTGTGACAATCCTGACCAAGCTGTCCGGGCAGGCCAGTCTGGGCGGTGCTGTTTTTGTCGGTTTTCTTGGTGCAGGACCGGTAGTATCCGGCTATTATCTCTGGAAAAACCGGGCAGATGCAGAAAGCCGGAAAATCTATGGAACCTTTACCTTTCTGCTGGCAGGATTTTTTCTGGTATTGTGTTCGGTTATGATACCGGACAGCTTCTGGGATCATCATGCCCAGGGAGCAAATCTTGTTACCTGTATGCTCAATCTGGGACTTATGGTTTATCTGGATTATCATGTTCTGAAAAACTTGCGTCGGGAGAAGAAAGGTCCGATTGCCGGTTTTATGGTGCTGATTGTAAATATTCTGCTTGTTGTATGGACGTTGCATGGATTTGCAGCCAGATCTATTGAGAATGCCGTGGGTACCAGCCGGGGAGATGTGGCAGAGCAGTATGCTACACAGCTTCTGCTGAAGGAAAAAGATCTTGAAGATGACTGGATAGTGGGGTATAGTTATAACCAGATTGATCTGCACCCGGATGTCTATCGAGTAGCGTTTACTTATTATGCCAATGCAGAAGACGCAGAAACTGGTGAAGAAAGCTGCTACGGATATGATATTCAGGTGGATTCGGATTACAAAATAACCATAAAAGAGGAAAGCACTGCGATTGGTGAAGATATGTGGACGGAGATGTCCGAGGAGAGTGAAAATGAAGTATCATGAGATCAAACCAAGCAGCTAAGGCAGTGCGGAAAAAGGACGATATAGATATATGAGATACAAATTAGCCATATTTGATTTAGACGGAACCATTTTAGATACTTTAGAAGATCTGGCAGACAGCACGAATTATGCGCTGTCTGTTTATCATATGCCGGAGCATACCATTGATGAGGTACGCTGGTTTGTGGGAAATGGCATACATAAGCTGATCGAGCGTGCGGTTCCGAAGGGCAGCAGCGATGAGCAGATTGAGCAGGTATTTACTACATTTAAAGAATACTATAAGGATCACTGTGCGGTGAAGACCCGTCCTTATAGCGGCATCATGGAGCTTTTAAAGACTTTACGCGAAAAAGGCATTCTCACAGCAGTAGTTTCGAACAAAGGAGACTTTGCGGTGCAGATTCTCTGTGAAGACTATTTCAGGGGAATGTTTGATTTTGCTGTGGGCGAGCGGGAAGGCATCCGCAGAAAACCGGCACCGGACAGTGTACTGGCGGTTCTGGAAAAGTTTCAGATTAGCAAAGAAGAGGCAGTCTATATCGGAGATTCTGAAGTAGACATACAGACTGCTTTCAATGCCGGTATGAAAGAAATCGCAGTCACATGGGGATTTCGTCCGGAAAGTTTCTTAAAAGAAAACGGGGCGGACTGCATCGTCCATACCCCGGAAGAACTGCTGAAGGTGCTACAAAAATATACCTAAGTGAACCAAGTTTTTTTCGTGTTTTTCTTGATACAAAAAAGAGTGAAAAGAATTGACACGACAATTTTTTTATTATACAGTTATAATCGTGAGTACTAATAAAACTTTTACATTTTTGAGGAGGAAGTAGAGGATGAAACGTACAAAATTACTTGCAATGGTCATGACAACAGCAATCGCAGCTACAGGTGCGGTATGTGCAGCGAATGCAGAAGGAATTCCGGCTGAAGATCTGAAGGTTGGAGCCATCTACATCGGTGATGAGAACGAAGGTTACACAGCTGCACATATGGCAGGTATAGATGAGATGATGGAGAAGTTTGGTCTGGATGAATCACAGGTCATTGAGAAGACGCTGATCGGTGAAGACGAGACTTGTTATGACGCTGCAGCAGATCTGGCAGACCAGGGATGCCAGATTATCTTTGGCACCAGCTTTGGTCATGAGACGTATCTGATTCAGGCAGCAGGCGAGTTCCCGGATGTTCAGTTCTGTCATGCAACCGGATATCAGGCAGCCAGCAGCGGACTGGACAATATGCACAACTACTTCGACAACATCTACGAAGCAAGATATGTGTCTGGTGTAGTAGCAGGTCTGAAGCTGAATGAGATGATCGAGAACGGTGACATCACAGAAGATCAGGCAAGAATCGGATACGTAGGAGCTTATCCATATGCAGAAGTAATTTCCGGATTTACATCCTTCTACCTTGGTGCAAAGAGCCAGTGCCCATCCGTTACCATGGAAGTAAAATACACCAACAGCTGGGCAAGCTTTGACCTGGAAAAAGAATGTGCAGAAGCACTGATCGCAGATGGCTGTGTACTGATTGGACAGCACGCAGATACTACAGGCGCTCCTACTGCAGCTCAGGCAGCAGGCGTTCCTTGTGTTGGATACAATGTAGACATGATCGAGACAGCTCCTGACTCTGCACTGACCTCCTCATCAAATAACTGGGGTGTATACTACACCTACGCAGTACAGTGCATGGTAGACGGAACTGAAATCGACAGAGACTGGACCGCAGGTTTGGCAGACGGTGCCGTTCTGATTACTCCGCTGAATGAGAAAACAGTAGCTGAAGGAACTCAGGAAGTAGTAGATGAAGTAGAGAGCCAGATTGAAGACGGATCTCTCCACGTATTTGATACATCTACATGGACAGTAGATGGCAAGGCACTGGATACTTACGAAAAGAACGGTGTAGAATACATCTCCGATGGATATTTCCACGAATCTGAATACGGCTCAGCTCCGGCATTTGATATCATCATCGATGGTATTGATTCTATCGTAGAATAAGAGAGAAGAAACTCATATAAGGGGGTTGCATTTTTTTGCAACCCCCGTTTTAATCAGGAGGAACACACGTGGAGCAGACATATGCAATAGAACTTCACAATATCACCAAGCGTTTCGGCAGCGTTACGGCCAATGAAAAAGTAGACCTGGAAGTAAAAAAGGGAGAAATTCTCTGTTTGCTTGGTGAAAATGGAAGTGGAAAAACTACATTGATGAATATGATATCCGGAATTTACTATCCGGATGAAGGAATGATCAAAGTTGACGGAAAAGAAGTAAAGATTCGTTCACCGAAAGACTCCTTTGATCTGGGAATTGGAATGGTACATCAGCATTTCAAGCTGGTTGATATTCTGACAGCAGCAGAAAATATCATTCTCGGACTGCCGGGAAAACAGATCCTGAACATGAAGCAGGTGAATAAAGAGATCTTAGATCTGGCTGCCAGATATGGATTTGAAATTGATCCGAAAAAGAAGATCTATCAGATGTCGGTATCAGAGAAACAGACGGTAGAGATTGTCAAGCTACTGTATCGTGGAGCCAGGATATTGATTTTGGATGAGCCGACAGCGGTATTGACCCCACAGGAGGCGGAGCGCCTGTTTGAAGTATTAAAAAATATGAAAAAAGATGGATGTTCGATTATCCTGATTACTCATAAGTTACATGAAGTATTAGCGATATCTGATAGGGTTTCCATTTTGAGAAAGGGGCTGTATATTGATACAGTAAAGACCGCTGAGGCAACGGTAGAGTCACTGACCGAGATGATGGTAGGTGCCAGGGTGGAACTGAATATTGATCGCCCGGAACCTGTGAATCCAGTCAAACGTCTGGAACTGAAGAATGTGACCTGTAAGGATATCAACGAAGTAGTGACTCTGGATCATGCAGATCTTACCGTATATGGCGGGGAGATTCTTGGTATTGCCGGTATTTCCGGAGGAGGGCAGAAGGAATTACTGGAGGCAATTGCAGGACTTCAGCCGGTATCGGAAGGAAACATTATGTTTTACCCGGAAGAGAATCAGCCAAAAGAGATTACCAATCTGGATGTGGCTGATATTCGTGCACTGGGCGTACGACTTGCATTCGTTCCGGAAGACCGACTGGGAATGGGACTGGTAGGTTCTATGGATATGACGGATAATATCATGCTGCGAAGCTATCAGCGAGGAAAGTCCTCATTCCTGGATCGTAAGACCCCGGGAGAACTGGCTCAGAAGATCAAGGATCAGCTGGAGATTGTGACACCAAGCATTTCTGCACCAGTAGGCCGTATGTCTGGCGGAAATGTACAGAAAGTGCTGGTAGGACGTGAGATTGCTCAGAAACCAAAGGTTCTGATGGTAGCTTATCCGACCAGAGGAATCGATATCAACTCCTCTTATGCGATTTATAATCTGTTAAATGAACAGAAGAAAAAGGGTGTGGCTGTCATCTGTGTGATTGAAGATCTGGATGTCCTTCTGGAACTGTGTGACCGGATAGCTGTTCTGTGTGGCGGTCAGATCACTGGCGTGCTGGATGGACGGACTGCAAAGAAGGATGAAGTCGGTGTACTGATGACAAAGCATGAGAAAGGAGGCGTTTCCCATGAATAAAGAACCTGTGTTTCATATGTCCAAACGGGAAACCATCAGTCTGGGGAAACGAATTGCCATTTATATTGCGGCTATTGTGCTTGCAATGATTGTCTGTGCAGCAGTGATTGTAGGACTGGTACATATGAACCCGTTGGATGTATATAAAGCAATTTTTGACGGTGCACTGGGAAGCAACCGTCGTATCTGGATCACCATTCGTGATATGCTGGTACTGTTATGCATTGCAGTTGGTCTTGCACCAGCCTTTAAGATGCGTTTTTGGAATATCGGAGCAGAAGGACAGGTACTGATCGGTGGTGTAGTTTCAGCAGCCTGCATGATCTATCTGGGTGGAAAGATGCCAAATACACTGCTGATCCTGCTGATGATCGCAGGAAGTGCTCTTGGCGGATTCATCTGGGGGTTGATTCCTACTTTTTTCAAGGCACACTGGAATACCAACGAGACATTATTTACCTTGATGATGAACTACGTAGCGATGCAGGTGGTTACTTTCTGTATCTGTTTCTGGGAGAATCCAAAGGGCTCTAACAGTGTGGGGATTATCAATCAGGCTACACAGGCTGGCTGGCTTCCATCCGTAGCCGGAAATGCCTATTTCTGGAATGTGGTGATTGTCATGATTCTGACGGTGGCGATGTTCATTTATCTGAAATACAGTAAACAGGGATATGAGATTGCAGTTGTGGGAGAAAGTGATAATACTGCCCGCTATGCAGGAATTAATGTCAGCAAAGTGATGATGCGTACCATGGCGATCTCAGGAGCAATCTGTGGTATTGCCGGATTTATTCTGGTCAGTGGTTCTGGACATACGATTTCCACATCGACGGCAAACGGTCGTGGATTTACGGCCATTATTGTAGCATGGATGGCGAAGTTCAATACATTTGTTATGATTCTGATTGCATTTGGTCTGGTATTCATGGAAAAAGGTGCTACGCAGATTGCATCTCAGTATGGACTAAATGAAAATGCTTCCAGCATCATGCTGGGTATCATTCTGTTTTTCCTGTTGGGTGCAGAATTCTTTATCAACTATAAAATAGAAAGAAATAAAAAATAGGAGGAACGGCAATGGGCACACTTATTATTTTTATTCAAAAAGCAATCGTTCAGGGCATGGGAATCCTGTTTGGAGCAGAAGGAGAGATCCTGACTGAGAAATCCGGTAACCTGAACCTGGGGATTCCTGGTATCATGTATATGGGTGGTATCGCAGGACTGATGGGGGCATTTTTCTATGAAAAAAATACCGCAAACCCAAGTGCAGCAGTGGGAATGCTGATTTCTCTGCTCTGTGCATTTGTCTGCGCTATGCTTGGCGGTCTGATCTACAGTATACTGACCATTACTTTGAGAGCCAATCAGAACGTAACCGGTCTGGCTCTGACTACGTTTGGCACTGGCTTTGGTAACTTCTTTGGAGGTTCGATTTCCAAGCTGGCCGGTGGGGTAGGACAGATATCAGTCAGCACCACAGCCGGAGCCTATCAGGCAAAGATTCCTGGGTTGTCAAAGATACCGGTGATTGGAAGCATTTTCTTCTCCTATGGTTTCCTGACCTATGTGGCGATTTTGCTGGCAGTTTTATTATCGTTCTTCCTGTTCCGTACCAGAAATGGACTGAATCTGCGGGCAGTAGGAGAAAATCCGGGAACAGCGGATGCAGCCGGAATCAATGTAAGCAAATATAAATATCTGGCAACCTGTATCGGAGCTGGCATTGCCGGACTGAGCGGCCTATATTTTGTAATGGAATACAGTGGAGGAACCTGGACGGATAATGGATTTGGAGACAGAGGCTGGCTGGCAGTGGCACTGGTTATTTTTGCTATGTGGAAGCCAGTCAATGCGATCTGGGGATCCATCCTTTTCGGGGCATTATATATTCTGTATCTGTACATTCCAGGACTTGGAAGAAGTACACAGGAGATTTTCAAGCATTGCCATATGTGGTAACGATCATTGTACTGGTAGTGATCAGCTTCCGTAAGAAAAAGGAAGATCAGCACCGGAAGGTCTGGGACAGGCCTATTTCAGGGAGGAACGATAGAAAGGATATTGCATGGGTAATAAAACAGAAACAGGAAAAAGAGCATATCTCAGATACACCCTTTGGTTTCTGATTACCGGAGCTTTTGTGTTTGGCTGGTTTGCAGTCAGCGGCAAATCTATGGTATGGAAGTTTGACGGAGTATATCAGCACTTTAATACGCTGGTATACTACGGCAAATATCTGCGTAAGATTCTGCATAGCCTGTTTGTGGACCATAAATTCTGTGTTCCTATGTGGGATATGAGTATTGGCTATGGCGCAGATATTCTGACGACGTTGAATTACTATGCCATAGGTGATCCGCTGACTTTGTTGTCTGTACTGGTTCCGGGATCTCTGACGGAGTATCTTTATGCGGCGCTGATTATTCTGCGTTTTTATCTGGCAGGAGCAGCCTTTACCGCTTATTGCCGCTATCATCAGAATGAAGGAACCGGGGTTTTACTTGGATCTCTGGTTTATGCATTTTCCGGATTCGCCTTATTCTGCGGAGCCAGACATCCGTATTTTGTGAATCCGATGATCTATCTGCCACTGATTCTGATCGGAATCGATAAAATATTTCGAAAAGAAAAGCCATGGCTGTATGTGATCATGGTGGCGGTCAGTGCTGTCAGCAATTTCTATTTCTTTTATATGATAGTATTGATGATGGTGATCTATGCGGTGATCCGCTATCTGATGATCTATAAAAAAATCCGTATTCGGGAACTGGTGCCATGTTTGGGCACATTTGCAGGCTGGTCTCTGCTGGGAGTCGGAATCTCTCTTCCAGTTTTACTGCCATCAGCCATGTATGTACTTGGAACCGGAAGAATGTCAGCCAGGAACTATGTGCCGGTACTATATCCACTCGCTCATTATGCCAAGCTGTTGAATGATTTCTTCGGTGTGGATTATACCATGGCCAGCAGCCGCTATTATACGGTGATGGGATTTGCACCGATTCTGCTGATGGCGCTTCTGGTACTTTTGGTTCGATGGAAAAAGAACAGAGAACTGAAAGCGGGCTGGCTGATCCTGACAGTATTACTTCTGATTCCGTTTGCCGGACATATGATCAATGGCTTTTCCTATGTATCTAATCGATGGATCTGGGCCTATGGTATGCTGTTGTCCTATATTCTGGTGAAGATGTATCCGGAATTTGGAAAACTGGAAAAAAAAGAACGGATGGCGCTGCTGGTGCTGGGATGTGTAGTGTTACCTGCTGGTGAACTGATTCTGAACCAATATGCGACGCTTCACGGATGGATTGGGATTGGTATGACGATGCTTTTGACTGCTAAAATAGCTGATCCGAAGCACAGCTGGCAGCAACGGCAAACAACGGCATTTTTCCTGGTAACTACATTGGTGTCTGTCGCAGCAAATGCGTACTTCCTTTTTTCACCGAATCAGACCAATTATATTGGAGATTTCCGGGAACAAGGAGCACCTTATGCCATGTTGACGACACAGGCGCAGAATGAGATCATTCAGGAAATTGGAGACACAGATACCTTTTACCGATATGACCAGTATGGCAATGTAGCCAGAGAAAATACGGCTATGCAGAATCGACTGTATGGAACCGATTTTTATTACAGTGTGACGAACAATGCGGTAGCAGAATTCCTGCAGGAGATGGATACATCCAATTCCATGGAACAGATGTATGACGGATTGGATGGACGGACGATACTGGATCGCCTGACTGGTGTACGATATTTTATTATTAAGAAAGAAAAAGAACAGTACCTGCCTTATGGATATACAGAAAAGGTAGCAGAGAATAAAAAATATGCGGCGTATCGCACTGATGAGACATTGCCATTTGGATATACCTATAGCAGTGTGATATCTCAGGACAGCTGGGACAGTCTGAAAGTAGTGGAAAAACAACAGGCTATGCTGCAGGGAGCCTGGATAAAGAGAACAGGAAACACGGAAGCAGATCTTCCAGAGACCGAACTGAGTTTTTCCGATGTGATACCGGAATATGAGATCACCACAGAGGGGGATATCACAATATCTGGCAGCGAGTATCAGGTAAAGGAAAAAGATGCCTCCATTACGTTTCATTATCAGGGAGTGGAAAACTGTGAGACATATCTGGTGATTGAGGGACTGGATTATGAGGGAACAGCTACAAAGTTTACATTGAAGATAGACAGAGATAATGTGGAGAAAAAAGGAACGGTCTACACCTGCCGCAACAGTTTTTACAGCGGAAAAGAAGACTTTCTCTACAATCTTGGATATCATAGTGAAGCATCCTCTGAAGTAACACTGACGTTTCAGCAGAAAGGTACCTATACCATCGAAAAAATGTATCTTTCGGAACAGCCAATGAATATGCTGGATGAACAGACAGAAGCAAGAAAGGAAGATCAGCTGGAAAACCTCGTGATTGGTGATAATATCATAACTGGAGATATCACGCTGGATCAGCGGAAACTGCTGGTATTATCCCTGGCTTACAGTACAGGATGGAAAGCTTATGTAGACGGGCAGGAGCAGACATTACTGCAGACAAATGGAATGTTCTGTGGGCTGAAACTGGAGTCAGGAAAACACAGAATTGAACTGCGGTATCAGACACCATATCTGATACCTGGACTGATAGCCGGTCTGTTCAGTATTTTACTTTGTATGGGGATTGCATTACAGATGCGAAAGAAAAAATAAGGAGATTAAAATGAAAGAAAAAACGAACGATAAAAACAGAGTGGAAAAAGCAGTTGTAAAGCATATGCGAATGCTGACAATGTTGTTGATCCTGGTGCTGGCTATGGCAGCACCGGTTAATGCAAAAGGCGGAACCAGATTCCTGACAGCAACACGTATTACGAAAACGGTACTGGATAAACTGGATCTGGAGAATATAGATAAGGTCATGATCGTGGCACATCCAGATGATGAGATGCTCTGGGGAGGCATGCATCTTATTCAGGATGATTATTTGGTAGTCTGCCTGACCAATGCCAATACCAGAAGATATGGAAAGACCAGAATGCGGGAATTTAAAAAAGTGATGGAACAGACAAATGACATCGGACTGATGTTGAACTATCCAGATTACAGCAGCACGGGAGGAATCGATAACTGGACATCCTGTTCGAAGCGCATGCAGGAGGATCTGAATACATTACTGACCTATAAGAACTGGAAGGAAGTAGTGACTCATAACAAGCAGGGAGAATATGGACATAAACATCATAAAAAGACACACCGCTTTGTGACCAAAGCTTTTAAGAAAGCAGGGCTTACCGGCGCAACATTGAAATATTTCGGAAAATATCATAAAAAAGGATATAAAAAAGCATCTGTTTATACAAAAGCACAAATTCAGAAAAAGAAACGGATTCTCAGTACTTACAGAAGTCAGAGAAGTATCTATACATTTGGACATATGAATCCATATGAGAACTGGACAACAGCAAAATAGAAAAAACAAAAAACCGGCTTACCAGAAAATCTGGCTGAGCCGGTCTTTTAAATGTCTTAAAATATTTATTTTACTACTTTGATCCATCCTTCAGGAGCTTTGATATGTCCCATCTGGATACCGGTCAGTGTCTCACGAAGCTTCGTAATGACTGGTCCCATTTCTTCCATTCCGCTTGGGAAGCAGATCTCTTTGCCGTGGTCATTGATCTTTCCAACAGGAGAAATGACAGCGGCAGTACCGCAAAGACCACATTCTGCAAAATCTTTTACTTCATCGAAGTATACTTCACGTTCTTCAACTTCCAGTCCAAGATATTCCTTTGCAACATAGATCAGAGAACGACGGGTGATAGATGGCAGGATACTGTTTGACTTTGGAGTAACTACTTTGTTATCCCTGGTAACAAAGATGAAGTTTGCTCCACCTGTTTCTTCTACCTTTGTTCTGGTGGCTGCATCCAGATACATATTCTCGGCAAATCCTTCACGATGAGCTTCCATAATTGGGTAAAGGCTCATTGCATAGTTCAGACCAGCCTTGATGTGTCCGGTACCATGAGGTGCTGCACGGTCATAATCACTGACACGGATGGTGATTGGCTTAGCGCCACCCTTGAAGTAAGGACCAACCGGGGTAGCAAATACACGGAACTGATATTCACTGGCAGGTTTTACACCAATGACAGCATCACTGCCGAACATATATGGACGAATATAAAGAGTAGCACCAGATCCGTAAGGTGGAACGTAAGCTTCATTTGCCTCTACTACTTTTACAACAGCATCTACGAATTTATCTTCCGGGAATACCGGCATCTCCAGACGACGGCAGGAATCAGCCATACGTGCTGCATTCAGATCAGGACGGAAAATAACGGTACGTCCATCTTCGGTAGTGTATGCTTTCATACCTTCAAAACAGGTCTGAGCATACTGCAGAACACCGGCACATTCAGAGATGGTAACAGTAGCGTCTGTAGTCAGACCGCCTTCTTCCCATGCTCCATTTTTATAATTCGCTACAAAACGATAATCTGTAGGAACATAGCCAAATCCAAGATTTGACCAGTCGATATTTTTCTTTTCCATAATAACTTCCTCCTAATGTATATGGATCACTTCAGCAACACTTTATCTTGCTAAAGAATAGATTGTTTTTAGTTTACACCTGAATAAAAAGAGCGTCAAGAACTTAAAAAATAATTGACGCAAATAAAAAAAAGTAATACCATTAATTGATTTAAATATGAGGGGGCATAACTATGCGAATGATGTTAGTAGGAGCCGGTGCGGTCGGTGAAAGTATTGTAAAAGTAATGCAGTGGAGAGATCCCAAAGGGATGTGGCTGGAGTATGTGCTGGTCTGTGACTATGATAAGTCCCGGGCGCAGGAAGTAGTGGATAAACTTCACGGAGATGCCAGATTTGAAGCAGAAAAAGTAAATGCCACAGATCGTGAAGATATGAAAAACCTGATCAGAACCCATAAAATAGATTTTGTAATGGATGCGGCACCACCATTTGCCAGCAATATGATTTTTGATGCGGCTTTCACTACAGGTGTTAATTATGGAAGCATGGGCACCTGGTCTGTACCGATGGATGAACCAAAGCTGGGACTGGGGATCGAGAACAGTTATACAGAGCCGATGACAAAGTATAACTTTGATCGTCATGAGGCGTGGAAACAGCAGGGAAATATGGCAGTGATCTGCATGGGCATTGACCCTGGCGTGGTGAATGTCTTTGCCAAATATGCAGCAACGCATCTGTTTGACGAGATGACGGAAGTCCATGTCAAAGATGGCGGCAACCTGACCGTGCCAGGAGCAGATCCAGATGATATCATGTTTGGATTTAACGTATGGACGGTGCTGGATGAGGTGATGAATCCCAATGTAGAATATGATGCAGAAAAAGGTGGCTTTATCGTAGAAAAAGCCTTTGCCGGACAGGAAGTATTTGAGATGCCGGATGGCGTGGGACCGAACACACTGGTGAAGGTAGAACATGAAGAAGTCGTGACTATGGCCAGATTTTTAAAGCAGTATGGCCTGAAAAAAGCAACCTTTAAGATCAGTCTGGATGAGAATCTGATTACGGCCCTGAAGGTACTGGATAAGCTGGGACTGCGCAGCATCCATCCGGTACAGGTGGGAGACGTATCTGTCATTCCAAGAGACGTGGTAGCAGCCTGTGCCCCGCAGCCAAAAGATATCGGCAGCGAGATGGTTGGAAAAATGCTGGTAGGGGTACATTGCATCGGAAAGAAGGATGGCCAGGAGAAAGAGTATTTCCTGTATCAGCCATTTGACAATCAGGAATCCATGAAACGCTGGGGAAATCAGGCGGTCACGGCGCAGACAGGATTTGGTGCGGCCCTGGCTCTGGAGCTTATTGGAAAAGGGATCTGGAAAGAAGCCGGTGTCTATTCACCGGAATACTTTGATCCGGAACCGTATATGCAGCTTATGGATGAAAGTGGATATGAGTATGATATTATAGATATAAGGTAACTATTCAGAACCCACTGTTCCGCGAGGTGTTTTGGCATGAAAATGCCAAAATCCCGAGACATGCAAGTCAAAATCCCATCGCCGAAGGCGATTTTCGATGGATTTTGACTCGTAACTGTGAAGGTACTGAACAGTTACGATATAAGTAAATAAGGAATACAGTTGAAATCCATCTTTTTATAGTCTATAATATGACGCGTAACATTGACCAAACGCATGAAAATGCGCTTTTTTAGAAAATACAAAAGGAAACAATATGGAGACACCGATTCAGAGACTGGACTTTCCCAATCACAGAAATGTCCGGTTATATTGTAAAAGAGAAGATCTTCTGCCATTTTCTCTTGGTGGGAATAAAGTGCGAATTGGCCAGGCATTTTATGCAGATATGCTGGCAAAGGGAAAAGACTGTATGATGGTATACGGTAACAGCCGTTCGAATCTGTGCCGCGTACTGGCGAATCTGTGCAGAGCACATCAGATACCATGCTATATGATCTGTTCCAGAGAAGAAGGGGAAGAAAGTGGAATCGAGACCAACAACAGCCGTTTGATGAAGTGGCTGGGAGTGGAAGTGATTCCCTGTGAGAAGACTAATATCGCCCAGACAGTGGAAGATACGGTAAATCGTCTGACTGCAGAAGGAAAGCATCCTTATTATATATTTGGAGATAAGTATGGAACCGGAAACGAAGGTACTCCGGTTCAGGCCTATGTAGACGGATACCGGGAGATTCAGCAGTGGGAGAAACAGGAAGGCGTTCTGTTTTCTCATATTTTTTTTGCATCGGGCACCGGTTCTACCAGTGTGGACTGGTCAGCGGAAAGATTCTGGAACAGGGAAGCGAGAAGATTGTGGGCATCTCCATTTCTTCAAGAGAATACGAACGTGCCATGAAAGTGATGCAGACGGGAATACAGGATTATTTTGCCAAAAATCATCTGGAACTTCCGGTTGATTTTGCGAAGGAGCTTCAGCTGGAGATGGGGTATCGACAGGAAGGCTATGGAAAGTACGATGACCGGATTATGAAGGTGATCCGTGAGGAGTTCTGCCGCAATGGACTGCCTCTGGATCCGACCTATACCGGAAAGGCTTTCTGGGGCATGAAAGAATACATAGAAGAACATCAGTTGGAAGACTGCGATGTGCTGTTTCTGCACACCGGCGGAACCCCGCTCTTTTACGACTGTCTTCCGGGAGGAACGTTATGAAATTGATATCAATCGTCATTCCATGTTACAACTCTCAGGCCACGATTCGAAAAGTGGTAGAGATGGTCATGGAAGAATTCAAGAAGATGGAGCAGTATGAATGCGAATTTGTACTGGTGAATGATGGCTCACCGAAGGATGATACCTACGGAGAGATCCAGCGTCTGGGGGAAGATTATGCCAATGTAAAAGGTGTCAATCTCCTGCGCAACTTTGGACAGCACAATGCGCTGATGGCAGCATTACATTATACATCAGGAGATTATATTCTTGGAATGGATGATGATATGCAGACTCACCCATCTCAGATCAGTAAGCTGATCCATAAAATGGAAGAAGGATTTGATCTGGTATATGGCTGTTATCCAAAGAAGAAGAATTCTTTCCTGAAAAATCTTTCCAGTAAGATCAATGAGGTATCATCCCGCATTCTTCTTGGAAGACCAAAGAATATTGTATCCAGCAATTTCTGGATGATCACCAGACAGGTGAGAGATGAAGTGATCAAGTACGATAGCTTTAATCCGTATATTGACGGTATTTTTTACCGTACCACACATAAGATCGGAAATGTGGAAGTGGAACACTTCAAGAGAGAGGTGGGAACTTCTAATTATACATTGAAAAAGCTGCTGAAGCTGTGGCTGGCTTATTGGAATTATTCTGTGATTCCACTGCGTATTTCTTCCGTATTGGGAGGTATTTCAGCGGCGGGCGGCTTTCTTGCAGCATTATGTATCATTATTTACAAGATGATCGACCCTACCGTTGTAGTGGGCTGGTCCTCTACCATGTGTATTGTGGTGGTATTTGCCGGTCTGATCCTTATGGTTCTCGGAATTATAGGGGAATATCTGGGTAAGATGATACTGATTCTGAACCGTACACCACAGTTTATTGTGAGGGAAACCATTAACATTGCAGACAAGGATGAAAAACAGTGAAGAAAATCATGATTTTAGGAGCGGGAACCTATCAGGTTCCCCTTATTCAGACTGCCCGCCGGATGGGGCTTTACACAATTGTAGTCAGTATTCCGGGAGATTATCAGGGATTTGCTCTGGCAGATAAAATCTACGAACTGGACACCAGAGATAAAGAACGGATACTGGAGGCGGCCAGAGCGGAACAGATTGATGGAATCTGCACTTCTGGAACAGACGTGGCGGTAAGTACCATTGGATATGTATGTGAAAAAATGGGCCTGTCGGGAATCCCTCAGGAAGCGGCAGCAATATTGACAGATAAGGCGCTGATGAAGGAGGCATTCTTAAAAGGCGGTGTGTCTGCTTCGACAGGAATGCGTGTATACAGCCTTGCAGAAGCCAGAGGCGCTGCGGAACGGATAGGATATCCGGTAGTAGTGAAGCGGGTAGACAGTTCTGGAAGCCGCGGGATTACCGTAGTAGAACAGCCGGAGAGACTGGACGAGGCATATTATTATGCAAGCGAACGAACCACCAGAGACTATGTATTGGTGGAAGGATTTATCCGTGGCACTGAGATTGGTGTGGATGGATTCGTGCAGGATGGGCAGCTGGTATTTCTGGCACCGCATACCAAGTTCGTTTACCGGGGAAAGAATACGACGATCCCGGTTGGCCATGCATTTCCATATCATTGTGCACAGGAAGTTTATGATGAGATCGGACGGCAGATGCAGGCGGCAGTGAGCGCGGCCGGAGCAGATCAGTGTTCAGTGAATGCAGATGTTTTTGTAGATGGAAAGAAAGTGTCCATCATTGAGATGGGAGGAAGAACTGGCGCAACCTGTATTCCGGAATTGATTTCCATTTATTACGGATTTGATTTTTATGAGAAAATGCTTCGCAGTGCACTGGGAGAACAAGTGGAATTCAACTGCACCGGCAGTCAGCCATGCATGGCCAAACTACTGCTGAGTCCGGTGGAGGGAAAGATTACTTCTATTGATAAAGAAGGAATCCGGGCCCTGGAGGAACAGGGTGTAACGGTATCTCTGGACTTCCCGGCAGGACATAAAGTATTTGCCATGGCAGATGGTACTGACCGGATCGGGCATATCATTGCCTGCACTGAAGATGAAAGCCAGCTGGATGCGTGGATGATGCAGGTATACCGTTGTATTTGTGTGGATGGTGTGACCCTGGAGGATATATGGAAAAGATAAAAAAATACATATTGTTGCATCTGACAGTGATGCTGTTTTCCTTTACCAGCGTCTATTCAAAAGCAGCGTCCGGCTTCTACAACCGGGAAGGCCTGACCTCCCCGATGTTGTATCTGTTTTTGTTTCTAATGTTGCTGAACTGTGCATTATATGCAGTGATCTGGCAGAAAGTAATCAAGAAGTTTGAACTGAACGTGGCTTATGCCAACCGTACCGTATACCTGATCTGGTCTCAGATCTGGGCGGTTGTCATTTTCCATGAAAATTTATCGGTGAACAATATCATTGGCATGATCATTGTATTCATCGGAGTACTGGTGGTGGTTGCTCATGAATAAATATTTGCTGATTATGTTTATTGCGACCTTTTTTTCAGCATCTTCTCAGATATTGCTGAAGCAAAGCGCAAATCAGACCCATAAAAATGTGATTTTTGAATATCTGAACTGGCGGGTAATTCTGTCTTATTTCATTTTCTTTGCGGTACTGCTGGTCAATACCTACGCCTATACTCAGGTAGATATGAAGTATGGTGCCGTGATTGATACCTGCACCTACGTATTCGTCATGATTCTTTCGGGCGTGATCTTGCATGAAAGTTTCACAAAGTGGAAGCTCATCGGAAACCTGATCATCATTGCGGGAGTCATTGTCTATACACTGTAGGCCACTGGGGACGTAAGTTTCTTGGCTCTGTCCCTTAATGTTTTTAAGGAAGGAAAAAGTTATGGAAGAGAGAAAAAGCAAGAGTGCCAGCGCAGTCTGTTCCTATGCAAAAAAATGTGGAGGCTGCCAGTACCAGGGCATGGAATATGCTGCTCAGTTGAAGAAAAAGCAGAAGGAAATGAACAAGCTTCTGAAGGATTTTGGACATACAGAGCCAATCGTTGGCATGAAAGATCCACTTCACTACCGCAATAAGGTACATGCGGTATTTGGCCGCACCAGAAAAGGAGAGATTGTGTCCGGTACTTATGAAGCCGGAACCCATAAGATCGTAAATATTGATGAATGCATAATCGAAGATCAGATTTCCCAGTCCATTATCCACACCATTCGTGGACTGCTGAAATCTTTCAAGATTAAAACATATGATGAAGATACCGGGTATGGATTGCTTCGTCACGTGCTGGTACGCCGTGGTTTTGCTACCGGACAGGTTATGGTGGTGCTGGTGCTGGCTTCTCCGATTCTTCCATCTAAGAATAATTTTGTAAAAGCACTGCGCAAAGAGCACCCGGAGATATCTACGGTTGTGCTGAATGTGAATGATAAGAAAACCAGCATGGTGCTGGGAGAGCGCGATATTGTACTTTATGGAAAAGGCTATATCGAAGATATTCTCTGTGGCTGCCGGTTCCGTATCTCACCCCAGTCCTTCTATCAGGTGAATCCGGTGCAGACGGAGCGCCTGTATCAGACCGCCATGGACTATGCAGGACTGACTGGAAAAGAGAGGGTGATTGATGCCTACTGTGGTATCGGTACCATCGGTATGGTGGCTGCCGGACGGGCAAAAGAAGTCATTGGTGTGGAACTGAACCGTAATGCCGTGCGGGATGCCCGAATCAATGCCAAACTCAATCAGATCAAAAACATTCACTTTTATGAAGATGATGCAGGCAAATTCATGGTTGCCATGGCAGAAGCAGGCGAGAAAGTGGATGTAGTATTTATGGATCCACCGAGAAACGGAAGTGATGAAGCATTTCTCTCTTCTGTGGTGCGTCTGCAGCCACAGCGGATCGTCTATGTATCCTGTGGACCGGATACCCTGGCACGAGATATGAAATACTTAACGACACATGGCTATGCCGTGAAAAAAATGCAGCCGGTGGATATGTTTGGATTCACACAGCATGTGGAAGTTGTTTGTGGCCTACAAAGGACGAAGAGGTAGAAGTCCTGTTTTACAGCAGTAACAAAAAATCGAAAATATAGAAAAATATAGAAATCGGATGAAGTTTTAACGATTTTGCTTTTTAACGTGCGGATTTTGCAAAAAACGAAAATAAGCAAAAAAATCTGTTACAATACATAAACACTCAAAATTGATGTCGAAAAATGTCGATTTATGAGGAATGAAGAAAATGGCGAAGGGAACGAAGTATTGTAACATGAAGACGCAGGCGCTAACGACAACATTTGCAGAGAATCAGAAAAAGAAAAGACAGAGAAAGTACCGGATGAAAAAACGGCTGACTCTGATAATTGTGTTTGGAATTTTGGTGGAATGCAGTATTTATCTGCTGATCTCAAAGCAGGCTGGAGAGAATCAACTGTGGATGCCTTTTGGGTATGGCGCAGCCAATGTGCTGTCCGGCAGTATGGAACCTGCTTTTTCGGCTGGAACACTGTTAATTATAAAAGAAGAAAAAGAGACTAAGCCAGGCGAGATTGTCGTTTATCAGGCAGAGGAAGAACTGATTGTACACAGAGTAATATCCGTTGAGGGAGATATCATAGTGACGAAAGGTGATGCTAACACAGTATGCGACAGACCATTTCGAAGTGATGCCTTGAAAGGCAGGGTGATTGCCTGGATTCCACATGTCGGAGCAATTGCCAATATACTGGAAAATGTGGCGCTTCTGCTGATGGCATTGATATTGGTGACTGTAGTAGTACGCAGAATCAGAAATAAAGAAATATAAAATGACCGGCTGGGAATGTTCATCCCGGCCGTCATTTTATACGTTTATTTTTTCTTTTTGGATTTTGCAGATGCATTGGCAGCTGCTTCTTTATTAAGAGTATCCTGTGCTTTATTGCGTAACTTTGCGAAAAAGCCTTTCTTCTTCACAGGCTGCTCCAGCGGACCTCTTACTCCACGGACATCTGTAATGTAAATGCCACTTACAGTAGCTTTTACTTCCTTCTTCACTGGGATGACATCGAATACCTTTGCGTCTGCAACCAGCGTCATGATTCTTGGACCAACTTTTGCTTTCACAATCGGAAGCTTGGAACGTCTCATAAGCTTTGGAGTCTGGTCAATGACCATCTGAGGGAGTCCGGAATCTTTTAAACGTAACATCTTCTTATCAATTACCAGCATGGAAACGGTCTGTTTTACAGCTTCCATCTGTTCCATCTGCTCGGTCTGCTTCTTCTGGCTTTTCTGCCAAAATAGTACAGAACACCGAGAACAATCACTAAAATGACAAGAATAATAATTAATACGTTAAGAAATGTCATTTTTCTCCTCCTCTGAATTCGCTTTTTTTATTCTAACATTCTTTTTTCAAAAGTGCAATAATCTTTCCGATTGTTTTTTGGGTAAACTTATGATAAAGTAAAAAAGAATATGTTTTTATGAAGGGATGAATGCTTATGGGGTATGAAGAAGAAGATACACAAGCACGAGCGGCCAGGCGAAAAAAGCGTAAAAGACGACAAAGGACAATGGGATTCCTGATCCTTTTTCTGATGATACTGGTGATAGCCGGTGCGATTTGTTTTGTGATTCTGGGGAATGACGGAGATAATCTGAAACTTGTAAAGAATAGATTAGGAACCGTCGGTGAGACTGCCTCCGGCTGGATACAGTCAGTCAGGGACTCATTGCCGGATGGAGTAAAAGAAAAGCTTCCAGCCGGATGGTTTGAGACGGAGACTGAGAGCGAAACAGAGACAGAGACTCAGAGCGAGACTGAGACAGAAGATCATTCGGATGAAGAAACAGCACAGTTGATTGCTCAGGCAGACAGTATGGCAGTTTCTTATGATTATGATGGAGCAGCGGAGCTTTTGAAAGCTTCTCCTCTATATGCAGTGAGAACAGACCTTCAGCAGAAAGTGACTGATTATGAGGCACAGAAAGCAGCCTGCGTGGCCATCACACCAGAAGAAGTGACTCATATTTTCTATCATACACTGGTAGTGGATCCGTCAAAGGCATTTAATCCAGATCTGGATGGATACGCCGGATGGCAGCAGTGGATGACGACAGTTTCTGAGTTTGATGAGATTACCCAGGAGATGTACGACAGAGGATATGTACTGGTCAGCATTCATGATCTGATCAATAAAAAGACCAACGAAGATGGCAGCGTAACCATAGAACCGAATACCATTTATCTTCCGGAAGGAAAGAAGGCATTTGTACTTTCGCTGGATGATCTCAGTTATTATCATACGTATGACAACCATGGCGTGGCATCGAAGATTGTGCTGGATGAGAATGGCAAGCCTACCTGCGAATATGTTCAGGATGATGGTACGGTAGTGACCGGAGCTTATGATGCAGTGCCAAGACTGGATGCTTTCATGGAAGAACATCCGGATGGCTGTTATAAAGGTGCGAGAGGCATCATTGCCCTTACTGGATATAATGGCATTTTGGGATATCGTACCGATGGAACCTACAGTAAAGACCACAATACCAATTCTGATGTATATTATCAGGACGATCTGCAGTCAGAATGGCTGGCCAAACATCCAGACTTCAACTGGGAGAAGGAATGTGCAGATGCCAGAGCAGTTGCAGATGCTATGAAGGCTGATGGATGGGAGTTCGCAAGTCATACCTGGGGACATAAGAATGTAGGCGAGACAGATTATGACGATCTGGTAAGAGATACAGAGAGATGGTTTGAATATGTTTCCCCGTTGATTGGTGAGACGGATGTCATTATTTTTGCTCACGGTGCAGACATTGCGTCGAATGGCTACACCAGTGACAATGCAAAGTACGAATATTTTAAGAGTAAAGGATTTGATATTTACTGCCCGGTGGACTCTGAACCTTATACAACAACTGTAACATCAGAGTATCTGCATCAGGGCAGACGGAATCTGGATGGGTATCGGATTTATAATGACGCGATATCAGAAAATCCAATGGCAGCAGATCTGTTTGATGCCAGTAAAGTATTGGATCCAGACAGACCACTTCCGGTACCGGATCTGTAAGAAAAAGAGTCTGGGCGGACAGTCAGATGTTGATGTGATGAGGCAAAGCCTTTTGCATAAAGAGGGAATATCTTGAAAGTGTGGAAGAAAAGAGGATAGGATCATGAAAAGAAAAGCAGTAGCAGCACTGCTGGCTTGCGTAGCACTGGCAGCGACAGGATGCGGAAGCAGTGAAAAAGAAACAGAAAAAGCAACAGAAAAAGTAACAACAGAAGCAGCAACAGAAGCAGCAACAACAGAAGCTGCGTCTGAGACTGAAACTGAGAGTGAAAGTGAAGCAGCGACCACAGAAGCGGAATCTGAAAGCGAAACCGAAAGCGAAAGTGAAGCAGCGACTACAGAAGCAGAATCTGAATCAGAAGAAGCAGCAGAGCTAAAGACAGGAAAAGCAGCAGCTGAGAGTGAAACCGAGAGCGAAAGCGAGACTGCATCAGAGACTGAAACAGAAAGCGAAAGCGAGACTGCATCAGAGACCGAAACAGAAAGCGAAAGTGAGACTGCATCAGAGACCGAAACAGAGAGTGAAAGTGAGAACGCCTCTGAAACAGAAACCGGATCAGAAGCAGAGTCCGAGACTGGCAGTGAAGAAGAATCTGAAACAGAGACAGAGTTCAATGTGGCAGATATTCCAGAATATGATGCAAGTGAGTATGTACCCTTGGTGAATACAAAGACCTGACAGTAGAAGTTACACCAGTAGAGGTTACTGATGAGCAGGTAATGGACAAGATTGCATCTGAGACAAAACAGACCCTGACAGAAGGTACTGTAGAGTCAGGTGATACCGTTAATATTGATTATGTCGGCAAGATCGACGGAGAAGAATTCGATGGCGGAAGTGCAGAAGGATATGATCTGGAGATCGGTTCCTGCACATTCATCGACGGATTTGAAGATGGTATTATCGGTATGCAGGTTGGTAACACGAAGGATCTGGAACTGAAGTTCCCAGAGGATTATCACAGCACCGATCTGGCTGGTAAAGATGTTGTATTTACGGTAACTGTAAATTCCATCGCCCGTGTACCGGAACTGACTGATGAAGTGGCAGACAGCGTAGTAGAAGGAATGACAGCAGAAGCATATCAGGAGAGTGTTCGCCAGGACCTGGAAGATCAGGCAAAGGAATCTCAGAAAACGGAAGCTGAGCAGAAGCTTCTTCAGGCAGTATATGAGAACGCAACAATAGATGGATATCCGGAAGAAAATCTGCAGTATACGATCAAGCGTGCAAAGGATTACTATGAATGGCTGGCCAGCATGTATGGTATGTCACTGGATGATTATCTGAAAAATTACGGAATGACTCAGGACGAATTTAATGAACAGATTCAGCCGGTTGCAGAGGAAGCACTTGGTGAAGAGATGACTTTACTGGCTATCGCCAAAGAGGAGAACATCGAAGTATCTGATGAAGAATACGAAGCCGGACTGGCAAGATATGCAGAAGCACAGGGTATGGACGATCCATCCAAGCTGGAAGAAGCATATGGTGAGAACTATATCAAGAACAGTCTGCTTCAGGAAAAGGTTCTGGAATTCTTATATGAGAACGCAACGATCGAAGAAGTAGCAGAAACTGAAGAAGAATCTGAGAGTGAGTCTGAGACAGAAGCAGCATCAGAGGTGGCATCTGAAGAAGAAACTGAGACAGAGACCACATCTGAAACAGAGACAGAGAGCGAAAGTGAGACAGCATCTGAAACGGAGACAGAATCTGAAACAGAAGCATAAATGAATAGTTGCAATAGGATTTTAAATTGCCTGTAAAGACTTCCTTTACAGGCAGTTTTACTATGTGGTATCATAAACAAAGAATCGGGATTCATTAAAAAATATCCGATAGAGAAGAACAGATATCAAAAGAGGAAAATGGAGGCACAGCATGATTCAGAAACTGATCAGTAATATTCAGAAAACCAAGGCACCAATCGTAGTAGGATTAGATCCTATGATGAATTATATTCCGCAGCAGGTAAAAGAGAAGGCATTTCAGGAATTCGGAGAGACACTGGAAGGCGCCGCAGAAGCTATCTGGCAGTATAATAAGGAGATCGTGGATTGCACCTGTGATCTGATTCCGGCGGTGAAGCCACAGATCGCCATGTATGAGCAGTTTGGAATCGAAGGAATGAAGGCTTTCAAGAAGACTGTTGATTACTGCAAGTCTAAGGGACTGGTGGTAATCGGAGATGTAAAGCGTGGAGATATCGGATCTACATCAGCTGCCTATGCAACCGGACATCTGGGAAAGGTACAGGTAGGAAGTAAGACCTACAGTGCTTTTGATGAGGATTTCGCTACCGTGAATCCATATCTGGGATCTGACGGCATCAAGCCATTTATGGAAGTCTGCAAGGAAGAAAAGAAGGGTTTATTTATTCTGGTAAAGACCTCCAATCCATCCAGTGGAGAATTCCAGGATCAGCTGATAGATGGCAAACCACTGTATGAACTGGTTGGAGAAAAGGTCGCACAGTGGGGCGAAGAATGTATGGGTGAACAGTACAGCTATATCGGTGCTGTCGTAGGGGCTACTTATCCTGAGATGGGAAAAGTACTGCGTAAAGTAATGCCGAAGTCTTATATTCTGGTTCCTGGCTATGGTGCACAGGGAGGAAAAGGTGCGGATCTGGTGCATTTCTTTAATGAAGATGGATTGGGCGCAATTGTGAACTCATCCAGAGGTATCATTGCTGCATACAAGCAGGAAAAATATGCAAAGTTCGGAGCAGAACACTTTGGAGAAGCAAGCCGTGCAGCGGTAGAAGATATGGTGGCAGATATTAATCAGGCGTTGGAGAACAGATAGGAAAAGAGGAGTATAAGAAGATGGAACAGTATAAGCAGGAATTTATTGAGTTTATGGTGGACAGCCAGGTATTAAAGTTTGGAGAATTTACATTAAAGAGCGGAAGAAAGTCTCCATTTTTCATGAATGCAGGGGCCTATGTGACTGGTACACAGCTGCGTAAGCTGGGCGAATATTATGCCAAAGCGATTCATGACAATTACGGACTGGACTTTGATGTCCTGTTTGGACCGGCTTATAAAGGAATTCCACTGAGCGTGGCCACTACAATGGCAATCAGTGAACTTTACGGAAAAGATATCCGTTACTGCTCAAACAGAAAAGAAGTAAAAGATCATGGGGATACCGGAATCCTTCTCGGAAGCAAGTTAAAAGATGGCGACAAAGTAGTGATTATTGAGGATGTAACCACATCCGGTAAGTCTATTGAAGAGACATTCCCGATTTTAAAAGAGCAGGCAGATGTGGAGATAAAAGGCCTGATGGTATCTCTGAACCGTATGGAAATCGGAAAAGGCGGAGTAAAGAGCGCACTGGATGAGATTCAGGAGAAGTATGGTTTCCCGGCACATGCGATCGTTACTATGGAAGAGGTAGTAGAGAGACTTTATAATCAGGAATGTCAGGGAAAGATTGTGATTGATGACAGTATAAAAGCAGCCATTGATTCATATTATGAACAATATGGAGCAAAATAGAAAAAGGAGGCTTGCATATGAATGAAAAAGTATATCGCAGCATGAGTCTGGCAGGCGCCTGCAATATTGCAGTTGGAATCGTGATTCTGGTTGTAGGGATTGCAGCAGGAGTGATGGCCATTGTATCCGGAGCAGGACTTCTGAAAACGAAGAAGAATATCATGTTCTAGCAGAGGGTGCAGCGTGAAAAAAGAAACAAAGAAAAAAATTCAGATTGTCAGTGCAGGACTGTTTTTGCTATATCTGATCTGTCTGACCTACTTTCTCTTTTTTGCAGAAAGTCTGGGCAGAAGTTATGCAGAGCGGGAGTACACTTACAATCTGCATTTGTTTAAAGAGATCACCAGATTCTGGAGATACAGAAAAGAATTGGGTATGGCAGCGGTACTGGCCAACATTGTGGGAAATGTGATCTGCTTTATTCCGTTTGGCGCAATTTTGCCTGTGCTGAATCGAAAAGCACGCAATTTTTTCATGATTCTGACTCTGTCTTTTGAATTCAGTCTGCTGGTAGAATGTACACAGCTGATTTCCAAAGTAGGAAGTTTTGATGTGGATGACCTGTTTCTGAATACCTTGGGAGGTGTCCTGGGATTCCTGCTATTTACTATTTGCAACAGAATGAGGAGAAAGCATTATGGCTAAAAAAACGATGTATTCTTTCGAAGAAAAGACGCATCCTACAGATGGAATCGTATCTACGATTATGGGAGGAATTTCTCTGGCGCTTCTGATTGTGGCAGTATATTCTTCTTATTATATGAGAGGAGATGCCGGAATCTATGCAGGAGCGTTTGGATTGTCAGGAATCTTGTTTGCGCTTGTGGGATTTATCATTGGAGTAAAGAGCTTTTCCAGAAAGAATATCAAATATAAATATCCGAAGATCGGATCCATCCTGTGTGGAATCGTGTTTGTCGTATGGCTGGGCGTAGCACTTGGAGGAGCATAAGGAGTGAAGAGATGCAACAGTTTGATGAGTTGAAAAAAGAAAGAATGCAGCTGGCAGCGGAGCGGATCAGTGAGATTGTCACAGAAGCAGCGATACCGGCACCATTTGCACGGTATTTTAAGGAAGAGGCAGAGTTTATCAGTCAGATGCTGGATCTGGCTGAGACCATTCGGACAGGAAAAACAGCAGACTGGACATTACAGGAATGGGAACAGTGCAATCAGAGAATGTATGCAGATATCCTGCCGGAGCAGTATGAACACTGTTTTGGCAATCCGGAGTATGCAGTAGCAGAGCTGGGGGAAGTACACGGAAGAATATTATCATTCCTGTACACAGAGATCAGAGGGATGATTGTGTATGCCTTCGAACAGAGATGGGAAGATCTGCTGATTGTATGCGAGCTGTTTATTGAAATCTATAATTGCTTTGAAGAAGAAGAATTACCGACTTACCGCCAGATCCAGCAGATTGTATACTGGTATGTCAGCGATTATAGCGATCAGACTCTTGCCTGTCGGATTCGGGAGGCCGTAGATCCAACGCTGGACTTTGCAACACGGATCATTACAGAAGAGGATCTGACAGATCTGCGTTACCTGTACAAATATGGTGAGTATGTCAATGAAAGTGTTCTGGGCACCGCCCGCTTCCTCAATAGTCTGCCGCAGGAAGAGATTGACCGCATTGCATCGGTCTATACAGAAGGATATCGGATGGGATTCGTTCTGGGAAATAAAGATCTGTCAAAGAAAAAGACAGTTAATATACGATATATTCTGGGATTTGAACGAATTATCCGCAAAGCGATCGAGAATTTTGCGCAGATGGGGCTGAAACCGGTGATCTATCGCAGCGCAGCACACAGCATCAATAAAAAAGAGCATATTCGCATCGGATATTACGGGGCAATTCCCAATAAACAGTATGAATACGATCACAAGGGTGATGCAGCCATTTATCTGGATCGTGCATTTATGGAACGCAAGCTGGGGGTAATGCGCAGCGCTTATGAAGAGTATAAAGAACAGGCAAATACCCATGCCGGACCAGCCTGCGTGGAGACTTTCGGTGAAGTACCATTTGTCCCGGTGAATAAAGAAGCAGCTTATCGTCTGTCGGAAAAACAGCAGAAGATGGCTGTAGAACTGGCAAATGAGACAGCACAGATCACCAATCGCTATATAATTGGCGAAGAACGCAGTTTTACCATTATCGCGTTCCCGGTACCGGAGATCGGAGAACAGTTTGAAGAGATCTTTGCAGAGACAGTGAAGATTAATACACTGGACTATCAGTTATATCAGAGAATTCAGCAGACCATCATAGATGCACTGGATCAGGGCTGCAAGGTACACATCCTTGGAAAAGACAGCAATCGAACGGATCTGACAGTGAGCCTGACTGATCTGAAGGATCCACAGAAAGAGACGATTTTTGAAAACTGTGTGGCAGATGTGAACATTCCGGTGGGGGAGGTGTTTACTTCTCCGAGACTTGCAGGAACGACAGGTGTGCTTCATGTCAGTGAGGTTTATCTTGAGGAACTTCGTTATGAGAATCTGGAGATTCATTTCCAGGATGGTATGGTTACTGATTATACCTGCAGTAATTTTGAAGACGAAGAAGAAAATAAAAAATATGTCAGAGAAAATGTGTTGTTCCATCATGATACCCTTCCTATGGGAGAATTTGCCATTGGAACCAATACTACAGCCTATGTAATGGCAGAAAAATATGGTATTGGCAATAAACTGCCGATACTGATTGCAGAAAAGATGGGCCCTCATTTTGCAGTGGGAGATACCTGCTACAGCTGGTCAGAAGATACAGCAGTCTATAATCCGGATGGCAAGGAGATTATAGCAAGGGATAATGAAGTATCTATTTTACGAAAAGAAGATTTGTCAAAAGCATATTTTGGATGTCATACAGATATTACCATTCCATATAAGGAACTGGGGCTTCTGGCTGTGCTTCACAAAGACGGCAGTCAGACACCGATTATCCAAAACGGTCGATTTATTCTGCCAGGAACAGAAGAGCTGAATAAACCCTTTGCAAACGTGGGTGAATGAGTTGACAAGCAGAAAAAACGTTAGTAAAATAAGGGCTTAGAAGAATGCCTAAAAGTTTAAAGACAAAAGGAGAATGCACAATGACAAAAGTCGGTATTGTAATGGGAAGCGACTCAGATATGCCTGTTATGGCGAAGGCCGCTGATATTTTGGAAAAGCTTGGTGTGGAATATGAGATGACGATTATTTCGGCACACAGAGAACCAGATTTATTTTTTGAGTATGCAAAATCAGCAGAATCTAAGGGATGGAAAGTCATTATTGCAGGAGCAGGTATGGCAGCACATCTTCCAGGAATGTGCGCAGCGATATTCCCGATGCCGGTGATTGGCATTCCAATGCATACCACTTCTCTGGGAGGAAGAGATTCCCTGTATTCCATCGTACAGATGCCAACCGGCATTCCGGTTGCTACTGTAGCGATCAATGGAGGCGCTAATGCGGGACTGCTGGCCGCTAAGATTCTGGCTACTTCCGATCCGGAACTTCTTCAGAGACTGAAAGACTATTCACAGGAATTAAAGGAACAGGTAGAAGCAAAAGCAGAAAAGCTGGCCAAAGTTGGCTATAAAGAATACACAAAATAGAATAGAGGAGAACAGGTTATGGATTACAAGAACGCAGGTGTAGATATTGAAGCAGGTTACAAGTCAGTAGAACTGATGAAGGAGTCCGTAAAGAGAACTATGAGAGAAGAAGTTCTCGGAGGTCTGGGTGGTTTCTCAGGTGCATTTTCCCTGGCAAAGATCAAGAACATGGAGGAACCGGTTCTGTTATCTGGTACAGACGGATGCGGAACGAAAGTAAAGCTGGCATTTATCATGGATAAACACGATACCATCGGCATTGATGCTGTGGCAATGTGTGTGAATGATATCGCCTGTGCAGGTGGTGAACCACTGTTTTTCCTGGATTATATTGCATGTGGAAAGAATTATCCGGAAAAGATTGCCGCTATCGTAAGTGGTGTGGCAGAGGGTTGTGTGCAGTCTGATTGTGCTCTGATCGGTGGAGAGACAGCAGAACATCCGGGACTGATGCCGGAGAATGATTATGACCTGGCAGGATTTGCAGTTGGCGTGGCAGATAAAAAGGACATGATCACCGGTGAACATATCAAGGCAGGAGATGTACTGGTGGGTATAGCATCTACCGGAGTACATAGCAATGGTTTTTCACTGGTTCGTAAAGTATTCCAGATGGATAAAGAAACATTGGATACTTATCATGAAGAATTGGGTAAGACACTGGGAGAGGCACTTCTTGCTCCAACCAGAATCTATGTAAAGGCTCTGCGCAGCGTAAAAGATTCCGGTGTGACCATTAAGGGATGCAGCCACATTACCGGTGGTGGGTTCTATGAGAATATTCCGAGAATGCTTCCAGATGGAGCAAAGGCTGTTGTAAAGAAAGACAGTTATGAAGTACCGGCTATCTTCAAGATGCTGGCAAGAGAAGGAAAGATTGAAGAACAGATGATGTACAATACGTTTAATATGGGTATTGGCATGGTACTTGCGGTTGATCCTGCCGATGTGGAAAAGACACTGGCAGCTCTTGAAAAGACAGGGGACAAGGCTTATGTGATCGGTGAGATTGCAGACGGAGAAAAAGGAGTAGAATTATGCTAAAACTGGCAGTTCTGGTCTCCGGAGGCGGTACAAACCTTCAGGCCATCATAGATGGAATCGCAGATGGGACGATCACGAACACAGAAATTGGTGTAGTAATCAGTAACAATCCAGGTGCGTATGCACTGGAGCGAGCAAAGAAAGCCGGTATTCCGGCGGTTTGTGTGTCACCGAAGTCTTATGCAGACAGAGAAGCTTTTAATCAGGCGCTGCTTCAGACAATTCAGTCCTATGAACCGGATCTGATTGTACTGGCAGGATGTCTGGTGGTCATACCGAAGATAATGATTCAGGCGTACCCGAATCAGATTATCAACATTCACCCGTCGCTGATACCTTCCTTCTGCGGAACTGGCTATTATGGCCTGAAGGTGCATGAGAAGGCACTGGAACGTGGGGTAAAGGTGACTGGAGCAACGGTACATTTTGTGGATGAAGGAACCGACACTGGTCCGATTATCTTGCAGAAGGCAGTTGAGATACAGCAGGGAGATACTCCAAAGATTCTGCAGCAGAGAGTGATGGAGCAGGCAGAATGGGTTATTATGCCAAAGGCGATTGACCTGATCGCTAATGGACGTATCAGAGTGGAGAATGGAAAAGTAGTTTTCATGTGAGGAGGACGTATGAAAGTATTAATCGTAGGAAGCGGCGGAAGAGAGCATGCCATCGCATGGAAGATTGCGCAGAATAAAAAAGTAGAGAAAATCTACTGTGCACCGGGAAATGCCGGAATCGAAGAATTTGCCGAATGTGTACCGATCGGTGCCATGGAATTTGACAAACTGGCAGCTTTTGCAAAAGAACATGAGATTGACCTGACAGTGATCGGTATGGACGATCCCTTGGTTGGCGGAATTGTAGATGTGTTTGAAGCACAGGGATTAAGAGTATTCGGACCACGCAGGAATGCAGCGATTCTGGAAGGCTCCAAAGCCTTTTCCAAGGATCTGATGAAGAAGTATCATATTCCAACGGCTGCATATGAGAATTTTGATGATTCGGAGAAAGCACTGGAATATCTGGAGACGGCAAAGTTCCCGATTGTATTAAAAGCAGATGGACTTGCCCTTGGAAAAGGTGTACTGATCTGTCAGACACTGGAAGAAGCAAAGGCTGGTGTGAAGTCTATTATGCTGGATAAGCAGTTTGGTGCATCCGGCAACCGTATGGTCATCGAAGAATTTATGACCGGACGGGAAGTATCTGTATTGTCTTTTGTAGATGGCAAGACCATTAAGACCATGACCAGTGCACAGGATCACAAGAGAGCCGGTGATGGAGATACCGGACTGAATACAGGCGGTATGGGAACATTTTCTCCAAGTCCTTTCTACACGAAGGAAGTGGATGAGTTCTGCGAAAAATATATTTATCAGCCAACGGTAGACGCTATGGCAGCAGAAGGCAGAGAGTTCAAGGGAATTATATTCTTCGGACTGATGCTGACAGAAGACGGACCAAAAGTTCTGGAATACAATGCCCGTTTTGGAGATCCTGAGACACAGGTTGTGCTTCCGAGAATGAAGACAGACCTTGTAGAGGTATTTGAGGCATGCATTGATGGACACTGGATCAGATTGATCTGGAATTCGAAGATAATGCGGCGGTCTGCGTAGTCCTTGCATCGGATGGATATCCGGTGAAATATGAAAAAGGTTATGTGATATCCGGATTCGAAAATTTTAAGGACAAAGACGGCTATTATGTATTCCATGCCGGAACAAAGAAAACAGAAAAAGGAATCGTTACAAACGGTGGACGTGTGCTGGGAGTAACGGCTAAGGGAGCGGATCTGAAAAAGGCTCGTGCCAATGCCTATGATGCGGTAAACTGGATCAGTTTTGAGAACAAGTATTATCGACATGATATAGGAAAAGCCATTGATGAGGCTTAGAACAAAAGAAAGAGGTAAAAACATGAAGGAAATGAAGAAAATCATCGGCCGGGTGTTGCTGCTGGTGTGCTCTCTGATCTGCCTGCTGGCAGTCAGTATATCTGCAGAAGACTATGACAGTACATCCGGGGACAATTCCCTGTACAGCCTGGGACTGGAAAATGCAGTCTCCTGTGAGCCGGAATTCTATTATGCAACACTGGAATACAACGTTACAGTAGCAGGAGGAACGAAAGAGCTTCAGCTGGATCCTGTAAAATCAGCGGACAGCGCAGAGATTACTGATATCAGCGGAACGGAATTGTCTGATGATGGAACAGGTACCGTATCTATTTCGGTACAGGCAGCGAATGGAGCAACTGCTACTTATGTGCTGCATGTAACAAGTGATGGAAGTCAGAGTGAGACAGAGACTGAAGATGCAGCTGCAAAGGCAGAATCAGAAGCAAAAGCAGAATCTGAGAAGCTGGCAACAGAATCCGAAAAGGTTGCGCAGTCAGAAGCAGCAGCACAGCTGGAACAAAAAACACAGCAGCTGGCTTCTCTCCAGAAAGAAAACGATGATTTCGCAGATCGTCTGGACAAGCTGATGAAGATTTTATATGGATTGATTGCATTTGCAGTAATCCTGTTATTCGTGATCATCAATCAGAGCCTGAGAAACAAGGATATGAAAGATGAGATCAAGTCCTTAAAAGGACAGGTAACAGAAAGCTATGAATATGCAAGAAAAGAACAGAACATGAGAAGTGACTACTATTATGCACCTGTTCAGAATACACCACAGCCGATGCAGGGACAGAATCCACAGATGAATGATATGTCCGGAACAGTACATGCAGCATTTGGCAATGCTTCCCAGAAGCTTCAGGCACAGCCAATGAATATGGCGGCAGCCACACAGGAAGCAGCACCTGCTCCATCTAAGAAAGAGTTAAAGAAGCAGGAGAAGGAAGCCAGGAAGTCTGCAAAGAAAGCAAAGGGCAGAGATGCAAGACAAATGCAGCCAGAACCGATGATGCAGCAGGATCCAATGATGGCACCACAGCAGAATGTGCAGCCTCAGATGTCTCCGCAGCAACAGGTACCACAGCAGATGCAGCAGGTTCCGCCACAGCAGCCGACTATGGTACAGAGCAGTATTGAAGAACCAGATGTCAATGTAGATATGATTGATTTATAGAACAAAGGAAAAAGAATCTCGTTTTCATACGGGGTTCTTTTTTTCTTTTCTTGATTTGCACCCGTCATCTGTGCTATAATCCATATAACAGATGGTAATATAACCATATAAGATGAAAGAAATGGAAGTGAGCATATGGTAATGATAGAGATAGATTTTCAGAGCGATGAAGCCATTTATATTCAGCTCCGAAATCAGATTATTCTTGGAATTGCAACGTCATCGCTCCAGGAGGGGGAAGCACTTCCGTCCGTACGACAGCTTGCAGATGATATCGGGGTGAATATGCATACGGTGAATAAGGCATATTCCGTATTGCGTCAGGAGGGATTCCTGCGGCTTGACAGGAGAAAAGGGGCTGTGATAGCCTTGGATGTAGATAAGATGCAGGCGATAGAAGAATTGAGAAGCAGTCTTCGGGTCAGCCTGGCTAAGGCCTGCTGTAAGAATATTACAGAGGATGAGATCCACAGTATGGTGGATGAGATTTTAAAAGATATGAAGAATGGAAGGATGTAGAATATGCAATATACCGAACAGGTAAAGCGGGCATTGAAATATGCAAAACAGACCGCAAAACAATGCGGACAGAGCTATATCGGGTCTGAACATTTACTGATGGGGCTGATGCGGGAAGAGAACGGTATGGCTTCAGCAATTTTGAAGGAATGCAAAGTAGATGCACAGAAACTGATGGAATTGATTCAGGAACTGATCGTCCCTGAAGGAATGTTAGCAGAACGGGGAATCATGGATTATTCACCCCGTGCGACAGAAATTCTGGCACAGGGCGAGGAAGAAGCACAGTTCTTTGGACAGGAGAAGATGGGAACGGAACATTTACTTCTGGCAATTCTGAAGGATGTAGATTGTGTGGCTACCAGACTGCTTCACACAATGGGAATACAGGTACAGAAGGTATTTATGGCAGTATTGGAATGTCTGGGGCTGGAAGAGAGCCGTTATAAAGAATATATGCGTACAGTAAAAAGCAACCAGGCGACAGGTCAGCAGGGAGGAACCATGCTGGAACAGTTCAGCCGTAATCTGACACAGCAGGCAGCGGAAGGACGCCTGGATCCAGTAGTAGGACGTGAGGCAGAGATTGAACGGATTATCCAGATCCTGAGCAGAAGAACCAAGAACAATCCATGCCTGATTGGAGAACCAGGTGTGGGAAAGACAGCTATAGTGGAGGGACTGGCACAGCGTATTGTGCAGATACCGTACCAGACAGTATCAGAGGAAAGAAGCTGTATACGCTGGATATGGCAGCAATGGTGGCCGGATCCAAGTATCGAGGCGAATTCGAAGAGCGAATCAAGAGGGTGATTCAGGAAGTTTCAGAGAGAAGTGATGTACTGTTGTTTATCGATGAGCTTCATACCATCATTGGCGCCGGTGGTGCAGAAGGCGCCATGGATGCATCCAATATTCTGAAGCCGGCACTTTCCCGTGGTGAGATTCAGCTGATTGGGGCGACTACGATCGGTGAATATCGCAAGTATATCGAAAAAGATCCTGCGCTGGAACGACGTTTCCAGTCTGTTGTAGTGGAAGAACCAAAGCCAGAGGAGACGGTAGAGATCCTGAAGGGTCTGCGAAAGGCTTATGAGAACCATCATAAGGTGACAATTACGGATGAAGCGATAGAAGCAGCAGTGACCTATGCCACACGCTATATCAATGATCGTTTTCTGCCAGACAAGGCGATTGATCTGATCGATGAAGCGGCATCCAGAAGGCAGCTGAAGCGTGCAGAAACGGCGGATGGACTTGGTGTACTTCAGGAAAAAATGGAGGAACTGTCCGAAAAGAAGGAAAATGCCATTATTTTAGGTGAATGGGAAGAAGCTTCCAGATACAATCAGGAACAAAACAAGCTGATGAAAAAGCTGGAGGAGACAAAAAGACGCCATGATCAGAAGGCTGAGAAGAAACGGCCTGAGATTGGCGAGAATGAGATCGCAGAGATCGTATCTATGTGGACAAAGATTCCGGTGCAGAAGCTGGAAGAAAAGGAATCCCATCGGCTGCTGAAGCTGGAACAGACTCTGCACCAGAGAGTGATTGGACAGGATGAGGCAGTGACAGCAGTGGCGAAGGCAATCAAGCGAGGCCGTGTGGGTCTGAAGGATCCGAAACGTCCGATTGGTTCGTTCCTGTTCCTTGGACCGACCGGTGTGGGAAAGACGGAACTGTCCAAGGTACTGGCGGACGTGGTGTTTGGCAGTGAACAGGCCATGATCCGTGTGGACATGTCCGAATATATGGAGAAACACAGCGTATCCAAGCTGGTGGGATCACCGCCAGGATATGTGGGATATGAAGAAGGAGGACAACTCAGTGAGAAGGTCAGAAGGAATCCGTATTCTGTGATTTTGTTTGATGAGATAGAAAAGGCTCATCCTGATGTATTTAATATTTTACTGCAGGTACTGGATGATGGTCATATCACGGATGCCCAGGGAAGAAAGGTGGATTTTAAGAATACCATTCTGATTATGACATCGAATGCCGGTGCGGCAGCAATTCAGGAACCGAAGAAGCTGGGATTCCTGGCAGGAGAGGATGAGAAGCAGAATTATCAGCGTATGAAGGGCAATGTCATGGAAGAGGTAAAGCGGGTCTTCAAGCCGGAGTTCCTGAACCGAATTGATGAGATCATCGTCTTCCATTCCCTGAACAAGGAAGAGATTGCGAAGATTGTGGCACTGCTGCTGAAGGAATTTGAAAAGCGCTGCAAAGATCAGATGGATATTGAGCTTCATGTGCGTGACTCTGTGAAGAAGCATATTGCAGAGACCGGATACGATGCCAAATATGGCGCAAGACCGTTAAAGAGAGCCATTCAGACACAGCTGGAGGATGCTCTGGCAGAAGAGATTCTGGAAGGAAGAATCAAACGGGGCGATAAGGTCGCTGTGGGGTATGTCAACGATAAAATGAGATTTACGGTAAAATAAAAGTAGGAAAAAGAGGTATCTGTTCAAAATCCCATGGTAAATGCGGAGAATGGACAGATACAACTGGTTGGGGAGAAGTATATGGCGAAAGCAAAATCAACCGCTTTTTTCTGTCAGAACTGCGGTTATGAATCAGCAAAGTGGCAGGGACAGTGTCCGGCCTGCCATGAGTGGAACACCTTTACAGAGGAGCCGGTGGCGAAGATCACCGGCTCAGCTGCGGTAAAGAAGGCGGCAGCAGAGATACGGCCAGTACGGTTGTCAGAGATACAGACGGATGAGAGTCAGAGAATCTCTTCTGGTATGGAAGAACTGGATCGTGTGCTGGGAGGCGGCATTGTGGCCGGTTCCCTGATGCTGGTGGGTGGTGATCCTGGTATTGGAAAGTCAACACTGCTTCTACAGGTCTGCCACAATCTGACTGGAACGGGGCATAAGGTGTTGTATGTATCTGGAGAGGAGTCAGTGCAGCAGATTAAGCTGAGGGCAAAGCGGATCGGGGATTTTAAGGATGATCTGATGCTGTTGTGTGAGACGAATCTGGAGCTGGTACGTTCGGTTATAGAGAAGATCAGGCCGGAGATCGTAGTGATCGACTCTATTCAGACCATGTATCACGAAGCAGTGTCAGCAGCGCCGGGCAGTGTGTCTCAGGTGAGAGAAGCCACCAATGTGTTGATGCAGATTGCAAAAGGAATGGGAATCTCCATTTTTCTGGTGGGTCATGTGACCAAAGAAGGCGTGGTGGCAGGACCGAGAGTGCTGGAACATATGGTAGATACGGTATTGTATTTTGAGGGAGACCGCTATGCATCTTACCGTATTTTGCGAGGCGTAAAGAACCGTTTTGGTTCTACCAATGAGATCGGTGTCTTTGAGATGCGACAGAGTGGTCTGCGGGAAGTGACCAATCCGTCAGAATATATGCTCGATGGCAAGCCGGAGAATGCATCAGGTTCTATTGTAGCCTGTTCTATGGAAGGAAGCCGTCCAATTCTCATTGAGATCCAGGCGCTGGTGTGTCACACCAATCTGCCGATGCCACGTAGAACCACGGCGGGCACCGATTTTAACCGTGTGAATCTGTTGCTGGCGGTGCTGGAAAAGCGGGCAGGAATGCAGATGTCAGCCTGTGATGTGTATGTGAACATTGCAGGGGGGATTCGGATGACAGAGCCAGCTATTGACCTGGGCCTGATTCTGGCATTGGTATCCAGTTATAAAGATATTGCTATAGATGAGAAGACCATCGCTTTTGGCGAAGTGGGTCTGAGCGGAGAGATCCGCTCAGTGAATATGGCACAGCAGCGTGTACAGGAAGCAAAGAAGCTGGGATTTGAGACAGTGCTGATGCCGAAGGTATCTATGAAAGCATTGCAAAAGGTAGAGGGAATCCGGATCATTGGACTGGAGACCGTGCGCGATGCGGTGCAGTATCTGATGAGAATGAGATAGTATAATGTGGGGTATCACATGCTTTCATGGATGTGATACCCCACATATTGTAGAATTACAGATTAAATATCGAGTGCGGCGTGGTAACCTTCATAGACCGCATTGGTAATAGTAGATACTTTGGAGGCATCACCAATAACTGCAATGTATGGAGCACTGTCACGCAGGCTGTTTACCAGGCTGGTACGGGAATGCTGTCCCAGAGCGCAGATCACGGAAGTACCCGGGATCAGAATCTCTTCTCCAGTGTCAGTTTCACACAGAACTCCCTCATCTGTTACGGCAAGTCCCTTGCAGCCGATATGGACTGTCACATACTTATCCACTTCTTTTAGCAGCAGAGGACGATGACGGATATTGGCATCTGGAGCCAGTTCCTGACGCATTTCTACCAGATGCACATGCTTTCCTTCCATGCCAAGATGGATGGCACATTCGCATCCAGCCAGTCCTCCGCCCAGAACAACAACCTGATCGGTAACCTTTTCTTTTTCAAGATAATAGTCATTTACGATCACAACATTGTCTCCATCCAGTCCTTTGATTGGCGGAACCAGAGGCTCAGATCCAACGGCAATGATCAGTGCATCCGGATTTTCCTTTTCTACATACTCTGGTGTGACTTCTGTGGAGGTACGGATTTCTACGCCGGAATTCCGTGCAAAAAGCGCATAAGTCTGAGATAACTGGTACATTTCCTGTTTAAATGGAATCGCCTGCTCACTTTTCAGAATGCCACCCAGCTGAGCCTCTTTTTCGCATAAAATAACCTGGTGTCCGCGCCTTGCAGCGGTATAAGCTGCATAGAGACCTCCAGGTCCACCGCCGGCTACCAGAACTTTCTTAGATACCGGTGCTGGAGATACTTCATTTCCTTCAATTTCCCGTCCAATTAATGGATTAACAGTGCATCGCCTGGTGGCAGTGACGGCACGCTCTGCCATGCAGGTGAAACAACGCAGACAGTGTACGATTTCGTTTTCACGGTTTTCCATGATTTTCCTTGGGAGAAACGGGTCAGCCAGAAGGGCTCTGGCCATATATACAATATCAGCTTTTCCAGAAGCTATGATCTCTTCCATCTGCTGTGGATCATTCAGACCGCCTAACGTGGCAACCGGAACAGAGACATGTTTTTTAATCTCGGCGGCAAGATAGACATTGCATCCGTGCTCTTTGAACATGGATGGATGCGTATCTCCAAAACCACGCTGGTAGGTGCCGGCAGATACATGAATAATATCCACATATGGCTCAATCATCTGGGCAATGCGAACCCCTTCTGCCAGATCATAGCCACCTTCGAAAAGCTCGGATCCACTCATGCGGAATTCAATCGGAAATCCAGGTCCAACAGCTTCTCTGACAGATTTTAATACTTCAATGGCAAGACGGCAGCGGTTTTCCAGACTTCCGCCATATTCGTCGGTACGTTTATTAAAATATGGAGAAAGAAACTGGTTTAACAGCCAGCCATGTCCACCGTGAATCATGATCATACCGAATCCGGCGCGCTTTGCAAGACCTGCAACACGGCCATAAGAAGCGACAATGTCCGAAAGCATGTCTGTGGTCAGAGCTTTGACCGGAACCCCATCTGGACGGACGGTATCGCTTGGGCCCCATTGATGCATATTGTGCTGTTTGCTTTTATCAGTCATATAAGTACCGGCATACATACCAGAATGAGACAATTCCAGGCTTGGAACAGCTCCATGGCGGTGAATGGCATCAGCTGTATAAGTGGCTGCTGCCAGAGAATTCAGGATAGAAGTATCCAGGTGGTAAGCGTGCGAACCATCGGTCTCAGGGTGCACCATACATTCACTGACGGTAACCGCACCAGCGCCGCCTTTTCCTCTCAACTCGTAAAAAGCTGTGGATTTTGGACCAATACAACCATCATTGGTGATATCAGTTCCTCCCATAGGTGCAGAAAACATACGATTACGGAATGTTACCCGTCCAATGGTGATAGGACTGCATAAATGTGGAAAATGCCTTTTCATGTTTTGTTCCCTCCAATGTCTTTGTGTAGATTTGCTAAATATAGCATAGCAGGAATGGAAGAAACCATCCATCAATAGAATGACGGTACCTGTCAACAAATGGTTGATACCTGAGAAAGCTGAATCAGGGAAGCAACCACAGAAGAGGAAGAATCATTCTCCCGGCAGATCATAGATACTTTCCATGGAATGGCATCCCGCAGTGGAATCGCATGAAGATCCCCCAGCAGATGATCAGACTGGTGGATATCAGCGTCAATACCGATCCCGGACTTCTCCCGACAGAAACGGTAAATCAGAGGACTTTCCATAGTACGTATGGTGATGGCAGGTGAAAAACCGAAATCACTGCATCGCTGAATCAGATTGTGATAGCTGTCATACTTTTGATTCAGAGTGATCAATGGCTGCTCTTTCAGATCCTCTATACTGAGACTGTCCCGTTCATAGAAAGGATGACCTGGATAGACAAGGGCAATCATATGACAGCTGAATACAGGAACAGAAAAAAGGTCAATCTGAGGTATCGTACCAATCACAAATCCGGCATCCAGTGAGCCATTAACAACCTTTTCTAAAACTTCTTTATTTATCAGCTCTTCCCACTGAATGGACAGATCAGGAAATTCCTGAGACAGCTGATTTAACTTCTGTAATGGAAGTATATTCAAAACTCCACAGGCGAAGCCGATGCGAAAAGGTCTGCCATCTTTGTCAATCTGTTGAATCGTAACTTTGAGATCTTCCAGACGGTAGAGAATCTTCTGACTCTGTTCGTAAAAATAATCACCGGTTTTGGTAGGAATCATACCACTGGAAGTGCGCTCAAAAAGGAAGGTATGAAGTTCTTCTTCCAGTCGGCTGATGATGCGGCTCAGACCCTGTGGGGTAATAAATAAATGCCTGGCAGCCTGATTGATGCTGCGTTCTTCGTATACAAGACGAAAACAGCGAAGATCTTTGGTATCCATAGGCACCTCCTTATTTCTTTAACATAGCAAAGGACAGCAGCAGTACCAGCCGTACTTTTGCATCATCCAGATTCAGCCTTGTCAGCTTCTGAATACGCTCCAGGCGATAGAAGAGTGTACTGCGGTGAATAAATAATGTATTGGCTGTCTGAAGGGCATTGCGTTCCAGAGACAGATACACATTCAGTGTATGGAGCAGCTCGGTATTGTTTTCTTCATCATATTTTTTTAATATGGATAAACTCTGGTGACAGAGCAGTTCAGGAGAGATCTGTGTGGTACTTTGTTCCAGCATGTAGTCCAGAATATAGTCATCAAAGCGGTAGCACCAGATCATGCTGCCGCTTTTTTTGCCCAGTTCCAGGGCAGCAGCAGCCTGAGAGTAGGCCTGAGGAAGCTGCATGAAGTCCTGAATTACGTTGCTTGCACCCAGCTTATACAGACCTTCACGCAGGATGATAGCCAAAGCGCTGAGAATATCTGAGGTAGAGGAATCATCATAGGACAGATTGACGATTACGGCGATGCCCTGGTGATAAATAAAAGCACAGCCATCTGGAAGCTGGGCTTCAATATGCCCCAGCGTCGCCATGGAGGAATGCATCTGTTCGTTCTGATGGTCACTTTCCAGACGGAGACAGAGATAACGGTCATGCATATTCCAGTTCAGAAAGTGAAGAGAGTGCTGAAGCTGGCTCTCTTCAAACACTTTGCCGTCCAGATAATCGGTGAAAAACTGGCGAATATCGTTCCCCATGTTCAGACGGAACAGCATATGCTGATGCAGGCACAGCTCGATAAAAGTTCCCAGATGGTTGATAGCCAGAAAATGACTGGGAAGAATCAGGGACTGCAGTTCATTCACACACAGACGTCCCATATAGTTTTTATCCAGCCAGAGATTAAAATAGAGAATCCGATAGCCACGCATATCTTCAGAATAGATATTAGGACCCTTGGTGGTCAGAGTGCGCAGATATTCCATATCCAGACGAAAGTCCTGAATCAGGCTTAAGGGAACCGTAAGCCGGCCGGTTCTGGGATCCCGTTCCCATATGGACATGCCCCGTACCTGCCGTGGACAGGACAAAATGTAGAAGTTGGTGTCATGGGCGAAGATGGGGTTATTAAAAATTGGCAGACTGGCTTCCAGCATTTCATCAATGGGATCGGAACTTTGCAGGGCATTCTGCAGCTGTTTGTCCCAGTTCAGATATTTCTCAAAGGTCTGTTGTACCAGATTGAGGATTTCTGGAAAGTCCGATTCTTCTCCGACACAGAGAATATGAGCAGAATCAGAAAATTCGGAGAGATCTGCCGTACCGGCAATCAGAAAATTGGCATGATCATAATAGCAGATTGCCTGGTGATCTGACTGGCTGGGATCAGGTAGATATATTTGGAAAAAAGAGCTTTTCCCATCTGAAAAATTCGTATGCCACAGAGACACTGCGGATCAGATCCGGCTTTTATGCGGATATCAGAAAAATGATCCGACAGAGAGTCTGATAGGATGCGGAGGTTCAGTTTGAAAGAATCTGGATAATTTGCAGTATATTCCTGATGATTATACATGTTGTTGTCTCCTGTAGGCTGAATTTGAGAAAATTATAACATATGACATAAAAATAATGCAAGATTTGCAATTGAATTATTGTGTAAAATTACAACAGGCACTGTACAAAACGTCTGAATACAGGAAAAATATTTGGAACCGTATGTGGCATTTACGAATGAGTCACAGATATACTATACTGACATCAGAGATTAGCTCAGAAGAGCAATCAGCGGAACATGGCCAGATCCGAAAAAACAAGAAGGGGGAAAAGAAAGATGAGTAATGAAAAAAACTCAGGTAAGAAAAAAGGACTCAGTAATGCACTGAAATATTTCTTTGGCGTTGGAGATGCCGGCTTTGTATTAATGAGTAACATTGAAACATTTTACTTCATGACATTCCTGACCGATATTGCGGCCTTCAGTGCGGGAATCGCAGGTCTGATCAACTCCGTATTTACCATTGTAGATGCCTGCCTGTCATGGCTGTACGGCGGAATTATCAATGGCACCAAGGCTAAGAAATGGGGACGTTATCGTTCCTGGCTGATCATGATACCATGGATCGTACCATTCTTATATGCGTTCATGTTTATCCGTGTCAGCGATAATGAAATGTTGTCTGCGGTTATCATCATTGCGGCAGCTATTGCTTCCCATGTAGCATGGAACTTCAGCTATGTGGCTAATGCTACACTGATCAGTGTCGTAGGAAAGACACCGGAAGAAAAAGCAACACTGGCTTCTTCCAGAGCAACCTGGAATAACATCGGTGGCCTGTTATTCTCTTACCTGGGACTGCCATTTGCAACACTGCTGGCTGGATATGTAGGAGAAAAGAATAAGTTCGCAGCAGCAGCATTCTGTCTTGGTATCTTAATGGTAGTAACGTACTTCGCTCACTTCAAGATGACCGAAGGATATGAAGAGATTGAAACAGAAACACAGGCAGCAAGTGGAAAAGATAAGACAAAAGTATCCATTCCGGAAATGTTTTCTTCTCTGTTCCAGAATCCGCCACTGATGGTACTGATGCTGGCCGACCTGGCAAAGTGGTGTGTAAAATTCGTAACAGCGGCATCTGCGATTTATTACTTCCGTGATGCTATGGGCAATCCGGGACTGATGGCTCCATATCTGCTCAGCGTAGCCATTGGTGCAATCCTGGGAGCATTTGTAATGAGATATATCTCAAAGGCACTGTCTTCCAGAACAACTATGATTCTTGCTTATGCTGGAATGACCGTTTCCCTGTGCCTGATTTACTTTATGTATGGTAATGCATATGCAGTTATTGCACTGATGACCGTTGCACAGTTCTTCTATGGTATGGCTTTTGCAGCATCTCCTGCACTGTACGCAGATACCGTTGTATACGCAACCTGGAAGAGTGGAAAAGATGCATCCGGATGGATTATGGGACTTCAGAATCTGCCATTAAAAGTAGCCGTATTCCTTCGTGGAACGATCCTCAGCGCATGTCTGGTAGCAGTTGGCTGGCAGTCAGGTACGGTACTGGAAGGTACAGCAAGACAGGGTATGACCATTGCATTTGCACTGGTTCCAGCGATCTTCTGTCTGGTTGGTATGCTGCTTCTGATCTTTGGATTTAAGATCACAAGAGATAAGGTTGAGACTTATCAGGCTGAGATCAATGCGAGATCATAAAAACAGAAATATATAATTTGGAGGTATTTATTATGCTTACAGCAAAAGAAAACTTATTAGAGACATTAAAAGTAGACGGCAAACCGGATCGTCTGGTAAAACAGTATGAAGGAAATGTATTCTTCCCTCCAAACCCGGCAGCAATGTATATCAGAGGCAACCGTCATCCAGGAATGGAACCAATGAAAGACCGCTTTGGAACTACCATTCTCTGGCCGGAAAACCAGGTAGCAGCAATGCCTCATGTAACCAATGACAACAAGGTGATCAGCGATATTACTGAATGGAAAGATCAGCTGGTAATGCCGGATCTGGAAGCAAACTGCTCTGACCCTGCACTGTGGGAACCGTTCATTAAACAGGCAGAAGAGATTCGTGCCAAAGGTGATCTGGTTATGGCATTTATGCCTACCGGTGTATTTGAAAGACTTCATTTCCTCATGGGATTCGAAGATATGCTGATGAACTTCCTGCTGGAGCCGGAAGATATGATGGATCTTTGTAATGCAATCGGTGAATATCGTTATCAGTATATGAAGCTGATCGTAGATAACATCAAACCAGATGTCATGCTCAGTCATGATGACTGGGGATCCAAACATTCTTTATTCGTCAGCCCGGATACCTGGCGTGAATTTATCAAACCACAGTATGTAAAAACCTATGGTTATATGAAAGAGCGTGGTATTATCATTATGCATCACGCAGATTCCTTTATGGACCAATCGTAGAAGATATGGTAGAACTGGGAATTGATATCTGGCAGGGAGCACTTCCGGAAAATGATATTCCAAAGCTCCAGAAACAGCTGGCTGGCAGAATGACATTGATGGGCGGACTAGATGCATCTGTTGTAGACCGTGCAGATTCTACCGAAGAAGAGATCCGCAAGGAAGTACGCAGAGCATGCCAGACTTATGGACCAGGCGGACACTTCATTCCATGTATTACCTACGGTGCTCCAGGATGCCTGTTCAAACATGTAGATCCGATCATCAATGATGAAATTGACAAATACAATAAAGAAACTTATGGGATTTAAAGTCTCTGGCATAGAATAGGAGAGGCACCAAAAGGACAGAAAATGAGCCGGGAAAATCACGTTCCCGGCTCGCTTTTTATCCTGATTGGGATAAAAAAGGGAGAAGGTATGGAAAAAACAACATATAAATGGTCTGCGTACCTGAAGTTCGTAGCATTTTCGTTATTAGGAATTTTTGTATTTTTTATCAATGTACCATTTCCGGGATATGAGATACAGCTTGGAATCTGGAAATGGGGAGCTGTTCCGGCACAGAGTAATGTGATGGTGTCTCATCTGACCAATTTTCTAAAAGCAGCATTGTTTACAGGTAATTTTAAAGCAATGCCGCTGATCGTGTGGGGAATTGGTGTTTACAGTATTGTGGACCTGTTTGTACTGCGGCCGGATAAGTTCTGGCATACAACCAAAGTAGCAGCCGTATTTGCCGTATTTAAAATTGTGGGATTTGGTCTGTTATGCTTTGCTATGCTGGAGATCTACCTGGGCTGGCATCCAGGATTTATGGGATGGTTTTTTGAACCAGTGCCATCACTGAGCGATAAAAGTATCTGTATGTTTATTATGAACAGTATTCTGGTGACGATCTCCATTTCTATTCCGGCAGCATCGCTATTCCTGCCATTGCTGGTGGATTATGGACTGGTGGATTTTGTAGGCGTACTGGTACGGCCAATTATGCGTCCGGTATTCAAACTCCCTGGAAGAGCGGCTGTGATCATGGTGTCTGCATTTCTTGGAAATTTTTCAGTAGGACACATTGCGGTGAATGATCAGTATAAAACGGGAAGAATGACAGAACGGGAAGCGGTAGTAATCGGAACCAGTTTTTCTACCGTGTCGGTGGGATTTTTGATGGCTTTGGCCAACAATACCGGGTTAAATGAACGTGGATACTGGAATTTGTATTTCTGGACTGCATTTTTGATTACACTTTTGGTCAGCCTGATCGGTGTGCGGATCTATCCGCTTCGTCAGATCCCTGATCGTTGTTATCCGGGAGTGGAAGCCTGCCCGGAACCACTGATCAAGAAAAACATTCTGAAAGTAGCCTGGAAAGAGGCACTGGATGTGGCCGCGAATCAAGATCCGCTGATCAGCAGAATCGGTTATATCATGAAAGAAACGATCGGCGTACTGGGAACTGTAGCATCAGGAACAGCCTTCTTTGCAACGGCGGGTGTACTGCTGTATACGTATACACCGATTGTGAAATGGGTGGGTTATCTCTTCTATCCATTTATGAGAATCTCTATTCCAAAGGCAGAAGCCGTGACTGCCTGTACCGGCGCAGCTGTATCATTTGTAGAAGTGACTATTCCGGCACTGCTGGTAACAGTAGGAGAATGGAGTATGCGTACCAGGTACATGATGGCAGTGATCCCGGTTACTTCCATTATCTTCCTGGCCAGCTTCGTGCCGTGCCTGATGGCGACAGAAGTTCCGGTAAAGTTCAAAGATATGGTAATCATCTGGGTAGAGCGGATGCTTCTGTCTGTATTGATCACAGGAATTTTCGCTATCATCCTGTTCCCGGCATAAAGCAGAAAATTTGTAACTATTCAGAACCCACTGTTCCGCGAGGTGTTTTGGCATGAAAATGCCAAAATCCCGAGACATGCAAGTCAAAATCCCATCGCCGAAGGCGATTTTCGATGGATTTTGACTCGTAACTGTGAAGGTACTGAACAGTTACGAAAATTTTTAATAAGCCCCGGAAATTAGAAAGACTGGTTTCTCGGGGCTTGTATGTATCATTGAGACATTTGCTTCAGAGATTCGATCAATTCCAGATCCGTGGAGGTAACTTTCAGATTAGATTCGATGATCTTTCCTTCCGGGGTGGTAATCGAAAAAGCTATTACACTGCCTTCTTTCAGAGCTGGCTGGGCTGCGCGTAAAAAAGCAGGGAACTTTGGGTGCTGATCGGTAAAACGCTGCCACAGACTTTTAAGCTGAAGCAGAGACTGAAAATTCATGGCCATAGTAATACTCCTTTGCTATATGTTTTTGCGAATAGATCGTATCACTTTTTAAGAAAAACGTCAAATTATTTCAAAAAGATATTGACAGAAAATAGGAATCATGGTATAAATATTTGGTGAGCAACACACAGGGGATTGGTCAAATGGTATGACAGAAGTCTCCAAAACTTTTAGCGGGAGTTCGATTCTCTCATCCCCTGCTCCGATAAGTCGAAAAACCTTGTAAATACAAGGGTTTTCGGCTTTTTTGTTTTGTAGTGATTTTAAAAGTCATCACTAAAGTCATCACTAAATTCGAAGAAAGGAGAGAAGCTATTTGTTCAAGGCTTTAGTGGATGACATAAAAATATCAGATTTCCCTAGAATGAAATAATTTTATTTTCTTTTCATAGAAAAGAAAGAGTGACTATGATATAGTTGTATTAAGAAAAGACAGGAGGGATCTCAAACGGCTGAGAAAAATAAGTTAAAACCAGACACCATACTAAAGAACTTCTGGAGAAATAACCATCATTTTGCAGATCTGTTTAATGCAGTATTTTTTGATGGAGAACAGGTACTAAAGCCAGAAGACCTTACAGAAGCAGATACCGATGTTTCATCACTGTTAAAGTTTAATGGACATGCGGAGACAGTACAGAAAGTCATGGATGTTGTCAAGAAGACAGCATACGGAGTAGACTTCGTAATCTGGGGACTGGAAAATCAGGAAAAGGTGCATTATGCAATGCCTCTTCGTCACATGATCGGAGATTCATTTTCTTACATGAAAGAGTATAATGAGATAGCAGCCAGGAACAAAAAGGATAAGAATTTTGCATCATCTGATGAATTCCTGTCGAATCTGAGGAAAACAGACCGGCTTCATCCGGTTATCAGCCTGTGTGTGTATTATGGAGAAAAAGAATGGGATGGACCGTTTACTCTGACAGACATGCTGGAAGTACCGGATAAGTTAAAGATTCTGGTATCAGATTATAAAATGAATTTGTTACAAATAAGAGACAGTGAAAGTCTCAGTTTTCATGATTCAGATGTAGATACGGTATTTGATGTAAGCCGTTCGATTTATGAGCGGAATTATGACAAAATCAATACTGTATATAGGCATAAGTCTATATCATCTGAACTGGGAGTTGTAATAGGGGCAATAACAGAATCACAGAAATTGATTGACCATGCTTTGGCATCAGAAGGAAAAGGAGGGCAGGTTAATATGTGTAGTGCTTTGGAAGAATTAGAACAGCAGGGAATCCAGAAAGGAATTCAGGAAGGAATGCAACAGGGAATCGCGGCAAATATACGAACCTGCAAGACATTCCATATCAGTAAAGAAGCGGCAGTAAAAAATATTATGAAGGAATTTGCATTATCAGAAGAAGAAGCAAATGAATATATGAAAAAATACTGGTAATGCAAATAATCAACAAAAAGGTCAGGGTGAAGTCAGTGCGGCTTCACCCTTTTTAAAAATAGGTTGAAAGTTGTGTATTCTGTGTATTTAGAACCGTTACATTGAATGTTGGAATCTGATAAATTATAATCGGAGTCAGAAAGGAGAAAACAAAATGTGGAACACAAAGTTATATAAAGCCATGATAGAAACCATAGTCAAGGAACAATGAATTTATAGATTATAAGACGGAAAAAATACAATATAAAAATACAGAATTTACAGGATGTGTCAGTGCGAATTTTTTGAAAAAAGGTCGACAGCTGATTACTCTGGAACGTTTATTTCAAAGTTATTATGGTGAGAGTCTGAATCGGTCTTTATACTGTTTGCCAGAAGCAAGAGACAGACTGCAGTTTCTGGTAGAGCAGACTGTGCGGATCACGGGATTGGAAGAGTTTGGAAAATATATGGGAAAAGTATTAGCGGTAGATACTTTTTTTCTCAATGAAGACCGACACACGCATAATCTGGCAGTATTGCTGGATGAATATGGAGAATATCATTACTGTCCGATGTTTGACCATGGTGGGGCATTACTTTCCGATACAACCTTAGTCTATCCCATGACAGGAGATGTATATGCATTAATTGAGAATGCAAAACCGAAAACTTTTTGCGGGAATTTCGATGAGCAGCTGGATATTGCAGAAGAATTGTATGGACAGCAGATACAGTTCATGTTCGACGATAAAGAAGCAGACAGACTGTTAAACGAAGAAGCAGGTTATCCACAAGACATAAAAGAACGAGTCAGTACCATACTCAGATGGCAGAAACACCGATATCAGTATCTGTTTCAAAAATAAACTGGAATCTGTATAGTGTCTAAAGTTGACCTGCATACAGGGAAAAAGTATAATATTATAACAGGCAAAGAATGAAAAAGACTGCAGGAGGTGAAACTAATGAGATGTACTTTGATGCATAAGAGAATCCCAGTAGTGGAGCTGGAATTGGATGATGCAACCGGATTTATCAGCGGATTATATGAAGTGTATGCACCAGAACATCTTCCTGTGGGAGTCCCGGTGAAAAAGGGCATGGCAGATCGGTCAGCGTTGAATGTGAAAAGCTGAAAGATGCAGGAGAACTGATTCGAAGTGCATTTGATGATGAAAGAGCAGTGCAATTTATCAATGAAAAAAGAGTAGACAGCATTGTGACGTCAACAGAAAAGCGCATTCGTATACTGGAAGAATATGCATTGCATTTTAATGGGAAATCAGCAACCATGTCAACAGAAGATGATGTGAAAAAGAATACGGTAGAGGATTATTTGAATCGTTAGAGTGGGGATGCTAGTGCAGCATCCCCATTTTTTTCGGTAGATCCATGTGCTGATAGGTATGCAGAATCTTTTCCAGTTCATAGATGGCCGGTGTCAGGAATTTGTTTTTATGGTATACCAGCTTAAACTTCCGGTTCCATTCTCCGTCAGCCTGATAAAAGGCACGGATGGCACCATGCTGTAGTTCATGCTGCATGAGCCGCAGGGACATGACGGAAAGTACCTGATTATAGAGTACCGCATTAAGCAGTACCCGGGGACTGTTGGCTTCCCAGGCAGTGATATAGGACAGTTGATGTCTGGAAGCGTAATCTTCAAAGAGCTGCCGGGTGCCGCTGCCGGATTCTCTCATGGAAAAGGACTGCCCCTGAAGATCGGAAACAGTCAGTTCCTGACGAGTATAAAAGGGATGCTTCTTTCCAACGGCCAGCACCAGACTGTCATCAATGACAGGCAGCACAATCAGATCCGAGGACAAGATCTCACCTTCTACAACAGCGGCATCCAGTTCGGACTTTAGCAGCTTTTCTTCGATATCTCTGGTATTGCTGACATAGGAATAAACGGACATTTCAGGAAAATGTTCCTGAAGTGCGACTACAACAGAGGGAGTCAGGCAGGTGCCAACGGTAATGGTAGAACCAAGCTTCAGGGTCGAAGATTGTCCCTGATTCAGCATCAGTTCCTCCACCTGTCGAAATTGCTGTACCAGTTGTTCTGCATGAGGAAGCAAAAGCTTTCCACGGTCGGTGAGATACAGCTTTTTGCCAAGACGTTCGAATAGAAGCCCGTTATAGTGTTTCTCCAGTTCGCCGATGGCCTGGCTGACGGTCGGCTGCGACAGATATAGTGCCCGGGCAGCACTACTCATGGATCCCTGCTGTGCTACTGTAAGAAAAATAGTAAGGTGACGAAGGGTCATAATGCATCTCCTTTGAAAAATCAATAAAACCACTCGCAAATTGGTATATATGGATTGGAATGGTTGAAATTTCCTGTTATGTATAGATAATTCCTATGATTTCTATAAAATAATATCATTTTTCAAATATATCGACAAGTGATAAGATATAGATATAGGAAAACAAAAGTGAATGTTCACAGAACAGGAGGAGAATCATGTCGGCACTGACAGTCAGCAAAGAGGAAGAAAAACGATTAAAAGGACAGGGATTCCTGAATAACAGAGGAACGGATGAATTTTCCGCACGCGTGATTACGGTGAACGGGAAAGTAACGGCCGCTCAACACAGATGTATGGCAGATGCAGCGGAAAAATACGGAAACGGCAAATTGGCCTACACCACCAGACTTTCCGTAGAGATTCCGGGTATCCCATATGAGAAGATTGAAGAATTTCAGGCATTTATTGCAAAAGAAGGCCTGATGACAGGGGGAACCGGAGCAAAGGTACGCCCGGTAGTTTCCTGTAAGGGTACCACATGCCAGTACGGACTGCTGGATTCCTATGGTATCTCAGAAGAGATTTTCCACAGATTTTATGAAGGATACCGTCAGGTGGCGTTGCCACACAAGTTCAAGATCGCAGTCGGCGGATGCCCGAATAACTGTGTAAAGCCAAATCTGAATGATGTGGGTATCATCGGACAGCGAATTCCACAGCAGGATCTGGAAAAATGCAAGGGATGTAAGAAATGTGCGATCGAAGCAGTCTGTCCAAATAAGGTGGCAAAAGTAACAGATGGAAAGCTTCATATCGATGAAGAAGCCTGTCGCCATTGCGGACGATGCGTAGGCAAATGTCCGTTTGATTCTATTCCGGACGGAATCTATGGATACAAGATTTATGTAGGCGGTCGCTGGGGAAAGAAGGTGGCAAAGGGAAGAGCACTGGGCAAGATCTTCACTACCAAAGAAGAAGCACTGGATGTCATCGAAAAAGCAATCCTGTTGTTCAAAGAACAGGGAGAAAAGGGCGAACGTTTTGCCGAGACCATTGACCGGATCGGATTTGAAAAGGCAGAAAAGCAGCTGCTGTCAGATGAACTGCTGGAACGTAAGGAGCAGATACTGGCAGAAGCATAAAACTGAGACAGAAGATCAGGAAGCAGAGTCGTTGTTTGCGGAAGAAAGACCGTAGATAACGGCTCTTTTGTATCTGTAAAAGTGTTCTGGTTACCGTATTTTTTATAGATGTTACAGGAGTTTTATGCTATACTGGTGAGAAGAATACCCACAGAGGAGAAGCAGCATGATAAAAAAATGTTTAAAAATATTCGGTATCCTGACAGGAGTTTTGATTGCGGCGCTGGCAGTCTATATCATTTATCTGTTTGTCAGCTACGACAGAATTGAGGATAATCTGGCACTGGAAGTGGAGGCACCGGCAGAAATCGCAGAAGCGGGGCAGCTGACCACCGGAAAAGAATATTCCGCAGTTACTTATAATATTGGATTTGGTGCCTACACTCCGGATTTCAGCTTTTTCATGGATGGGGGCAAGTCCTCCTGGGCGAAGAGCAAGGAAAGTGTCATCCAGACCGTGCAGGGAGCAGGTGACCTGGTGGCTTCTCTGGATCCCGATTTTGCCATGATTGAGGAGATTGATCTGGATTCGACCAGAAGCTATCATGTGAATGAATATCAGATCTTAAAGGACTGTCTGTCACAGGACTACACCGTGTTTGCAAAGAACTATCATTCTGCGTTCCTGTTTTATCCATTTACGCAGCCTCACGGCAGCAGCAATTCAGGAATCAGTCTTTTTTCCCGGTATGAGATTAAAAGCTCTGTACGAAGAAGTCTGCCGATCTCTACATCTGTGAGTAAGTTCCTGGATCTGGATCGTTGCTACAGCGTATCCAGGATACCGGTGGACAATGGAAAAGAACTGGTACTTTATGCTCTGCATACATCTGCTTACGGCAACAGCGATGCGATCCGGGAGGCTCAGATTACCATGCTGACAGAGGATATGGAGCAGGAATATGCAGCAGGGAATTATGTCATCTGTGGAGGAGATTTCAACCATGACCTGAAGGCGGATGAAGCTTCCGGAGAAGAATGTGAGTCCTGGGCTTATCCGTTCCCGAGAAGCCGTCTGTCTGAACATTTTTCTTTTGCCATGGATTTCCTGACAAAGGAAGAGCGTGACGGATTATGGAACAGTTCACGTAATGCAGATATGGCGTACGTAGAAGGTGTTACTTATACGGTTACACTGGATGGATTCCTGATTTCCGATAATGTGGAGTGTGTTTCTTATGAGAATATCAATACCGGATATCGTTATTCTGATCATGATCCGGTTTGTATGAAGTTTAGGTTGAAAAATGGGGATCTGTAGGGAGGAAACATGAAGGAAGCGTAGAGAGAAGGACAGACAGCTCCCGGAGGGTGCAAAAGAGAAAGTATGTTAGATATGAAGAATACAATCAGTAAAAAGAGAAGAATCATATTTTATATTGTGATGCTGACCATTCTGGCAGTTTTTTTAATTGCGGAGTGTGTGTATCCAAGTGAACGGACTGAGCGATCTATGGAGGCCAGCATTTGTTATACAGGAACATTTGTCTGGGAAAAGCCAGATGGAACAGAGGAAATCATTTCAGTACCTGGAAAGTATGAGGTGCCTGTCGGTGAAACGATGGTGATTACGACACAGCTTCCGGCAGATTATAATGAGAGTTCTATTGCTCTGCGATCTTCACTGCAGGATGTAAAGTTTTATATAGATGGACAGCTTAGAGGTGATTACAATACCAGGAAAACCAGACCGTTTGGAAAGAATTCAGCCAGCCGGTATGTGTTCTGTGAGACATCGGAAAAAGATGCAGGCAAAGAACTGCGGATTGAGCTGACGACCTACACGGATAATTACTCCGGAGTTGTAAATGAGGTCTGGTGCGGAGACAAGGTGGATGTCTGGACTCATATTTTCAGCGAATACGGTACAGAAACCATTATCGCATTCTTTATTTTGTTTGCGGGTATCATCACGATTTTGTTCAGCCTGGCGCTGGGCGTGGTATATCATACGACCTTTGATATGGAATATCTGGGATGGTGCATTATGATGGGGGCCATCTGGATGCTTGGAGAATCCAAGCTGCGTCAGCTGTGGATATCAAATGCCTCCGTACTGGCAGGCATGTGCTTTATTGTGATTATGTTGTGCCCGATCCCGATTCTTTTGTACATTGACAGTGTACAAAAGGGCAGATATACGAAACTGTATCATATCATGGAGGGAATGGCATTCCTGAATTTCCTGATATCAACCATATTGCAGCTTTCTGGAAAACGGGATTATATTGAGACCATGCCTGTCGGACATGTGATCATGGGGCTTACGTTTTTCCTGATACTGGGAACCTTTATCAGGGATATGCACCAGAATAAAAGTCGTTCTTATCATCTGGTGCTGGTGGGCGTGATTGTAGCATGATTGCAGCGCTCATTGAAGCAGTTTCAGCTTATTTTGTAGTATCTATTTCCGGCATATTTATCGGTATCGGTCTGTTGGTGCTGCTGTTTGTGAATATCATCCGGACAATGAAAAGTGTACGGGATATGGAGCTGCAGCGTCAGAAAGAAGAGGTTGAAAAACGTCGGGAGCAGACAGAGAAGATGGCGCTTCAGATGATCCGTACTTTGTCTACCACGCTGGAAGCCAAGGATGAATATACCAATGGTCATTCTTACCGTGTGGCTCAGTATTCTGCTTTAATAGCCAGAGAGCTTGGCTGGAGTAAGAAGGAGATTCTGAATCTGAAAAATGCAGCTTATCTTCATGATGTGGGAAAAATCGGTATTCCAGATACCATTCTGAATAAGCCATCCAGACTTTCGGATGATGAATATGCTTTGATCAAAGCGCATACGGTGATCGGGGCAGATATTCTGAAGGGTATTACGATGATTGAGCATGTGGCAGATGTGGCCAGATATCATCATGAGCGATATGATGGCAAGGGATATCCGGATGGACTGGTGGAAAATGAGATCCCGATTTATGCACGGGTTGTGGCTGTGGCAGACAGTTATGATGCAATGAATTCCAGACGAATTTATCGAAATGCGTTGTCGGCAGAAATGATCGAGGAGGAACTTCGCAAAAACAGAGGAACACAGTTTGATCCAGAGATCACAGATCTGTTTCTGCGTTTGCTGAAAGAAGGAAAAGTGGAAGTAGAAGAAGAATGTCTGGAAGCAGAAGATGCTGATGGTGTTGCAGATCTGGAACGGGAAACCGGAAAATTCCTTTCTGATGTTATGGCTACCATGAGAAGTCAGGGAGACAGAGAGAATTATGACTATCTGACTGGTTTGTCTATGCGCAGTAAGGGAGAGGTGGTGATTGCCCAGCTGATGCAGGAGCATTCCGGATGTCTGGTTTTCCTGGATATGGATAATCTGAAAAAAATCAATGATCTCTTTGGCCATAAGGCCGGAGACCGTGCATTGAAGCTTCTGGGAAATCTGATTGCAGATGTTACCTGCGGTCATGTGGGGTGCCGGTTTGGCGGAGATGAATTCGTATTGTTTTTCCAGAATGTGAATAAAGAAGAGGTGACAGATAAGATAGCGATGCTTTTTCGGCGATTCCGGGAAGACAAGGAAGCAGACGCGGAAATCCGCTGTGCATCTCTTTCCGCAGGAATGTGTATGACCAGTCCTGGTGATACATTTGAATCCTGCTATCTGAATGCAGATAAAGCATTGTATTATGTGAAACAGAATGGAAAAGATCAATTCTGCTTTTATCATGAAATGGAAGAAAATGGAGTACCAGATACACCAGCTGGCAGAGATCTGAAAAAAGTGGCAAATGCGCTTCAGGAAAGTGGCAGCTACAGTGGGGCTCTGGATATGGATTTCCGAGGTTTTGCCAGAATCTATGAATATATGAACAGTCTTAGTGCCAGATACAGATATGCCTGTTATCTGGTGATGGTGACCATGGATACCATATCGGATCAGACCATGTATATGGAAAGCATCGAGCAGGCCCTGGACTGCATGGAGAAGTCTATTCGTCAGAAGATCCGAAAGGTAGATATTTGCACCCGTTACAGTGCCATGCAGTACCTTATTATTCTTTTTGAACCGGAAGAGAGTCAGATTCCGAAGGTAATGGAACGAATTTTCATGCAGTATTACAAGATGTATGAAAAGAATGATTTCAAGCCGGGGTATGAATACATTCCAATGCTGGGGAAAAAGAACGATATACCAGATGGAAATTCCAAAATTTAACCTTGACACAGGAAGAAAAACAGGGCTAGAATAGACACGGATTAAAAAAATAAAAAACAGGAGGAAAACGAAATGGACAGTTGCGACAGTACGGGACGAAGTAGCAGTTACGGTGGCATACAAGAAAAAAGACAGACGCAGCTTACCAGAAGAGTTTTCTGACTGGACTGCGTTTGTTCATATTGTTTTTGAACCACCGTATTTCACTCCTATACTTCACAGCATGTAACTGTTGGAAAGTTTAGTACATGGAAAAACGGTGGTTTTTCTATGCCCATTTTTGGGAGGAAGGAGGCAATATGACAAAAGAAATGAATACAAAACCAAACTATGCAGAAGAACTGCTGGAGATTTTGCACAGCTCTTTATCTGATGAAGAGTTGCTGGACCGCATCTCTGATTACCATGAGAATGATATTGCGGATGCACTGTCACAGTTGACAGAAGAGGAACGTAAGAAATTGTATCCGATCCTTGGTGCAGAACGTCTGGCAGAGATCTTTACTTATATTGATGATCCGGATGAATACCTAAAGGAACTGGATCTGGACAAGGTTGCAAAGGTGATCTCGTTCATGGACTCAGACGATGCAGTAGATGTGCTGGATGAGTTTGATGACAGTACCCAGGAAAAACTGGTTGAGATGCTGGACGAGGAATCCAGCCATGACATCAAGATGATCCAGTCCTATGAGGATGATGAGATCGGTAGCAAGATGACCACGAACTTTATTGTGATCTATCATGATCTGACCATCCGGCAGGCCATGAGGGAACTGGTTCGTCAGGCGGGGGATAACGATAATATCTCAACGGTATATGTAGTTGACCGCAAAGACATGTTTTACGGTGCAATTGACTTAAAGGATCTGATCATTGCCCGGGAGAGGGATTCACTGGATGATATTATCAGTACATCTTACCCGTATGTGACGGATCATGAGAAGATCAGCGACTGTATTGAAAGTATCAAAGATTATGCAGAGGATTCCATTCCGGTACTGACTGAGGAAAAAATGCTGATTGGTGTCATCACATCCCAGGATATCGTGGAAGTAGTAGACGATGAGATGGGTGATGATTATGCAAAGCTGGCTGGTTTGACTGCCGAAGAGGATTTGAATGAAACCACAAAGGAAAGTATGAAAAAGAGGCTTCCATGGCTGATTATTCTGTTATTTCTTGGAATTGGAGTATCTTCCGTGGTAGGTGTATTTGAAACAGTAGTAGCCACACTCCCGATCGTTATGTGTTTTCAGTCACTGATCCTGGATATGGCAGGAAATGTGGGAACCCAGTCCCTAGCTGTGACCATCCGTGTCCTGATGGATGAGACATTGACCGGTGCACAGAAAATGCATCTTGTAATCAAAGAAATGCGTGTTGGATTTGTGAATGGTCTGTTCCTTGGAACTGTATCTTTTCTTATCATTGGATGTTATATCTGGTTCTTTAAGCCGAATCCGGCGAATCATGCATTCCTGATTTCCGGATGTGTAGGAGTATCTCTGCTGGCAGCCATGGTGATTTCCAGCCTGGTAGGTACCCTGATTCCAATGTTTTTCCATAAGATCAAGGTAGACCCGGCAGTGGCTTCCGGTCCGCTGATTACCACCGTGAATGATCTGGTGGCAGTAATTACCTATTATGGACTGGCCTGGATTCTGTTGATACAGACCTTCCATCTTGCGTAGGAGAGATTTGCAAGAGAAAATATTCTGGACAAAAAGAAAAAATATGATAGACTAAGCATAAGAAAAGCAGCCGTTTGTGCATCGGCAGAGACTGTATGTCTGCTGAGGCATAAACGGCTTTTTATAAGGAGGCACATATGGAACATTATAACCCATTACTTCGAGACAATGATACAACCCAGAAATTTATCACAATCGGTGAGATCATGCTTCGTCTGACACCACCGAATTATGAAAAGATTCGCATGGCGACCAGTTTTGAAGCCAGCTATGGCGGAAGCGAAGCTAATATAGCACTGGCTCTCGCCAATCTGAATGTGGACAGTACCTTCTTTTCTGTAGTACCTAACAACAGTATTGGAAAGAGTGCGATCCGTATGCTGCGAAGCATGATGTGCACTGTACACCGATGATTTTATCCACGCCAGAACAGACACCGACTCATCGCCTGGGAACCTATTATCTGGAAACCGGATATGGAATCCGTCCAAGTAAGGTAACCTATGACCGGAAGCACAGTGCATTTGCAGAATATGACTTTGACAACGTAGATCTGGATGCTTTGCTGGAGGGCTACACCTGGCTGCATCTTAGCGGTATCACACCGGCCGTTTCCCCAAAGTGTAAGGAACTGATCCAGAACAGTCTGAAGATGGCAAAAGCCAAAGGCATCACCACAAGCTTTGATGGTAACTTCCGCAGTAAGATGTGGACCTGGGAAGAGGCCAGAGATTTCTGTACGGAATGTCTTCCATATGTGGATGTACTTCTTGGTATTGAACCATATCATCTCTGGAAAGATGAAGAGGATCACAGTAAGGGTGACTGGAAGGACGGCATTCCGATGCAGCCAAGCTATGAGCAGCAGGATGAAGTGTTCCAGAGATTTGTGGATCGTTATCCGAATCTGAAATGCATTGCCCGCCATGTACGTTATGCACACAGCGGTAGTGAGAACAGTCTGAAAGCCTATATGTGGTATGAAGATCATACCTTTGAAAGTAAGCTGTTCACCTTCAATATTCTGGATCGTGTAGGCGGTGGAGATGCATTCGCCAGCGGACTGATCTATGCGATCATGCATGACTATAAGCCGATGGATATTGTCAACTTTGCAGTGGCCAGCAGCGCTATCAAGCATACTATCCATGGAGATGCCAACATTACGGATGACGTAGACACTATTCGAAATCTGATGAATATGAACTACGATATCAAGCGCTAACCATTGGGGACGGTGTTTTCCGGCTCTTTTAGTGTCACTTGTGGCTCGATTTGAATCAAAAAAGCAGAGATGTAAGTTTGTTTCAAACTTCATATCTCTGCTTTTTTAAAAGAAGAGTTATTTATTTCAGAATAATATCCCCATCCGTGCAGGTAACAGTCAGTGTAGCATTGCCATCGTTTTTCTGAGCGTAACTGTTGAGATCATCATCATTTTTCTGCAGTGTCTTTGCAAGTGCTTCTGGCAGGCTGATTTCTCCAAGTCTGGTGGAGAGCTGCAGGCCAAGGGACTGCAATGCTTCTATGGAGTTCTGAATGGTAACATCTCCGAGTTTGTCTGTAATGGTGGTGGATCCCTGATATTGATTATGATCCAATGTCAGATCATCGTCACTCATGGTGATATCACAGGTATCCAGCATGCTGTCTGAGATGGTCAGTTCACCTAATGTATTTTGAAAAGAAAAATCGGAAAACTGACAGTTTGTGCAGACAGCATCTCCATCATCCAGTGACAGGCTGCCATGTGCAGCCTGAAGCCCATCGACAGACACATCCCCCATAGTATTGTGAATAGAAATTTGCCGGAACTTTTCGGTCGGTACGTAAAGATAAACGGTATCAGCTGGATGTTCTGCATTTTTACCGCAGAACAGATCTGCCAGAAAACTGATGTCGATATGAATATAGGAGTCTCCGGCATGTTTGCTTTCTGTAACGGTGAGCGTGCCGCTTTTTACTTCATAGTTAACTGGCGACTTCCCATTCACACTGGCGATTTCCCATGCAATGGCGCAATGCTCATCTTCGGATGGAAGAATCTCCAGGTCAAGGTCTGTGAAAGAAATGTCCACAGAGTTCAGAGCCCCCAGGTCTGTCCGGGGCTGAGTGCTCACTCTGGCAGGAACGTCACTGCGTGCACTCCATTCCAGTCTGTTGAGATCTGCATGTGCCACATAAGAACGGCCGTCATTCAGATAGCCGGCAAAGATCAGAATCGCTCCGGTTACACTGCAGATAATACCGGCTTTTAACCATTTATAGTGAGATTGTTTCATCATACTTCACCTCGTTTACTTTTCTTTTTCGATTGACAATCCATTTTACGGAAGCAGCAAAAAAGCGGCAGCCACTGTAAGCAGCAAAAATCCCAAACAACATAATCAGAATCCCGAGTCCGATGATCAGCAGTCCGCTTCCCGCAATCATGGCAGAGCCGGAAAGAGAGAGCGGCAGTGCCAGAAGTCCACGAAGAATCAGCTTTCCACCAATGAGATAGCTGGAAAATGCAGCAATAAAGATACACAGATCCAGAATAACAGCACAGATCATCAGGCATAACAGTACAATCGCAGCAGAAAGCAGGAGAGGTGCTCCGATTGGGATGGCAAAAAGAAGTAACAGTGAAATCCACAGGATCGATTTCCACATTTTACGTCCGGTGGTGTGGACAGAACAACCGACTGCACCATTGGTCCCGGCAAACTCAGGGGCAGGAGCTGAGAAGATATTCGCATTAGTCGAAGCATCGGTCAGTTTGCGATCCAGCAGATTAGCCATCAGATCCCGGGCAGCTTCCTTTGGTGTTCCAAGTTCCTCCATCAGAGCTTTTGCACCTTCATCGTCTGTGTCTTCAAAATATTCGGTGAAATACTCCATAGCATCTTCATAATCTGCCTTTGGCAGTTTTTTTAAATATTTTTGCAGCCGCAGCAGATATTCTGTTTTTGTCAAATCTGTCTTACTCAATTGCGAAGCCTCCCTTCAATAATGCTGTCAATAGTGTCTTTATAAGTACACCATTCTTCCTTTAAATGCGTCATCTGCACCTTCCCCTCTGGCGTGATAGAATAATACTTTCGTTTCCGTCCTGATATTCCTGAGAATAAGTGGTAAGAAATCCGGCCTTTTCCAGTTTTTTTAAAATAGGATATAAAGTGGATTCTTTGATATCAGCGGCAAGCTTGATCGTCTGACTGATCTCATAACCATAAGAATCCTGAGATTCCACGATGGTAAGGATCAGATATTCGATCAGGAGAGCAGATACTGGAAAATACATACGATGACCTCCTAATATATAAAAATTTATATATAAAAATTCTACACATAAGCTAGCATAAAAAGTAAAGCGTGTCAAGTAGAAAAATAAAGTCAGCTATAGCTTCTCTTTATAACTGTGTATAAATTTTCCATACATGTAAAATGACGGATAGTCATTGACGAAATTCCCCTGAGATGGTAAATTATGTATCAACATACTATTTTAGTAGGAAAAAAGGACAAAAGTAAACGAGGAGACGATTATGAACAAGAACTGGAAGAAGTATGCAGCAGGATTATTTACCGCATCACTGGCGGCCGGACTTTTTTCAACAGGAGCACTGGCAGATGACAGCATCGATCTGAAGCTGAGTCTGACTCCATCGGAGAGCAGTGTCTGGATGGTAGCTGTGGACTATTTTAAAGAACAGGTAGAAGAAAAGACAGACGGACGATACACCATTTCTGTATATCCAAGTGAGCAGCTGGCAGGAGGAGACCTGATAAAGGGCGCGGAGATGCTGCTGACCGGATCCACAGATATTGCACTGAATTCTGTGATGAATACTTCCAGTTTTGATCCAAGACTGACTGTCACCAGTATGCCATGGATCTTTGAAAATGGATACGACAGTGTGGACGAATATGTATTCAACGGGGAAGGTGCAGATGCCATCAAAGACATTTTCACAGAACTGGGTGCAGTACCGTTGGCAATCGGTGATAATGGATTCCGTCAGATTACCAACAATGTCAGACCGATTACCACCCCGGAAGATCTGGATGGTCTGAAGATCCGTACACCTGCCAACAGCATGTACATTGATCTCTTTACTCTGTTCGGAGCAGACCCGACTTCTATGAACTTCTCCGAAGTATATACTTCTCTTCAGAATGGCACCATTGATGGGCAGGAAAATCCATACGACACCATCCGAAGTGCTCAGATTCAGGAAGTATCCAAGTACCTGACTGAATGGAACTATTCTTATGATATGTTTGTATTCAGTCTGAGTCAGAAACTCTGGGACAGCTTAAGTGATGAAGACAAAGAGATCTTCCAGACAGCAGCAGAAGAGGCGTGCCAGAAAGAGATCGAAACTTACCGTGAGAATGAGGCTTCTATTGCAGATGAATTTGAAGAAGCAGGAATGGAGATCACAAAGCTAACGGATGATCAGATTCAGACCTTTAAAGATGCGGCAGCACCAATTTATGAATCTTACAAAGACGATATCGGAGAAGATCTGTTTGCAAAATTTGGTTATACATTCAACTAGAAAGAAGCGAGGAACGATATGAGCATTACAAAAGAAAAGGCATTACAGCTTTATGAAAAAATGTGTACCATACGGGAATTTGAAGAGTTAGTAAAGAAGGAATACCTGGCAGGCAACCTGCCAGGCTTCGTTCATTTGTATATCGGAGAAGAAGCTGTGGCTTCTGGTATTTGTGGCGCACTGGAAGAATGTGATTATATAGAAAGTACCCATCGTGGACATGGCCACTGCATTGCAAAAGGAGCAGACCTGAACCGGATGATGGCAGAGATCTATGGAAAAAAGACCGGCCTTTGTAAAGGAAAAGGTGGATCCATGCATATTGCCGATTTTGAAGTGGGTATGCTGGGAGCCAACGGAGTTGTCGGCGGAGGCTACAATCTGGCTGCCGGAGCAGCACTGGCCAACAGTAAAATTCTTCATAACCAGAAGGTATCGGTTGTATTTTTCGGAGATGGTGCTTCCAACAGAGGAACCTTCCATGAAGCAGCCAATGTATCCAGTGCCTGGAAGCTTCCAATTATCTTTGTTAATGAGAATAATGGATGGGCGTCTACTACACCGTATCAGACGACTACAGCGGTAGAAAATATTTCTGATTATGCGGCAGCTTATCATATGCCAGCGAAGATTGTATCTGGAAAAAATGTATTTGAGGTGTACCGGGCAGCTGCGGAGGCGGTAGAACGGGCAAGAAAAGGAGAAGGACCGACCTTCATCGAAGCAAAGACATTCCGCGTGGAAGGGCATTTTGTAAGAGATGCAGAGAAATACAGAACCAGAGAATATGTGGCAGAAGAGCAGAAAAAGAATGATCCATTTGCTGAATTTGAACGGATTGTACTGCAGCCGAATGAAGAGGTTGACGAAGTAATCACAAAGGAAGAACTGAGTGCGATTCGCCAGAAGAGCCATGAAAAAGTACTGGATGCACAGAAATTTGCGCTTGAAAGTCCGGTGCCGGATCCGGAAGAGTATCTGGATGACGTATACTGTTAAGAGGAGCTAAGGAGAACGAGATGAGAACAATAACATTTGGACAGGCAACTCTGGAAGCCATGAGTGAAGAAATGAAGAAGGATCCTACCGTATTTGTGATGGGTGAGGATCTGGCACGTCAGGGCGGTATCTTCGGACAGTTTACCGGACTGGCAGATGAATTTCCGGGAAGAGTGATTGATACGCCGATATCAGAAACGTTTCTGGCAGGTGGCGGTGTAGGAGCAGCCCTTGCAGGAGCAAGACCGGTGGTGGATCTGCATTATGCAGATTTTTGCAGTGTATGTATGGATGAGATATTTAACCAAATGGCAAAGGCAAGATATATGTCAGGTGGACAGGCTAAGATTCCGCTGGTGCTCAGAGCACCGGATGGACTGATTACTCAGGGTGCAGCACAGCATTCCCAGTCTGTGGAAGCCTGGTTTGTACACATTCCTGGGCTGAAAGTGGTAGCGCCTTCTAATGCGGCAGATGCCAAAGCGGTATTAAAAGCAGCCATTGAAGACGACAATCCGGTCATTTATTTTGAACATAAGAATCTGTTTAAGATGTCCTTTGAGGTACCGGAGATCGAAGACGAAGAACCATATCAGATCGGAAAGGCAAAGATCCGCAAAAAGGGAAGCGATATTACACTGGTTTCCTATTCTAAGACGATGCTGACTGTTTTAGAAGCAGCGAAGCAGCTGGAAGATGCCGGAATTTCAGCAGAAGTGATTGATCTGGTAACCTTATCCCCATGGGATAAAGAGACCGTGCTGGAATCTGTGAAAAAGACAGGTCATCTCTGTATCTGCCATGAAGCAGTCAAACAGGGGGGATTTGGAGCAGAGATTGCAGCAACGGCAGCGGAAGAAGCTTTTGACAGCTTAAAAGGGCCGGTTCTGCGTCTGGCAGCTCCATTTACACCGATACCATTTGCACCTTCTATGGAGAATAAAGTACGTGTTCATGTGGATGACATCGTGAATGCGATAACAAAAACACTGAAAGGATAAGAAGATGAAACAGATTGGAAAAATACTCGGAAAACTCATCGATTATCTGGAGGAAGGTCTGATCGTAGCAGGCCTTCTCTTTATGACGGTGATGAATTTTGCCAATGTAATCAGCAGATATTTTTTGCACAAATCAATCTCGTATACAGAAGAAGTAGTGGTGATTGTATTTGTGTGGGTGACTATGCTGGGCATCTCAGCAGGTTATAAAAGAAACGCACATCTTGGTATGAGTTTATTACGGATAAATTATCAGAGAACGGGAAAAAAGCAGCACTGGTGATCTCAGCCATTTGTTCTCTGATTCTGATTTACTTCATGCTGCGTTATGGAATCGAGATGGTGCAGAACCAGATCCGGTTCCACAGTAAAACAACAGCACTTCGCTGGCCAACTTATATACAGGGACTTGCCCTGCCGGCAGGAGCGGTCTTTATGGGAATTCGCACCATTCAGGCGGCTTATCAGCAGTTAAAGGAGGGCAGGCAGAAATGATGGCAGTAGTATTGTTTGGATTATTTTTTGTGATGGTATTTTTGAACATTCCGGTGGCAGTGGCACTGGGAGTATCCAGTCTGGCAGGGCTGACTATGTGTGGATTCCCGTTGACGACATTGACGGATACTATGTATTCTGCAATCGGAAAATTCACTCTGCTGGCGATTCCATTTTTTATTCTGGCAGGCGTGATTATGGAATATGCGGGTATCTCCAGAAGACTGGTGCAGTTTGCAAAGGTATGTGTAGGACACCGCAAGGGTGGCCTGATCTCTGTAGTAGTGATTGTATCCTGTTTCTTTGCAGCGATCTCCGGCTCTGGCCCTGCTACCGTGGCAGCTCTGGGTTCCATTCTGATTCCGGCCATGGTGGAATCTGGGTATGATGCGGGAATGTCTACGGCACTGATGAGTGCATCCGGCGCCATCGGAATCGTCATTCCGCCAAGTATTGCTTTTGTTATTTACGCTTCGATTTCAGGCAGTTCTGTAGGAAAACTGTTTGCAGGTGGTATCATTCCTGGTATTCTGATGGGAGTTTCTTATGTAGTAGCAGCTATGATCTGCTCCAGAAAAAGCAATATCAAACCGCAGCCGAAAGCATCGAAAGCAGAGATCTGGGCAGCATTCAAGGATGCTATCTGGGGGCTCTTGACTCCGGTTATCATTCTGGGTGGTATTTATGGAGGAATCTTTACCGCTACAGAATCTGCCGGCGTGGCAATTGTGTATGGCCTGTTTGTGGGCATTGTAGTTTACAGAGAAATCAAGATCCGGGATCTGTGGAGACTGTTCGTGGATGCGGCAGTATCCTCCGGAACCGTATTGTATATTGTGGCCTGTGCCAGTGTCTTTGCATGGATCCTGACCACCAGCCATATTGCAACCGATATGTCATCTGCATTGATGGCTCTGAGCAGTAATAAATATGTATTGTTACTGTTGATTAACCTGATTTTCCTGATTGCGGGATGTTTTCTGGATGCCAGCTCCGCATTTTACATTCTGGTTCCGATTGTACTGCCAATTGCCAATGCACTGAATGTAGATCCGATCCATCTGGGCGTGATGCTGACTACCAATATGGCGATTGGGTTGATTACCCCTCCAGTGGGAATCAATCTATATGTGGGATGCAGTATTTCTAAAATACCGGTAGCAGAGATCTGCAAAAAGATTGTGCCATTTGTGGCAGCTGGAATCATAACTCTGCTTCTCATTGTATTTTTCGAACCGCTCAGTATGTTTTTACCAAATCTGATGCACTAAGGAGAACGTGAAATGACAAGAAAAGAACTTTTGATAAAGGCAATGAATTTTGAAGAAGTGCCAAGGGTGCCGGTCAGTACCTTATCCGGTGCCACCTGGGCCATAAAACAGGAAGGAATCTCTCCGGAGGAGCTGCTTCGCCTGCCGGATGCAGGAGCGCAGATTATTCTGGATACCTGTGACAGACTGAATGTAGATATTGTATACGGAGGAAGAGCCATTCCCCATATTATCCTCAGGGCTATGGGCGGAGAGATCAACAATTCCAGAGTGGGCTTGCCGGGAGAAGTGATCCAGAAGCCTCTTCAGGAACTGGAAGAGATTCGTAACTGGACCGTAGATCAGGTCATGGAGAATCTGCGCAGGGATGAAGAGTATCAGCTGCTGTTAAAACAGACCAGAATCATTGCAGAGAAAACCGGAGAAGAACGGTTTGTAGGCGTGGGAAGCTTTGGCCCGTTTACCACAGCGGCTCAGCTGGTGGGGGTTAATGAGTTCATGATGTATCTCAGTGATGAGGATGAAGAAGATCTGGTACGGGAAGTGCTGGAATTCTCAGAGGAAGTAGTGTATCATCTGACTATGGACTTTCTGGAAGCGGGAGGCAATCTGGTATATATTGCAGAACCGGTATCTTCTGGAGATCTGATCAGTGAAGATTACTTTGAAACCTATTCTCTGCCATATCTGAAGCAGTTAAATGACCGGCTGTCAGAAAAATGTCCGTATATGCTGCTTCATATCTGCGGAAAAACCATGGAACGAATCAGTGCATTGAAGGACAGTGGCATTGCGATCTTTTCTGTAGACAGCCTGGATCTGGAAGAAGCGCTGAAACGGGCAGAGGGAAAGATCACGATCATGGGTACGTTAAGTCCGGTTCGTGTTCTGGAGCAGGAGTGCCCGGAAGAGATTTATCAGAAAGCGCAGAATCTGGTGCAGACAGCAGGACTTTCCGGTGGCTTTATTCTGGCACCTGGATGTGATCTGACACCGGATACTCCATATGAACATATTGAAGCCATGGTACGTGCGGTATCAGGAAAGGAATAGACATGCCATCACTTAGTACAAGAACAGAACAGTTTACTGATTCGGTCATTCGACGTATGACCAGAATCTCAGCGAAATATGGAGCTATCAATCTGTCTCAGGGATTCCCGGACTTCGATCCACCAAAGGAACTGCTGGATCGCCTGGCTCAGGTGGCCTATGAAGGCCCGCATCAGTATGCACTGACCTGGGGCGCACAGAATTTCCGTGAAGCGCTGGCCAGAAAACAGGAACATTTTTCCGGTCTGGCTGTAGATCCCAACAAAGAAATCGTGGTAACCTGCGGAAGTACGGAAGCCATGATGGCAGCAGTCATGTCAGTGGTAAATCCTGGAGAAAAAGTCATTGTCTTTTCTCCTTTTTATGAGAATTATGGAGCAGATGCGATCCTCTCCGGTGCAGTACCGATCTATGTACCGTTGAATCCACCAGCCTTTGACTTCGATCCGGAAGTGCTGGAAGATGCCTTTCGCCAGGGAGTCAAGGCGCTGATTCTCTGCAATCCGTCCAATCCATGTGGAAAGGTGTTCACTTACGAAGAGATGAAGCTGATTGCCGATCTGGCCATTAAGTATGATACCTTTGTCATTACCGATGAAGTGTACGAGCATATTTTGTACAAGCCAAATAAGCATATTTATATGAATACGCTGCCTGGTATGCGTGAGAGAACGATCACCTGTAACTCTCTTTCCAAGACTTATTCCATCACAGGATGGCGCCTTGGCTATGTGATCGCTCCGGAAGAAGTCATCGATCGTGTGAAAAAAGTCCATGATTTTCTGACCGTAGGAGCAGCGGCACCACTGATGGAGGCTGCTGTAGTGGGTCTGAATATGCCCGACTCCTATTATGTGGATCTGCAGAATCATTATCAGCATATGAAAGATCTCTTCACCGGAGGACTGAAGGATCTTGGATTTTCTTTTACGGATCCGCAGGGGGCTTACTATGTGATGATGGATATCAGCAAATGGAAGAAAAAAGAAGAAACGGATGTACAGTTCTGTGAATGGCTGGCAGCAGAGGTCGGCGTAGGAGCAGTACCGGGATCCAGTTTCTTCCGGGAAGACGTGAACCATCTGATTCGATTCCATTTTGCAAAACAGGATGAAACCTTGCAGGGTGCGCTGGATCGTCTGGCCAATCTGGAGGCAAGGTAGCCATTGGTGACGGTGTTTTCTGGCTTTTTGAGTACGTGAATTATTGTTTTTTTCTATAACCAGTTATAAAAAAGTGATACTTTTCTTTATAAACCTACTATGTTAGTATGAATACTAGAAAAACATAGATGTAATACAGGAGTGAAAGAAAAGATATGACAGACGTACTTTGTTTTGGCGATTCGAATACATGGGGATATAATCCAAAGGATGGCAGCCGTTTTCCATGGGGCGTGAGATGGACCAGCATCCTTCAGGAACAGTTAAAAGATCAGGGAGTCCGGGTGATCGAAGAAGGACTCTGTGGACGTACTACCATATTTGATGATCCATTAAGGCAGGGGCGAAAGGGAACAGAGCTTTTTCCAACGCTTTTGGAGACACACGGACAGCCGGAACAGATTGTACTGATGCTGGGAACGAATGACTGTAAGACGGTATTTTCTGCATCAGCAGATGTCATCGGAAAAGGCGTGGTACGTCTTCTGGAACAGGCAAAGAGATTCTCACCAGACAGCAAAATTTTGCTGATATCCCCGATCTTTCTCGGGGAACGAGTATGGGAAGAAGGATTTGATCAGGAATTTTCTCCGGAATCGGTGGAAATCTCAAAAAGACTGGGAAGTGTCTATGAAAAAATTGCAAGAATGTATGGGACAGATTTTCTTCGTGCATCTGATTACGTAGAGAGCAGCGAAGAAGATCAGGAACATATGAATGCGAACAGCCACCAGATTTTTGCCAGTGTGATAGCAGAACATTTACAAAGTATTTAAGCAGCAATAACTCCTGTGGAAGTGCATGACTTCTATGGGAGTTTTTGATTTTACTGGTAAACACAGATTCACTGAAAAATCAGATGGAAAGACAACAGCATGTCAAATCTGGTCTGCTCGTCATCCAGCTGAAGTCCGGTCAGTTCTTCGATCCTGCGAATCCGATACAACAGTGTGGTTCGGTGAATATCCATCAGCTCGGCAGTATGGAGCAGTGCCCGTTCGTTGGTCAGATAGCAGCGAAGAGTCTCTTCCAGCATACTGGAATGTGCCTGATCATAAGCACGAAGAATCTTCAGTTCCGGACGACACAGAAAACGTACCGGAAATGTCTGCATTGCAGTCAGAAAGAGAGGCATTCATTAAAACTACAATATGATTTTCCTGTTCAAATACGCAGGAATGTGGGAATTTTTCACTCAGCTGTTTGCAGTGGTATGCATGGCATGGGTGTAGAAGTCTTCTGCATCTACAGGAAATTCAAACCAGAGAATGTCGTTATGTGCCAGCAATGCTTCAGATGGTTTCCCCACTGAGATCAGGCCCTGATGCATTCGATCTGATGATCATAGACTTCAACATGTGGGAATTGTATTTATACCGCAGAAATCGAAATAAAAAAGCAGAATCTTTGATTTGAATAAAATATTCTTTACTTTTTTCTTTGAACTTGATATAAAGAAGATGAATAGGTTTTGCATTTCCATAGAGAAAGAAGTGGAAAGTGTTTAATAAATATACTAGTGAGATTTTGAAGGAACTTCAAGAGTGTCTGAGTAGAGGATCAACAGTAGAATTTACAACTATATGCCAGTATATAGATCGGGCAGAGAAGATATTTGTAGCCGGAATGGGAAGAACGGGGTATGTGATGAGAGGGTTTGCCATGCGGCTTGCACAGGCAGGGTATGAAGTTTATTGGATTGGCGATACAAATACCACCGCAGCACGAAAGGGAGATTTGCTCATCATTGGAAGTGGAAGTGGTGAGACAGAAACTCTCAGGGGATATACAAAAAAAGCAAAAGAATTACAGATACCAATTGTTGTGTTTACGACATGCAGAAAATCAGCATTGTATGCAGATGCAACGGTTCCTGTTGTGATTCATGCGGATGCAAAGTTCAAAGACGGTATAGAGAAACAGTCTGTTCAGCCAATGGGGTCGTTATTTGAGGAAACTTTGTTTATTACGCTTGAAGCACTTGTGCTTCAACTGATGGGAGAACGAGGGATATCGGAAAAAGAACTAAGAAAGAGACATGCAAATTTTGAATGAAAAAGTTCGGCAGATGTGATAATCATTTGCCGAACTTTTTTGCTTGAAAATAGAAATGAAGTGTTATTTCGAAATAAAACTTTCAAAATGAAGTGGAAAAATTAAAAAACTGTACAAATATAATAAACAAACAAAGTGTTAAATGAACAAAGATGGTATTTATAGTGCAAAACAATGAAAAAATATTGCGAAATTTACTTCATAATTTTAACGTGCTATTCTAATTGTGAAGTAAGAAATCAATAACTTACTGAAAATGTGGAGGAAAAAGTATGAATGAAATAATGGTGCGCATCAGATTTCAACTCCCATCTCTTCCGCGGGCAGAAAAGGTTGTGGCAGAAGCACTTTTGGAAAATCCGGAAGCAATTGCCAATTTTACACTGTCGGGTCTGGCTCATGAAACAGGAAGCAGTGATGCTTCTATTGTCAGATTTTGTAAAAGAATGGGGTACAGCGGGTACACAGAATTCAAACAGGCATTTTTATCAGCAGCAAATGAAGAAAGTTCAGAACGTCCTGAAAAAATAGAAGCACAGGACGATATGGTGACAATACTGAAAAAAGTATTTCACAGCAATATGCAGACACTGACGGATACATTGTCATTGGTAACTCCAAATTACGAAAAAGCATTAAATGCTATGGCAAATGCAAAATCTATTCATTTTTTCGGTGTTGGAGATGCCTATGCAGTGTGTCAGCTGACGGATACGAAAATCAGCCGAATGGGTATTAATTGTTCTGCTTACAGCGATGTCATGATGCAGTTAATGACGGCAGCAAATTTAAAACCGGGAGATGTGGCATTTGCCGTATCCTATGAAGGCAGGTCAAGAAATGTAGTGCAGGCAATGCGTATTGCAAAAGAACAGGGTGCAACTACGATATGTATTACCAAGATGAACAAGTCTCCATTATTAAAAGTGACTGACATCCCACTGTTTATTTCAACCAGTGATCTGACTTGCGGAAGAGACAAAGTGGCACGGCGTGTGGCAGATCAGGCCATACTGGATGCGTTGTTTCTTGGAATGACTTTGAGAAAAGGAAAAGAATACAACAAGCATATGCGAATGGTGCAAAATGCAATTGATTTAAACAAACTATAAGATCAGGAGGGTTTTATGATGAAGAAAAATGTAGTATCAAGATTGTTATGTGCAGGTCTTTCAGCAAGTATGATGTTATCCATGGGAGCAGTAGCATTTGCAGATGATGACTGGACCATTGATGTAGAGGCAATGAAAGAAGAAGCTGCTGAAAAAGACAACAAAGATATTAAACTGGCATATGTGAGTATGAATCTTGCGAATCCATGGAATGCAATGGTAAAGAAGGGATTCGAGGCAGGATGCGAGGATCTTGGTGTTACTTATCAGGTTATTGATTCGGAATACAATGTTGACACACAGTTAAATGCACTGGAAAGTCTGGTAAATGATGGTTACAGCGGATTTACCTTTACTCCGATTGATACACAGGCAACTCTGGAAATTGTAGATAAAGCTAACGAAAGCGGCATTGCAACTGCATGCATTGCTCAGACACAGGAAAATGTAAAGCTCAGTTATACGTTGGACGAATATGATTATGGACATACCATTGGGGAACAGGCGGCAGAATGGATTAAAGATACACTGGATGGAAAAGCACAGGTATGTATCATTTCACAGGACAATGTAGAATCCGTTATTCCGCGTGGTGATGGTGTGGAAGAAGCGTTAAAAGAGATCTGCCCGGACGTTGAGATTGTTGCAAGACAGGCTGGAGATACGCTGGAAGGCGGTATGAAGATTGTAGAATCTGTTCTGGCACAGTATCCGGATCTGAATGTTGTAGTTGGAACCAATGATTCCGGTGCAATCGGTGGATACCAGGCTATGGTAAATGCAGGAAAAGAAGGAGAAGAATATGCTGTATTTTCCGGAGATGCAACAGATGAAGCTCTGACTTATATTGCAGAAGAAGACAGCATCTACCGGGGAACCGTAGATCTGTTCCCGTATAAGGGTGGTTATGAATCAGCATTCTACTTATATAAATATGCAACAGAAGGCGTCCCGGAAGAACAGGAAACCGTATATCTTCCATATGTGAAGGTACCAAAGGCTGATGTGCTGGACGGAACCTATGAGTGGGATGGAAAATAAAAAGTAAAAAACGATATATCCGGGGAAAGGGGAAATGCCAGGGTGCATACCCCTTTCTCTCTAAAAAAGAGGAGACGCAAATGAACGATATAATATTAAAAGTAGATCATTTGTCCAAATATTTTGCATTAGTAAAAGCGTTAGATGATATCTCTTTTGATGTGCGAAGAGGAGAGGTTCATGCGCTCTGTGGAGAAAATGGAGCAGGCAAGTCAACATTTATAAAATTGCTGACGGGTGCCTATGAACCGACAAAAGGAACAATTGAATTTGAACATAAGGCGTATGAAAAAATGACACCGAAGTTATCCATGGATTTGGGAATATCGGTTATCTATCAGGAGTTCAGTCTGATTCCATATCTGACAGTTGCAGAGAACATTTTTTATGGTAGAGAAATTCAGAAATATGGAATCAGAAACATAAAAGAAATGAATCAGCGTGCGGAAGAACTGTGTAAGGAAATGGGCGTTGATCTGGATGTAAAAACAAAAGTATGTGAACTGGGAGTGGCTTATCAGCAGATTGTGGAAATTATGAAAGCTGTATCGAAAAATGCCAGGTTTATTATCATGGATGAACCAACAGCACCACTGACCATCAATGAAACAAAGATATTTTTTGACATCATTGAAAAACTCAGAGAAAAGAGAGTTACCATTATTTTTATATCGCACAGACTGGAGGAAGTATTCGAACTATGTGATCGTGTGACGGTATTTTGTGATGGAAGATATATTGTTACAAAAGATGTAAAAGATGTAACTAAGCAGCAGTTGATCTCTTATATGGTAGGACGTGAGCTGACGGAATCTTACCCGGTGAATACCGCTGAAAAAGGAGAAGTGCTGCTGGAAGCAGATCATTTGACCAATAAGAGAATAAAAGAGATCAGTTTTCAGCTGAGAAAAGGAGAAATACTAGGATTTGGCGGGCTGGTTGGAGCAGGACGTACGGAGGTGGCAAGAGCCATATATGGTGCAGACCGGATACTTTCCGGGAGACTGAAAAAGAATGGAGAAGCCTTCTGTCCGGCAAGTCCGAGAGATGGTCTGAAGCATGGAATTGGTCTGATACCGGAAGACCGTAAGAGGCAGGGACTGATTCTGGGAATGTCAGTAAAGGAGAACACTGTTTTCAGCATCTATGATAAATGTACAAATGTGGGAGTCATACAGAAATCAAAAGTAGAAAGTCTGGTGGATGATTATATAAAAGAATTAAAAATAAAAACACCAAACAGAGAACAGATTGCAAAGAACCTGTCTGGTGGAAACCAGCAGAAAATTGTTCTGGCAAAAATGCTGGCAACAAACTGCGATGTGCTGATTTTTGACGAACCGACCAGAGGAATTGATGTGGGCGCGAAACAGGAGATCTATGCATTGATGACAGAACTGGCAAAACAGGGAAAAGGAATCATCATGATCAGCAGTGAAATGCCGGAATTGATAGGCATGTCAGACCGGATTCTGGTAATGAGTCATGGAAAAATTGTAGGAGAGCTGGAAAGAACAGAGTACACACAGGAAAGAATTCTGGAACTGGCGTCTACAGAGAAAGAAGGAGTAGAGGAACATGAGTAAGAAGAATGATGTATTAACAAAAATGCTGGACTATGGAATCCTGATGGTTCTGATAATTCTTATTATCTTTTTTTCTGTTGCATCCAGCAATTTTCTCAGTATTAATACCTGTATGACAATTTTAAAACAGGTATCCATTACCGGAATTACTTCAGTGGGAATGTGTTATGTAATTCTTACGGGAGGAATTGATTTATCAGTTGGTTCCATTGCGGGTCTGAGTGCGGTAATAGCAGCACTTGTAATGCAGGCGGGAGCACCGGGCGTCATAGGATCTCTTGTTGCTTTACTGGTTGCGCTTGCAGTAGGAGCGCTCAATGGATTTTGTGTGACAAAGTTAAATATGCCGGCATTGATTGCAACACTTGGCACTCAGACAGCATTAAGAGGACTGGCATATATCGTTACAGATGGATTACCGGTTCACAGTTTCAGCAAAACCTATGGTAATTTCGCAAAAACATCCATAGCCGGAATTCCACTTATGGTACTTCTGATGCTGCTGGTATTTCTGGTTGGAAAGTTTATTTTGGAAAGAACCACATTTGGACGTTATGTATACGGTGTTGGTGGAAATGAAGAAGCATCCCATCTTTCCGGTGTAAATGTCATGAGAGTAAAACTGATTGTATATGCTTTTGCCGGATTTTTATCGGGTATTGCGGGGTTGGTATTACTTTCCAGAACCAGCAGTGGTCAGCCATCTGCCGGAGATGGATATGAAATGGATGCGATTACGGCAGTTGTACTTGGCGGTGTAAGTCTTTCGGGAGGTGAGGGAAGAATTAACCAGGTAATGATTGGTGTAGTTCTGATGGGAGTATTATCAACCGGAATGATTATGTGTGGTATCAATGATTATGTACAGAAACTGGTAAAAGGTATCGTACTGATTCTGGCGGTTGCATTTACTGAATTCTCCGGTAAGGTGCGGAATCAGAGAATGGTTCAGAAGTAGGGGGAGGGATTATATTGAAAAAATATACCATCGGAATTGATTTTGGAACATTGTCAGGAAGATGCCTTCTGACAGATGTAGAGACTGGTGAGGAAACAGCCACCAGTGTGCTGGAATACAAGTACAAGGTGATGAGTGAAACTTTACCGGATGGCACCAGACTTGGAGTGGACTGGCATTTACAGTATCCAGGAGATTATCTGGATGTATTGAGGATTACCATAAGGGACGTAATAAAACAGGCAGGGATTAGACCGGAACAGGTGATTGGAATCGGGATCGATACAACTGGCTGTACAATGTTGCCAATAAAAAAGGACGGAACGCCGCTTTGCTTTCTGGAAAAATGGAAAGGCAGTCCCAATGCTTATGTGAAGCTGTGGAAACATCATGCTGCACAACCCTATGCAGATAAAATGACAGAGGCAGCACTGGCGAGAAATGAAAAATTTATTCAGCGCTACGGTGGAAAAATATCCAGTGAATGGATGTTTCCAAAAGTATGGCAGGTGTTGGATGAAAGCCCGGAGATCTATAAAGATACGGATGCATTTCTTGAAGTGACAGACTGGATTGTGATGCAGCTGACAGGAAAGCTGATTCGGAACAGCTGCGCTGCCGGCGCAAAAGCCTGCTGGCATAAACAGGATGGATATCCATCTTCGGATTATTTTAAAGCACTGGATCCGAGACTGGAACATGTAATAGAGGAAAAATTCTGGGGACCGGTGCAGTCTATTGGCACCAGGGCAGGAGTTTTGACAAAAACAAGTGCAGAACTGACCGGGCTTCCGGAGGGAACACCGGTGGCGGTAGGTCATTTTGACGCTCACGGTGCGACCGTGGGAGCGAAAGTAACAGGTCCAGGACGTATGCTGATTATGATGGGAACCAGCAGCTGTCATGAACTGATGTGTACAGAAGAAAAAATGGTGCCGGGAATCTGTGGTTATGTGGAAGATGGGATTGTACCTGGGTATTTTGGATATGAGGCAGGACAGAGCTGTGTAGGGGATCATTTCGCATGGCTGACAGAGAATTTTCTCCCGGCGTCTTATGAAAAAGCAGCAAATGAACAGGGAATCCATATTTATGAATATTTAAACAGACTGGCCGCAAAGAAAAAAGTGGGAGAAACGGGACTTCTGGCACTGGACTGGTGGAATGGAAACAGAAGTGTGCTGGTGGATGGAAGCCTGTCCGGAATGATGCTGGGATTTACATTAAATACCAGAATAGAAGACATGTATCGGACATTGATAGAAGCAACTGCGTTTGGTACAAAGAAGATTATTGAAACATTCGTAGAATATGAGATTCCAGTGGATGAGATCATTGTGGCAGGAGGAATTGCTCAGAAGAATCCGTTTATGATGCAGATTTATGCAGATGTAACAGGACGGCCGATCAGAATTGCCGGTTCCAGACAGAACGCAGCATTATCTTCCTGTATCTGGGGAGCACTGGCAGCAGGAAAGGAAGCCGGTGGCTATGACAGTGTAGACGAAGCGGCAGAACGGATGGGAAATCTTCAGGATAAGACGTATTTTCCAAATGCCGAAAATAAAAAAGAATATGACAGATTATACAGAGAATACGAACTGGTGCATGATTATTTTGGAAGAGGACAGAATGATGTTATGAAACGGCTGAAAAAACGTATGGATCAGTGTATTCGGGAAACGGAGGAAAAATGATATGTTAGAGAAACTGAAGCAGGAAGTACTGGAAGCCAATCTGGATCTGGTAACAAAACAGCTGGTGATTTCCACATGGGGAAATGTTTCAGGGTATGATCCGGAGACAGGACTGGTAGTAATCAAGGCAAGCGGTGTTCATTATGATGAAATGAAACAGGAGCATATGACGGTGGTGGATCTGGAAGGAAAAATAGTTGAGGGGGAATATACACCATCCACGGACACTGCAACCCATGTGGCGTTGTATAAGGCATTTGCAAAGTATGGTATCAGGGGAATTGTGCACACGCATTCTCAGTATGCAACGATGTGGGCGCAGTTTGGTCAGGACATACCTGCTTACGGAACAACTCACTGTGATTATTTTTATGGGGATATTCCGTGTACCAGATTGATGACGCCGGAAGAAATTGCCGGAGAATATGAAAAGAATACCGGAGATGTCATTCTGGAAAGGTTTGCAGAACTGGATTGCAGAAAAATGAATGCAGTTCTGGTACACAGTCATGGACCGTTTGTGTGGGGAACTTCACCAAAGGGAGCGGTATTAAACAGCCAGGTATTAGAATATATTTCAAAAATGGCATATTGCAATTATACGATGTCAGACGGAAAGCTTTCCAGAATACAGGAAGAACTGAAAAATAAGCATTATAACAGGAAATTTGGAGAAGACGCATACTATGGACAGGGAAGAAAATAGAACAGGATTTGACAGTGTAAAAACAGTATTACAAAAAGAAGCGGCAGAAATACAGAAACTGGCAGATCATTTGAATCAGGATGATGTGAACCAAATGCTGTTACTGTTAAATGAATGCAATGGAAAAGTAATTACCTGTGGATGTGGGACTTCCGGGGCTGCAGCAAAAAAAATAGCTCATACGTTGAATTGCATTAACAGACCTGCATTTTTTCTTTCTCCTTCTGATGCATTACATGGCGGTATGGGAGTACTTCAGGAAGATGACCTGATCATTCTTTTCTCAAAGGGTGGGCATACAGTGGAACTTGAATCAATGATAGACAGTTGTAAAAAGAAGGGGCTTAGAACGGTACTTGTTACGGAGACGGAGGAAAGTAATCTGGCACAGAAAAGTGATTTTTTATTAAAGATAAAGATTGAAAGAGAGCCAGATGCTTTCAATATGCTCGCAACTGCAAGTACCCTGGCTGTAATTGCAGTATTTGATGCAATGTCCATTACTCTGGCAAATCATAATGGTTATACGAAAGAAGAATTTCTGGTGATCCATCCGGGCGGAGAGGTGGGAGAAAGACTTTTCGCACAGACAGGAAATTAAAGAAGGGAGAGAACAATATGGCAAAATTGTCGCTTTCCCTGTTCGCAGCAGATATTCTGCAAATGAATGAGGATCTGCAGCAGACCAGAAGTTCAGGAATTACATCATTGCATGTGGATATTATGGACGGACATTTTGTACCATTATTTGGATTGAATCCAGTCTGGCTGAAACAGATAAAAAAAGTCTATTCCATTGATCAGGATTTTCATTTTATGGCATATATGACAAAAGAAATGCTGGATCCTTATTTTTCACTGGAACCGGTAGGAATCACCATTCATCTGGAAGCAGGGAAGAAAAAAGAAAATCTGGAAATACTTCAGCAAATAAAAGAAAAAGGTATACGTGCCGGAATTGCCATATCACCGGAAAGTGAATGGGAAGAAATAAAGCCCTATCTGGAAGAAGCAGAAGAAATACTGGTGATGAGTACCGTACCAGGGAGAGAAGGATCTGTATTTATAGAGAGTACATACGAAAAGATCAGGTGTATCAAACATCTGATAACAGAGCAAGAGAGAAACACAATGTTAAGTGTGGATGGTGGGCTGAATCTGGAAAGAGCATTGGACTGTATCAGAAACGGTGCAGACCGAATCATTATGGGGCGTGCTTTTTTTGGCAGCAGCCAGAAGAAAGAACTTGTAAAAGAAATCGTAGACGCATAAATTTCAGGAGACAGAGAAGAAATAAGAATCTCTGTCTCCTGATTTATGTTTGGAAAGTTTCAGAATTTAGAATGTAAATGATATGAAATGAAAAAAATAATAGATACCATTTGGACAAGTATATGTTACAATTAATAAACAGGAGGACACAAAAATAACTTACAGAAGATAAAATATAAAGACACATAAGAGAACCTTTCTGGTCTATGAGATGGAAAGCAAAATTAACAGAAAGGAGATTCTTATGACAAACGTAGCAAAACACGAAGATGCAGTGATGAAAATGGGGTTTGATTATTTTCGAGATACAATATTGAGAACCTTAAATATCAACTATGAATTTGTTGATGGTACACCAACAGAAGTAGTAGAAATTCATATAGATAATTTGTATATGGATTATAATTTTCTGACGACTGAAGACCGTATTGTACATATTGAGTTTCAGACAACAAATGATCATATCATAGATGACCTACTGAGATTTCGGGTATATGAAGCTTTATTGGCGCGAAAAGAGAAAAAGAAAGTTATCACTTATGTTATCTTTTCGGGAGAAATTGAAAATGCAAAAACTGAGTTGGATTGTGGAATTAATACATACAGGGTGAATCCAATATATCTAACAGGACTTGATGCAGATGAAATTTTCCGAACGGTAAAAGTTAAGCTGGAAGCAGGAGAAAGGTTAAGTGAAGAAGATTTTGCAAACCTGACACTTACGCCATTGATGAAGAGTAAGATGAGCAGAAAAGATGTAATCAAAAAAGCAATAATTTTTAAGTGCTGGTGAATTAGAAGAAGTGAAGGAGGCGTTATCCATGACGAGATTAGGACAGATGCTGTATGATGATGGATTGAAGAAAGGGCGTGAAGAGGAAGCTCAGCGAATTTCAACACTGACATCCAGGCTTTTGAAAGAACACAGGCTGGAAGATCTTCAGAGATCTACGGAAGATGATGAATTCAGAGAGAAACTTATGAAAGAATTTGGTATAGAATAGTGGAATAAAAAAGTCAGGGGGCTGTTTTCGGACAGCCCCTGATGCTTAGTTTCCCGCTTCGGCTTCCGTCTCTGAGCCAAGCTTGCCGGCAAGGAAGATACTAGTCGGCCCATCGGCTCCGCCAATGATGGCTGTGGAGGCCGTATCATCGGCAGAAATTTATAATAAAATATTTCCCAGTTTTTACTAAAAACCTATTGACATAGTAGGAATATAATGATACTATGATGCCAAGTTAAGAAACCGAGTAAAACAGGAAGTGAAAAATACCTGGACAAAATAGAAAGCGAGGAGAATGACATGGCAAACATTTACAAAGGAACACTGGATCTCATCGGTAATACACCTCTGGTAGAGGTTACCAATATTGAAAAAGAACTGGGACTGGAAGCAACTGTTCTGGTAAAACTGGAATATCTGAATCCGGCAGGAAGCGTAAAGGACAGAATCGCAAAGGCGATGATCGAGGACGCAGAGAGTAAAGGCTTCTTAAAAGAAGGTTCTGTGATCATCGAACCGACCTCTGGTAATACCGGAATTGGTCTTGCATCCATTGCGGCAGCAAAAGGATACCGCATCATTTTGACGATGCCGGAGACCATGAGCGTTGAGAGAAGAAACATCCTGAAAGCATATGGTGCAGAGATTGTTCTGACAGAAGGTGCAAAGGGTATGAAGGGTGCCATTGCCAGGGCAGATGAACTGGCAAAAGAGATCCCGAACAGCTTCATCCCGGGACAGTTTGTGAACCCGGCGAACCCGGCGGTACATAAAGCAACCACAGGTCCGGAGATCTGGAGAGATACAGATGGAAAAGTAGATATCTTCATCGCAGGTGTAGGTACAGGCGGAACCGTAACAGGAACCGGTGAATATCTGAAAGAACAGAATCCAAATGTGAAAGTCGTAGCACTGGAGCCGGCCACTTCTCCTGTATTATCAGAAGGCAAAGCAGGCGCGCATAAGATTCAGGGTATCGGAGCAGGATTCGTACCGGATGTATTGAACACCAGGGTATACGATGAAGTCTTCAAGGCAGAAAATGAGGACGCATTTGCAACAGCCAAGCTGCTGGCACACAAAGAAGGAATCCTGGTGGGTATTTCCTCCGGTGCTTCCCTTTATGCAGCCATCCAGTATGCAAAGAAACCGGAAAACAAAGGAAAAGTGATCGTAGCACTGCTTCCGGACAGCGGAGACAGATACTACTCCACACCACTGTTTACAGAGTAATATGATATAGAACAGCCCTTAAAGACCCTGACTCACATCAGTAAAAAGATGTGAGTCAGGGTTTTTTACATTTATGGGCTTTAGCCTGTTGAGTGAGATGGAGTTTTTCGCTGTTCCGAAAAATGGAATTTCACTCAACATTTAACCACCCGCTATGCGGGTGCGCGTCGATTGTTAT
>QUMM01000011.1 GCA_003435055.1 Lachnospiraceae bacterium OF09-6
GGGGACGGTGTTCTGGCTCTAAAGAGCCAGAAAACACCGTCCCCATTGGTTACATACTTCCCGTCAAACGAATGATATCCTTCATTTCATCAATATCCATATCCAGCATAATCGCCAGTTCTTCCACACTGAACTTCGGTTCTCCTTCATCCCCGTCGGTCAGATCTTTCATGACATTATCCAGATTCTGCACTTTTGCCACCAGACAGTCATCTTCGAACTTCTGCTCATCCTGCTGATTAGCTGCTTCTTTGACCCCTCTACGAAGTCGCTCCCGGATATCACTATCCGTGACTCCTTCCATGTCTCCGGCAAAGATATTCAACAGAGCCACATTGGCTTCCTGAATCAGATCTGCCAGATTCATGCCATCCCGAAACATCTCCGCAGCCAGATCTGCCGCCAATGGCAGGAACTGCTCCAGATGCTCAGTTGCATCTTCTGGCTTCTTCAGTGACTCTTTATAACGCTTCAGATATTCTTTATCTTCTGCCGTCAGGCACTGATTGCCCTGAATCCGGTCTGCTCTTCTCTGGTCTTCCTTTTCCAGTTCTTTTGCTTCTGCTGCTTTCCTGGCTTTCTCTTCTTCAGTCTCTACCGGCTGGCTCTCCTGCTCATCGGAAAAAGAGATGCCTTCGATGTGAATTCCCTGACTTTTAAAATAACGAAAGATCTGAAGCAGCTGCTCCCGGTTCAGATCCATGCCCTCAAAAAAGCTGCGAATCTGATCACCCTTCAGTATTTTTCCATTCTCACTTGCACTCTGGCTCAGCTCGGCCAGTTTTTTCTGAAATTCCTGTATTTCCATAGGATATCGGTCTCCTTATCTGTTTCCAAACTTCTGTATCGCCGATATTCTAACATAAAATATGATATATTTCAATTTTCCATCTGCCGTCCCATGAAATTGGCTGCGCATCTGGCCACGATCTGTTCCGTTTCGCCCATTCTGACTTTATCATTTTTTCCCATAAGAACCACCGCTCCTATGGCATCTCCCTCGCAAAGAATCGGACTGATCACCTGTGCCCGTTTTTCTTCGTTCACTTCCAAGATATCAACGTGTTCTTTATCCGTCAGATTGTGCATGACATTTTCCCGTTCTTCAATCAGAGATTCCAACGATCCACTGATGGGTCTTCCTACATAATCCCTTTTTACACCCCCTGCTGTGGCAATGATCTGATCCCGGTCTGTGATACAGATTCCATGCCCTGTGGTCTGCGCCAGCGACTCTGCATACTGTCTGGCAAAGCTTCCCAGTTCACCAATGGGTGAATACTTCTTCAGGATAATTTCACCTTCTCGGTCAGTAAATATCTCCAATGGATCTGACTCCCGAATTCTTAATGTCTTTCGTATCTCCTTTGGTATCACGACCCGGCCCAGGTCATCAATACGCCGGACAATTCCTGTGGCTTTCATAATGTATGGTATTCCTCCTGTTTTCTCATAGTGTTTTCCATATACTGTGTCATATGGATATTATGTGGAAAAAAGGGGATTTTATACTTCTTTTTTGTATTTCATCAAGGTATCCACCAGTACTTCTGCCTGTATCGGCTTAGCCATATGCTCATTCATTCCGACCTGCATGGCTCTCTTTCGGTCTTCTGCAAAAGCATTGGCCGTCATAGCCAGAATCGGAATCTTTTTTGCATCTGGCCGTGGCAGGGAACGGATGGCCTGTGTAGCCTGATATCCATCCAGTACCGGCATCATGATATCCATGAGAATTGCATCATAAGTATCATCATCAGACTTCTGAAATGTCTCCAATGCTTCCTGTCCATTCCAGACAGGTGTAACAACTGCTCCTGCATTTTCCAGAAAGAACTGTGCGATCTCCATATTCAATTCATTATCTTCTACCAGAAGCACGCTCATTCCATTCAGGGATTGTTTTTCATTTATCGGTGTATTTTCTGCCTGCGCTCTTCCTTCCAGATCTCGCTTGAATGGAATGGTGATATAATAAGTAGTTCCCATATCTTTCTGACTTTCGAACCGAATCGTTCCATTCATCTTATCCACCAGGCTCTTGGTAATCGCCATACCCAGACCGGTACCGCTGTAAGTGGAACGTGAACCTTCATTTTCCTGCGTAAATGGCTCAAACAAATGCTTCTGATATTCTTCACTCATGCCAATTCCGGTATCTGCACAGATAAACTCAATCCATACCATTTCCTTCGTACATTTTACCTCCCGGCATGATAATGTCACAGTTCCTTTCTCTTTGTTATATTTCACTGCATTGCTTAGAATATTCATCAACAGCCTCTTTACGTGCAGTGGACTGCCGATCAGATAGGGATGTGGCACGATCCAGTCCTTACGGATCAGTTGAATGCCACGTTCTGCAGCTGTTTTTTCCAGTACCTGCTGAATCTCCTCTGCCAGATCTATTATCTGGAATGATCTGGATTCCAGCACGATCTCACCTGATTCCAGTTTGCCCATGTCCAGTACCTCATTGACCAGCTCCAGAAGAAGCCCTGAGGCTTCCCATATCTTTTTCCGGCACTCTGCCTGCTTTTCCATATCCGTATCGTAATGATCCCCGATTTTCACCATACCACGAATTCCATTGATCGGGGTTCGGATGTCATGGCTCATACGCTGAAGGAATTCAGTCTTTGCCACATTAGCACTTTCTGCCCGTCTGGCCGCCTCTTTCAGCTGATTCTGATATTCCATCTCCTTGCGATGCTGTTCTTCCTGATATCTCTGTGCCGTTTTCACACGAATCAGCTGAATCATGAACAGTGCCAGAATATAACACACTGTAATGAAAATCATGTTTTTCAGAGTAGTCACAAAGACATTTTTCTCAGGCATAAAAGCGTAAATTTGATAGGATGAAGCCATGCTGAGCATTCCAAGGCAATGATTCGGTCCTTTCTCTTTTGTCTTCACTGTCACCAGCTTTTCTACCTGACCAAGCTGACTGATATTCTGAAGTACCGGCACATTGGATACATGCTCTCCTAAAAGTCCTTCATCATTGGATGCAATAATCCTGCCTTCACTGGACAGCACAATCGTCCCATCCAGATCCATACTCAATCCTGCCAGCATCCGTTCAAAAGGGATCCCGTACTTACTATAATTGGCACACTGTTCCCGTACATACTGTACATTACCCTCCAGTTTTTCTTTTGCACTGGCTCTGTCTGTACGTACGGAATAGATCAGCATAGCAGTAAAAAGAAGAATTCCCACAATCAGTGCAATGCCTATACTTTTACTGTTTTTTCTGATCATTACTCTACCTTGAAAATACGGTGTTCCTTTCGCTCTGCTGCCTGTGGATATTCTCCATCTGCATAACCCAGCGCACAGTGTCCGATTCCTTCATATTCTTCTTCTACACCAAGAGACTTCAGCAGTTCTTTTCCCCATTCTGTCTCGAATTCTTCCTTTGCACGATGAATCCAGCAGCTGTCCACACCCAGTTCATGTGCTGCCAGCATCAGATTGCCCATGACGAGACTTCCGTCATAGACCCGGGTCGGTACATCCTTTTTTGCTAATACAATAATCATGACCGGAGCTCCGTAAAATGGATCAAAGCCGTCCTTCCAGCCTCCGATCTCCTGATTCATTTTTGCGATCTTGTCACGAAGTTCTTTGTTGGTAACCTGAAGCATGATCGTAGCCTGCCGTCCCATGCCGCTGGCTGCATACAGACCAGCCTCCGTGATCTGATCCAGAATCTCCTGTGGTACCATATCAGGCTTGAACTTGCGGACACTTCTTCTTGATTTCATATTCTCTAATACTGCGCTCATTATTTTATCCTCCAATACTGTAATTCCACTCTCTATTTTAATCTTTTCAGAGATGTGATGCAATGTATTTACGAAAAAAGAACTGCTGGACAGTATCTTTTTATCCTGTTAAGATAGTTGAGGGACTGAGAAGTTTCAGACTATGGCAAAAGAGGGATAAAAGATGAATAATGAAACTATTATATTTTCTGGAATATTTTTTCTTATGGGGCTGATATTTCAGGCAGTGCCGGTTATATTAAAATATCTGAGAAAAAGACGGTCAGAACGCTGCACCTCCATGACCACCGCAACGATTACCGGTTATGTGTGCCGCAGGGATGACTCATCCACTACCTATGCTCCGGTATACCATTACTGGGCTAATGGGCAGGAATATGAAAAGACCAGTACCTGTTCTTCTTCCAGAAGAAAACACAATACCGGGGATAAGATTACTCTTTATTATGACAGCAGTAATCCAAAAATCATCTATGTGGAAGAAGAACAAAGTGTCCTGAACCTTATTTCTGTTATTTTTCACTTATTGGGAACAGTATTTATGGGAATTGGAGTAGTGGTTATCTTTTGCACCTATTATGTTCGATAAAGCATATCATAAAAAGATGCTATCCAGCAGTTCCGTTCCTGTCCTGGTCTTAAAAAATGTCTCTCTGGCATGTCGGATAGCTGCTTCTGACATCTGACTCTCGTCTGCATTGACCAGAAAGTCTGCTTCCAACAGGATTTGATAATCCATTCCATCCACATCTTCATATGTATGGTGATGGCAAACCAGATAACTGATTCTTTCTTTCATGGCTTCGTCTATGCCAGTATCTTCCAGAAAAGCCTCTACCAACGGTGCACTTTCCTGTTCCTGATGCTTTCCACTGGCGTTGCCATATTTTTCCCGGCACAACGGGCAGGCAATGTCATGGATCACGGCTGTGATCTCCAGCGTCTCCTGCATTCTGACATCCAGCTGTTCTTTTTCTCCGATTAATCTGGCATAGGTATATACCTTCAGGAAATGGGCGATATCGTGTTTATTTCCACCTGCCTGTGCTATCATTTTGCAAATCATATCATTTACTGTCATCTTTCCATCTCTCCTCTTCTACCATATATCGGTAGATTCTCTCAATTATACTTTTAACCTGTCTATCCTTTATTGAATATATTCTGCCAGCACTTTATATAATATCGACGGATTAATCGGCTTGGACAAATGATAGTCCATACCTGCTTCCAGTGTATTTCTTCGTTCTTCATCAAACGCATCTGCTGTCATGGCAATGATCGGTACTTCCGGTGCATCCGGGCGATCCATTCTTCGGATCGCTCTGGTTGCATCCAGTCCATTCATAATCGGCATCCGCACATCCATCAGAATCGCATCAAACTGATAAATCTCTGATTCCTGAAAAAGCTTCACGGCCTCTTCTCCATTCCTTGCAACCGTCACAATACAACCTGCTTTTTCCAGAATGATCTGCGCTACATAAATATTGATCTCATTATCCTCCACCAGAAGGATCCGATCTCCCTTCAGTTTCTCTGTGGAAGTATCCTTTTCTTCCTCAGTCTCCTGCTTTTCTTCCTCTGCAACAGGGACATAGAGTTTTACTGTGAATTCCGTTCCCTTTCCCAGCTGACTGTTAACTGAAATTTCTCCGCCCATGGCATCTACCAGATTTTTGACAATCTGAAGTCCCAGACCTGTTCCTTTTACAATATCTCCCAGCGCCGAACGCTCCTGAGAAAACGGATCATACATATGATCCATAAACTCCTGACTCATTCCCACACCATTATCCCGAATCGTAAAGCAGATCCCTATCTTCTCGCCACGCGGTTCCAGGGATTCTGACAGGAATTCCACCGTGCCGCCGGTCGGTGTAAACTTTGCCGCATTGGATAACAAATTGAAAAAGATCTGACTGAAACGCAGACGATCTACCCATATACAGGTACTCTGGTCACTTAACCGGAATACAAAATGGATCTCTTTTTCCTCCATCTGCGGTCTTATTACCGTATTAATCGAGTCTTCAAATTCCTGTTTGGTAAATGGGCCTTCTCTCAGAGTCAGTTCCCCATTCTCGATCTTGCTCATATCCAGAATATCATTGATCAACCCCAGCAGAAATGTGCTGGATGTGTCGATATTGTGCAGATATTCCCGTACCACCTGCAGATCTTCTTCATCTCTGGCCAGATGAGTCAGGCCAATGATGGCATTCATCGGTGTCCGGATATCATGGCTCATTCTGGACAGGAATTCTGACTTGGCATGGGCGATGGATTCCGCTTTGTACGCTGCCACTTCCAGTTCTTCATTTTTCCGGTTAATTTCCATATATAGTTCTTTGCGTCGCTGTTCTTCTACCGTAATATCACACCAGATATAGACAACCGCATAACTGGCATTGATGATCAGCCATCCTGGATTCGCCAGCTGCACCCAGATAAATATAGCGTTGGTAACAAAAAATGCAATCAGCAATATCGCATTAGTCCGTGGATCAATCTTCTTCCAGTTCCACAATACAATCAGCAGCCCAACCGCAGAATAGAACATCATGGAGCCAACACCTGCCGGCAAAAAGAAGATCCCTCTGCTATATTCCATATCAGAAGCCAGATGGAAAAACAATCCGGTAAATGGATTACTCAGTGCAAGTATCACATATAACACATACGGAATCATGATGTAAGTAATATATCGATATAACTTTTTCAATGGATAATCTTTGTGAATCAATACAAAAGCGTAAGCCACCCACACCGCTGCCAGTAACGGCATGCTGGCTACATAGATCGTCATAGAAAGCTGATAAGCCCACCAGCTTGTGAATACATTCTGGGCTGTAGAAGAGACAATATCAATGCAGTCATAAAGAATACTGAAAACAAGGACATAATAAAATACCCTTCTCGGAACATCTCTTTTCTCTTTTTTCAAAGAATGCTCCTTGAGCAGCATAATCATAAAAACAGCCAGTGCAAAAAAATCAGTCTCTACATGCCACATACATTTTATCCCCCGTATTTCTTCAGGCGCAGCCTTCATCAGAAAGCTGCTTTATCATCGGGTCACTTAGATTTATCTTATCACACTGACTGTAAAAAACAACTGATTTCTGGAACATTTCTCTGCATCAATATCCTGCACAAACATCAGCACATGGATTATTTCTTCAATAGATCGTATACTTCATGAAGATCCGTGATCTCATAATCGATATGCACGTCTTCCAGTGGTGCTGCATGCCCCGGATTATACCAGCAGGTACGGATACCTGCATTGTTGCCACCCCGGATATCACTGGTCAGGGAATCTCCCACAATCAGTACTGTCTCCCTGTCCAGATATCCAATCTGTGCAAATACCTTGTCAAAAAATTCTTTGTTCGGCTTCTCCACGCCCAGTTCTTCCGACAAAAATACCCCATCCATCAGCGCTCCCAGACCGGACAAACGCAGTTTCTTCTCCTGCGCCACAATCGTTCCGTTGGATACTACATACTGCTTCACCTTTCCTCGCAGTGATTCAATGATCTGATAACTGTCATCACGATACACAATCGTATCTCCCAGCGCCGACTGATAGGCTTCATTAAAAGCTGGTGCTGCCGATACATCCAGTTTCTCTTTTTCAAAAAACTCCTGAAATCTCCCCACCAGTACCTGGTCTCTGGTCAACTCTCCTTTTTCCAGCCGCTCCCAGTAACCACGGTTGATTTTTGCATATCGCTGCAGCATTGCATCACTGCATTCGCCCAGATGAAACTGCTGAAATAATTTGTGAATAGCAGCTTTCTCTGCTGCATGAAAATCCAGAAGGGTCGCATCCACATCCCATAAAATTGTCTGTATCATAGTTTGCTGTTCTTATCTCCTGTTGTATATTTTTTCTCTAATGCTATAATAACCCAGAATTGGACATTTTTGTTTAAAATATTGTGATTATGAGGAAATTTATGCGAATCAAAGCACTGAAAACTGCCTTTCCGGCAACCATTCCGATCTTTACCGGATTCTGCTTTCTGGGAATGACCTATGGAATCTATATGAATGCATCGGGTTTTTCTTTTGTCTACCCTTTGTGCATGAGTCTTCTGATCTATGGTGGTTCGTTGGAATTCGTTGCTGTAGAGATGCTACTTTCCCCTTTTGCTCCATTACAGACATTTATCATGGCGCTGCTCATCCAGGCACGGCATTCCAGAACTGATCTCCATTCTGGTCACAGGCGGTCTGCATATCTGGAAGCGCCAGATGCTGATCTCCATTGCTGGCGGCACCATCTGCTACATGCTGCTAATCCATTGGGGACGGTGTCAATAACGTTTAGTTAAGCTTTTTCTCATCCGGTGAAAGTCCCCGTCTGCGCCATCTGCTTTTCTGAAAGATCTTCTGCCGGCTGAAACTGAATCAGATACAGAGATTGTTCTGGATGTAACAAGATCAAAAAAGAACCGTCACCTCTGTCATGGAGATAAGCTGAAAATCGTGAAAAATAAAAGAGTTTTTGAATCGATTCCTCCTAATGATACAAACAATGCGATTCTTTGCAGATCTGGATTTGACGAAAGTTCTGTAAAGTTATATAAATTTATATAAGAATCTAAACTATATAAAACCTTTCAGGAGACCATCATGACCATTCAAAATCTCAGATACATCATAGAAATTGCCCGCTGCCATTCCATTTCCAAGGCTGCAAAATCGCTTTTTATGACCCAGTCAGCGATTTCCAATGCGGTTAAAGAAACAGAAGCTGAACTGGGTATACAGATTTTTAACCGCACCAGCCATGGCGTTACCCTCACTTTTGATGGAGAAGATTTTTTGCCTTATTGCAAAGAAGTTGTCGCAAAAATGGATTATATACAAAATCGGTATCAGCATCGAAGTGCTGCTCGGATGAATTTTTCCATTTCCTGCCAGTATCTGCCTTTTGCTGTGAGGGCATACCGCATTTTTCTCTCTGAATTCCAGGATACTTCTTTTGAGCTGTCCTTTTGGGAACTTCCTGCAAAAGAAATTTTTCAGGATGTGAATTCCGGACGCAGCGAACTAGGTGTCTTTCTGTTCCGAGATGACCAGGTGCCGGAAATCCGAAAAGCTCTTTATCTTCATGATCTGTCCTACACAGAACTGGCCCAGCCTCCTGTTTATGTCTTTCTTAACAGGAAACACCCTCTGTCCGATCACGCTTTTCTGACACCAGAAGACTTGTCTTCTTTTCCATATGTTACTTTGGATTATCGAAATGGCACGGAAGAAAACAGTTCTGATATTGTTTCTTTTCCTGATTTTAAGCAGTCCGTTCACGTCTGCGACTGCCATACCAAACTGGCATTATTAAAGAACAGCGATGCCTTCTGTGTCGGCACTGAATTGTACATTGATCTTTCCTGCGCAAATATAAATAATATTACTGCCATTCCTCTGCATCTTCAGGATCGCGCGGAAACTGTTCATGTAGGCTACATCACCAGCAAAAAACGCACTCTTCATGAACTAAGCCAGCGTTATATTCAGCTTCTGACACAGGAATGTCAGTCTGCTTTTCCAGAAAAACAACCGGTACACTAAAAAGTATACCGGTCACTTTTTGTCTTTTATTTTAATGTATCCAGCACAACAAACGCTTTACGAGAGTTCTCTCCATCTTTCACTTCTGCAATCCTGGACCTGATCTGAAAATATTCTGCAATGTGTTCCTCTTCCACCATGTCCTCTGTATTTCCAAACAAATATTTCTGATCTCCCAGTAATAATGTCTTATCTGACATCATCAGTGCATGCTCCGGAAAATGTGTATTAATAATACAAGATATATTCTTTTCATCTGCAAGTCTCTCAATCAGTTTCAGGATAAGAAACTGATTCTTAAATCCAGATGTGATTCCGGTTCATCCAGAATCATGATTTTCGGATTTCCTGCCAGTGCCCTGGCAATCAAAGCCATCTGCAGCTGACCACCGCTGAGCTGATTGCAGGATCTGTCAGCCAGATCACTGATCCCTGTTTCTTCCATTGCCTGCTCCACTGCTTCTCGGTCTTTTGCAGATGGAACAGAAAAAGTGCCCACATATCTGGTTCTCCCCATTGTGATAATCTGTCGAACCGTATAAGAAAAGGACAGTGGATGCGCTTGTGGCACATAACCAAGCCCATTGATTTCTCTGATATTATGAATCTTCTTTTCATCAATCATAGTATAGCCATCTGTCCATTTGAGAATACCTGTCAGACATTTAATCAGCGTTGTTTTTCCGATTCCGTTCTGTCCAAGAATCGTCATAATCTTTCCATCATCCAGCTCAAAGCAAATATGATCCAGAATCTGGCTGCTTTTCGGATATGCAAAACATCCATCTACCACTTTTATCATCCGTTTGCACCTCCTGTTTTCTTAAACAGCACTGCAAAAAATGGAGCTCCCACAAGGGCTGTCAGAATACCAATCGGAATTTCCGCTTCCGTTGCCGATCTTGCAATTAGATCAATCAATGTCAGATAGATGGCACCATTTATCATAGATGCAGGAATCAGTTCCTGATGATCCACTCCGAACATCATTCTGGTTACATGGGGAATGACCAACCCTACCCATCCGACCATTCCGGCTATCATGACCGAACTTGCAGAAATCAAGGTAGATGCTGCAATGATAATAATTCTGAGTTTGCCAGGATTTACTCCCAGAGCTGCCGCCTCTTCGTCTCCAAGTGACAGAATATTCATCCGCCATCTTAATAAAAATAAAATCAAAAGACTTGCACCAATCGGCACTACAATCAGTGCAACATCTTTATAACTTGCAGAAGCAAAACTTCCCATCAGCCAATAAGTGATCTGTGGCAGTTTACTGTATGGATCTGCCGTATATTTTACAAGAGAAACCAACGCATTCATCAATGCCTGCACAATCATACCGGCCAGTATTAAAGAAAGCGTCGTGCTCTGTCCTTTTACTTTCGAGAAAACATAGGTCAGAGCCACACTGCCTATTCCTGCAATCATCGAAAGTGCCATGGCAAGCGGACCTGTACCTGATATCATAATGCCAATTACCGCTCCAAATGCGGCTCCTGAGCTTACTCCCAATACATCCGGGCTAACCAGGGGATTCTGAAAAATCCCCTGAAATGCCGCTCCGGATGCTGCCATTCCTGCTCCAACCAGCATTGTCAAAAGAAGCCTTGGCAGCCTGATATTCAACACTACCGATTCCTCAATTCCACCACTGATTTTTCCAGTCAGTGCATTTCCAAGAATCTGGATCACCCTTACCGGTGATATCAGATACCGTCCAAGGAACAGGCTGACAAGAAAAGTAAGCAGAAGTGCTGCTAAAAGAAGTATCCATTTCCACGCATGCTTTTCTTTCTTGTTCTGATACTTCATATTTGCCTTACCTTTCTTTAGTAAATAGATTCTGAAGATGCGTTTGCTTCTGTCGCAAGAATTGTATCCAGTTCTTCATCTGTCAAATCATAGTTAAAGAAGTTCTTATAGAAATCTTTAGTATCCTGTCTGATATCAATATCTTTAAATACTTCCGGATTAATAACTTTTGCCATCCATTTCATGCAAAGTGTGGTTTCTGTACAAGGGCAGTCTGCGTCCCAACGATAAATACCCTGTGGAATTTTATATACTCTGTGATTCTTTACTGCTTCCACCTGACTCCAGTCCTGTCCGTCAATGGTGTTATTATAAAGATCTTCCGGTACCACGTCATCAAAATTGCTCAGAAGAATTACCTCTGGATTCCAACTGTATACCTGCTCCATATTTATAGCTGTATCAGACGATGCATCACTGTTACTTTCGCCCACATTTACACCACCGCAATAAGCGATTGTTGCATTGTTTACACCACTGTTATCTGCAACAGCCAGCTCATCGATTGTATAAATATGCATAACCTTCACATCATCCAGATTCTCCAGATCTGCTGCCCGATCTTCAAAATACTGTACATCTGCCTTCTGGTAATCTACAAATTCCTGTGCCCGTTCTTCCTTGCTCAACACATTTCCAATAATTGAAAAATCATTCCACAGTGTATCATAAGAGTCTGCATACTTAATGGTAAATGCCGGAATTCCTACTTCTTTTAATTTGTCAATATGTTTACTCTGGCTTTCAAACAGCATTACAACATCTGGGTTAATTTTAGCCAGTTCTTCGTAGTTAAATTCTCCGTCTGCAAAAAATGTAGTGTTGGTATCTTCCAATTCCGGTGCCAGTTTTTTCAGTATACTGGTTTCATAAGAATTTTTTGCAACCTGCTGCATTCCGGTGATAATATCTCCGCTTCCATTTAATGCATATACTACAGAAATCCATGGCATTGGCAGAATTGCCATGCTTTTGATTTCAGTTGGAACTTCCACTTCATTTCCCATAGAATCTGTAATCACTTTCGTAGATGCAGCATCATCTGCTGCCAGAACTGCGCTTCCGCCAAATACAGTAGTGATTGTCATTGCTGCCATTAATGTTGCTGCTAGTAATTTCTTCTTCATGTCTTTCTTCTCCTCGTATTGGTCTCAAAAATATGTATGTTACTGTTACTGCATGGCCATGCATTTATTGTTACTGCCGAGATCAGGTATCTCCCGCATTTGACCTGGTCGGATCAGTTACAAGCTTTTTTCTGTACCCGCATGAATCCAGCGGGCACCTTTTGTTCCAAACAGATGATATTCATACTTATCTGTCCGGATTCCACAGTTTAAAATCGGCGCCGGAAGATCTATCCATTTTTTTCTGCGGATCGCTTCTTCCATAAACGCCATTCGCAGCAGATTCTCTCCAAAAATGATATCCGCTTTATCTATCAGAAATTTCAGTTCCTCTCTGTCTCTGAAATATTTTATTTTTTTAACCGGATTTTCTCCTCCGATCCAGTGGCCTTCTGTTCCCTGCAAAGTTTCTGTATACCAGCGTCTTGACGATGCCAGTTGTGTATACACTGCAAATATGATTTCCACAGAATCTGTTTCTGTCAAATATCTGGCAATTCCCCAGGTAACTGCCGGATCTCCGATCAAAAGAACTTTTTTCTTTTTTGACTGCCTGCTTTTCGCTGTCTGTACATCTTCCCATCCCGTTTCCTTAAAATAGTTCTGCCATTCAGAGAGCATCTTTTTTCCGGAGGGAATACCTATCATATAGGATACGTTATATTTGCGGTAAAGATATTTGGCAATGGGAATGCCTTCGGATGCTGTCACCCAGTTACAGACTGCGTTTTTCAGATTTACAATCTGTTCCAGTTTGTTTTTCTCTGGCCATATGACCTCATAACCAAGTTTTTTCATACTGGAAATACTTTCTTCTACTTCATCCTTTTGCAAAGATGCAAAACAATGTGCACCTAATATTCCTATCGCACAGTTTTTCTCCGACTTTATATGTTCGAATTTCTGAAACAATGACAGATACATGTCTCCAATACCTTGCTGTGCAAAATGAAATCCATCCGTTTTCATCATGATGCAGTCTATCTTCTCTTTTTTTGCCCTTTTTTCGATCCTTCCATAATCAAAACCGATTAATTTGGGAAGTCCTGCGCCTGCAATACAGACAAGATCTTTACATTTCTTATTTTGATAATCCCATATGATCCCATTTTCTATAAATGACTCACAGCCTACCGCAATCTGAAGATCATCCACTCTTGATTTTGTTACACGATATTCCTGATCTCGCTCCCCTGTTCCGGAAATGCATCCGTCACAGCCTCCTGAGCTGATCAGAAAACGGTAAACTTTCCAGGACTGCAAAACTCCGCAGACTGCCTCAAAATCTGGCATGACCGGCGGAAGATCACATCCTCGATTCCTCAACGATTCTTTACTCACCGGAATCTGCATCAGCAATTCTGTCAGTTTTTTGTTGGAATCCAGATACCTGCGAACCATCGGTCCTCTATATAGCACCTCAACAGGAATTTGATCCGGATTACAAAGTTTTTTCTTTATTTTCTGAAAATCTATTCTGGATACCACATCCATACAGGAAGCATAATAAATAATCCCTCCTGCATTAGTTCTTTTTAATGCCTCATCAATAAGCTCTTGAATAATCTCTTCCGCCTGCCCCATTGCATATTGTTCCGGTGTAATCACTCTGTAAAGAAATCTTCCCAGTGCCCTCTGCTTTACCGCAGTTTTATACAATGCCCTTACACAGGAAAATGAACCCGCCCCTACCAGTACAATATCATCTGTCTGAAAAATAATTTCCGGCAAAACCACATACTGTCTGTTCGTGTGATTTAACGTAATTTCTTCTAAAGTACATCTGTTTTTTTCTGAATCTTTCATGTTATAACAACCTCACAACAGACTCACGCCATGTTTCCAGTTCTTCGATGTCACATGGCAGAAATGTATGTGTTATCTTCTCGTTTCCAAGAATTTGGTCTACAAGCTTTTCAAATTGTTCCTTTAGCATTTTATTCTGAGATTTTTGAGTAATCAGGGTTTTAGCATAATCATTTTTCTGAAGTTCTTCCCATTCACTCAAAAACATTAAGATATTTGCTTTCGTCAGATCCGCAAAACTTTCTCCGACCTCTTTATCCCATTCGCTCTGACAGTGATTCCAGATCAAGCCACCAAGGAGATTCCTTTCTTTGTCTGAAAACCCTTTTACAGCCTGCAAAATATTGTTTGCAGCATAGACTGACATGTATTCTGAAGAGGTTACAATATAAACTTTATCTATATATTCTTTCTTCATAGGAACAGAAAAACCTCCGCATACTACATCTCCAAGGACATCATAGATTATCACATCCCAATCCATTTCAAACACGCCCAGTTCTTCTAATAATTCATGCATTGCCGTGATTCCTGCGCCTGCACATCCTGAACCGGCTTTCGGTCCACCTGCTTCTGCACAGAAAAGTCCTTCTATTTTTCCCTCAAAAATGATATCAGAAAAATTGATATCCCCATTCTTATGTGTCATTTGATGTAAAACACTCGGTATTCGTTTTTCTGTTAAAAGTCTGGTGGAATCCGCTTTGGGATCACATCCTATATGAAGTACTTTATAACCTCTCTGCGCCAGCATTGCCGACACATTACATGCAATCGTTGTTTTCCCTATTCCGCCTTTTCCATAAAAAGCAAGTTTCATCATGTTTATTTTCCTTCTTGTATAAGTAAAAAGACCCTGATCCTAACGACCAGAGCCTTTCTTATCAATAAACCTTTTTATCTGTACCAGACAATATCTGTAATATCATTCATTTTACACCATAACAGGTTCATATGAGCAGAAATCCCAATAGATCGTTGAGAATAAATGCTGATCAATTGAAAGTATCCTGACTTAGGATCTCCGCATTCTTTTTGCCTTCCCAGTTTCCCAGTGACATTTACAAGATGCTCCCCATTCACAGTGGCGGTACCGTATCAGATTCACACTGATTTCCATATCAATTGCTCGTTTTTTCATTTCCTGCTTATTATAACACATCTGTTTCCGAATGAGAATTGAATATATTCTATGACTAGTCATCGTTTTTTTCGATGGCCAAATTCTTTTTTCTTTACTTTGCACTTTTTTTCATACTCAAAAGGTATCGTTGACCGCTTAAATTAAATATTTCACAATAGTTATATCTCGTGCTATATTATAGACAGATAAAAAGTCAGGCCTGACTTAACAAAATGTGAAATCACTTAATTGATTTTTATTTCTCACAATGTTGAAAAGGAGGAACTGATCATGAAGAAATTTAAAGAACTGTTATCCGAATATTACTATAGTTTCGCTAAAGGATATCACATGTAATCTGATATTTCCGATACAAAATACGATATACACTCTCTTGGGGACTGCAAGTTTAGCAGTTCCCCCTTTTTTTCTATATCTTTTCCTGTATGATATATTTAACAAATTTTGTTTATATCAAAAAGAGACTGTTTGGAAACCAGACAGCCCCTGTTCTCATTCACATCTTGTCATATTTTGTCAGATTATATTTTTTTACAATCTTACATAACTTGGATACGTATTTGGGATCAGTAGCATATCCACCATCTTTGATGATCTGAAATGCTTTTTTATAATTCTTACAGCCTTTCAGTCCCTGATATCTGAGTCTGGATCCATTCATCGCTGTATTCAGATAGCTGGAATGATCGGAAATGCTTTTCTGATAGGAACTGTATGCCCGGAATTTTGCTGTGACCGTATACCATTTTCCTCCAATATACTCTTGCGTCTTCTTAGAAAAGGTCTTACCGCCCCAGCCACCGGCCTTGATTCCAAAGAGGTTCTTTCCTTCCAGTGCCAGAGAAGATGTACCATATGCACTTTCGTGAATGGCCTGCGCCATGGTCACAGAAGCCAGAATTCCTGTCTTTTTCATATCTCTGACTGCCATTGGTGCAATCGTCGCAATAAAGTCTTCATTGGTTGGTACTTTTTGATACCAGGCTCCATTTTTATCAAAATAATAATCCTGCTTATTCAGTGTCTTCCATTCACTCTTGTAGGTGGCACCAATGGTTCCCTTTTTTCCACTTTTTCGGAAATAGTACTCTTTTTTTCCAATCTTTTTCCAGCCGGTAACCAGTTTTCCTTTCTCGCCCGGTTCTCCCTTTTTCTCAAAATAGAACCGCTTCGATCCTATCGTCTTCCAGCCGATCTGCAGATTTCCATTTTTGTCAAAACAGTACCAGCTTCCATGGATTTTCGTAAATCCTGATTTTGCGTATTTCTTATTGGCATAACGATAACGCAGCTTTCCATTTTTGCTGATCCATTTGCCGGCTGCTTTTTTCACCGTCGCTTCTGCTGAATTCTGCGTTGCCGCCTCGGTTCTGTCCGGCACCAGCAGCAGACTCGTCAGACTCAAAAACAACAGGCAAATGAATACTATTCTTTTACAGTTTTTCATACTCGCTCCCATATCTCTGTTATATTTTTCCCGTAACTGTTCAGTACCCTTCACAGTGGAGTCTGAATAGTTACTTTTTTTATTATAAATAACTTCTGAAAAATACTCAAGACACAGGAACAGAGTTTTTAAAAAGCCACTTTTACACGTCCCCAATGGCCCTAGAAGAAATCCTGCGAAAACAAAAAAGTGGTGTGGCTCTAAAATGAGCCACACCGATGTTATTCTGCCTCAGACTGTATTTCGCTCTCGGTTTCTTCTGCCACACTCTCCGTCTCACTTGCAGCTTCTGTCACTCCTTCTGTCTCCGAAACAGATTCCGCTTCGCTGATCCCTTCTGTATCTGTACTTGCTTCTGAAGCACTTTCTGTTCCGGTCTCACTCTCGGTTTCTTCCTGCTTCAGGGTGAAGATTTCTTCAAATGTTACCTTATCCCATACTTTTTCATTGATATCAAAGGACTCTGTATCCCATTCTGCAATCTTGTTGTCGTAGAGTTCTTTCTTTCTGTCTTTGATGATCTCTTCTTTTTTCTGATCCGTTGCATCACGGTCAAAGGTACTTACCATCTGCACTACATAGAAGCCATTCTCGCCTTCTACTGGTTCTGATGCGATCTCTCCATCTGACAGGGCATCTGCTGCGTTCTTCAGATTCTCATTCAGAGTCTCTTCATCTGCACCGTAAGAATAGCTTGTAAGGCTCTTGCTTTCATCTGCTGCCTTGACTGCATCTTCCAGTGTCTCACCACCCTGTACTGCATCAATGATACCCTGTACAGTCTCTCTGGTCTCTTTCTTTTCTGCACTTTCTTCCGTCTCGGATTCTGTGATATCCTCAGATGTTTCTTCTGAAGCAGCTTCGCTGGCTGCTTCTGTTTCGCTTGTGGCTTCTGTCTCCGTTTCTGCTACGGTTTCAGATTCGCTTGTGGCTTCTGTTTCTGTCTCTGTTTCACTTACGGCTTCTGTTCCTGTCTCTGTTTCGCTTGCGCTTTCATCTGCACTTGTGGCTTCTGTAGCATCTTCTGTCTCGCTCTCAGTCTCCGGAATGGTGAAGTATGCATACTGAATGGTCTTCTGTGCTGCTTCTTCATCAGAAACTTCCGTATCTACATCTGCCTCGATTGCTGTTTCCATCTTGCTCTGAATGGTATATAATGTCAGAATTCTGCTTACCGTCTCTTCAGTAGCAGACATCTCTTTTAATACATCCTTGCTGTTATCTGCAATAAATTGCTTCGCAGCTTCTTCAATCGCAGCTTTGTCTTCATCTGTCAGTTCCACATTGTAATCACTCATGTGCTGTTCCAGAATCGTCATGTCCTTCAGATCATTCAGGACACTTTCTTTTACAGTCTCACCGTAGGCCTGTCCGCTTCCGGTCAGATCCTGCTGGAATACGTTGGTTCCCTCCCCAAACATGGCGCCCAGATAACTCTGTGTCTGTGCCTGGCTGTAACGAAGCATAAAGTTTGCTTCTCCCAGCGTCAGCTTGGTATCTCCCATTTTTGCTACAACCTCATCATTTGAAGAAGAACAACCTGTCAGCAGTCCCATCGCCATGCTCGCACACATACCCGCTGCCAGAATTCGTTTTCCATATTTACTCATCTTGATTCTCCTTTATATCTCATTCATCATCGGGCCTGCAGCCCATACCTGTTATCAAGTATAGCTCTTTTTCCTCTATGCCGCAATCATTTTTGTAATCCCGGGACTACTTTCATTCTGGATATCCGCTACTTGACCCCGGAGACAGCTTGTTTCTTCTTTTCCGCGGACGGTTTAGTTCAATTTTCCCTGTATACAACCGTATACATCTAATTACGAAATCCCTGCAATATCCTCGATCATCTCCCGTGTCAGTTCCAGCACATCTTTATTATCTTTTGCCGACTTTCTCGGCTTGGTGTACAGGAAATACGGTCTTGTATCGATGACGAACTTCATCTTTCCCTGATATTTCTGTACCATCTGTTCGATCTTCTTCGGATCTGCCTGGGTCTTTTCATACATCACAAGCTTAATAAAATCGCCCTTCTGGGTCACTTCTGTAATGAAGGCCTGATGGGCTTCTGCCTTCAGCCGGGCAATCGACAGAAGATTTTGCACTGCCTTCGGCGGTTCCCCGAAACGATCCAGCAGTTCTTCCAGCATATCATCCTGTTCTTCCCGGCTCTCTATCATGGCAATCCGCTTGTAGATATCCAGCTTCTGATATTCATTGCGAATGTATTTATCCGGGATATACGCATCAATATCCAGATCCATCACCGTCTCATATTTTTCCTGAATCTGCTGCTCACCTTTCAGCTCCCGGACAGATTCATTCAGCATCTTGCAATACAGATCGTATCCTACAGCCTCCATATGTCCATGCTGCGCTTCTCCCAAGAGATTTCCTGCTCCACGGATCTCCAGATCCCGCATGGCAATCTTAAATCCACTTCCCAGTTCTGTAAATTCACGAATGGCAGAAAGTCTCTTCTCTGCACTTCCTTGAGCATCTTATTGCGTTTATACATGAGAAATGCATAGGCTGTCCGATTGGAACGGCCTACACGGCCACGCAGCTGATACAGCTGAGACAGTCCCATGGTATCGGCATCGTGAATAATCATGGTATTGACATTGGAGATATCCAGTCCTGTCTCAATAATCGTCGTAGACACCAGTACATCAATGTCACCATTGATAAAGTCATACATGATCCGTTCCAGTTCCCGTTCCTTCATCTGGCCATGTGCAAAGGCCACATTTGCCTCCGGCACCAGCTTTGCAATGGTATTACTCATCTCCACAATCGTATTGACCCGGTTGTAGACATAATAAACCTGCCCACCCCGATTCAGCTCCCTGCTAATGGCTTCCCGGATCATCTCTTCGTTATACTCGCACACATAGGTCTGGATCTCTTGTCGTTCATTCGGTGCTTCCTCCAGCACACTCATGTCACGGATTCCGATCAGACTCATGTGGAGAGTTCTTGGAATCGGTGTTGCCGTCAACGTCAGCACATCGATATTATTCTTCAGCTGTTTGATCTTTTCTTTATGAGTTACACCGAAGCGCTGTTCTTCGTCCACAATCAGCAGGCCAAGATCTTTGAACTTCACATCTTTCGACAACACACGATGGGTACCTATCAGGATATCCACTGCGCCTTTTTTCAGATCCTCCAGTGTCTTTTTCTGTTCTGCCGGTGTGCGGAAACGGCACAACAGATCTACCCGCACCGGGAAATCCTTCATTCGCTGTACAAAGGTATTGTAATGCTGCTGCGCCAGAATCGTAGTTGGAACCAGATACACCACCTGTTTATCCTCCTGCACTGCCTTAAATGCCGCACGGATGGCTACCTCTGTTTTCCCAAATCCCACATCTCCACAGATCAGACGATCCATGATCTTGGTACTCTCCATGTCCTTCTTGGTATCCGCTATCGCCAGCAGCTGATCATCGGTCTCCTCAAACTGGAACATTTCTTCAAACTCTCGCTGCCATACAGTGTCAGGACCATAGACAAATCCCTGCTTTTCCTGTCTGGCCGCATAGAGTTTCACCAGATCCTGTGCCACGATCTGCACCGCCTTGTGAACACGAGTCTTCGTCTTGTTCCATTCCTGACCCCCCAGCTTATTCAGCTTCGGCGGCTTTGCATCTGCACCGGCATATTTCTGGATCACATCGGACTGCGTGGCCAGTACATAGAGATTGCTGCCACCGCTGTATTCAATCTTCATGTAGTCTTTGATGACCTTATCTACTTCAATCTTCTCAATACCCCGGTAAATGCCCAGTCCATGACTTTCATGCACCACAAAATCGCCCACATTCAGGTCTGTAAAGCTCTGAATTTTCGTACCTTCATAAGTATGACGTTTCTTTCGTTTTTTCTTTTCTCTTCCAAAAATATCACTTTCTGTCAATACCGCAAAACGGATCAGCGGATATTCATAGCCATGATGCAGATTGCCATCAGTCACCATGATTTCTCCCGGCTGAATCTCCCGATCCCGGTCATTCGAATAAAAACTGTTCAGCTCATACTCCTGCAGATCCGAAGCCAGCCGCTTCGCTCTGGTTCTGGAAGCTGACAGCAATGCTATGCGGTATCCTTCTTTTTTCCACTTCTGCAGATCCTTCACCAGCTGCTCAAAGCTGTTGTGATAAGAATTCACCGACCGTACCGTCATACTGTAAGTACCGGAAATATTCCATTCATCTCTCGGCACGTCCATAATACACAGGCCCAGACAGTTTCTCCGATTCAGTCGCCCAATGATCTCCATACAACCATAGAGCAGTTCTGTCTGGGAGGGCAGAATATATCCCTTATTCAGACGATTTTCCATACTCTCTGCGAATTCTTTTTCTACTGCGGATCCTTCCTGACTGATTCGATTCGGTTCATCCAGAAAAATCATGGCATCTTCTTTTAAATAATCCAGAAAGGATACTGTCTTTTGGTAAAAATACGGTACCAGATTATCCAGGCCCTTACGTTCCTGAAGATCCATGAGTTTTTCCTGGATCTCTCCGACCAGCGTTTTAATATGAAAGGCCTCTTCCGTGCGCATACTCTGCCGGAAAACAGCTTCCTGATTTTTGCCTTCCTGACGAATCTTCTCCATAGCTTTGCTGGCCTGCTCCATACTGACCAGCACTTCATTAGCAGGATAGATCCGGATGGAATCCAGATTCTCAATGGATCTCTGGCTTAAGCTGTCAAAACTGCGGATGGAATCAATCTCATCCCCCCACAGTTCGATACGAATTGGATTCTCTTCCGTCAGCGGAAACACATCAACAATGCCACCTCGAATAGCAAACTGGCCCACTGCCTCCACCTGAGGCATCTTCTCGTATCCCATCTCCACCAGCTGCGCAGATAACTTCTGCAGATCCAGGCTGCTGTCATTCTGAAACTCCAGTACATGCTCCTGCACATAGGCAAGCGGCAGAATCCGTTCCATACAGGCTGAAAGTGTGGCAATCACCGTGATATCTTCCTCTTCCATAAGGCTTTTTTGCACCATCATCCTCTGCATGCCGATCTGGTGGCTCTGGATATCCGCATTATAAAACATCAGGTCACGAGCCGGATAAATCAGTACATTTCGATCAAAGAACCGATAATTTTCGTAGATTTCTCTGGCACGCAGATCGCTGTAGGTCAGAATCAGTTTCTGACCATAATTTTCTCCGATGCAATATATAAAATGTGACTTTTGGGAATCAATGCATCCAGATACCTGCAGCACCCCCTGGTTCTTCTTTATTCTTTCCTTTATCTGTCCATATTCTTCCAGACTGTCCAGTGGTGCCGTGAAAGCTCTCATATCTTATACCTTCCTGTTAAACTCATTCATTGCCTTCTCTGCATCCCCGCAGATCATCATAACTGCTGCGTCTGCAGCTCGTTTTTTGGCATTTTCTATCTCATATTTATCATCGCCGGTGAAATGCCCCAGTACATAATCTGCCAGATCATAGCCCACTGGCTTTTCTCCTACCCCAACTTTAATACGCGGGAATTCCTGACCTCCCAGATGCTGGATGATACTTTTGATTCCATTATGTCCACCGGCACTTCCCTTTAAACGTATGCGGATCTGTCCCGGATTCAGACTGATATCATCGTAAATAATGATCAGTTCTGTTGTCTCATCAATCTTATAAAAATCCACCAGTTCTCGGACACTCTCTCCGCTTAGGTTCATATAAGTCTGTGGCTTGGCCAGAATCACTTTCTGTCCTTCTATGATGCCCTTTCCGATCAGTGCCTTATGTTTCTTTGTCTCTATCTCAATCCGGTAACGGTCAGCCAGTACATCCACCGTATCAAATCCCACATTATGTCTGGTGTTGGCATATTCTCTTCCTGGATTTCCCAGTCCTGCAATAATGTACATCTTTTCTCCTCATTTCGTAACTGTTCAGCACCTTCACAGATACAGCCGGTTCTGAACAGTTACCTCTTTTCTGTTATCTCATAAAGATTATCATAGCATATAACGCAGAATGTGCCAAGGCACAGAAAAAAGAACCCCGCCACTTTCTGACGGGGTTCCTTTTTCTTATTCCTCAGCTGCTGTTTCTTCTTCGGCAACCGCCTCATATTTTTCCAGAATGATCTTCTGGATCTTCTCTCTTGTAGCTGAATTAATCGGATGTGCAATATCCTTATACTCTCCATCGGATGCCTTTCTGCTTGGCATGGCGATGAATAATCCCTTTTCGCCTTCAATTACTTTTATATCATGAACTACAAATTCATCATCAATGGTAATGGAAACCACTGCCTTCATCTTTCCTTCTTTTGCTACTTTGCGAACTCTTACATCTGTGATAATCATAAATCTACCCTCTCATTTTTTGCTTTTGTATGAAAAAACGAATCTGCTTCCTTACAGGATATATCGTTCGTTTTTTTCCACTACAATTCTGATTCCCTCTTTTTCAATATAAGAGGAATCTGCCTGTATCGTTCCTCTGCTTTCCACGATACAGTTCTCAATATGTGTATGATCTCCAATATACACGTCATTCAGGATAATGGAGTTCTTAATGGTACAGTCATTTCCTACATATACTTTTTTGAACAGTACACTATTCTCCACCGTTCCATTGATGATACAGCCTGACGATACCAGACTGTTCTTCACTGCTGCACCCGGATTATACTTGGCCGGAGGCAGGTCCTCGATTCTAGAATACACATTCGGATACTGCCGGAAAAAATAATCCCGGATGGCCGGCTTAAGAAAATCCATATTTGTCTGGTAATAGGCATCTACTGTAGAAATGTTTCTCCAGTAAGTATCCATACGATATCCATACATCCTCTTCAAAGTACGGTATGGAACCAGAATATCCTTTACAAAATCAAACCGATTCTGCTGCTGCGCTTTTTCCAGCAGCTCAATCAGCAGCCGTCTTCGAATAATATAGATTCCTGTAGATACCATATCACCATGGGCACTGTCCGGTTTCTCCTCGAAATCGGTAATCTTGCCGTCCGGATTCATTCTGACAACTCCAAATCTGGTGATATTATCTCCCTGCGGAAGATTGCTGCATACTACCGTAATATCTGCCTTTTTCTCAATATGATACTCCAGAACACGTCCATAATCCAGCTTGTAGACGCCATCTCCTGAAGCAATCACTACGTATGGTTCATGACACTGTCTCAGGAAATCCAGATTCTGCGCAATAGCATCTGCCGTTCCCCGGTACCAGCTGTCATTCTCCACGGTAATCGTTGGGGTGAATACATACAGACCACCCTGCTTCCGTCCGAAATCCCACCATTTAGAAGAACTTAAATGTTCATTCAGAGATCTGGAATTGTACTGCGTCAGAACGGCTACTTTCTGAATGCCAGAATTGGTCATATTACTCAGTGCAAAATCTATACTTCGGTAACTTCCTGCCACAGGCATTGCCGCAATCGCTCTTTTATAAGATAACTCCTGCATCTTTTCGCTGTTCCCGCCAGCTAAAATAATTCCAACTGCCCTCATGCTTCGTCACCATCCTTTATGATTGATTCGCCGCTCTCTAATATGCCTTCAGGATAATCCGCAGCTTCTGTTTTTCCGATAATCGCTGTATTTTTTCCGATTCGGACACCTGCCGGAATCACGCTGTCTTCTCCTATCGTAACCAGACCATCTGTATAAACTTCAGGCTTGTACCGATTCGGCTTCTCTTCACCGCAGCCCAGTACACATCCTGCTCCTACTCTGGTATTCTCTGCAATAATCGCCTTTTCCACTACTGCATTTTCTTCTATCACGGTGCCTTTCATAATGATCGAATCCTTTACTACCGCACCTTTTTGAATCACAACCCCTGCACCTATGATGGAATTCTCCACCCGTCCGCAGATCTCTGTGCCATCTCCGATAATGCAGCGGTGAATCTGAGCATCCTCTGAAATATACTGTGGCGGTATAATATCACCGCTGGTGTAGATCTTCCAGAATTCTTCATATAGATTGAACTCTGGGATAATGTCGATCAGTTCCATATTGGCTTCCCAGTAGGAACTTAACGTTCCCACATCCTTCCAATAGCCATTGTACTCATAGGCCACCATCTTCTGTCCCTGCGCTCTGCAATATGGGATAATATGTTTGCCGAAGTCGCACTCCGGTACATCCTTATTCGCCAGTAATGCTTCTTTTAAGACACTCCAGGTAAATATGTAGATTCCCATGGATGCCAGATTACTCTTTGGCTCCTCTGGCTTCTCCTGGAACTCGGTAATGCGGCTGGTCTCATCCGTCACTACCACTCCAAAACGACTGGCCTCCTCCCATGGTACCGGCATAACAGCCAGACTAACTGCCGCCTGACTTGCCTTGTGGAAATCCAGCATCACTTCATAATCCATCTTATAGATATGATCTCCACCGAGAATCAGTACATATTCCGGATGAAACATCTCTATATAATTCAGGTTCTGATAAATCGCATTGGCTGTTCCTGTATACCATTCGGTATCCACCGGTTTCTCATACGGAGGCAGTATACTGACTCCTCCAATATTCCGGTCCAGATCCCACGGAATACCAATTCCGATATGGGTATTCAGCCTCAATGGCTGATATTGTGTCAGAACCCCTACAGTATCTACTCCTGAATTAATACAATTGCTTAACGGAAAATCAATGATCCTGTATTTTCCGCCAAACGTAACGGCCGGTTTTGCAACCTTTGATGTCAGTACCCCAAGGCGGCTGCCCTGCCCTCCGGCCAAAAGCATGGCAATCATTTCTTTTTTAATCACCTTATCACCTCTTGCTGTTATTTTACGTAGTCCCTCTCATGGATAATTTGTAGATTTATTATATCACAGCATTCCTGTTTCGTGAACATTTTTTACAATAAATCCATTTTTTTTTATGTTCTTTTATATATTTCGTCTTTGTTTATTCTACATTTTTCTACAAAATGCGTCTTTTTTCCGCATCTTTTGTAATTACACGCCAAATCTGCTTCTGCTTTTTTGTTTAATTTATACTATTTCCCCCACTACACTTTCTTTTTTTCAGGATTTGCGGTATGATAAAAGCGTTGTATGTGTTCTGTATCTTCACAGATTCAGGACAAAATTAAATCATTTGAAGGAGATTTCTTTATGTATAAGATAGATTTTCAGTCACCGGTTCATGTACATTTCATCGGAATCGGCGGCATCAGCATGAGCGGTCTGGCTGCTATTCTTCTGGATCGTGGTTTCACGGTATCTGGTTCTGACCGTGGAGAGTCCGACCTGACCAAATGGCTGACTTCCTCCGGAGCAAAGATTTTCTACGGACAGAAAGCCGAAAATATCGAAGACAGTATCGATCTGGTGGTTTATACCGCTGCGATTCATCCGGATAATCCAGAATATACAGAATGCGTCAGAAGAGGCCTTCCAATGCTGACCCGTGCTGAGCTTCTGGGACAGCTGATGACTAATTATCAGTTGCCGATTGCCATATCCGGTACCCACGGCAAGACCACCACGACTTCTATGGTATCCCATATTCTGCTGGCCGCAGATACGGATCCAACCATTTCCGTTGGCGGTATTCTTCCTGCTATTCATGGTAATATCCGTGTCGGTTCTGATCGTATTTTTGTAACAGAAGCCTGTGAATATACCAACAGTTTTCTTGACTTTTTCCCAAAGATCAGCATCATCCTGAATATCGATGCGGACCATCTGGATTTCTTTAAAGATCTGGATGATATCCGTCACTCATTCCGACTCTTTGCAGAAAAACTTCCGTCTGACGGAATTCTGATTATTAACAAAGCGATTCCAAATGTGGAAGCCATCACAAGCGGTCTGAACTGTAAGGTAGTTTACTATGATATGAATGCTTCTGCACAGGCTGACTACTATGCCGCAAATATTTCTTACGATGCACTGGCCTGTGGCTCTTTCGATCTGATGCATGGTTCTGAAAATATGGGACATTTTGTACTCCATGTTCCAGGCAGCCACAATGTGGATAACGCTGTTGCTGCACTGGCTCTGGCAGACCTGATTGGAATTCCTGTTGTAGATATGCAAAAGGGTCTGAATGAGTTCGGCGGTACCGAACGTCGCTTCCAGCACAAGGGCGAAATCGGTGGTGTCACCATTGTAGACGACTATGCTCATCATCCAACTGAGATCCGTGCCACACTCCAGGCCGCACAGAAGTGCGAACATCACACTCTGTGGTGCGTCTTCCAGCCCCACACCTACACCAGAACAAAGGCTTTGATGGATGACTTTGCCTCTGCCCTTTCTCTGGCTGATAAGGTGGTTCTGGCTGACATCTATGCAGCCAGAGAGACCGACACACTGGGAATCAGTTCCCGGACTCTTCAACAGAAACTGCTGGATCTTGGCTGCGAAGCTTACTATTTTCCATCTTTTGATGAAATTGAAACATTTTTACTGGAAAATTGTACTCAGGGCGATTTGTTGATAACTATGGGTGCCGGAGATATTGTAAAAGTGGGCGAAAACCTGTTAGGGAAATAATTATCCACATTATCCACATGTTTATACACAGTTTTGTGTATAGAAACATGTGGATTTTTTTTGCCTTTTTTCTTTTTCTACAGAAATCGACTCACTTCGACTTTTCCCCGTAAATACAATGTTTTTTCGACTTTCAGAATTTTTCGTACAATTCCGACATTTTAATCTGTCCACATTATCCACATTATCCACACTTTATGTTTACAACTTTTACGGGCAAAAGTCCTTATTTTCTTTTCAAAAAAGCTGTGTTATACTGGTTGAGCCGGGGAAACCGGCATCTAAATTAGTCAACAGGCGATCTATTATTTACTGCGCATTACGACAGCGAGCGTAACGCCCAATCTTCCGGAAGGTGAAAAAAGTGATTCTACATAAATATGCTGTAAATGATTTCACACTGGTACAGAACCAGTTTATCGACAATTACATGATTTCTGCAAATGGAGAATTTGTAAAAGTGTATCTTTATCTGCTCCGCTGTTCCACCAGCGATATGGAACTGACCATCTCTTCTATTGCTGATGCGCTGAATCATACTGAGAATGATGTACGGCGTGCCCTTTCCTACTGGGAACGACTTCATATTCTGCAGCTTACTTATGACGCTGACGGTACACTGACGGATATCACCTTTGTGGATAACCAGAATATGGTTTCTGATCCACAGAAGCGTCTGAATCAATATGCTTCTTCTTTTGTGGATCTCCAGAATTCTCCGGCAAAGATCACTGTGTCAGCTGACCGCAAGAAGGAACTTTCCAGCCAGGAAGAGGTAAAACAGCTGCTATATATCGCCGAGCAGTACCTGGCAAAGCAGCTGAGCAGTACCGAAGTGAATCACATTCTTTATTTTTATGACGAACTACATTTTTCTTCGGATCTGATTGAATATCTGATCGAATACTGCGTCTCCAAGGGAAAACGCAGCATAAACTATATTCGTAAGGTTGCCCTGGAATGGGCTGCCCGTGGTGTCACTACTGTAAAAGAAGCGAAAGAAGACAGCACTTTTTACCACCGGGATTATTACACCATCCTGAATGCTTTCGGCATTCGTGGCCGTGGTCCGGCAAAGGCAGAAGCTGATTTCATGGCTATCTGGTTTCAGGAATATGGATTTACCACAGACATTATTCTGGAAGCAGTAAATCGCACCATAACCCGTATTCACACACCTAGTTTTGAATACGCTGACCGTATACTTCAGGAATGGAAGTCGAAGGGCGTCCGCCATGCATCGGACATTAACCAGCTGCCAAAGCCAGCTGCACGGGTTCCGAAGCGTCAGAACGCTGCTCCTTCCAATGCCTCTGACAAGTTCGGTTTTCCACAGCGTAATTATGATTTTGACCAGCTGGAGCAGCAGCTTCTGGACTGCTAAGGAGGATTTATGGCTCTGAACAATTCACAATATGATGCAATTATGCGGGACTATCAACGTCTGCAGTCCCTGCACCGGCATGAACTGGACGATCGGATTCAGGACGCTTATCAGCGTTTTCCACGTCTTCAGGAGATTCAGGCTCAGATTGCTTCAGAAAGCGTGACATGCGGCAGACAGCTGCTTGGCGGAGATGAACAGGCTCTGGAACGTCTGAAGGAGCACATTCACTGTCTGAGCCAGGAGCGTGCAGCTATTTTACTAAAAGGAGGTTATCCATCCGATTATCTGGAGCTGACTTATACCTGCCCACATTGCAAAGATACCGGTTATATTGGCAATCAAAAATGCCAGTGCTTTAAAAAAGCCGAAATTGATCTTTTATATACACAGTCCAATTTACAGGGGATTCTGGAAGAAGAGAATTTTTCTACTTTTTCTTATGACTATTATTCGAATGAGATCAAAGATGCCTCCGGTAAGACTTCTCTGGAGCGCATTCATCGTGTGACCGATATCTGTCACCAGTTTATCCGTGATTTTGATCAGACTTTTTCCAATCTGTTCTTTTACGGCGATACCGGTGTTGGAAAGACATTCCTCTCCCACTGTATTGCAAAGGAACTGCTGGATACCACTCATTCAGTCATCTATTTTTCCGCTCAGGAACTGTTTCAGAATTTTGCGGACAAACGATTCAACCGTACCAGTGAGAAAGTGGATTCCACAGAGCATATCTATGACTGTGATCTGCTGATCATTGACGATCTGGGTACCGAGCTGACGAACTCTTTCGTGAATGCAGAACTGTTCTCCTGCATCAATGAACGTCTGATCAACCAGAAGTCTACCATTATTTCTACAAATCTTCCGTTGGAGTCTTTCGCTTCCGCTTATTCCGAGCGTATTTTTTCTCGTATCTCTAACGGATATACCATGTTGAAACTTTTTGGTAAAGACATCCGCGTACAGAAAAAAGTCCAAAGGCTTTCTGCTAAAAAGTCTTGAATAAATAAATATTTCTACTTATACTAAAGATGAGATTAACTGCGCAAGTTATAGAGATAGCAGTTACCGCCAATATTTATAACAGATGATAAGGCAATTTGATAAAATATTTTTGGAGGATGAATTATGCAGGCAGAATTTTGTAATCTTGATTCTATACCTGTTGGACCACTGGGGATCATCCCAATGGCCAGCTGCAGCGAACTAGGAAAGAAGGTAGATAAGCATCTCGTTTCCTGGAGACACGAACGGGAGCATGCCCAGAAAAGATCCGTTGCATTAAAAGAATATGAAAAAGAAAGCTACGTGATTAATGCGAAAGTTCCACGTTTTGGTTCTGGAGAGGCCAAAGGTATTATCACAGAATCTGTCAGAGGGGACGATCTCTACATCCTCGTGGATGTCTGCAATTACAGCCTGACTTATTCTCTCAGCGGCCATATAAACCATATGTCTCCAGACGATCATTACCAGGATCTGAAGCGTATCATTGCTGCTGCTGAAGGAAAGGCTAAGAGAATCAACGTTATTATGCCATTCTTATATGAAGGTCGTCAGCATAAGAGAAACGGACGTGAGTCTCTGGACTGCGCACTGGCTCTTCAGGAACTTACTAAAATGGGTGTGGATAACATCATTACCTTTGATGCCCATGACCCTCGTGTTCAGAACGCCATTCCGCTTCACGGATTCGAGACTGTACAGCCTGTCTACCAGTTTATCAAGGGATTTTTCAAAGCTGCACCTGGTCTTCATATCGACAAGGACAGCATGATGATCATCAGCCGGATGAAGGCGGTATGGGACGTGCTATTTATATGGCCAACGTACTTGGACTGGATATGGGTATGTTCTATAAGCGCCGTGATTATTCCAGAATTGTGGATGGCCGCAACCCGATCGTTGCCCACGAATTCCTTGGATCTAACGTAGCTGGCAAAGATATGGTCATTGTGGATGATATGATCTCATCTGGTGACAGTATTCTGGAAGTAGCCGCTGAATTAAAAGAGCTGAAGGCAAACCGCATCTTCCTTTGCTCTACCTTCGGACTCTTCACCAATGGTATGGAGAAGTTTGATAAAGCTTATGAACAGGGTGTATTTGACTATCTTCTTACCACCAACCTGGTATATCAGACACCTGAACTGCTCTCACGTCCTTACTATACCAGCTGCGACCTGAGCAAATATCTTGCTTATATCATTGATACACTGAATCATGATGAATCCATCAGTCATCTGCTGAATCCTCTGGATCGTATCAACAGATTCCTTGCAAAGAATAATAAATAAAATTTATACACAATTTACTATTATAAAAAACAGGCATCATATCCGATGCCTGTTTTTTATAAATGTTCGCTGAGCGTGCATTCTATTATTTAAAGTACTTTACTCCGGATTCGAAGATCTTCAGATCCTGTTCTCCATAGATATTGATTGCTACCGATTCACCTCGTCTTTCAGAATGTGCCATCTTACCGAGGACACGTCCATCCGGACTTGTGATACCTTCGATAGCCATATAAGAACCGTTTACATTCCACTCTTCATTGTTAATGTCCAGTTCTCCATCCGGTGTCACATACTGGGTAGCTACCTGCCCATTGGCAAACAGTCTCTCGATCCATTCTTTTGGCGCAACGAAACGGCCTTCCCCATGGGAAGCAGGATTACAGTAAGTTGCTCCAGGTGTAGCCAACTGCAGCCATGGAGATTTGTTGCTTACGACTTTTGTATAAACCATCTTAGAGATGTGACGGTTAATAGTATTGAGGTCAGGGTCGGAGAGTCTTCTTTCTGTCCTGTGATCGCACCATACGGAACCAGTCCCAGTTTAATCAATGCCTGGAATCCATTACAGATACCCAGTGCCAGACCGTCTCTTTCCTCTAACAGCTTCGTTACTGCTTCTTTTAACTTTGCATTCTGGAATGCTGTAGCAAAGAACTTGGCAGATCCATCTGGTTCATCACCTGCGGAGAATCCTCCTGGGAACATGATGATCTGTGCCTGATTGATCGCTTTCTCAAAAATCTCTACAGAGTCGCGGATGTCTTCAGCAGTCAGGTTCTTGAATACTTTTACATCTACCTCTGCACCTGCACGTTCAAAGGCCTTCGTACTGTCGTATTCACAGTTTGTTCCCGGAAATACCGGAATGAAGACACGAGGCTGTGCTACTTTATGTTTGCAGACGTAAATATTCTGTGTCTTATATACGCCATTCTCGATCACTGCGTCTTTATCTTCTGGCTTCACACACATAAATACTGCCGTAGGACCATCAGATGCTGTCTCTTCGCCCAGGAATGCGGTTCCGCCCTGTTCTCCAGATACTGTCTTAAATACCTTCTCCAGAGTACCTTTCCATGCTTCCAGAGCTTCATCCAGTGTAATCTTCACATCTTTATAAGCCAGCACTGGTGTATCTGTCACTTCACCGATCACGATACCACCTGCCGTCAGTTTATCCACTTCTTCTGCCGGTACTTCTGCAACCAGATCACCAAATCCAGGTGCAAACAGGGTATCTTTCTCCAGTGTATCATTTAACTGTACACCCAGACCGTTACCAAATGCCATCTTGGATACTGCCAGAGCCACACCCTTGCCATCCAGTGTATAAGCTGATACGATCTTTCCTGCCTTTACGTCCTCAAAGAACTTGCCATAGAGATCTTTTACCTGTTCATATACTGGCAGATCATATGCATCTTTTTCAATCTGGAACAGAACCAGCTTATTTCCTGCTTTTTTCAGTTCCGGGGAAATCATCGTCTTGTCACTGGCTACATCCACTGCAAAAGACACCAGTGTCGGTGGTACATCAATCTCATTGAAGGTACCGGACATGGAGTCTTTTCCACCGATAGATGGAAGTCCAAATCCCAGCTGTGCTTCATAAGAACCTAAGAGTGCTGCAAACGGCTGACTCCATCTCTTTGGATCCTCGCTCATTCTACGGAAGTATTCCTGGAATGTCAGACGGATCTTCTTATAGTCTCCACCACCTGCTACGATCTTGGCTACGGACTCCAGTACTGCGTAAACAGCTCCGTGATATGGGCTCCAACTGGACAGATATGGGTCAAATCCATAAGCCATCATCGTTACTGTATCGGTCTTACCTTTCAGTACTGGAGCTTTGCTACCATGGCCTGCGTCTCTGTCAGCTGATATTTTCCACCATAAGGCATCAGCACACTGCCAGCCCCGATAGAACTGTCGAACATCTCCACAAGTCCCTTCTGGGAGCATCCGTTTAAGTCTGCCAGATCCTCCAGCCATTTTTCTTTTACATCTGCTACGGACTCTTTTGCAAAATAATTATCTTTTTCAGATGGAATCTCTACAAATACATTTGTCTCCTGGTGTGCACCGTTGGTATCCAGAAAAGCTCTGCTGATATTTACAATCTCTTTATCTCTCCAGATCAGCACCAGTCTCGGTGTTTCCGTAACAACTGCCACCTCTACAGCTTCCAGATTTTCTTCCCTGGCATATTTCAGGAATTCTTCCACGTCTGCCGGATCTACTACAACTGCCATACGCTCCTGGGATTCGGAAATGGCGATTTCCGTTCCATCCAGTCCGGCATATTTTTTCGGTACCTTGTCCAGATAAATCTGGAGTCCGTCTGCCAGTTCTCCGATAGCAACGGATACACCACCGGCACCAAAGTCATTACATTTTTTAATCAGACGACTAACTTCCGGTCTGCGGAACATACGCTGAATCTTTCGTTCTGTAGGTGCATTACCTTTCTGTACTTCGGCTCCACATACTTCGATAGAACTCTCTGTATGTACTTTGGAAGAACCGGTTGCTCCACCGATACCATCACGTCCGGTACGGCCACCAAGCAGGATAATGATATCTCCAGGATCTGATGTCAGTCTCTTTACGTCTTTTCTTGGAGCGGCACCCATAACGGCTCCGATCTCCATTCTCTTTGCTACATAATTCGGATGATAGATTTCTTTTACATATCCGGTTGCCAGACCGATCTGGTTACCATAGGAAGAATATCCATGAGCCGCCTGACGTACCAGCTTCTTCTGAGGCAGCTTACCCTTCAGAGTATCTTTCACAGAGACTGTAGGATCTGCCGCACCTGTTACACGCATTGCCTGATATACATAAGTTCTTCCTGATAACGGATCTCGGATAGCTCCACCAAGACAGGTCGCTGCACCACCAAACGGTTCGATCTCTGTTGGGTGGTTATGTGTTTCATTCTTGAAATTTACCAGCCATTCTTCTACTTCACCATCAATTTCTACCGGAACAACAATACTGCAGGCATTGATCTCATCAGACTCTTCCTGATCATCCAGCATACCTTCTTTTTTCAGCTTTCTCATCGCCATCAATGCCAGATCCATCAGGCAGACAAACTTGTCATCTCTTCCCTTAAAGATCTCTGCACGATCTGCCAGATACTTTTCATAAGTACCTACAATAGGCTTTTTATAATCTCCTTCCCCAAATTCCACATTCTTTAACTCTGTGGAAAATGTGGTATGGCGACAGTGATCAGACCAGTAGGTATCCAGCACACGAATCTCTGTCATGCTTGGATCTCTTTTTTCTTCTCCTGCAAAATAATGCTGAATATGCTGGAAATCTTTAAAAATCATGGCAAGATTCAGAGAATCATAGAGGTCCTTTAAGGCCGCCTCTGGCATCTCTGTGAAACCGTTAAAAATCATGACATCTTTTGGCTCATCAAATACCGTAACAAGAGTATCCGGCTTTTTCATGTCCGTCTCTCTGGAATCCACCGGATTGATGCAATAGCTCTTAATTGCTGCGAACTCATCATCTGTGATCTTTCCTTCAATTACATACGTTGTTGCAGAACGAATAACCGGATCTTCATCTTCCTTCAGGAACTTGACACACTGAACAGCCGAATCTGCTCTCTGATCGAACTGTCCTGGAAGATATTCTACAGAAAAAGTTCTGTCTTCTGATCCCATTTCAAAACTTTCGCGATATAACTGGTCTACCGGTGGCTCTGAAAATACCGTCTTGCATGCTGCCTCAAATACTTCATCAGAAATATTTTCCACATCATAACGGATCAGTACCCTTACTCCCGTCATGTTATCAATTCCCAGATAGCTTCGGATTTCATGTTTCAATTCTTTGGCCTGCACTGCATATGCCGGTTTTTTCTCCACATAAACTCTTCTTACGTTACTCATAAGCTCCTCCATGTTTTCTCCATGTTGTTTATTTGTAAATGCTCCGAAAGCCTGCATTACCAGATATTTACCACAGGCTCCGGACAATTACGTTCTGTCACTAACTACTCAGCAAGAAATGCCATATAACACTTCTTTGCTTCATAAACATCTGCTTTGCTGACAATCTCCCATGGTGCATGCATGCTCATGACTGCTACACCACAATCGATTACCTGCATTCCGTATAAAGCAAGGATATAAGCGATGGTTCCGCCGCCGCCGATATCGACTTTCCCCAGTTCTGCTGTCTGGAATGCCACGTTATGCTTATCCAGAATTTTTCGCAGTTCTGCCATATACTCTGCATTGGCATCATTAGAACCAGACTTTCCTCTGGAACCTGTATATTTATTGAAAACAATTCCTTTTGCAAAATATGCTGCATTTTTCTTTTCAAATACAGATGCGTATTCCGGATCATATGCAGCACTTACATCAGAAGAAAGCATTTTAGAATTGGCCAATGTTCTTCTTAAAGTAAGGTCAGAATATACACCCATACAGTTCAGAAGCTCTGCTACTGTGTTTTCAAAGAATCTGGACTGCATGCCAGTCGCACCTACGCTTCCGATCTCTTCTTTATCTACCAGGATACAGCATGCTGTACGTTTCACTTTTTTCATATCCAGGATAGCTTCTAATGAGGTGTAAGCACACACTCTGTCATCCTGTCCATAAGCAAGAATCATGCTGCGGTCCAGACCACATTCTCTTGCTTTACCTGCCGGAACCACTTCCAGCTCTGCGGAAAGGAAATCCTCTTCCTCTATGTCGTATTTCTCCTTTAACAGATTCAATACATTTTTCTTCACAGCATCTTTTTCTTCCTCTTTCAGTGGAATATTACCAATCAGGAGATTCAGTGCTTCTCCTTCCACTGCTTTTGCCGCTTTCTTCTCCATCTGTTCACCGGACAGATGAATCAGCAGATCAGAAATACAGAATACCGGATCATCTTCTTCCTCTCCAATATTGATCTCTGCTACACTGCCATCCTTTTTTGCAACTACGCCGTGCAGTGCCAGAGGAATGGTTACCCACTGATATTTCTTGATTCCACCATAGTAATGGGTATCCAGATAAGCCAGTTCTGTATCTTCATACAGTGGATTCTGCTTCAGATCCAGACGAGGAGAATCAATATGGCTCCAAGAATATTCATTCCTTTTTCGATATCCTTGCTTCCGATGATAAACAGGGCAATTGCCTTTTCCATAAACACATCGTATACACGGTCGCCGGCCTGAAGCCTTTCGCCGGAACGGATGACCTCCTTCAGGTCTTTGAACCCTTCTTTTTTTGCCTGCTTCACTGCGGCCTTGACACATTCTCTTTCTGTCTTTCCATTATCCAGAAAATGACGGTAATTCTTATTCAGTTTTTCCAGCTCTGCCAGTTCCTTTTTTCCGTAACTGGTCCATACATTTTTTCTTTCCATTTTTGTTCACATCTCCATTATCTATTCCTTTATTGTTATGTGGGAGCAACTTTCCAAGTCATCCCACATCAGTGAATCAGTCCAAACTTGCTAAACGGATAGATCCGTACAAATGCTTTTCCAAGAATATGACTTCTCGGTACCGGGCCAATCACACGGCTGTCACTGCTGTGATTCCGGTTATCTCCCATGCACCAGTATTCATCCTCTCCCAGTGTAATCTCCTGCGCTGCCAGACCGGGATCCTGAATCACTTCTCTTCCATAATCCTCATCCAGAATTTCACCGTTGATATAAATATTTCCTTCTTCATCGATCCGCACTGTCTCTCCAGGTAAACCAATAATACGTTTGATCCAGCGTTTATCCTTCTGATCATCCGGATAAATAACGACAATATCAAACCTTTCCGGATCTGTAAAACGATAAGACAGCTTATCACAGATCAGATTGTCTCTGTCCTGAAGTGTGTCCTCCATCGAATGTCCATCTACCTGTACTCTCTGTCCTACAAATGTAACAATAAACAATGCTGCCAGTATCGCTACTGCAAAGCATCCGATCCAGCTTAATATTTCCTTCTTCATCTGTTTCTCCTTTTTCTCGTTTCTGATCATCTGTCAAACCGTCAGTGCTGCTGTTGCCAGAATCGAGCTGAGATTCACCGTTATATGAAACAGAATCGGAGCTAAAATGGAATTCCATCTGTCATACAGTAAAATCATGATCACAGCCATCGGAAATGCAGCCACTGCCTGCCGGAGATTGCCATGATATACGGCAAACATCCCAGCTGCCAGAATGATTGACAACCATCCTTTATTATAATCCTTTAGACGATGATAAACAAGACCTCTGAATAATACTTCTTCCATAATAGGAGCAATCACTCCCACACCAATGATCTGCATCAGTATATTACTTTGAAAAAGTGAATCCTGTGCCGTGCTGACCATTATTTCTTCTTTATCATACAGCTCAAGCAGCGTAAATACTGCGTTCATCACGCCGGTAAGAATCGCATTTACTATCATGGCCAACAGCACTACGAATATTCCATTCCAAATCGTAAATCTGCTTTTCTTTTGCTGTTCATAACCATCTGTTTTCATCATCCACAGATAAATCGGAAGTACCAGCACTGCTGTTATAGTTACGCGAAAGGCTGCATCTGCATGCAGCCCCATCATCTGTACTATATTGATAGCAAAGAAATGGATCACAACCGGTCCCAGTACCCTGGCACCTGCCTGTATGACTTTATCCATTATCAGGACCTCCCAAAATAGAGATCTATGCCATCCGCAATACCCTCTGCCATCTTCTGCTGATGTTCTTCTTCTGCCATATAGGCATCGTCTGATTCATTGGACATGAATCCCATCTCTAACACTACTGACGGAATCTCACTCCAGTTCAACAAGATCTGGTTGTCCACATTGTAAAGTCCCTTTGCATTCAGCCCGGTCTCCTCACAATAGGACTGCAGAATAATATCTGCCAGTGCATTGCTCTTTTTTATATTACCTGTTCTGTCCTTCCAGTACGGATTCTCATAAGAAGGTGCCATTACTTCTACACCATTCTCTGTGCTGTCTTCTCCTCCATTAGCATGAAGACTGATCAGAATCTGTGCCCCGGAAGCATTCACATTCTTTGCACGCTCCGATTCGCTCAGATCTGATTCCTTATTATCCCTGGTCATATAGACTTCATATCCCCGGTCTTCCAGCTGCTTCTTTAATTTCTCAGCAACAGAAAGATTCAGTTCTGCTTCTGTCAGACCGGATACTGTTCCGCTGGTTCCTTCACTGAACCCTTTTGCCTTTTCTTCTGCGTCCGGTCCTATTGGTTCTTCTTCCTCCAGATCACCGCCTTTTTCCTGATGAGATGCATCAATGGCTACGATGATCTTTTCATCCTGGCTGGCAGCTTTCTCTGTCTCATTCTCCGTCTCTGCTTCCGAAGTTTCTTCCTCTTCTGCAGCTGTTTCTGTTTTTTCTTCTGTCTCTGACTCTGTTTCCGTCTCAGCTTCGGTTTCGTCTTCCTTCTGCTGTTCTGTCGTAGCTTCTGTCTGTGCACTCAGTGCTTCTTTTACTGCCTTTTCGATATAAGCAGCCTTCTGCTCATCCTCTGACAGCATGGCACTGACTGGTACCATACCCGATACGCCAACTGCCAGTGCCGTAAAAAACGCTGCAAATTTTTTCTTTTTCATTCTTCTTTTTGACTCCTGTCCAAACGGACCTCTTATACTAAATTGCATTCGGAACTTCTATCGTAGTTACTGTACAATTTCCATTTACATATTTAAAGTAGAATTTTGCTTCCTTTGTTGCAGAATTCCCATTGCTCTTTTCTGTCTCAGATGTGTTGGTCTCAGATTCCTGTGTTTCTGCCTCGGTCTCTGTCTCAGACTCACTCTCTGCTTCCTGTCCGTCAGTCGGTTCATAAGAGCAGGTATAAGAAAGCGTCATCTCCATACCGATGTAACTTTCTTCTTCTTTTCCCGGATAATATACATCTCCAAAAGTCGGCTTAAAATCACTGAATGTAATACTCTTAACCTTCAGTGTCTTATCCTGAAACAGATTATCATGAATTGCTTTATACAGGTTGTCTTTATTCGCTGCCTGCGTAAACAGACTGCTTAAAGAACTGGCACCTTTTTCCTGCACTGCTGCAGTAAATAATTCATTGATCATTGTCTTGGCCATCTCAGTCATCTGGGTCTGTGCATTTTCCCCTACTACCAGCTGTTCACGCACATCCAGAACCGTAGTGGATGGATCAATCGTTGTCTCATAAGAGTCAAATGGAAGACCATTTACCTGCACTTTGCTGTCCTGTGCTTTCACACCGGTCAGTGCATAGCAGACAGCTCCCGGTGACAGATTCTCATCTTCCTTTACAGAGGATGCATCTGGAGCCACACCATTTACCAGCACCTGGGAACCTGCAGGGGCAATCAGTTCCAGATCTATGGTCTTTCCTGCTGCTTCACCATCTATTCCCCACTGGTCAAACAGTCCAAACCGCTTATTGCTCTGCTGCAGCATATTAATGGTCTTGGTAACTTCTTTTCCATCTGCGGTATAAGTAAACTTATATTCCTGTACAAACTGATTATCATTATTCAGAGAGCGTGCTCCTGTCTCTACCTGATAATCAGAGACTCCTATCACATTCTCCACATAACGCTTTGCCACATTCAGTGGATTGCCATTCTTTGTACCATCGACAACAAAGGTAATCGCTGCTGCCACAATGATCACTGCAATGATCCATGCTGCCAGCAGTGTATTTCTCTTTTTCCTTTGTCTCCATTTATATTGTTGATTTTCTTTCTCTGCCATACTACGTACCCTCCTAACTTCTCTGGTCTTCCAGCTTCAAAATGACATCCAGGTTTGCCCATTCATAGTCATTTAACATAGAATCCACATTGTCATACCGTGGTACATACCATGTCTTTGTTGCAAAATAATCAATCCATTTCTGTGTCTTAAAGATTCTTCCGTGACGGGCAAAGATCTCGTTTCTCAACTTTGCCAGATCCTCTGAAGACCAGCTGCTGAGCTCATCTGCGGAAATGTAACGGGAATCCACATCATACATCATATAGCTGTCGTCATAAGCTCCTGAATTGCTTCCTGACGAACTGCCGCCTGAAGTGCTTCCACTGCCGTCATCGATCGTAATACCAGAAGAACTTCCTCCAGATGAACTGCTTCCCGTGGAGCTGCTTCCGGATGAACTGCTTCCCGTGGAGCTGCTTCCCGTGGAGCTGCTTCCAGATCCGGTGCTGTGATAGCCATCGCCATCCCAGTAACCACCCTGTCCATCATAATATGCTCCATCAGCAGAATAATAACCGCCCCACTGATCATGGTACAGGCCATTGTCATCATAATAGCCGCCTTCGCTTTCATTATAGAACTTTCCATCTGCACTATAGTACTGGCTGGATGAAAAATCTGTAGATGCACCACTTCCTGTGGAAGATCCGTCTCCCGTAGTGGAATCGCTCCGGGTACTGCCATCTGTACTGTCTGTTTCCTGTTCACTTTCTTCGTTTTTATCAGACTTCTTTCCATTTTTCTTATCAGAATCTGACTGTGGCTTTACCGTAAAAGAATCTTTGGTAGCCGCAAATTTTTCTACCGTCATCGGCAATTCGGTTTCTTTTTCATTTATTGCCACTTCGGACCCCTGGCTCTTGGATGCATCTGGATCTACTACAGATAAACCGGCATTGGTCACAAATGCACTTCCACCTGCTGCAAGTACTGTCGCACCTGCTACTGCCAGGATGGTAGTTAATTTCCTCTTATTAGACATTTTTCCTCACCTCTTGGTAAGGATCATAACACATACTGTTTCAATTGTCCATTATTTCTCCCTTTTTCTAAGGAATAAAATTGCCAATAATGCCGTAAATACAACAATTCCAGGCTTAATTACCCAGTTTTTCCCTGTGCTTTTTTCTACCTCCTCTTCTCTTTTTTTGTCTGTCCTATCCATCGCATCAGTCTCCCCCTTTCCCTCTTTTTCTTCTGAAACAGATTCTTTTTTCTGTATTGTAATGTCACTCCCTTTCTTTCGTTCAGGTACCTGCCTGGACTCTCCGATCCAGAATGGTATTTCTCCGGTATCTTTCTGATTTCCTGCTTTATCTACTGCCACAACCCGGAGCGTCTGCCAGTCCTGCGCCTTTTCTAATATGATTTCCTGCTCTTCCTGTGTATTTTCTCTTATCTTTTTCCCGTTCAGCCACACTGTCACTTCCTTCAATGCCAGATTGTCTCTGCACTCCAATACAGCCTTTCTCTCCGACATTTGATAAACGCCTTCTGCTTCCACTCCTGTAAGTAAAATAAATGGCGCACTTTTATCTACCGCAAATTCTATTTTCTGTTTTCCCATGCGATTATCCCCGGTATTCCAAGCTCGATCCTCGCTGGCACAGATCAGGTAATACCGTCCTTCTTCCTGAAAACAGACATCTGATATCGTATAGCAATACTTTTTCCAGGTTCCGTCATTTCCCTCCTTCTTTACGGTATAATCCACTCCCCGTTTCAGTTGTCTGGTTTCTCCCTCATGTCCCAGAAGAATTCCAGATTCCGTCAGATAGTCTACATTTACCTCATAAATTTTAAGGCTGGCCGGACTGGCCACATAGAACTGCTCTGTCTGTTCTCTGGTCACATCATCTATATAATACACGGAACCAAATCTGTTCACCGAAAAATGGATTTCCCTGCTGCTGTGATTTCCGGCCAGATCTTCTGCCTCTGCCTTTAATGTATAGACATCATCCCACTCACGTTTTTCCGGAAGATTTTCCATCTGCAATGCCAGTTCTTCCAGACTTTCTCTGTCTGTCTTGTTCCACACGACTCTCCGCTCTCCATTTTGGAATCCGGTCAGGGTCAGCTTCAGGCTGTCTCTCTTCAGATTCCTATCTTTCATCACACAGACGGGCGTCACTTTTCCATTATTCGCACTGCCGGCTGTGATCTGTTCAAACTGCAGCTCTGGTGCCATCCGATCCATCACAATTTCTCCACTGCACTGATATCGAACATTTCCTACCATATCCTCCAGCCGGATCCATACCCGGCAGTTCCCCTCCCGGTTCAGGAATAGCTGTGTTCCTTTTTTCCAGTTGCTCCGGCTCAGGTAAAGAGCTTCCCCGCTGATGGTCTTTTCCTCTTCAAAAGCTGCATATAGTTCCACATTTTTCACACCGCTTCCATACTCAGTCAGATCGGACACTGCTATCTGCGAATCTCTGTTCAAATAATGTATACCTTCTGCAGATTCTCGCTTTCCATCAAGCAGCAGCCCTGCCTGCGGTGCATCTTTGTCTGTCCTCCAGGAAAAACTGCGTATCTGGGATTGTGCGATGATTTCACCATTTTCATTCTTTCGTGTCAGGACAAACTCCCCACTTCCATCTTCCTGAAGATTGGAAAATAATTTTCCATCTGTAAATCCGCTTCCATCTTCTGGCAGAACCTGTATCTGTGCTCCTGCTTTCACCCATAAAGTCCCTGCGGGATCAACCCACATAGCAGAAGGATCCGTACACCGTATTGTATAATCCAGTGTTCCGGTCACCGGAGCCTCTGAAAGAATTACATCTCCGCCTTCTACATTCTCTGTTTCTTCTATACAAAACGTATAATTACCGGTCGGATTGCCGGTTATACTTCCATCTGGATTTTTTCTTACCGTAACTGCATGTCGATAATGAATCGGTTTTCCCTTATCATACATGGGGCTTTCTTTACACAGTATGCTTTCATCTATTTCCAGTTCCGGATAGCAAAAGTCTTCCGGTACTTCCCCGTCTGGGCAATCCTGCTCAAGAAATCCGGTAACCTTCACAATCTCTTTCTCTTCAAAGATCAGATTATCCATCGTAACATCGGAATAATAGCTTTTTCTGGCGTTACTGATATGAATGGTAAGCGGTCTTGGCAAAATCTGTACCTCTAATACTTCCTGTGACGGTTCCTGTATTACCTCATATTGTTCACTGCCTGCTCCGGTCAACGCCACGATCACCTCCACTGGCCATGTTCCTGCATCCGATTCTTGCGTTCTTCCTTCTATCTCGATCTGCATTCCTTCCGGTAGCCCGACCACCTGTGCTTCTACTGCTGCCCGGTCTGTCCCATCGTAATATCGTCTCGGTTCTGTTATTTTCACATTTGACAGAATAATCTGATGTTTTTCTGTTTCCGTCTCAGTCTCTGTTTCCTGCTCTGTATTACTTTCGTCTTCCCATTCGCTTTCCCCTTCTTCTCTGGAGCCTGAGCCGTCCAGATTCTCCTTCTCGCTCTCTTCTTCTGATTCGATTCCTGTCACCCATTCCGATTCGTTCCATATCTGCCCCCTCCAGTCTGTCTGTGTTGCGCCAACCTGATCTGCTGCCAGCACCAGCGATGCCCATATGCCAAATGCTACAACAGTTTCCATTTTCCTCATACCTTTCCTCCTCATCTCCAGCTTTCTGTTGCTTTATATCACATCTGTTCAAGAATGCCTCGCATTCTTGCTGCGAGATGCGCGTCATGCAAAGCATGACATATTTCTTTTGCGCATCTCTGCAATCCTGCCGGAGGCTATATCAGATGGGGGATTGACTCCCACCGCTGATACTAATTTGCTCCTCGCCACCTAAAGGTGGGAGTCATCTCACATCTAGTATAATAAATCAGGCTGCCGTAATCCTTCTACAGGATCCTGCAGCCTGTGTATCACTTTTTTTTCAAATCATCCAGCTGTCTCTGCAGATCAATCAGAGTATGCTTCAGATCAAAGATCTCCTTGTCTCTGGACGTAATCCCGTCTTCCAATATCTCTGCCTGCTTCTTCGCCTTGAAGTAATCATCGGCGATATTAAGCTGTGCAGAATGCTCTTCATCTCATTGGACTGACGCTTATAGCTCTCCAGCTTCTGAATCTCAGTCAGCTTATTGTTCAAATAATAACCAACCTTCTGAATATATTCTTCGCTTTCATAACCACTGATCACAAAGATCTGACCATTAATGACCACTTGTGTCTGGTTTTTCGCTGACATAACACTTCCTCCTCATTCGTATGCAATCAGTATATCGAACTTCTACTGGAATTGCAAGCCCAGATGATGATAAGATTTTTCGGTTGCCATTCTTCCTCTCGGCGTACGGATGAGGAACCCTTTTTTCAAAAGATATGGTTCGTAGACATCTTCTATGGTTCCCGCATCTTCACCAATCGTCGCCGCCAGTGTATCCAGACCTACCGGACCTCCCTGAAACTTCTCGATCATGGTAGTCAGGAGATTGCGGTCTGTCACATCCAGTCCATAGGTATCCACTTCCAGCAGATCCAGGGCAAAGCTTGCAGTCTCCTTGGTAATTTTCCCATCATATTTTACCTGTGCAAAGTCACGGACTCTCTTTAGCAGACGGTTGGCAAGACGTGGAGTTCCTCTGGATCTTTTGGCCAGCTCTATGGCTCCCTCCGGTTCAATCTCCACATCCAGGATCTTCGCAGAGTTGCAGATAATTTCTGCCAGTTCTTCTTCCGTATAGAACTCCAGATGATGAATCACGCCAAAACGGTCACGTAAAGGTGCAGTCAGAAGTCCTGCTCTTGTGGTCGCTCCCACCAGGGTAAACCTTGGCAGATCCAGGCGAATCGAACGGGCTGCTGCCCCCTTTCCAATCATGATATCAATGGCAAAATCTTCCATAGCAGGATACAATACCTCTTCCACCTGCCGGTTCAGACGGTGGATCTCATCCACGAACAGCACGTCGCCCTCCTGAAGATTATTCAGGATTGCAGCCATCTCTCCAGGCTTCTCAATCGCCGGTCCGGAAGTCACCTTCATGTGCACTCCCATCTCATTGGCTATGATTCCCGCCAGGGTTGTTTTTCCCAGTCCCGGAGGGCCATAAAACAGCACATGATCCAGCGAATCCCCTCTCTGCTTTGCCGCTTCGATATAGATCTTAAGATTCTCCTTCGCCTTCTCTTGTCCGATGTAGTCCTTCAACATCTTAGGTCGCAGACTGGTCTCAATACGGGAATCCTCTGGAAGAACCTCTGTTTGAATTACTCTTCTATCCATATATTCTCATTTCTCCTAAACTGTATCTGCTTATACCAGCGAAAGTTTCTTTAATGCTGTCTTCAGCAGATCTTCCGTATTCATGTCTTCGCCGGTGTCTGCTGCACGCACTGCCTTCAGCGCCTCGCCACCAGAATAGCCCAGCGCCACCAGTGCCTGTACCGCTTCATCCTGTATCTGTCTGGTGGTACCTGTCGGTATCGTGCCTTCTGTGCTTTCTGCCAGAGAACTGTCGAAAGTCTCCTGCAGATCGAACTTATCCTTTAATTCCAGTATCATTTTCTGTGCTGTCTTCGGACCAATCCCGGGTGCCCTTGCAATGGCTTTGGCATCTCCTGCCAGCACAGCAAACCGGATATCATTGGCAGACAATGCCGACAGCATTCCCAGGGCTGCCTTCGGACCGATTCCGTTCACGCCCAGCAGCAGCTGAAATACATGGAGATCATCTTTTTTCAGGAAGCCATACAGCTGCATGGCATCTTCCCGCACCTGCAGATAGGTAAACAGCTTCACACGGTCTCGTCTGCCGGATAATGCACTGGCATCCCGCCCGGTGATAAAGACTCCATAGCCTACTCCATTCACGTCCAGAAGTACCTTCGCCTCTTCCAATTCTTCAATTTCACCTTTTAAAAATGCAATCATGTTATTCTCCCAGTTTCTGATAATGATACTGCCCTTTTTCTCCTTCCAGGCGATAACCTTCCCCGTTTCCCACCTGGAAATCATAATAAGAACCTGATGGTATTCCCACAGCTTCCAGAATACTCATCAGTGTTCCGCCATGTGCCACAATGGCAATGGTTTTCTCCACGTCCAGCTGTTCCCATTCTTTCTCCAGTCTGTAAAAAGCGTTCAGACTTCTCTCCTGAAATGCCTCTCTGGATTCGCCTCCCGGGAACGGCAGACGGCCATTGCTGTCGATCCACCGCTGATAAGCTTTATTCCCGGCCAGTTCCTGATAGTTCTGGTTCTCAAATTCTCCAAAATTACATTCCCGCAAATCTGCTTCCAGATGTTGTTCTACGCCTGGAAACAGGATCTCTGCGGTTTCCCTGCAGCGCAGCATAGGACTACAATAAAGCAGATCTGGAATCGGATATCTATGCTTCTCCCGTATCTGAGCCAAAAAACACCGTCCCGAGTGGCACAGTGGTTCGTCTGTGGTTCCTATGTAGCGTTTTTTCTGGTTGCCAAATGTCTCTCCATGCCGGATCAGATAAATCGTCATGCCCACTGTTCTCCTTTGATATATACCGGATTGCCCGCCAGTACACGGATCACAGATCTGGATTCCTGTGCGGCCAGGCAACAGATCCGGCCGGTTTTCTCTCTCCAGTCCCGTTCGAAACGATCCAGCGGCACAATGCCATATCCGATCTCATTAGAGATCAGGATAATATCTGGATTCTGATATTTCAATGTTTCAAAATAGATATCCACATCTTGTTTCTGTTCCATCATGCTGCGAATCAGCAGATGAAAGTTGCAGACAGCTTTTGCCTGAAATGTTTTTTCCGGTCCGCAGGATGCACCGTCCAGAATCTCTTCCTCCTGCAGGCCAAACAGTCTCTTCGCTGTTTCTTTTTTTCCCTGATACGCTCCGCCAATGATTAATTCCATCTTTTTACCCTATTAAGTGAATCGCAATTACAGTTACAAATGCCATGGCAAGCTCACACACCTGAAGGAAAAATCCTGCCAGGTCACCTGTGATACCGCCGAACTTCTGATAAGACATATAGCGGTACCATCCAAATACCAGCAGTGCAGTAAGAAAACAAAGACTTCCAATGACCGGATCTGTCAGCACCATGAGTACTGCACAGGCTGCGATATAAAGGATCATGGTCACTGCCACGGTTTTCTTCTGTGCAGAATCAGAAAATGTTGCCGCCAGTCCGCTTTTTCTTGCCTTTTTAAATACGACAATCGCCAGTCCGCTAAATGCTCTGGATAACACATAGCCAATCGCCAGCAGACGGATTGCTCGCAGATCTGTTGCATGAAATACCCCATAATCCAGAACAAAATAGCAGCAGCCCATCAAAATTGCAAAAGCTCCTGCATGGGAGTCTTTCAGGATCTCCAGCTTTTCTTCCATCGTCTTGTAAGAGCTTAAAGCATCACAAGTGTCCAGGAATCCGTCAAAATGAATTCCTCCAGTCACCACAACCGGTATCAGGACCAGTACTGCCGTAAAAAAGTCTTCATTGCCGGTTACTCTCATTCCCGTCTTCATCCACAGTACCATACATGCACCAATTACTGCCCCGATCACAGGGAAAAAGCAGAATACATAACGCATCCGCTCTTTTGTCCAGTCGATATGTGGCATCGGTATTTTTGAATACATTGCAAATGCAATGATCAGATTATAAATCAGATTCATTTATTCTCCTTTTTGCATCACCGGAATCGTATAGACCACTTCGATCACCTGATCCGCCATCTGGCTCAGGTACTGATTCACGATTCCGAGGCATTTGATATAGTTTCTTGTCCATTCATCATAAAGCATTCCATCTGAAAAGACTTCATTGGTCACAATTACCAGATGGGCGCACTGCTCCTTTAGCCGGCTCACTCCGTTCAGGATCTTTCCTGCCGTCTGATCCATATGAGCCATACCGTCTTTGACAAATAATTCATTTGCCACCAGATTAGACATACACTCCAGCAGCACTGCCCCTGGTTCTTCCAGCTGTACATTCTGCAGATCATATGGGCATTCAACCGTTCTGAAATGCTTATCTGCCCGCATCGCCCTGTGCCTGTCTACTCTTTTCTGGCTCTCTTCATCTCTATTTTCCATAGTGGCAAGATAATAACGTGGAATCTGTCCAAACTCCTGAATGCGCTGTTCGGCATAGGCTGACTTTCCACTTCCACTGCCACCGGTCACTACAATCATCATATCTTCTTCCTATTTCAATTCCACATAAGCATCAATCTCGATGTCTTCAAATGTGCTCATCTGTTCATAAATTTGTGTAGCAAGATCCAGAATCGGGAATAAAGTGACTGCTCCGGTTCCCTCTCCCAGGCACATGTCACAGTGCAAGACAGCTTCTTTATCCATCGCTGCCAGAATCTTTTCCGCTGCCGGTTCCTTTGACACATGGGATGCCATGATAAAGTCCTTACATGCCGGGCAGATACGAGTAGCGGTCAGTGCTGCAGTGCCGGAAATAAATCCATCCATCACAATCGGTACACGATAAATCGCTCCGCCAAGAAAGACTCCTGCCATTCCCGCAATATCAAATCCTCCCAGTGCTGCCAGCGCATCAATAGCATCGGTAAAGGCAGGGCTATAGTCTGCGATTGCTTTGCGTACCACAGCTATCTTTTTCTCCAGTGCCTTACTGGTCAGACCTGCACCCCTTCCGGTCATCTTTTCCACGTCTTCCTGAAGGAAATAAGAAGCCAGTGCACTGCTGGTAGTTGTATTACCAATTCCCATCTCTCCGGTAGCAATGATCTTGTAGCCCTGCCCGGAAAGTTCCCTTACCTTTTCAATGCCTACTTCCATGGCTCTCTCTGCTTCTTCTCTGGTCATGGCCGGTTCTTTTGCCATATTTTTTGTTCCATAGGCAATCTTATGATTCTCCAGCTTCGTATCCACTGCGATTCCGATATCAATTGGAAAAATCTCTGCACCTGTCTGCTTACACAAAATCGCAGCAGTTGCTTTATCCGATAAAAAGTTCTCTGATACAATTGCTGTCACATTCTGCTCAGACTGGGTCACGCCCTCAGCTACCACACCATTATCTGCACACATGACAATCAGTGCTTTTTTATCATAGGTCACATTGGCATCTCCTGTGATCCCTGCTGTCTGAATGACCAGGTCTTCCATTTTACCAAGGCTGTGCAGAGGCTTGGCAATGCTGTCCCAGCGCTTCTTACTCAGTTTCTGTGCTCCTGTATCTAATGTATGTAGTGGATATTCTTTTTTGTTGATCGTTATCGTCATCTGTCTCCCTCCGGCTATGGTATCTGTTCATTGCCTTCGCAGATACAGAGGGTTTTGAACAGTCATTCGTCATCTTATCCATTATAAAAAAAACACATGTTTGTGTCAAGTAGCAGCCTCTGACGTTACCTGTAATTCCCGGATAGATAAAATCTCACAGCTTCCTTCGAAACTGTGAGATTTCTCATACTTATTGATTCAATTCTGCAAGTGCTGCCTTATATTCCTGTGTATATCTGGATGCATATAACGGGAATGACTTCTTTCTGTAATTGTAAAGCTTCTTTAAGAACTTTGCGTCACTTGTGGTACTCTTTGGCTTAATTGCTTTTACCGCATTGACTGCACTTGTCTGTCCATGCTGAATGGAATAACTGAAGATAGCACCCTTTACCGCCTCCGATCTGGATGCAACATCAATACCGGCTGACTGAAGTTTACGTTCTACGTTATCATAGTAATTGATCCTTGCAAAAGTATCCTGCATCTCAGAAAATGTTCTGCTGTTACGCTTGTAGACCTGATGCCATGCTTTGAAAAAATCTGTGTTGTTATACAATTTGGCACCACTCTTATACTTGGCATATGGTTCGAATTCTTTGCAGACCAGAGGATTCGTCTCGTATGCATATTTTACAAACGGAAGTAACGCATAACGATAATCGAACTGATATGCACCACATGCCTTTCCTCCGTCTCCACCTGTCTGGTTGTACGCAGCGGAACCAGATTCAAACTTCAGGAAAAATAGCATCTCGCCTGTCGGTGCCCCGGATTCCGGTATTACCGTGCAGACTCCGCTGGAGTTAACAGTATATGTACGATCTCTGTATTCTACCGTGGTGTTACGCAGCAGCTCCCCGGTATCCGGATCAAAGTAATACAGATTGCCACCAATAGAGAATACGCCTGTTGCCTTCTGTCCTTTCATTGGTTTGGTCTTGATCAGGTAATAGGTCTTATAATTGGCGGTCACCCATCCGGTCATCATATAATTATTAAAATAATAATCATTGCCATTCAGAGTTACCCAACCAGTCTGCATCACGCCTTTTTCATTAAAACAATAAGTTCTCTTATTCTTAAATGTAAACAAGCCCGTTGCTGCATATCGCTTGCCACTGATAAAATAATATCTCTTATTCTTTACAGTCACCCAGCCAGTCTTGTTAACACCCTTTTTATCGAAATAATAATATTTCCCCTTGATTCTTGTCACTCCGGTAGCTACTCTTCCGTTCGCCTTGGCATAATAGCGCTTCTTCCCAACCTTGAACCACTTGTTTTTTACCAGCTTGCCGTTGGATCCATAATAACGGATCACACCACTCTTGGATGTTTTAAATCCGGTCTTCGCTGCACTGGCCTGCACCGGAATACATAACACTGCCAGCATCAGTAACAGCGTCAGCCAGATTCCTGTTTTTCTCTTTTTCACTTTGTTTCCTCCCTTATCCAAAATAATGTTCCCCAATCTTCAGTGTTCCACTGAAGGTGTTAAAATAATAATATCCTTTCAGCACAGATCCATGCTCCAGCACATACTTTGCTGCTTTCACACACTGGGTCTGAATGGATCGTCTGCTGTAATACAGGCTGGATAATGTACCATTCCCCGCCGGTGTGAACTGACCCGACTGGAACAGGACTCCTTTGATCGTATTCGGGAATCTCTTGCTGTTTACCCGGTTCATTACCACACTGGCCACGCACTTTTTCCCATAATAGGACTGATTGCCTGCCTCCAGATAAGTGATTGCGGACAGCCAGCGGATCTCTTCCTGCGTCGGTGGATTCTTCGGGTTCTTATTCCCTCTGGTAATGACGCCCTTCTCATTCACATAACTGTCATCCACCCACTGACTGGTCACCATCACGCCATCTTTTCCGTAGTAATTCTTATTGACCCATTTGGAAACAGCTTTTCCCGTCTCCCTTTCACAGTAACAGATCCCTTCGGTCGTCTTTACCTTTCCAAAACGACGTTTTCCCTTCTTGTCATAATAAAACCAGTACTTACCGTTCTTCTTCCAGGCATCACAAACCATCCTGCCGTCCGATCCATAGTAATAACAGCCGACTCGTCTGTTACAGACTCTCCCGGCACTGCGTGTTGCATAATACCAGTCGTCACCAACCTTGAATCTTCCGGTCTTCAGATTACCACGTTTATCGAAATAATACCACTTCTTTTTTATCTTTTTCCACCTGGACTTCACGTACTTCCCGGATGATGTGGTATACTTTCTCCCCGCCCCCGTCTGCTTCCAGGCTGCCGATCCGCCTGCTCCCCCAAGCAGCAGAACTGCACACATCACAGCAATTGAGATATATAGTTTTTGTCTTTTCATAATTGTCCCTCTCATACTTTTGTATTTTGTTACAAAAATATTAAAAAACTATTGTGATTATAATACATTATGTTGCTTTTGTCAACTTTACTGTAAACTTCTCAAATAATAACACATATCATTCCATTTTTTGATTCATCCAATACCCGTCCGATTACCTTTCGGATCTTATTCTGGCTCTCCTCACTGAACTGATTCAGTTTGGTCTGCATGCCTTCCTGCATCAGCTGTTCCACTGTTTTTCCAAAGACATTGATCTCCCAGATTCCTTCGGATTCTTCTGCGCCCTCCCTGATATAGCGAATCAGGTCTTCTGCCTGCCCTTCCGTTCCCACAATCGGAGAAATCTCGGTGTCGATCTCGGCACGGATCAGGTGAATCGTAGGGCTGGTTGCTTTCATTTTCACTCCATACCGGCTGCCTGTATGTGTCATAACCGGTTCTTCCCACTGAATCTCTTCTCTTCCGGGCAGAATCACACCGTAACCGGTCTCTCTGACATTTTTTAATGCGTTCTGCACAGACTCATATTCCTTCTTCAGCCCGCTCAGTTCCCTGATCAGGGAAATCAACTGGTATTCTCCCTCGATCGGAATGCCTGACAGTTCGCTAAGCATCCCGTAATACTCTTCTTCTTTGACTCCGATCTGGAACCGCAGTATGGTATCTTCTTCGGTTCCTGCCTCTTCCCGAACCACTGTTTTTACAAATGGCAGGCTTTTCAGTCTGCTCTCTATCCGCTCTGTCCAGTTTTCTTCTGACGTATTTTTCATTTCCTCCTGTAGAATCTGGATCATTGTCTGCTTCATTTCATGATCCTGTGGCAATGTTTCCATCCATTTGGGAATGTAGCATTCTATCTGATACATAGACAAGAACCCCCTTCTTATACTTTTTTAAGTATATTCAAAGGAGGCTCCATTTATGTCTTCGGCCATGCCGTCAATATTATGCTTTTTCTCTTTTTTTCTTCTGTATCCGCGGTTTTTGTTTCAAATATACATTCCGGGTATACCAGAAGCAGGCATCCTCGCCTTTTTCATCCAGAATCCGGAGAAGATGCTCGATCTCCTTCATGGTCTCCGGATGCATCAGATAATGGCTTTTCCCTTTCAGGAAATAAATCAGTGGATCGTGCTGGGTATATTTTTCTTTATTATACACTTTGGATGCCGCGATCCGGTCTGCCAGCATCTCTGCCACATATTTTTTGGGCATTCTCATGCCACCCATGACATGATCCTTATCATCGATCTGATAATCAATCCAATATTCAAAATGATGCTTGTTCCTGCCCTTGTGATGAAGCCAGGCGGCGGAATATCCTTTATCTTCCCGCTCTGCATTATTAGGGCTTCGGTCTCCCTGATAATATTTGGCTCCCACCAGGAACTCGGATGGCATGTATTTTGACATGTCATGCATCAGTCCCTGACGGTAAAGCCCAAGCTTGAAGCAATGCTCCAGCACCAGCTTTTTATGTTCCGTAATTGTTTTAAAATGTCCTGCCGGATTCCACATCCCCGTCTTTACACTCCTGTTCCCCGATCAGCAGCACCACGGTGCGCTCCGGTATCTTTATCATCTTCTCTTTTTCTTCAATGGCTTTTACCCCTGTCAGTACACTGTCCTTCTGGAAGGTATCAATCTTCCAAAACCACTTCATCTTTTCCGGAAGCTTTGGCAGTGCCAGTTCCTGTGGCTGTGGATGGAGATTGTAGATCACATACAGAAAACGCTTCTCTTCCACATAGCTTCCGCAATAAAGCATGCCAATCTGTCTTTTTTCATAACCAAAATCGCCATACCATGCCTTTTTACTATGATAAGACAAATCAGGATAACCACATGCTTTCCGGTCAACGAAGCAATATTCCTTTTTGCAATGCAGCAGTTTTTCAGACTTGCGAAGTGCGATCAGAGCACGGACAAAGTTGACAAACTTCTGATTTTTCTTATATGCACCCCAGTCCACCCAGGCTACTTCATTATCCAGACAATAAGGATTGTTATTTCCATTCTGTGAATTTCCAAATTCATCTCCTGCCAGAAGCATCGGTGTTCCCTGGGAACACAACAGCATCATCATGGCATCTTTTTTCAGTCTGGTACGCAGAGCTGTCACATCTCGCTTCCTGGACTCGCCTTCCACGCCACAGTTCCAACTGTAGTTGCACTGACAGCCATCCCTGTTTTGCTCCCCATTGGCTTCATTGTGCTTCTGATCATAGGAAACCAGATCCTGAAGGGTAAATCCATCATGACTGGTGATGTAGTTGATCACGCCATATCCAGATGGATTCCTTCTGGTACGATAAGCCAATGCCTCCAGCATCCCTTCGTCTCCTTTCAGGATGCGTCTGCAGTCATTCATAAATCCATCATTCATCTCCGCCATCTGGGATCTCTGAAGCATCTCTTCATCAATCTCCCCACAGTAACAGGACAAAATCTTGCAATCTGAAAACAGTGGATCTCCGGCAAGATGCCTTGCCAGATCGGTATCTCCCATGATTCGAAAACCATCAATCTGATATTCTTCCATCCAGTACTGTAAGATCTTTATCTGCTCCCGGAGTACGGTCTCCCTGGTAAAATAGAACTCCAGAATCACTTCCATCTGATGTTCATGAAAGGCCTTTACCATATTCTTGCATTCCAGCACAGGATTCTCTGTGGCTGAATAGTTTTTTTTCGGTGCATAATAGAAACCTGTCTTATAACCCCAATAGTTCTTCTGAAGCGGCACTTTTTTCAGAGGAGTTCCTTTTTTATCCAGCTTTTCCGTCGCTGTCTCCTGCTCTTCAAATTCACAGACTGGCATCAGAATGATCTGGTTCACCCCCAGCTTTTTCAGATAGGGAATCTTTTCCTGAAGTCCCAGAAAAGTACCCCGGTGAGCCACACCTGACTTCTCATGCATGGTATAGTTGCGCACATGAAGATGATACATAATTCCCTCTTCATAAGGAATCTGCGGCTTTCTGCTTTTCCCCCAGTCAAAAGTCTCCGGCACAAGTTCCCCCATGGTCACTTTCCCATCCTCTGACTTCCAGATTTCTCTGGCATGGGGATCCGTCACTGTCTTCCCCTGAATCTTATACTGATAGCGATATGCGTCTTCCTCCAGATCACGCACTTTTATGGTGCGAAGACTTCCCTGTGTATTCTTTTCCGAAAACGGGATCTCTGCCGCCAGTTCTCCGGATTCTTTCGCATACAGGCACAGAGAAGCGGCTGCTCCTGCCGGTACTGTAACTGTAAAACAGATTCCCCCTTCTTCCATTCTTACTCCAGGCTCATAAAATTTTCCTGTCTTTTCGTCAATGTTAAACGCTTTTTTCATACTGTATCCTAATGCCCTTTCTGTAAGAATTCATTTGGTTTTAGTATAACACAGGATTTTCAAAAATCCAATGTTGCATTTATACGTGCTTTCTGATAAAGTGGAATCTAAGATGCGAATTATTCGATCAATAAAATGAAATGAGGTAAAAAAATGAGCGATCAGAATTTTGATGCAGGATGCAATGGCAACTGCTCTTCCTGTGGCAGCGACTGCGAACCAGGACAGGCTACTGTTACTCTTACACTGGATAACGATGAAGTCCTGGAATGTGCCATTCTTACCATTTTCCCGGTAGGCGGAAACAGCTATATTGCACTGCTTCCACTGAATGAAAATGGGGAAAATGAAGATGGGGAAGTATTCCTGTACCGTTATAAAGATGAAAACGGCAATCCTTCTCTGGAAAACATCGAAGATGATGATGAATACGATCTGGCTGCAGAGGGCTTTGATAACTGGCTGGACACCCAGGAATTCGATGCCATGGATCTGGATGACATCGTGGAATAATTACAGTGTCAAAAGGTCTGATCCCACCTGTGCTTGCACATGGGGGAATGACCTTGGGACACGGAACAATTCGTGTAATTATGTATTAATACCTGACAAAAACGGAGAATCCTTCAGGGGTTTTCCGTTTTTTTCTTTTATAGAACAGATATACAGCTTCTCTGATGCCCTGGTCATCCCTACATAGAACATTCTTCGTTCTTCTTCTACATCGGACTGCAGCACTGCTTTTTTATAGGGAATAATGCCTTCATTGACATCCAGTATGAATACCAGTGGATACTCCAGCCCCTTTGCGCTGTGCAGAGTAGAAAAGGTCACCTGATTCTCTGCTTTTCGATCCCTTTTATTTTGATTCTTCAGCATCTCTCCATATTCTTTGATATGAGCAAACCACTCTTCCGTTGTTTTGAAACCCTTCGCACTTTCCTGCAGCTGATCCAGCAGATCCAGAAGATCCTCTGCCGCCATCTTGCGATATTCGGCATATTCCTGAAGATAGCCCTCATATCCGATTCCATGACGGATATAGTTGATCGCGGTATAAGGATCCATTTTTCGTAACATGTTCAGATCCGATTCCAGCTGGTCGATCTTTTTGATCATCCAGTATTTATCATCATAAAAGCGTCGCAGACGATCAAAATCTACCGTTGGCTGATCCAGGCATTCTCGTCCCACATACCGCTTTGGCCGATTGATGATCTGTAACATAACAGAGCGTTCTCTGTTTCCTGCTGCTGCCTTCAGATAGGCAATCATGTTCCGTGCGATCCAGTGTTCATAAATATTGGGGATCACATCCCGCATATAAAATGGCACATTGTATTCCATGAATCGCTGAGAAATCACTCTGGCATCCATGTTGTTGCGGTAAAGCACTGCCACCTGGTCATAGTTGCCGCCTTCTGCCACATAATCCTTTATTTTTTTCATGATAAAGAGGCTTTCCTGATTCTGATTCGGGAACTTCAAAAATCCAATCGGAGCCCCCTCTTCTTTTACCTCTTTGATCTCCTTGTCATATCTGGTTACATTTCGGCCAATCACTTTTGCTGCTGCTTTTACAATATTTCCCGGACATCGAAAATTATAATCCAGCACAATCTTATGGACATCCGGATAAGCCTTCGGGAATTGCAGCATAATCTCTGGTTTGGCTCCACGGAAACGATAAATGGACTGGTCATCATCACCCACAATAAACAGATTATTCTCCGGTTTCGCCAGAAGACGGATGATCTCATATTGTAGTTTATTGATATCCTGAAACTCATCAATCAGTATATACTGATACCGCTTCTGCCATCCGGCCAGGATATCTTCCCGCTGGGTCAAAAGCTCCCAGGTACATACCAGCAGATCATCATAATCCAGCAGATTTTTCTGTGCCATTTTCTCCTGGTACTCCCGATAAATACGGCGAAAGATCTCGTCCGAAACCGAAGAGGAATAATAATGCTCCAGGGGGATCTGCTCAGATTTTACCGTACTGATCTCCTGTGTCAGACTCTTTAGCAGTTCTGCCTCATCTTCCACATCCAGATTTATTTTGGAGATGATATCTTTTAAAAATCCATAGCAGACATCTTCTCCTGCGATATTGGCTCCGGTCAGGCCATAGGCATATTTCAGAATCTCAAAAAAAACAGAATGAAAAGTGCCAAACCGCACCATCGTGCGTGATTCTTTCCGCATCTTCAGAAAACGCTTTTTCATCTCCTCTGCGGCAGCCCTGGTAAAGGTCACCACCAGAATGTTGCCTGGATGGATCCCGTAATGTTCAATCAAATAGCTGGTTCTGTGGGTAATCACCGTTGTCTTACCAGAACCAGGGCCTGCCAAAACCATGGCAGGCCCCTGAAAATGTGTAATTGCTTCTTCCTGTGCTTTTGTAAAAGCCATATTATGCATTCTCCAGTTTTACGATGGCATCATTCAGACGCTTCAGACTTTCTTCTTTACCCAGTACTTCCATGATCTCCGTTGCTCCTGCAGGAGTCATCTGTTTTCCGGATACGGCAGTACGGATCGGCCACATCACGTAGCCATTCTTGTATTCATGTTCCTTTGCAAAGCCTACCAGCAGCTCGTACAGAGCATCGTTGCTGTAGTCTTCCTGAGCTTCCAGGACTGGCACGATCTCCTTCAGGACCTTCAGGGAAGTCTCTGCATTGGTCTTCATCTTCTTGTGTGTATACATAGCCACATCATATTCTGGTACTTCTTCAAAGAAGTCAATCAAAGGCATGATGTCCGGGAAGATCTCAATACGGGTCTTCACCATAGCTGCGATCTTCCTGAAATCCAGATCTCTGGTGATGACTTTCTTCATGTATGGCAGAGCCATCTCGTAGAACTTGTCATCATCCATTGCTTTCATATATTCGCCGTTCATCCATTTCAGCTTGTTGATATCAAATACAGCCGGGGACTTGCTCATATGATGATAATCGAATACTTTTACCAGTTCATCCAGAGAATAGATCTCTCTGTTTTCTGGCGGGCACCATCCCAGAAGTGCTACGTAATTAATAATTGCTTCGGATAAGAAGCCCTGCTCCAGCAGATCTTCGTAGGAAGAATGGCCGCTTCTCTTGCTCAGCTTCTTATGATTCTCATCAGTGATCAGCGGGCAGTGTACATATACCGGCACTTCCCAGCCAAATGCATTGTACAGTCTGTTGTACTTCGGTGAAGAAGAAAGGTATTCATTTCCTCGTACGACATGACTGATCTCCATCAGATGGTCGTCTACAACGTTAGCAAAGTTGTAAGTAGGGAATCCATCAGACTTGATCAGAATCATATCATCCAGCTCAGAGTTCGGTACTTCAATAGTTCCATAGATATCATCTTCAAACTTGGTTGTTCCTTCCTGTGGAACATTCTGGCGGATGACATATGGTACGCCTGCTGCCAGTTTGGCTTCTACCTCTTCTTTGCTTAAATGCAGACAGTGCTTGTCATATACAGAGATCTCTTTTCCTGCCACCACCTGCTTCAGAGATTCCAGTCTTTCTTTGTCACAGAAGCAGTAATATGCTTCTCCTTTTTCAATCAGCTGCTTGGCATACTTCATATAAATGCCCTGTGCCTGACGCTCACTCTGTACATATGGACCATATCCCTTGTCAATGTCCGGACCTTCATCATGCTTCAGTCCTGCATCTTCCAGTGTACGGTAAATAATCTCCAGTGCGCCTTCTACAAAACGTTCCTGGTCTGTATCTTCAATACGCAGAAGAAAATCTCCTCCTTCATGCTTTGCAATCAGATATGCATATAATGCTGTTCTTAAGTTTCCAACATGCATTCTGCCTGTCGGGCTTGGTGCAAATCTTGTTCTTACTTTACTCATCCTGCTCTCCTCGATTCATTTCAAACATTCATTGCAGCCGGAATATTTTCCTGCTGCAATTCGCTCTTTTTATTTTATACGAATTTTGCCAAATAGTCTAGGAAAAATCCTTACGAAAAATGAATTTTTTACTTGCAAATCTTCTCTGTTTTGAGTATAATAACATACGTGTCAGAAAACATCTGATATAAGCTTCTGTAGCTCAGCTGGTAGAGCGCCGCATTCGTAATGCGTAGGTCGCCGGTTCGAATCCGGCCAGGAGCTTTTTTTATGATCACGGAACCACAAAACCCCGGAAAGCACTTATCTTCTGCTTTCCGGGGTTAATTTGTTCCCACATCCGTGGTCTCTTACCACGGATTCTACTTATTTTTTATTTTCCGGGGCAACTACACCTGTATTTCATCTGTATCTTACCACGAAATTTACTTGATTTTTCTTTCTCGGGGTCACGACACCAGATTTCTTCTGTATTTTACCACGAGATTTTCTTAATTCTTCTTTCTCGGGGTCACCGCACCAGATTTCTCCTGTATCTTACCACAGATTCTACTTACAGATTGTTCCGTACTTTACACTCCCACAATACTGGCATTATTTATATAAGATAATCGGGAATCCTGCGTCTACGTATTCGTAGATTGTAGCTGCTACCTGAGGTGGCAGATTGACGCAGCCATGGCTGCCATCTGTCTGGTAAATATTGCCTCCGAATGCACTTCTCCAGCTTGCATCATGCAATCCCTGACCGTATACGAATGGCATCCAGTACTGTACCTCTACCTCATATCCATAGATATCACTGCTCAGCGTGGAAGGATGCTCCGTATAGGCAATCGGATAAGATCCTTCATAAGTGGACCAGTCTTCCTGTTCCCCTGTCTTTTTGTTGACTCCTACCGGCTGACCGCTCACTATATCAGAATCCAGAATCTGTTCTCCTTTGTAATACAGCCAAAGATGCTGACGGGTCAGATCTACTTCGACATAACCATTTACCAGATCGTCATCGCCGTCTCTGCCATTTCCTGCTGTCTTATATACTGGCTCACGGCTGACTGGCTGACCTCCTTCCAGGTCACTTACAAGCTGTTCGTATTCTCCATCCTCATCAATCCAGTAACCATATTCATTATTTTCAATGACTACCTGCTCTCCATTGGATGTCGTAAAGTTTCTTGGTACATACTGGGTATTATATTCTGCACTGAGACCTGATATATAATCTCGCATGGCACTCTCATCCAGTGTAATATTTTCATTGTCTACCTGTACCCAGGACTGAATCGTTGCTGAATCCAGCACATCTGTTACTGAGCCAAATTCATAAGTAACTTCTGCATTTTCGTAGCTTTCCAGCTTGCCATTCAATTCCTGCAGACGCGCATTCAGTTCCGTCTGATCTTCCGTCACAGCCGCATTCTTGTAGACCTTCTGATCTACCGTTATCACTACTTTCGATTTTACCAGGTCTTCACTGAAGCTGTTATTCAATTGTTCCTGAGTCTGATTCTGCAGCTTTGTATCATCTATTTCTGTACCCAGAACCGATGGTACAATCTCATATCGCTTCGTCGATTCGTTGTATGTGATGTACGCATCTGTGGATGCAGTTCTGGCCTGATCTATGGTCAGATGTGTACCGGAAAAAGCAGCTTTCATCTGCTCATCATTCCACTTTACCTGATACGGCACAGTATAATTCTTTTCTTCTTCAAATAAAATCTTACACGGTTCACGGTTATCCTTCAGGCGCTGCAATTCACTCTTTAAAGCTTCCATATCCAGAGAATAACCTGCATCCTTTAAGGACACGTTGTATTCGTCTTTTCCATTTTCATCAAATTCTACCATGGTATCCTGGAACTTTTCTTCTAGCTTTGCTGCTGCATCCTCTACGCTCATCCAGGAAACATTCACGCCATATACGGAGATCTTGCATCCCATGGTTTTTCCATCCATGATCCGGTCATAGGCGCAGTATCCGCCGGCTCCTGCCGCTGCCACCAGTACCAGTACTCCAAGTCCGATGACAATTCTCTTTCCTGCCTTTCCAGACTTTTTCTCTGGAACATATTCTCTTCTGTTCCTGCTTCTGTTTCTTCTGTCTCTTGATCTTTCTGCCATAATTCCTTTTTCTTTTCCCCCTTGCGTGACCGCATTACTACTTCTTCTGTCCTTCTTCCAGAGAGAGTACCCTGCACACGGTCAGCTTATCTTCTTCTACTGTAAAATGTATATCAACATTGGCAAATGCAATCTTATAGATCTGCTCTGCATGATTGTGATAAGACGGTCGTGGATCCTGACGCAGCATCTCGATTGCACCAGACCGCTTCGTCTCTTCTACCATCTCAAGCCATTTTTCCGGAAATTCCACTTCCAGTACATGGTCTTTTACCTTTGCCCCAAAGCCACTTCTTGCGTCCGGATAGGCATCCGCATAAGCCAGATATGGCTTGATGTCGTACACCGGCGACCCATCCATCATATCGATTCCTGACACAATCAGCACCGGCCCTTCTGGTGTATCCCACTGAATCTCTTCCAGTCTGACACAGGTCAGCCCTATGGGATTGGGACGAAATGGCGATCTGGTAGCAAATACTCCCTTGTGTACTTTTCCACCAAGACGGGGTGGCTTCACTGTCGGCACCCATCTGGTACGTTTCACTTCTGAAAATCCCCACAGCAGCCAGAGATGGGAATATTCTTCAATTCCTTTAAAAGCTGCCGCCTTGCGGTACTCTGGCTCCAGCACCACTCTGCCTGTCAGAGATTCTGCGAATATTCCCTGCCGGGGCAGTCCAAATTTGGTAGGAAAATCCGTGCGGATTCTCCCTATCATCTGTAATTCCTGTTTCATAATACTCCTGATATTTCTTCTATTTCATAAATCGGTCAATGGCCTTATTCAGCTCTTCAATGGCCTCCATGTCCCCGGTCTCTACCGCATCCACCAGACAATGCTGGATATGATCCTGCAAAATCACTTTTCCGGTATTATTGATCGCTGACTTTACTGCAGACAGCTGAATCAGCACTTCGCTACAGTCTCTGCCGCTCTCGATCATTTTCTTGATAGACTCCAGGTGGCCAATTGCACGGGACAGACGGTTCAGTACCGCCTTGATCTGTTGTGGATCGTGGGTATGGGTATGCGAATGGCTGTGACTGTGCTGAACCACAGTGCCATCTTCCAGCACATGGGTGTGGATGCCCTGATCCTGTATCTTATTTTCTGACATATCTGTTCACTTTCTGTGTTTTGTATTACTTCTGTCATCATACCACAAAATGACGGATAAAAAAAGGGGCATGGACACTTTCCTGTTGTTTGCCCGAACCCCTGCTTTTTTTACAGAATCCGTATTCTTAATACGCCCTGTACGTTTTTCAGTTTTTCTACCACCTCATCCGTAATCTGTGTATCCAGATCAAAGAGAGAGTATGCATATTCGCCCTTGCTCTGATTCGCCATGTTGGCAATGTTCATATCTGCCTCACCAAGGACAGATGCGAACTGACCGATCATGTTCTTGATGTTTTTGTGGTTGATTGCCACACGGCAGACACCTTTGCATTTACCCATGTCACAGGTCGGATAATTTACGGAATGATTGATATTACCATTTTCCAGATAATCCATCACTTCTTTTACTGCCATCACCGCACAGTTATCTTCAGATTCACTGGTTGATGCTCCAAGATGCGGTGTCACGATACAGTTCTTCACACCTGCTGTGGTCGTATTCGGGAAATCACTCATATAGCGTCTGATCTTGCCGGACTGTACTGCCTTTACCACGGCTTCTTCATCTACCAGAAGATCTCTTGCATAATTCAGAAGGATCACTCCATCCTTCATCTCTGCGATGGCCTCCTCATTGATCATCTTTTTGGTACTCTCCAGAAGAGGTACATGAATAGTGATATAATCACATTCCCGATAAATATCGTTCACATCGGTAATATGTGTGATCTCTCTGGACAGGTTCCAGGCAGAATCGACGGATATATATGGATCATAGCCATATACTTCCATCCCAAGATGGACTGCAGTATTGGCTACCAGAATACCGATCGCTCCCAGGCCGATGATACCCAGCTTTTTACCCTTTATTTCGCTTCCAGCAAAATTCTTCTTTTCTTTTTCTGCCAGTTTGGCAATGTCTTCATTACCGCTTTCTGCTTTTACCCAGTTGATACCATCTGCCAGATCTCTGGATGCCAGCAGGAGTCCTGCAATGACCGCCTCTTTCACACCGTTTGCATTGGCTCCTGGAGTATTAAAGACTACAATTCCCTGCTCTGCACAACGCTCCAGGGGAATATTGTTCACTCCGGCCCCGGCTCTGGCGATTGCTGCCAGCTTATCTGAGAATTCCATATCATGCAGTGCTGCACTGCGTACCAACAACGCATCTGCTTCTTCTTTTACTTCTGTCTTTGCATATTGATCTGTGAATTTCTGCAATCCCACTTCTGAGATCGCATTCATGCAGCCGTACTGATACATCTTACCTGTTCTCCTCTTCAAACTTCTTCATAAATGCCACCAGAGCTTCTACGCCCTCCATCGGCATTGCATTGTAAATGCTTGCTCTCATACCTCCAACGGTACGATGTCCCTTCAGGTTTTCAAACCCTGCTTCCTGGGATTCTTTTACGAATTTGGCATCCAGTTCTTTGTCACCTGTGACAAACGGAACATTCATCAGTGAACGGTCTTTCTTGTCCACTGTTCCATGGAACATTTCGCTCTGGTCGAGGAAATCATATAAGATCGCTGCTTTTTTCTCGTTGCGTTCCTTCATCGCTTCCAGACCGCCCATCTTCTTCAGCCATTTGAAAACTTTTCCGCAGACATAAATGCAGAAGCAGTTCGGAGTATTGTACAGAGATCCGGCATCTGCATGCGTCTTATAAGTCAGCATGGTCGGGGTACCTGGCAGTACATCTTCTGTAATCAGATCTTCCCGGATGATGGCAATCACCATACCAGCAGGTCCGATATTTTTCTGAACTCCACCATATACCAGTCCATACTTCGTTACATCAATCGGTTCTGATAAGAAACAGGAGGATACATCGGATACCAGAATCTTGCCTTTTGTATTTGGCAGTTCTTTGTATTTTGTGCCGTAAATCGTATTATTCTCGCAGATATATACGTAATCAGCATCTTCACTGACCGGCAGATCGGAACAATCCGGAATATAAGAAAATGTCTTGTCTTCGGATGATGCGATCTTATTAGCCTTTCCGTATTTCTGAGCTTCCTGCCATGCTTTTTTCGCCCACTGTCCAGTGACAATATAATCAGCAACTCTGTTCTTCATCAGGTTCATCGGGATCATCGCAAACTGCTGAGATGCTCCGCCCTGTAAAAACAGTACTTTATAATTGTCCGGAATATGCATCAGCTCACGTAAATCTTTCTCAGCTTCTTTGATGATGTCATCAAACATCTTAGATCGATGGCTCATCTCCATGACTGACATACCGCAGCCTCTGTAGTCCATCATCTCATCTGCTACTTCTTTCAGTACCTCTTCCGGCAATACTGCCGGGCCGGCTGAGAAATTGTAAACTCTGCTCATAATTTTTCCTCCTCATATTTCTACCAGAAACCTTCATATTTTTATCCACTTTACTCCTTTGTTAACATTTTGTCAACTTGGGTGGATAGATTATTTTTCTTTTTTCAGGTCGTCCTGATCAAATACATCCTCAATCGGAGCTCCTGCCGGAACCATTGGAAATACCTTATCATCCCGATCGATCTGGCAATCCAGTACCACCGGATGTCCCAGAGAGACAGCCTTTTCCAGTGCTTCTTTCAATTCACTTCTCTTTGTAATCCGCATACCGACAGCGCCCAGTGCTTCTGCCAGTTTTACAAAATCTACCGAGTCATTCAGAATCGTAGCCGAATAACGTTCTCCATAGAATAAGTTCTGCCACTGTCTGACCATTCCCAGAACATGGTTATTGATCACTACCTCAATGACAGGAATATTGTATCTTGCCGCAGTAGCCACTTCGTTCATATTCATACGGAAGCAGCCATCTCCGGCGATATTGATAACTGTCTTTTCCGGTCTGCCTACCTTGGCTCCGATGGCAGCGCCAAGACCATAGCCCATGGTTCCAAGACCTCCGGAGGTCAGCAGCTGATGCGGCTCTTTGTATTTATAATACTGTGCAGCCCACATCTGATGCTGTCCCACATCGGTAACGATAATGGCATCCCCATCTGTCACTTTGTAGATCTCTTCCATGACTGCCGGTCCTGTTAAGGTTTCCTGTTCATACTTCAGTGGATAGACTTCTTTCAATTCCCTGATTCTTGCAAGCCACTGATCATGAGAAGCTTTTTCTACCATAGGAGTCAGCTTTTTCAGGATTTCTCTTGCATCACCCTGTACGCTGCAGTCTACCATGATATTCTTGTTGATCTCAGCCGGATCAATATCAATGTGAAGAACCTTTGCATTCCTGGCAAATTTAGATGCATTGCCTACTACTCGGTCACTGAAACGCACCCCTACAGCAATCAGAAGATCGCATTCTGTGATGCCCAGATTCGTTGCCTTGGTTCCATGCATTCCTGCCATACCGGTGTATTTTTCATCGGTACCATCAAAAGCACCTTTTCCCATCAGTGTATCACCTACCGGTGCCTGAATCTTTTCTACCAGCTCTTTTAATTCTTTATTGGCATCTGAAATCACAGCACCACCACCAACCAGCACAAACGGCTTCCTGGATTCATTGATCAGTCTGGCTGCTTCTTCCAGATCTTCTGTTCGCACATAGTCTGTTTTTCTCTCGATCGGTTCCGGGATCACTGCTTCATATTCCGTTACTGCTGCAGTCACATCCTTTGGAATATCCACCAGCACAGGTCCTGGACGTCCTTCTTTTGCAATGCGAAATGCATTACGGATGGTGTCTGCCAGATCTTCTACACGCTTTACAATATAGTTATGCTTGGTAATCGGCATGGTAACACCGGTAATATCAATCTCCTGGAAACTGTCTTTTCCCAGAAGAGGCACTCCTACATTTGCTGTAATCGCAACAATTGGGACAGAATCCATATATGCTGTTGCAATTCCGGTTACCAGGTTCGTAGCTCCTGGTCCGGAAGTCGCCAGACATACCCCTACCTTTCCGGTAGCACGGGCATATCCGTCAGCTGCATGAGACGCTCCCTGTTCATGGGAAGTCAGAATATGTGTGATCTCATTGCTGTGTTTGTAAAGTTCATCGTAAATATTTAAGATCGCTCCTCCCGGATAACCGAATACGGTATCTACACCCTGTTCTTTCAGGCATTCTACTACGATCTGTGATCCATTTAATTTCATAAGTACCCCTCCTGATTAAAACTCAAGGATTGCTCCACGGTTGCCGGATGTTACCATCTTTGCATAACGTGCCAGGTATCCGGTTGTAACCTTTGGTTCTCTTGGCTGCCATTTTGCTTTTCTTGCTGCCAGTTCTTCCTCTGATATAACAAAATCCAGTTTATTTTCCGGAATATTGATCTTGATGATATCGCCTTCTTCTATCAGGCAATCGGTCCGCCAACTGCTGCTTCCGGTGACACATGTCCGATCGAAGCTCCTCTGGAAGCGCCACTGAAACGTCCATCTGTAATCAGTGCTACGGAAGAACCAAGTCCCATACCTGCAATGGCAGATGTAGGATTCAGCATCTCACGCATACCAGGACCGCCCTTTGGTCCTTCGTAACGAATGACTACCACATCACCAGGAACGATCTTTCCTCCTTTGATTGCTGCAATAGCATCTTCTTCACAGTCGAAAACTCTTGCCGGTCCTTCATGTACCAGCATCTCCGGAACCACTGCAGAACGTTTTACCACGCCGGAATCCGGTGCCAGATTACCCTTCAGAACAGCAATTCCTCCTGTCTGACTGTATGGATTGTCGACAGGACGAATAACTTCCGGATTCAGGTTTTCACATCCGGTAATATTTTCTCCTACGGTCTTACCGGTAACTGTCATCAGATCTGTGTACAGTAAACCTTTTTTATTTAACTCATTCATAACGGCATATACACCACCTGCTGCATTCAGGTCTTCCATATAAGTCGGGCCTGCCGGTGCCAGATGACACAGGTTCGGTGTCTTTGCACTGATTTCATTGGCAATATCCATATTCAGCTTCACACCTGCTTCATGTGCAATCGCCGGAAGGTGAAGCATGGTATTCGTAGAACAGCCCAGAGCCATATCTACGGTCATGGCATTCATAAATGCCTTTTCTGTCATAATGTCTCTTGGACGGACATTTTTCTTTACCAGCTCCACGATCTGCATACCGGCATGCTTTGCCAGCTTGATTCTCTCAGAATATACAGATGGAATGGTTCCGTTTCCTCTCAGTCCCATACCCAGTGCTTCTGTCAGACAGTTCATACTGTTGGCTGTGTACATACCAGAACAGGAACCACTGGTTGGACAGGTATTGCATTCGAATTCATAGACATCTTCTTCTGTCATGGTACCTGCCGCATAAGATCCAACAGCCTCAAACATGCTGGAAAGACTTCTCTTCTGTCCCTTCACATGTCCGGCCAGCATCGGACCACCACTTACAAAAATCGTCGGGATATTCAGTCTTGCTGCTGCCATCAGAAGTCCCGGTACGTTTTTATCACAGTTTGGGATGCATACCAGTGCATCAAACTGATGTGCCATCGCCATACATTCTGTAGAATCTGCGATCAGATCTCTGGTTACCAGAGAGTACTTCATTCCCACATGTCCCATGGCAATACCGTCACAGACTGCGATAGCCGGGAACTCTCTTGGCACACCTCCTGCAAGAGCTACACCCATTTTGACTGCTTCTGTAATCTTATCCAGGTTCATATGTCCTGGTACAATCTCGTTATAGGAATTGACAATACCGATTAATGGTTTTTCCATTTCTTCCTGTGTCAGTCCCAGTGCATTAAACAGGGATCTGTGTGGTGCCTGCTGCATACCTTTTTTTACTGCGTCACTTCTCATGATGATTCCGCCTTTCCCTTTTTCTTTTTTATACTCTCTCTGCGATCAGTCTGCCCATTTCCTTACAGCCTACCTTTGTACATCCTTCTGACATAATGTCTTCGGTACGGTAGCCATCCTTTAATACCTGAGATACTGCCGCTTCAATGGCATCCGCTGCCTCATCCAGATTCAGAGAAAATCTGAGCATCATGGCTGCTGATAAAATAGTTGCAATTGGGTTCGCAATATCCATACCTGCGATATCCGGTGCAGAACCATGGCTTGGTTCATAAAGACCAAAACTGGTCTCATTCAGGCTGGCTGAAGATAACATGCCGATAGAGCCCGTAACCATACTGGCTTCATCTGACAGGATATCTCCAAACATATTCTCTGTCAGGATGACGTCAAACTGCTTCGGATCACGCACCAGCTGCATGGCACAATTGTCAACCAGCATATGTTCCAGTGTAACTTCCGGGTAATCCTTTGCCACTTCTTCTACAACACTTCTCCATAAACGGGAAGAATCCAGAACGTTTGCCTTGTCCACACTGGTCACTTTCTTTCTTCTCTTCATAGCAATATCAAAACCGCGTTTTGCGATTCTGCGAATTTCATTTTCATCGTAAGTCAGGGTATCGATAGCTTTCTTTACCCCTTTCTCTTCTACCGTCTTTCTTTCTCCGAAATACAGACCGCCAGTCAGTTCTCTCATGATCATCATGTCAAACCCGTCACCAATGATCTCATCACGAAGCGGGCAGGCATCTTTTAATTCTCTGTAAAGATAGGCAGGCCTTAAATTAGCGAAAAGATTCAGAGCTTTACGAAGCTTTAACAATCCTGCCTCAGGTCTCTTAGATGGCTCCAGTCTGTACCATGGTGATGTCCTGGCATCTCCTCCAATAGAACCCATCAGAACTGCATCGCTGGCTTTAGCCTTTTCAATGGTCTCATCGGTCAGTGGAATCCCATGCACGTCAATGGATGCTCCTCCCATCAACAGCTTTGTGTAGTTCAGTTCAAATCCAAACTTCTTTCCCGTTGTGTCCAGTACCTGAATGGCCTGTTCCACAATCTCCGGGCCGATTCCATCTCCCGGAATTACTGCAATGTTGTAGTTCATAATATACACTCCTCCATATAGCAAAAGACACAGCAATGATGCTGTGTCTCTTGCGTTTTTACTGCTTTTTATTATTCAGCATCTGCTTTCTCCACTTCTGAGATAGCAGCTTTTTTCATTGGAATTCTGCAATTCTTGTTGCTGCCAAACTCAACTATTACGTCTTCATCTGTAATGTCAATGACAACACCGTAAAAACCGCTTGTTGTTACTACGCTGTCTCCGACTTCCAGTTCAGAAAGCATCGCATTGAGACGTTTCTGTTCTTTCTTCTGTGGTCTGATTGCAAAAAAGTACATTGCACCGCCAATGACGACTACGTAAACCAGCAGAAGTAACATTCCTCCACCGGAAGATGCCTCAGTTAATAAATTCATGTTAAATTCCTCCATTTTATTTCGCTAAAATTCTCCGTACTGTTAATAATACACAAAAATGATAATATCATCAAGTAGTTTCTTCAAATCCGGCAAGTTTTTTTGCTTTGTACCGTTTATATTCGCCTTTTTCAATTGCTTCCCGAATCTCTTCCATCATATGATTGTAGAAATACAGGTTATGCAGCACGCAAAGTCTCATGCCAAGCATCTCTTTTGCCTTTAACAGATGGCGGATATAGGCACGGCTGTAATGCCGGCAGGCCGGGCACTGGCATCCGTCTTCGATCGGACTGTCATCCAGTTCATATTTTGCATTAAACAGGTTTAATTTTCCATGATTCGTGTAAACATGTCCATGACGACCGTTTCGGCTTGGATAAACACAGTCAAAGAAATCGATTCCTCTGTCTACCCCTTCCAGAATATTAGCCGGCGTGCCTACTCCCATAAGATAAGTTGGTTTGTTCTGTGGAAGATATGGAACTACTGCATCCAGGATCCGGTACATCTCTTCATGGCTCTCGCCTACTGCCAGTCCTCCTACCGCATACCCATCCAGATCCAGTTCTGCGATCTGCTGTGCATGTTCAATACGGATATCTTCGTAGACAGCACCCTGGTTAATGCCGAACAGCATCTGATTCGGATTGATCGTATCTGGCAGGCTGTTCAGCCGGGCCATCTCTGTCTTACATCTCTTCAGCCATCTGGTGGTACGGTCTACCGACTTTCTCACATAATCTCTGTCTGCTACGCTGGACGGACATTCATCAAATGCCATGGCTATTGTAGAAGCCAGATTAGACTGGATCTGCATACTCTCTTCCGGTCCCATGAAAATCTTTCTTCCATCTACATGAGAATGAAAATATACACCTTCCTCTTTGATCTTGCGAAGACCAGCCAGGGAAAACACCTGAAATCCGCCGGAATCTGTGAGAATCGGCTTGTCCCAGTTCATGAACTTATGCAGTCCTCCCAGTTGTTTTACTACTTTATCACCCGGTCTGACATGGAGATGTAGGTATTAGATAATTCCACCTGCGTACCAATCTCCTGCAGGTCTGTGGTAGCCACCGCACCTTTGATGGCCGCTGCCGTACCTACATTCATAAATACCGGAGTCTGAATCGTGCCGTGAACAGTCTCAAAAGAGGCACGCTTGGCTTTTCCGTCTGTTGCTAAAATCTGGTACATAGATATCTGTTCCTTTCTTTGTATGTACTCTAACCATTTCTGTAAACACCAGAATGCACGCTCCGCATTTGAAGCTTTTAACCTTGACATCATATCATGTTTATAAAAATTTTACAATATCTACAACTTGAACTTCCAGATAATTTGTTGTATACTGTCGCAGATAAACATTTCTAAAATACCATTTAATAGGTAACTTAATTTTTATGGAGGTTTATTTTTACATGAATGATAAAGTCACAATACATAGATTAGGTATTGACATTGGTTCTACTACTGTTAAGATTGCGGTCCTGGATGAACAGGATCATCTTCTTTTTGCAGACTATGAACGTCATTATGCCAATATTCAGGAGACACTGGCCAGTCTTCTGCAAAAAGCAGAGGAACAGCTTGGTACTTTAACTGTCGCCCCGGTCATCACCGGTTCCGGCGGTCTGGCTCTGGCAAAGAATATGGAAGTTCCGTTTGTGCAGGAAGTCATTGCGGTATCTTCTTCGATTTCTCACTACATTTCTCAGACAGATGTAGCCATCGAGCTGGGCGGCGAGGATGCTAAGATTATTTATTTTGATAACGGTAATATTGAACAGCGTATGAACGGCATCTGTGCAGGTGGTACCGGTTCTTTTATTGACCAGATGGCTTCTCTTCTTCAGACTGATGCATCTGGTCTGAATGAATATGCCAGGGATTACCAGTCTTTATATTCGATCGCAGCCAGATGTGGTGTTTTGCAAAAGCGATATTCAGCCACTGATCAATGAAGGTGCAACCAAGGAAGACCTGTCCGCTTCTATTTTCCAGGCAGTTGTCAATCAGACCATCAGTGGTCTGGCCTGCGGAAAGCCGATTCGCGGACATGTTGCTTTCCTTGGTGGTCCACTTCACTTTTTATCCGAACTGAAGGCGGCGTTCATCCGTACTTTGAAGCTGGATGACGAACATGCCATTACACCACAGAATTCTCATCTGTTTGCAGCCATTGGTTCCGCACTGAACAGTAATCTGGAAGCAGTCACCAGTACTGATGCACTGATTACAAAACTTTCAAAGAAAATTAAGCTGGAGTTCGAAGTAGCCCGTCTGGAGCCACTGTTTGCCTCTCAGGAAGATTATGACACCTTTCACGAACGTCAGAGCCAGTACAATGTCATGACCGATGATCTGGCTACCTATGAAGGAAACTGTTTCCTTGGTATCGATGCCGGTTCTACCACAACCAAAGCTGCTCTGGTTGGTGAAGATGGATCTCTCCTGTATTCTTTTTACAGTAACAACAATGGAAGCCCGTTAAAGACAACGATCAAGGCCATCCAGGAGATCTACTCCCTGATGCCTGAAAAGGCAAAGATTGTCCGTTCCTGTTCTACCGGATATGGAGAAGCCCTGATCAAGGCAGCCCTGATGCTGGACGAAGGCGAAGTAGAGACTGTATCTCATTATACGGCTGCTGCATTCTTTGATCCGGAAGTAGACTGTATCCTGGATATCGGCGGTCAGGATATGAAGTGTATCAAAATTAAGAATCAGACCGTAGACAGCGTACAGCTGAACGAGGCTTGTTCCTCCGGCTGTGGTTCTTTCATTGAGACCTTCGCCAAATCTCTGAATTACAGTGTCAGCGATTTTGCAAAAGAAGCTCTGTTTGCCCAGCATCCAATTGATCTTGGAACCAGATGTACCGTATTCATGAATTCCAAAGTCAAGCAGGCTCAGAAAGAAGGGGCTTCTGTAGCAGATATTTCTGCCGGTCTGGCTTACTCTGTTATTAAAAATGCATTGTATAAAGTAATTAAAGTATCCGATGCTTCTTCCCTTGGAAAACACATTGTCGTACAGGGTGGAACTTTCTATAATGATGCCGTCCTGCGCAGCTTTGAACGTATTGCCGGCTGTGAAGCAATCCGACCGGATATTGCAGGTATCATGGGTGCTTTTGGTGCGGCTCTGATTGCCCGGAACCGTTATCATGGTGAAGAGACCACTATGCTGACCATTGACCAGATCAATGAGCTGACTTTCACTACCAAGATGGCCAAATGTAAGGGCTGTACCAATCAGTGTCGTCTGACCATCAACCGTTTCTCAGGCGGTCGTCAGTTCGTCAGTGGCAACCGTTGTGAACGTGGGCTCGGAAAGACCAAAAAGAACTCTGATATCCCGAACTTATTCGAATTTAAGAATCAGCTGCTTTTTTCCTATGAGCCGTTAGCTGAAGAACAGGCAGCCCGTGGTACCGTTGGTATTCCACGTGTACTGAATATGTATGAGAATTATCCGTTCTGGTTCCAGTTCTTTACCAGACTGGGATACAGGGTGATACTCTCTCCTGCATCCACCAGAAAGATTTACGAACTGGGTATTGAATCCATCCCTAGTGAATCTGAATGTTATCCGGCCAAGCTGGCTCACGGACATATTGAATGGCTGATTCAGCAGGGTATTCATTTTATTTTCTACCCTGCGATTCCATATGAGCGAAATGAATTCCCGGATTCCAATAACCATTACAACTGCCCGATCGTTACCTCTTATTCTGAAAATATCAAGAATAACGTGGAAGAGCTGCGCAGTGAACACATTGATTTCCGTAATCCATTTATGGCATTTACCAGCGTAGATACGGTAACTTCTCAGCTGATCAAAGCCTTCCCGGAAATTCCGGCTTCCGAAGTAAAAGAAGCTGCAAAACTGGGATGGGCGGAACTGACCAGGATCCGTGAGACCATGTACAAAAAAGGCGAAGAAACCATTGCATGGTTGAAAGAACATGGCAAACACGGTATCGTTCTTGCAGGTCGTCCGTATCACATCGATAACGAGATCAACCATGGTATTCCGGAACTGATTACTTCTTATGGCATTGCTGTCCTGACGGAAGACTCTGTTTCTCATCTGCATCAGCCGGAACGTCCGCTGATTGTCAGTGACCAGTGGATGTATCACAGCCGTCTGTATGCAGCTGCCAATTACGTAAAAACTGTAGATTTTCTGGATCTGATCCAGCTGAATTCTTTCGGATGTGGTCTGGATGCCGTTACTACAGATCAGGTAAATGATATCCTGTCTGGATCCGGCAAGATCTATACCTGTCTGAAGATTGATGAAGTCAACAACCTGGGAGCCTCCCGTATCCGCGTCCGTTCCCTGATTGCAGCGATCCGGGCGAAGAAAGAGCAGAACAAAGAACGCAGGATCATACCATCCAGCATTGAAAAGGCTGTTTTCACACCAGAGATGCGTAAAAACTATACGATTCTTTGTCCGCAGATGTCCCCGATTCATTTTGATCTTCTGGTTCCTGCTTTTAAGACCTGTGGATACAATATTGAACTGTTACATAACGATGGCCGAGAAGCCGTAGATGTGGGATTGAAATATGTAAATAACGATGCCTGCTATCCATCTCTGATGGTGGTCGGCCAGGTGATGGATGCTGTGTTATCTGGAAAATATGATTTATCCAGAACTGCCATTATCATGACCCAGACTGGCGGCGGCTGCCGTGCTACCAACTATATTGGCTTTATCCGCCGTGCCCTGGAAAAAGCCGGCCATCCTGAAATTCCGGTAATTTCCCTGAATGTCAGTGGACTGGAAAAACAGCCAGGTTTCCAGATCACACTTCCACTGCTGACCAAGGCGATGTATGGTGTTGTCTTTGGTGATATCTTTATGCGTTGTCTTTACCGTATGCGCCCTTATGAGGCCACTCCTGGTTCTGCCAATGCCATGCATGAAAAATGGAAAAAGAAATGTATTGAATTCCTGTGCATGAAGAATCCGACTTATTTTGGTTTTACCAAACTCTGTCGCGAGATTATCGAGACTTTGATCAATTGCCGATTCTGGATATTCAGAAGCCACGTGTTGGTATTGTAGGTGAGATCCTGGTAAAATTCATGCCAGCTGCTAACAATTATCTGGTAGAACTTCTGGAATCTGAGGGTGCTGAGGCAGTCGTACCGGATCTGCTAGACTTCCTGTTCTACTGCTTCTATAATTCCAACTTCAAGGCAAAGGAACTGGGTATGAGTAAGCGTACTGCTTTTCTGTGTAATTCAGGAATCAAGTTCCTGGAATTTATCCGCAGTACTTCCAGAAAAGAGTTTGCAAAGAGCAGGCATTTCTCTGCTCCTGCAGATATCCGGGAGCTGGCAGAATATGCTAAACCGATTGTGTCCCTTGGAAATCAGACTGGCGAGGGATGGTTCCTGACCGGCGAAATGATGGAACTGATTCACGAAGGAGTCAACAATATTGTCTGCACACAGCCATTCGGCTGTCTGCCAAACCATGTAGTAGGCAAGGGTGTCATCAAAGAAATCCGCAGACAGTATCCTCTGGCCAATATTGTAGCAATCGACTATGATCCGGGAGCCAGCGAAGTCAACCAGCTGAACCGTATCAAACTGATGCTAAGTACTGCACAAAAAAATCTGAAGAAATAAAAATCCCAAAAGCAGTGATTCCATGTAGATATACATGGAACACTACTTTTCAAAAATAAGGAGTATCACTCTATAACTGTCTGATCAGTTGTAAAGTAATACTCCTTATCTTATTTTTATTCTGTCTGCGTCTCCTACTCTGATGTATCTAAGATTCCCCGCAGTTCTTCAATCATTTCTTCGTCTTTCAGTCGGAATTTTACTTCCACACGACGGGATGCTTCTGCATTTTCATTTCCATCTGCATCCAGCACCAGATTGCTGCTGGAGTGCCCGTTGACGGTCAGATTCTGACGCAGAAGTGCCTGATTGTCCTCTGAAAGGAAGTTCTGAGATAATTCCAGCAGATACTCTGCTACCGCCAGAGAACGTCTCTGGGACAGTTCCAGATTGTATTCATATCCTCCTGAGCTGTCTGTATAACCATCAATGATAATCTCTGCCAGATAAGAATAATACTGTGGATCCAGCAATACATTACAGTAAATTGGCAATACCTGCGCCAATACCTCTTTTCCTGCATCTGACAGCTCGGTCTCATCATAGTCAAACAAAACACTGGAATCCATAACCAGGGCACCATTGTTGGCATCAATCTCTACCGTCATATTATTGGCTGCGAATTCTTTTTTCAATGCTTCTATCACATCTGCCTTTACCCCGATAATATTATCAATACGCTGCTGTTGCTGGGCCAGCTGTGTAGTTTTTTCATTCAGAGCATTCTGCTGATCGTTTAACGTCACACTCTGGGCATCCAGCTTTTTCTGCTGATCTGCCAGCTGGGCGGCCAGATCATCCAGCTGCTGCTTCTGTGCTGCCAGCAGTTCATCCTGACTGGCCAGCTGATTCTGCTGGTCAGAGAGCTGGTTCTGCTGATCTTCTACCACACCCTGCTGCTCCATGATCTGCTTCGTATACTCATCTTGCAGCACCAGCTTTTCCTGCTGTTCTTTGATACTATTCTCATAATTGATCTGGGACTGAAAAAGTGTCACACACATAATCAGCACAAATAACAGCAGAATTCCGGCCATCATATCAGAATAAGAACGCCAGACATTGTGACCGGTCGTCTCTTTTTCTCTTCTTTTACGCATTTCATCCTCCTGCTAATATTTATCCAAAGAAGATTCCTTTTCCTTTTTTCCCGCTGCGATTATTTTCTTTCATATACTGCACCATCGTTTCCAGAAGTTCTTCCTGTCGGCTTCCCTGCTCTTCCAGGGTCTTCTGAATCTGCATCAGCATATCACGGTTACTGTTGTTGATGGCCATATTACGAATGTTGGTTCGATGGGTCTCATCTGGCGAAGTCACAATATTGTACAAGAGATTTTGCACCTGTTCCATCGTCTGTGCTGTCAGCTTCTGATACTGTACAAATTCCTGCATACGCTCATTGTAGCTCTGTACCACCCGTTCGTTTGCCTCATAAAGGCTGGCATTATGCTGGCTGGCTGCAGCAAATCCTTCCACACTTGCACCTGCTGCACTGACATACTGCTGCATTGCCTGGTTGCAGGCTACCCAGAACTTGGCTGAGCTCTGCTCTGCATCCTGCAGATATGTCATAATCTGACGGTAATTGTGATCCAATACCTCACCATATTTCTGGTTGTTATCGATGGTCTGCTGTGCAGAAGTCATATATTCTTTTTGCATTGCGCCCATCTCACGCACCAGCTTCTGCATCTGATCCCGTTCTGCAGAAAATGCGCTGTGAAGATCTGTCTCAGTTGCCTTATAAAGCTCCCTGGTAGCCTCAGTCATCTCTTTCTGTGCCTGGGTCATGCTTTCCAGTGCCTGATTGAAGTCATCAAATTCCATCTGGAAATTCTCCCGCATATTTGACAGGAAATCATTCAGCAGTCCCTTCAGCATCTCCTCCTGACCTTTTGCCATAGTTTCCGTCAGAATATCCATGGCTGATTCATTTTTCGAAAGATGGCGTAATGACTTTTTCAAAGCTGTTCGCCAGATGCTCTGAGAACTGCTCTGACATCTTCTGGATGGCTTTTGTCTGCTCTTCCTGATAATTAACCATAATATTACGAGTCTCTGCCTCCGCAGAAGGAATCACCGTATTATGAAAATGATCCATGAACTCTGCCAGACGATCCATCAGAGACCCATAGGCGGATTTTAAGGCATAACTGAAGACCAGTGACAAAGACAGTCCATAAATCGAGGTCAAAAATGCTACCTTGATTCCATCCACAAGAGAAGATACAGAAGCTGTCATTGCCTCATAATTGGATGGCTCAAAGTCTTTCAATCCCACTACCAGTCCGATAAAAGTGCCAAGAATACCCAAACTGGTCAGGATATCCGGGATCAGATCCAGCATTTTTTTACTGATCAGTCCGTCCACTACATCCTCATTGATGTAATCTTCTATGTCCGCCAGCCCACTCTGACTCTTTTTTACAAATTTACGAAATTCAGTATAACGGCTATCCAGCTGTGATTCTCCAAACAGATCCTCTGGAAGAGTTCCTTCCTCTTCGCCGGTTGCCACATCCAGTGATTCAAAGGTATGTTCTATCTCATCAGATGCTTTCCGAAATGCATTCTCATACCGGTTCATTTTTCCAAATCCGGTGAGCATGCCAAACAGATATATGAGAATCATGATTCCAAGGAATACAAAGTTATAGATCAGTGTGGTAGAGATACCGCCGCTGACAAACCAGGTAAACCCCGTACTGATTCCCACTACCAGGACAAACAGAATTTTATCTGCAATCTTATGTCCCATGTTGTTTCCTCCCTGCTCTATATATTTTCAATCTGCCAGTCTATTTCTTTTAATCCATGCTCTTTCAGGTATTTGTTCGTGCGACTGAAAGGTCTGCTGCCAAAAAATCCCCGATACGCCGACAATGGGCTTGGATGTGGCGATTCTATGATCAGATGATTCGGGTTCGTCAGCATGGACTTTTTCATCTGTGCCGGTCTTCCCCAGAGAATGAAGACCATCGGTCTGTCCTGTTCATTCAATACCCGGATTGCCGCATCCGTGAATTCTTCCCATCCGATACCCCGGTGTGAATTAGCCTGATGGGCACGTACAGTCAGTACCGTGTTCAGAAGCAGTACGCCCTGCTTTGCCCACTTGGTCAGATAACCATTGTTCGGGATCTCACATCCACAGTCATCCTGCAGTTCTTTATAGATATTGACCAGTGACGGTGGGATCTCTACATCCGGTTTTACCGAGAAGCAAAGTCCATGAGCCTGTCCTTCTCCGTGATAAGGATCCTGCCCCAGAATGACTACTTTTACCTCATGTAACGGTGTCAACGCAAATGCATTAAAAATGTCATCTGCCGGTGGAAAAATCTGATGTGTCCGATATTCCTCATTCACCGTCTGATATAGTTTTTTATAATATGGTTTGGAAAACTCCGGCTTCAGAGGTTCCAGCCAGTCATTTGCTATTGCTGCCATCTTCTTTTCCTCACAATCTCACTGAAAGCCCTTTTTCTTTCAGGTATTCTTTTAATTCTCTGATCTCCAGTTCCTTGTAATGGAACAGGGACGCGGCCAGTGCTGCATCTGCCTTTCCCTCGGTCAGTGCTTCATAAAAGTGTTCCTTTGTTCCTGCTCCTCCAGATGCAATCACCGGTACAGACACCGCTTCTGCAATTGATCTGGTCAGTTCTATATCGTATCCTGCTTTGGTGCCATCACAGTCCATGCTGGTCAGAAGAATCTCTCCTGCACCCATACGGCAGACCTTTTCTGCCCATTCTACGGCATCGATTCCCACATCCACTCTTCCACCATTTTTATAAATGTTCCATCCACTGCCATCTGCCCGTCTCCTGGCATCAATTGCCACTACTACACACTGGCTTCCAAACTTGTCAGCTGCTTCACTGATCAGTTCAGGCCGGTTAATCGCCGATGAATTAATCGATATCTTATCGGCCCCTTCCCGCAGCAATACCTTGAAGTCCTCCACAGTTCGGATTCCTCCACCTACGGTAAATGGAATAAATACGTTTTCTGCTACTCTGCGCACCATGTCTACCACAGTCTTTCGTGCATCCGAAGATGCCGTAATATCCAGAAATACTATCTCATCTGCGCCAGCCTTGTCATAAGCCGCTGCAATCTCCACCGGGTCTCCGGCATCTCTGAGATTGACAAAATTCACACCTTTTACTACCCGGCCATTATGTACATCCAGACATGGTATGATTCTTTTTGTAAACATTCTAGTTCTCCTCTATTTCTGCAAAATTCTTCAAAATCTGTAAACCTGTCTCACTGCTCTTCTCCGGATGGAACTGGCAGGCAAATACATTGCCTTTTTCTACTGATGCGTGAATGTGCACGCCATATTCTGTAGATGCCTTTACAATCTCCGGATCCTGCGCCTCCAGATAATAGGAATGTACGAAATAGACATAGCTGTTCTCCGGAATATTCTGAAATAATCTTCCATTATGTTCCAGATGAAGGGAATTCCATCCGATATGCGGCACCTTCAGTCCGTCTTCGTCCGGAATTCTTTTGATCTTTCCTTTTAATATGCCAAGTCCTTCTACTCCAGGGCTTTCTTCGCTTTCTTCAAACAAAAGCTGCAGTCCCAGACAGATGCCAAGAAATGGCTTCCCACTGTCAGCAATCTCATGAATCAATGTATCCAGATGATACTCTTTTAACTTTGCCATGGCATCTCCAAATGCTCCCACACCTGGAAGAATCACCTTGTCCACCTGCCTCAGCTGCTCCGGATCTCTGGTCACAATGACCTCTTTTCCCAGATAATGTAATGCCTTTTCCACGCTCTTCAGGTTGCCGGCATCATAGTCGATAATTCCAATCATAATTATTTTTCTCCTCTAAACAGGTGTTTTTTCGGTAAAATCAACGATTATTCGTATCATTTAACGCCTGTTTCATTACTTTTTATTGCATCTAATTACATTTTATTTAGCAGATAGCGCTGGCTACCGCATTGATTTCTGCCAACTGCTGGGCACTTGGACTTGGATCAACATAATGTGTCATGGTTGTCCTGACGTCTCCATGTCCAAGCACTGACTACAGTGTTTTTAATGGCAGTCTCTGCATATTGGTAGCAAATGTATGTCTGCAAATATGTGGCTCAAACTTTCGAATAGGATTCTCCGGATTAGCATTATTGTACCGCTTGATGCAGTTACCCAGGTATTCCTCTACATGTGCACGAACTATCGTTTTTCTGCTTCTTGTAGCAAGAAATACAAACCCTTCATAAACATTGCCACGCTCATCATAACACACTGGTTCGATATCGCCTCTCGAGCATTCCATTATCATGAATAAAAAAGTACCCCGAATGCATTATTTATCATAACACATCCGAGATACTTTGTCGATATTATACCTGCTCCACCCTGTTGATATACTCTTCAAATAGCTTCCTTTTAATTCTGATCACCCGCTCGACCATAAGATGATATTTACACTCATAATCATCACTTAAAATTTTCCGCAGACGGTGCTGACCAATACCAAACAGTTCCGATGCTTCCGATATGGATAGCAATACTTTATCATTCATTTCTATTTATCCCCCAGACATTCATATATGAATTATCAGTTACCTTCCATGCAAATGTTGCTCAGTCTTCTCCCCCATAAATGAAATATGATATCTCCTGATTAAAAAAGCTGTCAGGTAATCTCTTACGTATAAATATTATAGCTATTTTTTATCTCAAATTCATATGAATTATATCAAAACATGCACAA
>QUMM01000012.1 GCA_003435055.1 Lachnospiraceae bacterium OF09-6
AATGTGAAAAATGCACGGATCAATTGTTAGCAAAAATGAAATATTTTTCGTCAAATATGTGGAAAGCTTGTTTTGTTCTTGAAAAAATACAATCAATAAATCCTTTATTTTGGCGCTTTTTTGAAAATTAAGGATTTCATTTATTGAGATTTATTTAACAGTATGGTATACTATGAAAAGGATAGGTGCTTAGATATATGCCTGTCAAATTCTTAACAAAAGTAGGAGGGAGGCGTAACATCCATGCATATTGTAAAAGATGAAAATGGCAACATTTGTGGACATGCACATGAACATGAACATATGCACACTCATACCTATGAGCACAGCCATGCACACAGTCATGAACATGGACATGAAGATGATCATCATCATGAACATACGCAGACAGAAGAGGGTACCCACTGCCATGGCAGTGAAGGCCATTGTCATGGACAGGAAAGCCACTGTCATGGACAGGAAAGCCACTGTCACGGGCAGGAAGGCCATTGCCACAGCCACAGTCATGAAGGCCAGACAACACCGGCGAATCAGAATGAAGCACTTCTGCAGTACATGTTGGACCATAATACTCATCATGCCGCAGAGCTGGATCAGATGGCACAGAAGCTGGCTGCTGACGGACATGGGAATGCGGCAGAACAGATCCGCAAAGCTGTGGATGAGTTCCAGAAGGGCAATCTTTATCTGAGTCTGGCTTTGTCACTGGTAAAAGAATAAAATCAGGAGGCGATGATATGTGTCTGGCAACAGTAGTAAATATCAATCAGCCTGACAGTATAGTTTTAGAATATGTCAGCAAAATTGAGGTAAATGGTAACCAGATCACTTTGACAGATGTCATGGGCGAGCAGAAAGTGGTAGAAGGAACGATCGCTATGGCAGATCTGACAGGTGGAAGAGTAGAGATCAGATGTAATTAATGCCTGATCTTTACAAAACAGTAAGAATATAGTATCGGTTCAGAGTGCGCTGTTACAGAAGGCGGAACGGATACGAAATACAGAACATCTAAGGAGAAACAAATATGTCAGTTACAATAGCAGTTGCAGGAAAAGGCGGGGTTGGAAAGACAACATTATGTGGTCTGCTGATCCAGTATTTATGCGAGACAGGAAGACGACCTGTGCTGGCAGTGGATGCTGATGCAAATTCTAATTTAAATGAGGTGCTTGGTGTAGATGTAGATATGACACTGGGCGAGATCAGAGAAGAAGTTGCAAGAGCAGAAACAAGCAAGGACAATCCGATTCCTGCAAGCATGTCGAAGTCCGATTATATGGAGATCATGTTTAACCGCTGCCTGGTGGAAGATGATGATTTTGATATGCTGGTTATGGGAAGAACCCAGGGCAAGGGCTGCTACTGTTTCGTAAACGGATTATTGCAGACACAGCTTCAGAAGCTCACACCAAATTATCCATATGTGGTAGTAGATAATGAAGCTGGTATGGAACACATCAGCCGCGGTATTCTTCCAAAAGTCAATATTCTGCTTCTGGTCAGTGACTGTTCCAGAAGAGGAGTACAGGCAGTAGGCAGAATCGCTGCACTGGCCAAAGAATGTGGATTAAATCCGGATACAGTAGGTCTGATTATTAACCGTGCTCCGGATGGCAAGGTCAATGAAGGTACTATGGAAGAAGTAAGAAATCAGGGACTGGAACTGATCGGAGTAGTGCCCCACAGCACCGAAGTATACGAATATGATTGTGAAGGAAAGCCAACAGTAGAGCTACCGGCTGATTCATCTGTGAAGCTGGCTCTTCACGATATCATAGATAAATTAAAGCTCTAAAAATCTACCAAAAAAATATAAGGAGGTAAATATGGGAGATTTTAAGTTAACCACAATTGAAGAAAACGAAGCGATTACCAATCGACTTCTCGAGACTGGCGCAAAGGTTGGCGCAGACTCATGGCAGCTCAGAGTAAAGAACCAGACTCCACACTGTAAGTTTGGTGAACAGGGCGTATGTTGCCGTATCTGTTCTATGGGACCATGTCGTATTACACCAAAGGCTCCACGCGGAATCTGCGGATGTGATGCTCACGGTATCGTTGGACGTAACTTCTTAAGATTTACAGCTGGTGGCTGCGCTTCTCACTCTGACCACGGACGTGAAATCGCACATACTCTGTATCAGGCAAGACCGGAAGGACCATACAAAGTAAAAGATCCTGAGAAACTGATCCGCATCGCAAAAGAATGGAACATTGAGACAGAAGGAAAAGATATCTATGATCTGGCTCATGAAGTTGCATATGTTGCTTTAGGCGAATATGGTAAAATTGAAGGATACCAGAACTTTACAAGCAGAGCCCCGGAACATACACGTGAACTTTGGGAAAAAGCTGAAATTATGCCACGTGCAGTTGACCGTGAAATCGCTACTGCAATGCATATGACACATATGGGTAACACATCTAAACCAGAAGCACTGGTACGTCAGTCATTCCGTACAGGCCTTTCTGATGGATGGGGCGGATCTATGACAGGTACTGAATTCTCTGACGTATTGTTTGGTACACCTACTCCAATTGAAACAGAAGCAAACTTGGGTGTAATGGTAGCTGAAAACGTAAACATCGTTGTACATGGGCATGACCCAAGCCTTTCCGAACTGATCTGTGAATATGCAGATGATCCGGAAATGATTGCATACGCAAAATCCAAAGGTGCAAAAGGCATCACCGTATCTGGTGTATGTTGTACATCTAATGAAGTTGCAATGCGTCGTGGTGTTCCAATGGCTGGTAACTTCCTGCAGCAGGAAAACGTGGTTCTGACAGGTGCCTGTGAAGCAATCGTTGTAGACGTTCAGTGTATCTTCCCTGCATTAGGCCCTCTGAGCAAATGCTTCCATACCAAGTTTGTGACCACATCTCCGATCTGCCAGATGCCGGATTCTGATTTTGTCAGATTTGATGCTGCTACAGCTGGTGAAAATGCAAAAGCAATCGTTAAGATGGCAATTGATAACTTTGAAAACAGAAATCCAGACCTGGTTTACATCCCAGATACCAAGCAGAAAGCAACTGTTGGCTACTCTGTGGAAGCAATCGTTAAGACTCTGGATGGTGTTACTAACTCACAGGTTGATGAAACTGGTACAACAAAGCCATTACTGCAGTGTATTACATCTGGTGTTATTCGTGGTGCAGTTGCTATGGTTGGATGTAACAACCCTAAGATCAGACCTGACTACCTGCATGTAGAACTGATGAAGAAAATGATTGCAAACGATATCGTTATCATTGCTTCCGGATGTTCCGCACAGGCTGCTGCAAAAGCTGGTCTGATGGACAAGGCTGCAAAAGATCTTTGCGGTGCTGGTCTGAAGAGAGTCTGTGAACTGGCAGATATCCCTCCAGTACTTCATATGGGATCCTGTGTTGATATCAGCCGTATGCTGATGCTTGCAGCAGAACTGGCAAAAGATTCAGGACTGAATATTTCTCAGCTTCCTGTAGTTGGATGTGCTCCTGAATGGATGTCTGAAAAAGCAGTATCTATCGGAAACTACGTAGTATCTACAGGTCTTGATACCTTCCTTGGAGTAGATCCATATGTATCTGGTTCTGATCAGATGTGTGAACTGCTTACTAACGGCGTAAGAGACTGGGTAGAAGCTGCTTACATAGTAGAAAAAGACCTGGATAAACTGGGAGATCTTATGATCGAGAGAATCGAAGAGAAACGTGCTGCTCTTGGAATCTAATTTCTATATCATAAACAGAGTCTCCGCTGCGACAAAAGCGGAGCTCTGCCATAAAGATCGAAACAATGACTGAAAATAAAGGTGGATGAATTACAATGAAAATAGCTGTAACTGGTAAAGGTGGAGTCGGAAAAACAACATTTGCTGCAACGCTTGCGCGGCTGTATGCAGATGAAGGCAAACAGGTTCTGACAGCAGATGTCGATCCTGATGCGAACCTTGGACTGGCTCTTGGCTTTTCACAGGAGGAAATCGATCAGATCGTACCCATTACTAAAATGCGTAAACTGGTACAGGAACGTACCGGAGCATCTGATGACAACAAATTTTATAAACTGAACCCGATGGTGAGTGACATACCGGATAAATATGCAAAAACATGTAATGGCGTTAAGCTTCTGGTTCTGGGAACTGTAGATACCGCCAACAGCGGATGTGTCTGCCCGGAACATGTGATCCTGAAAAGAATCATCAATCATCTCGTATTGCGAAGCGATGATGTAGTCATTCTGGATATGGAAGCAGGCCTGGAGCATCTGGGACGTGGTACTACCGAAGGAATGGATCAGTTTGTTGTTGTTATTGAGCCTGGTGCAAGAAGTATTCAGACATACCGTAATGTAAAACGTCTGGCTAATGAGCTGGGTGTAAAACAGGTCAATGTAGTCGCAAACAAAGTCAGGGACGAAGAAGATGAAGAATTCATCAGAAGTCAGATACCAGAAGAAGACTTGCTTGGATTTATTCACTATAACAAAGAAGTGATTGATGCGGATCGAAAGGGTAGTTCCCCGTATGATTTCAGCAAAACGGCTGTAGATGAAATACGGGTGATCAAAGAAAAAATGGATGCACGATCCACAAAATGATTTAGGAGGATAAAATAATGACATTATTTGATGTTGTATTTGCTGGAAATGACGCTGTCTTTGGAATGACAGAGAAAGCAATCGATGATGCGATTGCTGCAAACGGTGCTGATAAGGCCGTTGCACTTCCTGATACTGCTTACAGCCTTCCATGCTACTATGCTGTAACAGGTACAAAGGTAGGAAATCTTGGAGAAATGAAAGCTGCTCTTGGTGTCGTAAAGACATTAATGACAAGAGAAAAAAGACTGAATGATGTATTCATGTCTGGTGTAGCTACTGCTCTTTGTGCAGAATTTATTGAAACACTGAAATATATGGATGGAGCAACACCATATGAAGCTCCTTGCTACGGACATCTTGCTGATGCTGTGATCCGTGAACTTGGTGTACCACTTGTAACCGGAGATATCCCAGGTGTTGCAGTTATTCTTGGCGCAGCTCCAACTGCTCAGGAAGGTGTAGATCTTGTAAAATCTTATCAGGCACAGGGTATTCTGGTAACTCTGGTTGGTGGAATCATTGATCAGTGTGAAGAACTCGGATATAAGACAGGCGCTAACGTTCGTGTCATCCCTCTTGGAAAAGATGTTACATCTGTTATCCATGTTGTATCTGTAGCTATCAGAGCAGCTCTGATCTTCGGTAACATCCAGCCAGGTGATGCAGCAGGATTGATGAAGTACACAATGGAACGTGTACCTGCATTCGTAAATGCATTCGCTCCACTGAATGAAGTAATCGTAGCTTGTGGTGCAGGCGCAATCGCTCTTGGTTTCCCTGTAATCACAAACGACCAGCCTACAGTAGATGCTGTAAACGGCCGTGTACCAAAGAGCCTGATCGTTCAGGAAGATATCAGCAAATTCAATGCAACATCTCTGGAAGCAAGAGACATCAAGATCAAGATCACAAATATCGATATCCCTGTAGCATTTGCTTCTGCATTTGAAGGTGAAATCATCCGTCGTGGTGATATGCAGGTAGAATTCGATGGTTCTCGTGTAGACTGTTTCGAACTTGTTCAGACCAAAGAAGCATCTGAAATCGAAGATCATAAGATTGAAGTAATCGGACCTGACTTTGATGAATTTGAAGTTGGAAGCAAGCATTCCATCGGTTATGTAGTAGAAGTAGCCGGAAAGAGCATGCAGGCTGATTTCGAATCTGTATTCGAACGTAAATTCCACTCTTATCTGAACTGCGTAGAAGGTCTTATGCATACAGGACAGCGTGACATGATCCGTATCCGTGTCAGCAAAGATACTTTCAATGCAGGCTTTAGAGCAAAACACATTGGTGAAGTTCTTTACGCAAAAGTTAAGAATGAATTCGCAGCAGTAGTAGATAAATGTCAGGTTAAGGTTTACACTGATCCTGAAAAATGTACAGATCTGCGTCATCACCTTGCAATTCCTGCATTCGACAAACGTGATGAAAGACTGACATCCATGACAGATGAATCTGTAGACGTATACTACAGCTGTATCATGTGCCAGGCATTCTCTCCAAGCCACGTATGTGTAGTTACACCAGAACGTCTTGGACTTTGCGGTGCTGTTTCATGGCTGGATGCAAAAGCTACAAACGAACTGGATCCTCAGGGACCTTGCCAGATCATCACCAAAGAAAGAGTTATCGATGAAAGAATCGGTGAATACGAAGATGTTAACGAAGCAGTTCGTAAATTCTCTCAGGGCGCTCTGGAAGATGTATCACTGTACTCCATCATTGAAAAACCTATGACATCCTGCGGATGCTTCGAATGTATCTGTGGTATTGAACCACTTTCCAACGGTGTATGTATTGCCAACCGTGAATACGCTGGTATGACACCAATCGGTATGACATTCTCCGAACTGGCATCTATGACAGGTGGTGGTGTTCAGACACCTGGTTTCATGGGACATGGTAAACACTTCATTGCTTCTAAGAAGTTCATGAAGGCAGAAGGCGGTGTAGCAAGAATCGTATGGATGCCAAAAGAACTGAAAGAAACGGTAGCAGACAGATTAAATGAAACTGCTAAGGAACTTTATGGAATTGAAAACTTCACAGATATGATCGGTGATGAAACAGTTGCAGAAGATCCTGAAACATTACTGGCATTCCTGGAAGAAAAGGGTCATCCGGCTCTTAGCATGGAACCAATGATGTAATATTTCTCTGGAAATCATACATAAATTGCGGATTCATGTGCTGATTGTATAGATTTGATGTGCAAAACGCATAAAAATAAATGCAAGAGGTACATTTACTTGATTTTCCAGTTAAATATGTATATAATAAGAAAGAATTATTGTTAAAATAGACACAAACTGACTGCATAAGAAAAATATGTAGTCAGTTTGTGGCGGTTGAAAACTGAAGGAGGAAATTGAAAAATGCCGTTCACAGCAAAATCAGGAAAATTTAATGCCAGCATTAAAACTGTTACAATTGGAACAGGTGACAAAGCGATCACACTTGGTGGCGAAAATGCACTTCCATTACAGAGCTTCGATGCTCCATTTGCAAATGCTCCAAAAGTAGGTATTGAAATTACAGACTTTGGTATGGATCACGAACCGGAATGCATCAAAAAGTATTATGAAGGATGTTCTTCTATTGCTGACATCGCAAAAAAAGCAGCTTCTTTTGAAGGTGTTGATTTCTTAAGCTTCCGTATGGAAGGTGGAGATCCTAACGGTGCCAACAAATCTACAGAAGAACTGATGGCTCTTGTAAAAGAAGTGGCAGAAGCTGTTGATCTTCCACTTGTAATCTGCGGAAGCAAGAATGCAGAAAGAGATGCGGAACTTCTTGCTAAAGCAGCAGAAGCAGTACAGGGAAAGAATGCTCTGATCCTTGCTGCAAAAGAAGAAAACTACAAAACAGTTGGTGCAGCAGCAGGCCTTGCTTACAGCCAGGTAGTTGGTGCTGAATCATCTGTTGATATCAACCTTGCAAAACAGTTAAACGTATTATTAAGTCAGTTAGGTGTAAAACCAGAATCTGTTGTTATGAATGTAGGTACTGCAGCAGCAGGATATGGTTATGAATACGTAGCATCAACTATGCAGCGTATTAAAGCAGCTGCTCTGTCTCAGAACGATGCACAGCTCCAGATGCCAATCATCACTCCGGTTGCATCTGAAACATGGGCTACAAAAGAAGCTACACAGGCTGAAGCAGATTCACCGGAATGGGGAGATCAGGAAAGACGTGGTATTGATATGGAAGTTGAAACTGCAGCTGCAGATTTAGCTTGTGGATCTGATGCCGTAATCTTAAAACATCCTGTATCCGTGGCAACTGTTTCCAAACTGATCAAAGAATTAGTTTAATTACTGTTTAAGGAGGATGAAAGACAATGGCATTAAAAGGTCTTGATATTTTTAAATTATCACCAAAGAAAAACTGTAAAGAATGTGGAAGCCCTACATGTATGGCTTTCTGTATGAAGGTTGCTCAGGGTGCTGCTGATATTGCTGCCTGCCCTTATTTCTCAGAAGATGCAAAAGCTCAGTTATCTGAAGCTACAGCACCTCCAATGAAGAGCATCAAAATCGGTACTGGCGCAGAAGAAATGGTTCTCGGTGGAGAAACTGTTATGGAGCGTCATGAAAAAACATTCGTTAACAAAACAAGATATGCAGATTCTCTTTGCAACTGCATGGACGAAGCTACTATCGAAGCAAAACTTGCAGAAGTGCCGAAGGTTGATTATGACCGTATCGGTGAGAGAATGTATGCAGAACTGATTTACGTAAATTACTCTGCAGAAGGTTCTTACGATTACGTAGAACTGGTAAAGAAGGCTGCTACTCTTGGCAGAACACTGGTACTTGGATGTACAGATGTAGAAGTAGCAAAAGCTGCTCTGGCTGTATGTAAAGACAGCAAACCTGTACTGAACGGTGCAACTCCGGCTAACTACACTGAAATGAACGCTGTTGCTACAGAAGCAGGTGTCGTTCTTGGTGTCAGCGGAGCTGATATGAACGAAATTTATGATACAGTAAAAGCACTGGAAGGACTTGGAAACAAGAACCTGGTAATCGATACCACAGGCGCTACTGTAAAAGAAACATTTGCAAATACTGTACAGCTTCGTAAAGCTGCAATCAAAGATGGCGACAGAACATGTGGATACCCATCCATCGTAAACCTTGTAAAAGTAGCAAAAGATGATCTTCATCTGCAGGCTGCACTGGCAGCTGTATTTACAATCAAATACGGTTCTATCGTTGTTATGCAGGAAATCACTTACTCTGAAGCACTTCCTCTGTATGGTCTGCGTCAGAACATCTTCACAGACCCTCAGAAGCCAATGCGTGTAGAACCAGGTATCTACCCACTGAACGGTGCTGATGAGAATTCTATCTGTCTGACAACGGTTGACTTCGCTCTTACATACTTCCTGGTATCCGGAGAACTGGAACGTTCAGGAGTACCTGTAAACCTGATCATCAGTGATGCAGGCGGACTTTCCGTACTGACAGCTTGGGCTGCCGGAAAACTTTCTTCTTCTTCCATCGAAAAATTCTGGAAAGAAGCTGATATCGAAGGAAAGATTAAGAATCGTAAGCTGATCATCCCAGGTAAAGTTGCTGTACTGAAGGGTGAAATCGAAGCAAAACTGCCAGGATGGGAAGTAATCATTGCTCCTAGAGAAGCAGTTGAACTGGTTAAATTCCTGAAAGATATGCAGGCTAACGGAGAAGCATAAGAGTATTTGACATTTGTGCAGTAATCAAATAAATAGTTATAAAAATTAAACTATAAGGAGGCTACAAAAATGGCAAAATTTATTACAATCGGTGAAAGACTTTCCACTACAGCTCCTGCTGTAAACAAAGCTTTTCTGGAAAGAGACGAAGAACCAATCCTGAAGAGAGCAAAACAGCAGCTGGATGCCGGTGCAGTTTATCTGGATGTAAACATCGGTCCTGCTGAAGGATATGGTCCAGAATTGATGAAATGGGCAGTTCAGTTACTTCAGAGCAACTTTGATAATGTTCCTCTGGCTCTGGATACTGCAAATATGGCAGCTATCGAAGCTGGTATTTCTGTATACAACCGTGAAAAAGGAAAACCAATCGTAAACTCTGCTGATGCAGGAAGCCGTATCGAATATCTTGACCTTGCAGCAGCAAATGATGCTATTTGTATCGCTCTGTGTAATGCAGAAGGTATTGCAAAAGACAACGATGAACGTATGGGATACTGCCAGATGCTTCTGGAAAGAGGTATGGAACATGGTATGGAAGCTGAAGATATGTGGTTTGACCCATTATTCCTGGTTGTAAAAGGAATGCAGGACAAACAGATGCAGGTTCTTGAATTCATCAAGATGCTTTCTGATATGGGACTGAACTCTACAGGTGGTCTGTCCAATAACAGTAATGGTATGCCAAAGACAATCCGTCCAATTATGGACTCCGCTCTGGTAGCTATGGCTATGATGCAGGGCCTTACATCTGCAATCGTTAACCCTAACGACCTGAGACTGATGGAAACCATTAAGTCCTGTGATGTATTCAGAGGAAATACTCTGTATGCAGATTCTTATCTGGAGATCTAATAAATGTACAAGGTTACATTTAAGTTTGAGAACAGCGAAGACGTAATCGTCTTCGCTGCTCTTGGTGAAAACCTTCTTGAGGTAGCGAGAAAAACAAACGTAGCTATCGATGCCCCATGTAATGGAAATGCAGCCTGCGGAAAATGTAAAGTTCGTCTGCTGAATGGGGAACTGGATTCAAAGAAAACTCATCATATTACAGATGAGGAGTATGCAGGTGGTTGGAGGTTGGCCTGCTGTAGTAAAATATGTGCGGATGTAGAGGTAATGGTTCCGGATATCGCATCTGCCTATAAGAGCCGAATGAAAGTGGCTGATTTAAGCTCACCGGACGAAATAAAGATATTTGACGACTTGAAGGAACAGGTTGCAGAAGCCGGTATTACACTGAAGAATGATATGAAAATTGTATCATTAAAAATGAGTGAACCGACTCTGGATGATACGATGCCGGATAATGAACGTTTCACCCGTGCACTTCGTGCAGAAACAGGAGTAAATGTTATCCGAATATCCTATACAGCTTTGAATAAACTTGCCTTTGTATTGCGGGAAAGTCATTTTGATATTCAGGTTGTATTGCGTGAGACTGCAAAGGACCTGTTTGTGTATGACGTTTTTGAAAAGGAAAAAAATGTAATTGTAGGTGGTATGGCTGTAGATATAGGTACTACGACTGTCTCTGCAATTATTATCGATATGCTGACAGGAGAGATCCTTGCCAAAGGATCAGCCGGAAACGGACAGATCCGTTATGGTGCAGATGTTATTAACCGTATCATCGAATCCGGAAAACCTGGCGGACGCGAAAAATTGCAGAAAGCAGTGATTGATGAGACCATTAATCCGCTGATCGATACTATGTGCAAACAGGCACATCTGGATCATTCTCAGATCTATCGTCTGTGTATTGCGTCCAATACTACCATGAATCATCTGTTATTAGGTGTATTTGCAGATCCGGTACGTATGGAACCATTTGTTCCATCATTCTTTAAAACAAACTCAGTTTATGCCTATAATATTGGTGTAAATGTGAATCAGGATGCACATATTATTCTGGCACCGAATATCGGCAGTTATGTGGGCGGAGATATTACTGCCGGCACATTTGTCAGTATGGTATGGAACAAGCCGGAGTTTTCATTGTTTATCGACCTTGGTACAAATGGAGAAATTGTATTTGGTAACTCCGATTTTATGTTCAGCTGCGCATGTTCCGCTGGTCCTGCTTTTGAGGGTGGAGATATCAGTTGTGGTATGCGTGCAACGGATGGAGCAATTGAAGCATGTACCATCGATGAAGAGACCATGGAACCGACTTATTCTGTAGTAGGTGATCCAGGGACAAAGCCGGTAGGTATTTGTGGTTCCGGAATCATTGATATTATTGCAGAATTGTTCCGTTGTAAGATTATCAGTCCAAAAGGTAAATTTATCCGTGAAGGGAAACGCATACGCCATGATGAACATGGTATGGGTTCCTATATCATTGCATTTCAGGAAGAAGCAGGCTCAGTGAAAGATGTTGAGATCACAGAAGTGGATATTGACAGTTTCATTCGTGCGAAAGGTGCTATTTTCTCTGCTATTCGGACCATGTTGTCTTATTGTGATTTTGATGTGTCTATGATTGAGCATGTTTATGTAGCAGGCGGTATCGGAAGCGGTATTAATATGCAGAATGCCGTACGCATTGGAATGTTCCCGGATGTTCCTCTTGAATTATACGAATATATCGGTAATTCTTCACTGGTCGGAGCTTATGCTATGCTGTATTCTACCGAATCAGAACAGAAAGTATATGAAATTGCCCAGAATATGACTTATATTGAACTGAGTAATATTAATGCTTATATGGATGAATTTGTGGGTGCATGTTTCCTGCCACACACCGATTCTGCACTGTTTCCAAGCATTGTATGATTTGTATGAATAGTTTGTAATTTTTTTCACAGGATGTCAGATAAATGTCTGACATCCTGTTGCTTTATCTATCGGTTTTGTGATAGAATAGACAAAAAGAGTGAAGAAATATGAATGAGGATAAAAGATGAATTTAGATTACGCAAAGAACAGTATAGAAGAGGTACCTTTCGGTCAGTATCTGGAGCAGTTTCAGGCGCTGGATCCGAAGGCAGCAGCTGTTCGCACTGGTATTCCTTATGATGCAGAACGTAAGTGCTTTACCATGAGAATGCTGCAGAGAACATATGAGATCAGCTGGCCAGAGTGCAAGGTAACTTGTCTGGATAAGACAGAAGGTGTGTTTGCAATTATGGAAGATGCGGTAGATGCGAAGATATTTGCTATCCGTTATCTGTTGAACGGGGTGCAGTCTGACTCAACAGGTAAGTTCCTGACTTACCGTGAACTTCCGAGCGGTGACTTGTATTTTCAACAATTCCAGGGCAGATGTCTGATGCGTCTTGCATACGGCTTTGGATTTAAGCTGGATAAGTTCGCAGAGATTATGGATCGTCTGGACGCAAAGAAGCTGTCATATGGAGATGTATCTTATGAGGTTGAGTTTATCAATGGCCATTTTGTAAGATTTATTCTCTGGGCAGGTGATGACGAATTTCCACCGTCATCTCAGATTTTATTTTCTGATAATTTCCCGCTGTCATTTGAAACCTATGATCTGGCAGTAGTTGGAGATATAAGTATTACCACATTAAAAAAAATGCAGTAAATGGAGGATGAATTATGGGATTTTCTACAGTACCATGTAATGAATTTGTGGAAGTATTAGCATCAAAGGCACCAGTTCCAGGTGGCGGCGGCGCTTCTGCCCTGGTTGGAGCTATCGGAACAGCCCTTGGAAATATGGTTGGAAGCTTAACCGTTGGTAAGAAAAAATATGCTGAAGTAGAAGAAGAAATGTGGGAACTGAAAGGTAAATGTGATCAGCTTCAGAAAGACTTCCTTCGTCTGATCGAAAGAGATGCGGAAGTATTCGAGCCGCTTTCTAAAGCATATGGTATGCCAAGGGAGACGGAAGAGGAAAAGGCGGAGAAGGCACGCGTAATGGCTATTGTATTAAAAGATGCCTGCTCCGTTCCAATGGAGATCATGGAGAAATGCTGCGAGGCCATTGATATCATTGCTGAGTTTGCAGCAAAAGGATCTACCCTTGCAATCAGTGATGCAGGAGTTGGTGTGGCTTTTGCAAAAGCAGCATTAAAAGGTGCCAGCCTGAACGTATATATTAATACCAAGTCCATGGCAGATAAAGGACTGGCAGCTCAGCTGAATGCAAAATGTGACAAGATGCTGGAAGACTATACTGCAAAAGCAGATCAGATTTTTGACAGTGTATTAGGTCGTTTAAAATAATAAGAGTTGTGAAAGGAGCTATTATGGCAAAACAGTTATTAGGTAAAGAGGTTACCGCAGCATTAAACGAAAGAATTAAAGCAAATGTGGCAGCATGCCAGGAAAAGGGAGTAAATCCTACTCTTTGTATCATTCGTGTGGGAGAAAATCCAAGCGATATCTCCTATGAAAAAGGTGCAACCAAACGTTGTGAGACACTGGGAGTTGCATGTGAAAAGATTCTTCTTCCAGAAGATGTGACACAGGAAGAACTGCTTGCAACGATCGATAAAGTAAATAAAGATGCTCATATTCATGGCGTACTGTTATTCCGTCCATTACCAAAGCATCTGGATCAGGCAGTGATCGAAAATGCACTTGCACCAGAGAAAGATGTAGACTGCATGACAGATCTGTCTATGTCTGGAGTATTTACTGGAAAGAAGATCGGTTTCCCTCCTTGTACACCACAGGCTTGTATGGAGATTCTGGATCACTATCAGATCGACTGCACCGGTAAGAAAGCAGTTGTGATTGGACGAAGCCTTGTAGTTGGAAAACCGGCAGCTATGATGCTGGTAAAGAAGAATGCCACTGTCACGATCTGTCATACAAAGACAGTAGATATGCCATCCGTAGCACGTGAAGCAGATATCATTATTGTAGCAGCCGGACGTGCCGGTGTAGTTGGCGCTGAATATGTCAGAGAAGGACAGACTGTCATCGACGTAGGAATCAATGTCAATGCAGAAGGTAAATTATGTGGCGATGTTGATTATGCTGCAGTAGAGCCAATCGTAGATGCCATTACACCTGTTCCTGGAGGAGTAGGAAGTGTTACCACTTCTGTACTGGTAGGACATGTAGTGGAAGCTGCTATGAGAACTTTAGCATAAGCCTTTATGAATAAGTGACGGAAAAAAAGACAGCCAGGATTCCCCTGACTGTCTTTTATCCTTTTTGGAAGATCAATTGGAAAGAGAAAAATAAGGGAGAAGCGATGAAACAAAGCAAAAAGAGATTAACATGGTGTTGTCTGTGCTTTTTCTGTATTTTGATGATAAGTTCTTCTTCTGTGTTGGCTGCAGGCAGACAGACAACCATAAAAGAACTGCTGCAGACCGGGCTTCAGCCGGTAGGAAGTACCATGTATGTATGGGGCGGTGGATGGAGCAGAAATGGTGCCAGCAAAGAAGCCAGACGTCTTGGAGTAAGTGCATCCTGGAAAAAGTTCTACAAAAAGCAGAAAAAAGGTTATAATTATCGTAAATATCTGTTTCAGTCATCCAAAGGCCTGGATTGTTCCGGGTATATTGGATGGTGTATTTATAATGTACTGGAAGAAACTGACGGAAAGAAAGGTTATGTGCTGTATGCACAGAATATGGCACGCAATTATGCCAGCCGTGGGTGGGGAACTTTTACAAAACGATCAAAAGTAAAGAATTATAAAGCAGGAGATATTATGAGCACTCCAGCCGGTCATGTTTACATGGTAGTTGGATCCTGTAAAGATGGGAGCGTGGTATTCCTTCATTCCAGTCCACCTGGTGTGACCTTATGCGGCACCACAACTCCGTCTGGAAAGACCAACAGCCAGGCAGTAAAACTGGCAAGGAAATATATGAAAAAATACTATCCTGTCTGGTATAAAAAGTTTGGTGACTGCAGCAGGGGCATTTCTTATCTGACAGACTATCATCAGATGCGGTGGGATATATCCGGCAAATCTGTGATGACAGATCCAGATCATTACCGAAAGAAGAGTGCTGAACAGAACTTAAAAGATCTGTTCCGAAAAAGATAAAAACGACGGTTTCAATAAAAATTATTATAAAAGTTGCATAATTCAATTGACAAACTGGTAGTATTGCACTATACTATGAATGTGTAATTGAATATTACTTTATTAAGTGCATGAGCAATCATGAAAAGGGAATTTGGGTGAGAATCCCAAGCGAACTGGTCACTGTAATCAGGGAGTAGGTCCAACAGCCATTGCATAACCCTAAGATGTGAGAAGGCGGAACCATACGATGATCTGTAAGTCAGGAAACCTGCTTAATAAATGAGATGTGCTCCAGATACAGCGCAAGCATCCAACCAAGCGACGAAGTCGTTTGTGAGACGTGACTGCATGGGTGAGCAGGCACATTTTTTTCTAATGGTAAATTAGAATGTTTAATTTGATGGATGAATCTCAAGTAGGAGATTACACAAATACCTCCTTCATACCGGAGATTCTTGTTAATCCGCATGACAAGAGAACGGCATGAATCCCCGGCAGATCCGCAGCTGCCGGGGATTTTTTTACTCTTGATTATTTTTTATCAATCTGTCTATTTCTTTTGATTTTATTCCCAGATATATGTGAAAAGTGCACATTGACAATCTTTTAACGATAAGGTAGAATCTATTATAGTTAAATAATTAACAATAAATATTTTAAAGGAGGAAACTGATGGCTGACAAAACAATCAAAAAGAACACCATTGAAACTCTTGAGGATCTGGAACTTGCGATGAAGGAACTTCGCGAAGCACAGAAGATTTTTTTCTACCTACACACAGGAACAGGTGGACGCCATTTTAAGCAGCTGCCACAGCAGCCAATAAGGCACGTATTCCATTATCCAGAATGGCTGTAGAAGAGACGGGTATGGGGGTACTGGAAGACAAGGTAATCAAGAACCACTATGCGGCAGAATATATTTACAATGCCTATAAGAACACAAAGACCTGTGGTGTAATTGAAGAAGATCCTGTCTATGGTATTACCAAAATTGCGGAACCTCTTGGAGTGATTGCGGCAGTGATACCTACCACGAATCCTACGTCTACCGCTATTTTTAAGACGCTGATCTGTCTGAAGACACGAAATGGTATTATTATCAGTCCACATCCGCGGGCTAAGAACTGTACCGCAGCAGCTGCAAAGATTGTTTTGGATGCAGCAGTAGCAGCCGGTGCACCGGAAGGTATTATCAAATGCATTGATGTTCCATCGTTGGAGCTGACCAATAAAGTGATGCAGGAAGCAGACTGTATACTGGCTACCGGCGGCCCGGGTATGGTAAAGGCAGCTTATTCATCCGGAAAGCCTGCACTGGGCGTAGGTCCTGGTAATACGCCTGTGATTATTGATGACACAGCAGATGTGAAGATGGCAGTAAACTCTATTATTCATTCCAAGACATTTGATAATGGTATGATCTGTGCATCGGAACAGTCTGTTACAGTTCTGGAAAATGTATACAAGGCAGTAAAAGAAGAATTCAAGTACCGTGGCTGCTATTTCCTGAAAAAAGAGGAACTGGATAAGGTAAGATCCACGATCTTGATTAATGGTGCTTTAAATGCCAAGATCGTTGGTCAGAAAGCAGCTACCATTGCAAAGATGGCAGGAGTAGAAGTACCGGAAGAGACAAAGATCCTGATCGGTGAAGTGGATTCTGTAGATATCAGTGAACCATTTGCTCATGAGAAGCTGTCACCGGTTCTGGCTATGTACAAGGCTAAGACATTTGATGAAGCACTGGAAAAAGCTGCTCAGCTGGTAGCTGATGGCGGCTATGGCCATACATCATCTCTTTACATTAATGTAAATGAAAAAGAAAAAATGGCAAAGCATGCAGCTATGATGAAGACCTGCCGTATTCTGATTAATACTCCTTCCTCACAGGGGGGTATCGGAGATCTGTACAACTTCAGACTGGCTCCGTCTCTGACACTGGGATGTGGAAGCTGGGGTGGCAACTCTGTTTCTGAGAACGTTGGTGTCAAACATCTGATCAATATTAAGACCGTTGCAGAAAGGAGAGAAAACATGCTTTGGATGCGCACTCCGGAAAAGGTATATTTTAAAAAGGGCTGTACGCCTGTTGCACTGGATGAACTGAAAAATGTCATGGGTAAGAAGAGATGTTTTATTGTTACTGACTCTTTCCTGTATAAGAATGGCTTTACAAAGAAGATAGAAGACAAACTGGATCAGATGGGTATTGTACATACCTGTTTCTCTGATGTAGAACCAGATCCATCTCTGGCAAGTGCAAGAGCAGGGGCGGCAGCAATGAGAGCCTTTGAACCAGACTGTATTATTGCAATGGGCGGCGGATCTGCTATGGATGCCGGAAAAATCATGTGGGTATTATATGAAAATCCAGATGCAGATTTCTCAGAAATGTCCATGGATTTCATGGATATTCGTAAGAGAGTTTACACTTATCCTAAGATGGGAAAGAAAGCCTATTTTATCGCAATCCCTACTTCATCCGGTACCGGATCTGAAGTGACACCATTTGCGATCATTACCGACCGTGAGACTGGAATCAAATGGCCGCTGGCTGATTATGAATTAATGCCGAATATGTCCATTGTAGATACTGACAACATGATGAGTGCACCAAAGGGTCTGACCTGTGCATCCGGTATTGATGTTATGACTCATGCTATTGAAGCCTATGTTTCCATTATGGCATCTGATTATACGGACAGTCTTGCGCTTCGTGCCATCAAGCTGGTATTTGATTATCTGCCGAGAGCTTATAAAGACGGTAATGATGTAGAAGCGAGAGACCATATGGCAAATGCTTCCTGTATGGCAGGTATGGCTTTCGCCAATGCATTCCTGGGTCTGAATCATTCTCTGGCACATAAGCTGGGAGCGTTCCATCATCTTCCTCACGGAATTGCAAATGCACTGGTATTGTTAAACGTAATGCGTTATAACAGTGCTGAGGTGCCGACAAAGATGGGTACTTTCCCACAGTATCAGTATCCACATGCCCTTCAGCGCTATGCAGAAATCGGAAGATATGTAGGACTGACCGGTAAAAATGATCAGGAAGTATTTGAAAAACTTCTGGCAAAACTGGATGAACTGATGCGTATCATCGAGATCAAACCAACGATCAAAGAGTATAACATAGACGAAAAGAAGTTCCTGGATACTCTGGATGAGATGTCCGAGCAGGCCTTTAATGACCAGTGTACCGGCGCCAACCCAAGATATCCACTGATTTCTGAAATCAAAGAACTGTATCTGAAATCCTATTATGGAAAATAATCAGAACCAATCTGATCAAATTGAATCAGGGCTGTGAAAGCAGCTCTGATTTTTATTTTTGGAAATCGTTTGTTTTGTTCTTGACAATTTTTGTATAATTGTATACAATTATACAAAAATTAGGAAAAACAAAATGAGGAGTAATCAATCATGGAAAACAGAAAAGTCAAAATGAATGAAAAGACCAATTTACTGGAATTGGAAGAACATATGTATCCACTGGTTGACGTACAGTCACCGAACGTATTCCGTAACCTTTTTCCTTACGATGAAGTACCAAAGATCGCATTTAATGACCGAGTTGTACCTCATCACATGCCAGATGATATCTGGATTACGGATACCACATTCCGTGATGGACAGCAGTCCAGAGAGCCTTATACGACAGAACAGATCGTAAGGATCTATGATTATTTTCATAAGCTGGGTGGTCCAAATGGTAAGATCCGTGCCTGTGAATTTTTCCTGTACAGCAAAAAAGACAGGGATGCTGTTGAAAAATGTCTGGAGAAAGGATATCAGTTTCCGGAAGTTACCAGCTGGATTCGTGCTAATAAAAAGGATTTTCAGCTTGTAAAGGATATGGGCTTGAAAGAAACCGGTATTCTGGTCAGCTGTTCCGATTATCATATTTTTTATAAGATGAAGATGACTCGTTTTCAGGCTATGTTCCATTATCTGAGCATTGTAAGAGACTGTCTGGATATGGGAATCAGTCCAAGATGCCATCTGGAGGATATTACCAGAGCAGATATTTACGGTTATGTTATTCCATTTTGTCTGGAACTGATGAAGCTGTCGGAAGAATATAAGATTCCGGTAAAAGTTCGCTGCTGTGATACCATGGGATATGGAGTAAATTATCCGGGTGCTGTGATTCCACGTTCCGTACAGGGTATCATCTATGGTATTATGACACATGCAGGTGTACCCAGTGAAATGATTGAATGGCATGGACACAATGATTTTTATAAAGCTGTCAGCAATTCTACGACGGCATGGCTGTATGGTGCATCTGGTGTCAACTGTTCTCTGTTCGGTATAGGGGAACGTACCGGCAATACTCCTCTGGAAGCAATGGTATTTGAATATGCACAGCTGAGAGGAACTCTGGATGGTATGGATACGACTGTTATTACAGAGTTAAAGGAATATTATGAAAAAGAGATCGGTTATACTGTTCCGTCCAGAACACCATTTGTTGGAAAGAACTTTAATGTAACCCGTGCAGGTATTCACGCAGATGGTCTTTTGAAAAATGAAGAAATCTACAATATTTTTGATACAGAAAAATTCCTGAACAGACCGGTTCTGGTTTCTGTATCTAACACTTCTGGTCTTGCGGGTATTGCCCACTGGATTAATACCTATTATAAACTGCCTGCAGAAAAGAAGCTGGATAAGGAATGTGAACTGGTTAAGATGGTAAAAATATGGGTAGATCACGAATATGACGAAGGACGTGTGACAGTCATTACCGATGATGAACTGACGGATGTGATCGCTGACTGCTGTTCCAAATTAAATTATGACCTTATTTAGCGGGAGAGGAACATGGAAGAGCATTATTCTTTAGGCGGAAAGGTGTTTCAGCAACTGAAAAACAGTATTCTTGCTGGTGAATTTGAAAATGGAGCAGAACTGCGGGAGATTGCCCTGGCTAAAAAACTGGGGGTCAGCCGGACCCCTGTCAGAGAGGCTCTCAGACAGCTGGAGCAGGAAGGGCTGGTGGAGATTTATCCGAATCGAGGAGCCTACGTAAAGGGCATCACTTATAAAGACGTGGAAGATATTTTTCGTATCCGTGCACGTCTGGAAGGCCTCTGCGCGGAAATGGCAGTTTCTTCCATTACCCATGAGCAACTGGATAAATTAGATGAGATTATTTTACTTTCCAAATTTTATGAAGAAAAAAAGGATATGGAACATTTACTGAAGATGGACAGTCAGTTTCATGAAGTGTTGTTTGAATCCTGTGGAAGTAAAATGCTGGAGCATCAGTTGAAAGATTACCATCAGTATGTGCAGAAAGCACGGCTTCGATCTCTGAAGCGTCAGGAACGGGCCAAAAAATCAACACAGGAACATGAAGAGATCCTGCTGGCCATTAAGGATAGGGATGCCAAAAGAGCAGATGAGCTGGCGACCAGACATATCCTGAACGCCATTGCGAACATACGGCTGGAACATGAATCCTGACAGAAAGTGGAGGAATAGAACATGGATAAAATAGCAATGAAAACGCCTCTGGTAGAAATGGATGGAGATGAGATGACCAGAATTCTCTGGTCCATGATCAAAGAGGAGCTTCTGCTTCCGTTTATTGATCTGAAGACAGAGTATTATGATCTGGGACTTGAAAACAGAGACGCGACCAATGATCAGGTGACTACAGACAGCGCGGAGGCTACCAGAAAATATGGGGTAGCTGTGAAGTGTGCCACCATCACACCGAATGCTGCCCGCATGAAGGAATATCATTTGAAAGAAATGTGGAAGAGCCCAAATGGAACGATTCGTGCAATTCTGGATGGTACGGTTTTCCGTACACCGATCATCGTAAAAGGGATTGAGCCAAATGTCCGTACCTGGAAAAAGCCAATCACGATTGCACGACATGCTTATGGGGATGTCTATAAAGCAGTAGAGATGAAGGTCCCTGGACCGGGAAAAGCAGAGCTGGTGTTTACCGGAGAAGATGGAACCGTTATGAAAGAGACGATTCATGAATTCAAGGGAGCGGGTGTTATCCAGGGTATGCATAATCTGAATAAATCCATTGAAAGCTATGCAAGAAGCTGTTTTGCTTATGCTCTGGATACCAGACAGGATCTGTGGTTTGCAACGAAAGATACGATTTCAAAAAAATATGATCATACTTTTAAAGACATTATGCAGGAGATCTACGAAAAAGAGTATGAAGAGAAGTTCAGGGCAGCCGGCATTACTTACTTCTATACACTGATAGATGATGCGGTAGCACGGGTCATGAAATCTGAAGGCGGTTATATCTGGGCATGCAAGAACTATGACGGAGATGTGATGAGTGATATGATTTCCTCTGCATTTGGCTCTCTGGCTATGATGACATCTGTATTAGTTTCACCGGAAGGAAACTATGAATATGAGGCGGCGCATGGAACGGTACAGAGACATTATTATAAGTATCTGAAGGGAGAGGAGACCTCGACCAATTCAGTTGCAACGATTTTTGCATGGAGCGGTGCTTTAAGAAAACGAGGAGAACTGGATCAGATTCCGGAACTAATGGCATTTGCAGATAAACTGGAAAAAGCGACCCTGGATACGATTGAAAGTGGAAAGATGACCAAAGATCTTGCTTTGATTACCACTCTGGAGCATCCAACTGTGCTGAACAGCAAAGATTTTATTCTGGCTATTCGTGAGACACTGACCCAAAATAACTAATGGAAAAATAGATTAAAAACGCAGTGACGGGAAAAGAGCTCTTTCTCATCGCTGCGTTTCTTTTTGGTGTTATTGATTTTTACATAAGGGATTCCCAGACTTCATATAATGCTTCCAGTTTGTTGGCATTTTCTGTTTTCTCTTTATTCAGCTCCATACATTTGGCCACATCTGTATAAACAGATTCCAGACACATCTGGTCATCAATTTCCTGATTTCTGGCTTCCAGCTTCTGAATCTGATCTTCTGTTTTTTTCAGATCATTCTGGCGTTTGCGTTCACGTGCCTGTTCTTCTTTTCGTTTCTGCCATTCATCTTTTCCGCTGGAGGCAATAGCGGCAGTAGTACTTTGCTCAACAGAGGAGACAGAAGTCTCTGGGGCATAGATTCTGGTCAGTTCTTCTCGTTTCTCCAGATAGTAGTCATAGTTACCAATATAGTTTACCAATGTATTCCCAGTCAGATCCAGAATTCTGCTGGCGGTCTGATTGATAAAATAACGGTCATGGGAGACATATAGTACAGTTCCTGTGTATTGATTCAGTGCATGTTCCAGAATCTCTTTGGAGACAATATCCAGGTGGTTGGTCGGCTCATCCAGAATCAGGAAGTTGGCCTCTGACAGCATCAGTTTTGCCAGGGAAACACGCCCCCGTTCACCACCGCTTAAGTCTTTGATCTGTTTAAAGACATCATCTCCAGTAAAGAGAAATGCGGCCAGTGTGTTTCGGATCTCGGTATTGGTCAGAGTTGGATAATCGTCAGCAATTTCTTCAAACAGGGTCTTCTCCATATGAAGTACATGATGTTCCTGATCGTAATAGCCAATGTGCACCTTACTTCCCAGGGTAAAAGATCCGGCATCTGCCTCAATGACAGAATTGATAATCTTCAGGATCGTAGTTTTTCCGGTTCCGTTATTCCCGATAATCGCAACTTTTTCGCCACGTTTAACAGAAAAATTCAAGTCAGAGAACAGCTGCTGGCTGTCAAAGGCTTTTGAAAGATGTTCTACTTTCAGAACGTCTTCCCCGCTTTCCACCCTTGGATGGAGCTGAAGATGAATCTCAGAATTTAATTCTGTCGGTTTTTCCAGACGATCGATTTTGTCCAGCATTTTTTCCCGGCTTTCTGCCCGTTTGATACTTTTTTCCCGGTTAAAGGATTTTAGCCTTGCGATCACCTGTTCCTGGTGTTTGATTTCCTGCTGCTGATTCATCCATGCTTTCAGCTGTGCGTTCCGCAGCATCGCTTTTTTCGCTGCATAATCTGAATAGTTTCCGAGAAAAACGGTGGCATGCCCGTTATCCAGTTCCACTACCTTAGTGACTACTTTATTCAGGAAATACCGGTCATGCGCTACAATAATCACGGCGCCTGATAGTTGAGAAGGTATGTCTCCAGCCAGGCAATGGAATTCATATCCAGATGGTTGGTTGGCTCATCCAGCAGAATAATATCCGGTTTGGAGAGCAGCAGCTTACCAAGTGCTACACGGGTCTTTTGCCCGCCGGAAAGGGTTGCTACAGATTTGTCAAATTCACTTTCTTCAAATCCAAGACCCTTTAATACACCGATCAGTTCGCTTTTGTAGGCATATCCGTTGCGGTTTTCAAATTCGGTACTCAGACGGTGGTAAAGATCCAGGGTAGCAGTCAGTTCTTCGCCCTGCTGATGCTTCATATCCAGTTCCAGGGAACGAATCTTTTCTTCCATTTCGATAATCTCTTTTTTTACTTCCAGAAGTTCTTCGTAGATGGTATGTTCCCCGGATACCGCCTCATGCTGTGCAAGGTATCCGATCGAAGCACCTCTGGAAAGAGTAACCTCACCACTGTCGGTAGGAAGCTGGTTCATAATGATCTTCAGCAGAGTGGATTTGCCGGCTCCGTTGATGCCGACGATTGCGGTTTTTTCCCGCTCCTCCACATGGAAAGAAACGTCTTTTAAAATCTGTTTTGTGCCAAAGGCTTTGTCTATATGGTTACATGAAAGTATCATAATTCACATCCTATCATCATTCTGTCATTTATTTACCTGCTACAGTTTATCATATTCCTTGAATTTACTCTAGCTTTTTTGCAGAAAATGCAGTAATATATTACATTGAAACAGATACACAGGAGGAGTTCGTATGAAGAAAGTAGTGAAATTTGGCGGAAGTTCACTTGCAAGCGCCGAACAGTTTAACAAAGTAAAGAGTATTATTACAGCGGATCCACACAGAAGATATGTGATTCCTTCCGCTCCTGGCAAACGCTTCAGTGATGATACCAAAGTCACTGATATGTTATACGATTGTTATGATACAGCAGTAAACGGAAAGAATTTTGAAGAAAAGCTGGATAAGATTCATGCAAGATATCAGGAAATTATCGATGGTCTGCATCTGAATCTTTCACTGGATGAAGAATTTGAGAAGATTTTTGAATATTTTCAGAACGGAGTCGGCGTGAATTATGCTGCATCAAGAGGAGAATATCTCAATGGTATCATTATGGCGCATTATCTCGGCTTTGATTTTATCGATGCGGCAGAAGTGATTTCCTTTGATGAGAATGGCGAATTTGATTCTGAGAAGACCAACAATATTTTAAGCATGCGTCTGGAGAAGACAGAACATGCGGTAATCCCTGGATTCTACGGTGCGATGCCGAATGGTACGATTAAGACATTTTCCAGAGGCGGATCAGATATTACCGGTTCGATTGTAGCCCGTGCTGTGAAGGCAGATCTGTATGAGAACTGGACAGATGTGTCCGGATTTCTGGTAACAGATCCACGTATTGTAGAGAATCCGGAACCGATCGAGATTATTACTTATCGAGAGCTGCGTGAGCTTGCATATATGGGTGCATCCGTGCTGCATGACGAGGCTATTTTCCCGGTAAGAAGAGAAGGTATCCCGATCAATATTAAGAATACCAATGATCCATCTGCACCTGGAACACTGATTGTGGAGAGCACCTGTAAAAAGCCAAAGTATACGATTACCGGTATTGCAGGTAAGAAGGGCTTCGCATCCGTCAATCTGGAAAAAGACCGTATGAATACGGAGATTGGATTTGGCAGAAGAGTATTAAGCGTATTTGAAGAAAATGGTTTATCTTTTGAACATATTCCATCCGGCATTGATACCATGAGTGTATTTGTACAGCAGTCTGATTTTGAGGAAAAAGAACAGAAGATTCTCGCGGGTCTTCACCGTAATGTGGATCCTGATTTCCTTGAGATTCACTCGAATATTGCGTTGATTGCAGTGGTGGGACGTGGTATGAAGTCTACAGAAGGAACTGCCGGTAAATTATTCACTGCACTGGCAAAAGAAGATATCAATATTCGTATGATCGATCAGGGCTCCAGCGAATTGAATATTATTATTGGTGTGAATGAAAAAGACTTTGAAAAAGCTACAAAAGCGATCTATCATGCATTTATTACTGTCACCCATTAATTGACAAGTATTTAACAGTATTGTATACTAAAAAAGACAAAATCAATTTTGGGGGTGACGAAGCAGTGCAGGAACGGGAAATTTCAAAAGCCGTAATAAAACGTCTTCCACGCTACTACAGATACCTGGGCGAATTACTGGAACATAAAGTGGAACGTATTTCATCAAATGAATTAAGTGACAGAATGCAGGTTACTGCATCACAGATCCGGCAGGATTTGAATAATTTTGGCGGATTCGGGCAACAGGGATATGGATATAATGTAAAGTATCTGTATAATGAGATCGGAAAGATTCTTGGACTGGATAAGACATATAACATGATCATTATCGGTGCAGGGCATCTGGGTGAGGCCTTAGCGAATTACGTTAAGTTTGAAAAACGTGGATTTCGAATTATTGGAATCTTTGATACTAACCCGGAGCTGGAGGGAAAGACGATCCGTGGGATTCAGATTATGATGGATGATCGGTTACCAGAGTTTCTTTCTTCTCATGATATTGATATCGCAACACTGACACTTCCGAAGGCAGGTGCGGAAGCAATTGCACCGGTATTGGTAAAGGGAGGAGTAAAAGCCATCTGGAATTTTGCTCATACAGATCTGGATCTTCCACCGGATGTGGTAGTGGAGAATGTCCATCTGTCAGAAAGTCTGATGCAGTTATCCTATAATATCAACAGAAAAAACAGAAAATAAGAAAAGCAACGCTGCCAGAAGATTCCGGGCAACATGTTTCGGAAATATTTTTGGCAGCATTTCTTTTGGAGAGACTATGCAGATAACATCATATCAGCGAGAAAAATTAAAAGAAGCGTTGCCTCATCGCCAGGAAGACTCCAACAAGGGAGACTATGGGAAACTTTTGCTGATCGCAGGCAGCCGTAATATGTGTGGTGCAGCCTATCTGGCAGCGAAAGCAGCTTATCGTGCAGGTACCGGTCTGGTTTATATCTATACGGAAGAGTGCAACCGTATTATTTTACAGGAACGAATACCGGAAGCGGTACTGTATACCTATTCACCGGAGCACTGGGAGGCAGACCGGCTGGAGGAAATCATGAAGGGAAAAACAGCCATTGCAGTCGGACCGGGGCTGGGACAGTCCACTGTGCAGAAGAGATCACGCGGGCTGTTTTGAGAAGTCAGCTTTCCAAGGTGGTCGATGCGGATGCATTAAATCTTCTGGCAAAACACCCTGCCTGGTATGAAGAGAGAAATGGTTCCATGATTGTGACACCTCACCCGGCGGAAATGAGCCGGTTAAGTCAGATGTCCGTAAATGACATTCAGGCAGACAGGCATGCTTGTGCAAAAGCCTACGCCAAAATGCATCATGTGATTATGGTACTCAAAGGAAGTCACACCATTGTTACAGATGGAACGGATGAATATATAAATGATACGGGTAACCATGGTATGGCGACAGCGGGAAGCGGTGACGTACTGACAGGTATCATCGGTGGATTCCTCGCTCAGCATATGGTGCCTTTTGAAGCAGCCCGGCTGGGGGTCTATGTGCATGGACTGGCGGGAGATGATGCAAAAAAGGAACGGGGGACCTATTCCATGATGGCAAGTGATATTGTGGAACATATTTTATATGGCATAGAATGAAAGGTAATATCATGAACAGTTATAGCAGAACTTATGCAGCCGTAGATCTGGATGCGGTTGTGTTTAATTTTGAATCCATGAGGAAAAATATCCGGGAAGATACCAGTATGATTGCAGTGATCAAAGCAGATGCATATGGACATGGAGCAGTTCCTGTTGCCAGACTGCTGGAATCTTATTCTTATATCTGGGGATATGCGGTGGCTACAGCGGAAGAAGCTCTGGAACTCCGGAAAGCCGGTATTCACAAGCCGATCCTGATTCTGGGCTATGTCTTTGAAGAGTATTACGCAGATCTGATTGAAAATCAGGTGCGTTTTCCGGTTTTTGATTATGCGACAGCAAAATGTCTTTCGGATACAGCTGCAAAAAAGAATCTGACAGCACTGATACATCTGGCATTGGATACCGGAATGACCAGAATCGGTCTGAAAGACAATGAAGAAAGTGTAGAAGAAGTGCTTCAGATCAGCAAACTTCCGAATCTTCAAATCGAGGGGATGTTCACACATTTTGCCCGGGCGGATGAAAAAGATAAAACCTGTGCCAACCGACAGTTCCACAGGTATCTTACTTTTCGAGACCGTCTTGAGGAAGCAGGTATTCAGATTCCGATCTGTCACTGCTCCAACAGTGCGGGAATTATTGATATGCCATATGCAAATCTGGATGTGGTAAGGGCAGGTATCACGATTTATGGAATCTATCCATCGGATGAAGTAGATAAGCCGACAGTACCGCTTCATCCTGTCATGGAATGGAAGGCCCGTGTTTCTTTTGTAAAAGAAGTGGAAGCAGGAGTAGAGATCAGCTATGGCGGAATCTATACCACTCCGGAAAAAATGTTGGTAGCAACAATCCCGGTCGGATATGCAGATGGATATCCACGTATGCTTTCGAACCGGGGCTGTGTCCTGATTCACGGACGCAGGGCTCCGATACTGGGACGTGTATGTATGGATCAGTTTATGGTAGATGTCACGGATATCCCGGATGTTCAGAGGGGAACAGAAGTGACTCTGATGGGGAAAGACCGGGAAGAGGAACTGCGTGTGGAGGAATTATCGGAGCTGTGTCAGAGATTTCCGTATGAATTTGTCTGTAATATCAGCAGGCGGGTTCCCCGTGTTTATTATCGCCACGGGATGCCGGTGTAACCAAAAGAGATCTTCCACATATAGTAAAAGGAATACGAAACGATAAAAACATTGCATAATTCCGGTCAGACAGGGAAATACTCCAGCCATCGGAGAAACTTAGGAACAGTTACGCAACTGTCATATTTCTGAAAGACATAAAAATGACAGACGACTCCGACAACGATCAAAATGGAGTGTGAGTGTTTTGATAATTCGCAGAGGAGATATTTTTTATGCAGATCTGAGACCTGTCATCGGCTCAGAGCAGGGCGGCATCCGGCCGGTTCTGGTGATTCAGAATGACGTAGGAAATAAACACAGTCCTACCGTGATTGTAGCAGCCATTACATCCAGAATGAATAAGGCAAAGCTGCCTACTCATATCGAAATTGACGCGGCAAGCTATCATATTGTAAAAGATTCTGTTATTTTACTGGAACAGCTTCGTACGATTGACAAATCACGCCTGAGAGATAAAGTCTGTCATCTGGATGAAGGAATTCTGAAAAAGATTGACCGGGCACTGATGATCAGTCTGGATTTAGGTACATACCTGTCTTGACGAAATGAAAGATCAATGTTATATTTAAACGATGAATCTAAGATAAAACAGAAAGGATGTACGAAATTGTCAAAATCTTTTATGGAGCGTCTCGCCCAGCAGTTTGGGATTTCTACTCCCAGCACAGAAGAATTTCAGGCAGAGATTGTCTCTATGGTAGAAGAAGGATGCCAGCAGGGAATCATACGGGAAGACGAGACAGATATGATTAAGAACATATTTGATCTTGCCAGACAGCAGGCACAGGATGTTATGACTCACAGACGGCATATAGTTGGAATTGACTGTGAAATGACACTGAAGGATGCACTGGATTTTATGCTGAATGACAGCCATTCCAGATTTCCCGTTTATGAGGAAAATATGGATAATGTGATCGGTATTCTGTTTTTGAAAGACGCAATGAGATGCATGACTCAGCACGGATTTGCTGACTGGAAAATCCGCGATATCAGGGGACTTCTCAGAGAAGCTGTATTCATTCCGGAAACGAAGGAACTGACCAGTCTGTTTCAGATGATGCAGTCACAGAAGCTGCAGATGGTGATTATTGCCGATGAATATGGACAGACGGCAGGTCTTGTGGCGATGGAGGACATTCTGGAGGTAATCGTTGGAAACATTCAGGATGAATATGATAATGATGAACCTGTCATTCAGAAAATTGATGACGATACTTACCTGATTTCCGGTCTCGCACCGCTGACAGAAGTGGCAGAGGAGCTGGGAATCGAATTTGAAGAGACAGAGTTTGAGACGTTGAACGGTTATCTGATTTCCAGACTGGATAAGATCCCGGATGAGGATGAACACTCCAGAATAGAAGCCTGCGGATATCTGTTCCAGATTGAGAAGGTCGCAAATAAGATGATTGAGACAGTGAGAGTAAGTCGGCTTCCGGAGGAAGCTGTGGCTGACGAAATACAGGAATAAAGGAGAAAAGATTATGTCAGGACATTCAAAGTTCGCTAACATCAAGCACAAAAAGGAAAAAAATGATGCAGCAAAGGGAAAGATTTTTACGATCATTGGACGTGAAATTGCAGTTGCTGTAAAAGAAGGCGGCGCAGACCCGGCTAATAACAGCAGACTTCGTGATGTAATTGCGAAAGCAAAGGCAAACAACATGCCAAATGATACCATTGACCGTGGTATTAAAAAGGCAGCAGGAGATGCCAATTCTGTAAATTATGAATACGTTTCTTATGAAGGATACGGACCAGGCGGAATCGCAATTATCGTGGATGCTCTGACCGACAACAAGAACCGTACTGCTGCCAATGTCAGAAGTGCATTCACAAAAGGAAGCGGAAGCATTGGTACTCCTGGATGTGTTTCTTACAGCTTTGATAAAAAAGGCCAGATTATCATTGATAAAGAAGAATGTGAGATCGACGCAGATGATCTGATGATGATGGCTCTGGATGCCGGTGCAGAAGATTTCTCAGATGAAGAGGACAGCTTTGAGATCATCACAGATCCGGATGAGTTCAGCAATGTAAGAGAAGCACTGGAAAAAGAAGGCGTTCCGATGGCCTCTGCAGAAGTAACCATGATCCCACAGAACTATGTTGCTCTGACAGATGAGACTATGCTCAAAAATCTTCAGAGAACACTGGATCTTCTGGATGAAGACGATGATGTACAGAACGTATATACCAATCTGGAGGAATAATGATGGAAAATACATATCTTACAGCGCTGCACGGAATGGAAGGCGTCTTTGAACATATGGATCCTCTTCTGGAGAGATTTCATAAAAAATTCTATATGGATGCTTTTTCTGAATTTTATGAATCCAGCTTTGTTGCTTTCCAGGCGCTGGAAGATGGATATCATAATGCAATCGATAAGGAACAGTTTATTGCCAATATGGCAAATGCAGTTGCCGGTAAGGCAGATGATATACTTCAGGGAGTTACCAAAAAATCGAAAAAAAACGCGGTGGCCATGAATCTGAATCTGTTTATGGTTGTCTATGTACTGCCGGCACTTGGAAAATATGACGGAGAAAGCGTGAAGCCTCTGACGGACAGACTGTTGATTTCCTGGAAAGAAAAGTTCCCGGAGAGTAACATTTCAGCTGCCAGAGTGGAAGATATTCAGGCTGGTTTCAAGCACAAATGGTGTTATATTACCACAGCTGTCTGTGAGACATTCGGTAAACCAGATGACTGCTATGAACTGACACTCTTACGTAATTACCGAGATACCTACCTGATGGAGCAGGAAGATGGAGAAGCCATTATTCATGAATATTATGATGTGGCTCCGACGATTGTAAAACATATTAATCATTCTGATCGAAAAGAGGAAGTTTACCGGCATATCTGGGAGACATATTTGAATCCATGTATTCACATGATAGAGTCTGAACGTATGCAGGAATGCAGAGATCTTTATATTCAGATGGTGCATGATCTGGAAGAAGAGTATTTCTATACTTATCCATTATCATAACCGGCAACACGAGATCCTTTGTCAGCAGGAAAGCTGACAGAGGATTTTCTTTTCCTGCAGAAGTTTTGTCCCGACAGGATGACATCCGGTATGAACTTTTACAGAACCGGACATACTATATTATATGATGTCGGGGTCAAAAGCCCCCGACGTTGATGCCTACGGATTGTTTCGTGCTATGCACTCCCACAATCCTACCCAATATTCGCATATCGTGGGACTATCATCCCACTTTTATGCTCATATCGGGGCGGGTCCCAAGGACTTTCACCCACCTATGAGCAAGCTCATGTGGGTTTAGACCTTTTGACCCTGGCATCTTTATATACAAGAATGTGAGGTATGTCATGGAAAGCGAAAAGAAAGAAGAGAAAATCAAAGAAGAAACAACAGAAGCAGGGAACAGTCAGGATAAGAAAATCAGGGACTTTGGACAGGTATCTCTGGATCATCATATTCATCTCATTTCGATTATTGGAGAAATCGAGGGACATGAGTGTCTGCCTTCTGCAAGTAAAACTACAAAATACGAACATTTGCTGCCCCAGCTTGCTGCGATCGAAGACAGTCGTGACATTCAGGGGGTATTGGTGCTTCTGAATACGGTCGGAGGTGATGTGGAGGCCGGGCTTGCTATTGCAGAGATGATTGCCTCTTTGAGTAAGCCAACTGTTTCACTGGTGCTGGGCGGCAGTCATTCGATTGGGGTGCCAATTGCCGTTTCCACAGATTATTCCTTTATTGTAGAGACTGGTACTATGGTGATTCATCCGGTTCGTATGAGCGGAACTGTGATTGGCGCCCCACAGACCTATGATTATTTCCGGCAGATGCAGAATCGGATCCTTGGGTTCATTTCTTCTCATTGTGGTGCCAAAAGAGAACGCCTGGAAAAACTAATGCTGGATACAGGTATGTTAACAAAGGATCTTGGGACTATACTGGTAGGCCAGCAGGCAGTGGAAGAGCATATTATTGACGAAGTGGGAGGAATCTCTCAGGCATTGAGAAAGATCTATGCAATGATAGGAGGAGATTGAACCTTCAGATAACATTTGTACTGATTTTAAAATTATGCTATAATTTGAAATCATGTATAGGTATGCACGGATAAGGAGAATGATATGACATTCATACAGTCAGTTTTTTTGGGCATCATTCAGGGGATCACTGAGTTTTTGCCAGTCAGCAGTTCCGGTCATCTGTCCATTCTTCGAAATCTTTTCGGAATTCGGACAGATGGCGGACTGCTTTTTGATGTAATGGTACATCTGGGAACTGTGATTGCAATCTGCGTGGTATTTCGCAGGGATGTACTGCGGATGATTGGAGAAACCATCCGCATGGTGTCTGATATCTGGGCTAATGGGTCTGTTTTGATACATAATAAGAAAGAGAAAGATGCCAGACGGTATAAAAAAATATTACACAATAATTATCGGCGTTTTGTCGTTATGGTGCTTTGTGCCACGATACCTACTGCAGTGATCGGATATGCAGCCAGAGATCTGGTTACATTAGCTTCTGATTCTCTTCTTGCGCCTGGAATCGGCCTGATTTTGACAGCAGTTTTTCTGATTATTGCAGATGTATCGGAGAACGGAAAAAAGATTCCGAAGGATATCAGCTTTACGAATTCGTTTCTGGTAGGAATTGCCCAGGGAATTAGTACATTACCTGGGCTGTCACGATCAGGAACTACCATTGCAGCCTGTCTGATCAGTGGGTATGACAAAAGGTTTGCGGTGAAGTATTCTTTTATTATGGCGATTCCGGCTATTTTGGGAGCAGCATGCCTGGAGATTGGACAGGCATTTTCCAGCAGAATCAGTCTGTCACAGTTTTTTATTTACCTGGCGGGTGCTGTGACAGCAGGAGTTGTGGGATACTTCAGCTGCAGGAAGATGCTGACAATTGTCAGAAAGAAAAAATTCAGAGGATTTGCAATCTACTGCCTGATTCTTGGAAGTATTTCCATTATTGGGTATGTGGTTATGAGATAATCGTTTAAGGGAGAGAACATGGCAACAAAGAAAAAAACAGCAACGGATCAGACAAAAGAGAAAAAATCTTCTTCTGGAAGAACACCGACTTCGAAAAAGACAGGAACAAAAACTTCATCAGGCAAAAAAACAGGCAGCCAGAAGAATAACACCGGCAAAAGCAGCAAAAAACGCCAGTCTGTAGAGGTACCGGATATTTCGAGAACCAGAAAAACCGGAACTCCTGTATGGGCAGAAGTACTGCTCTGGCTGATGCTTGCTTTCTGCATCATTCTGTTTTTAGGAACGGTGTTTGGCGCAGGCGGTATCATTGGACGTTCCATCAGTGGATTCTTTTTTGGCATCTTTGGCCTGCTGGCTTATACACAGCCATTTATTTTATTTTTTATCACAGCTTTTCTGATTGCAAATCGGGGAAGTATGCAGGCCTGGATGAAAGTGCTTGCTATTTCACTGCTGGTGGTATCATTATGCTGTTTCTTTACGCTGGTATCCCATCCGCTTTCTGTTTCTATGACTCTGGGAGACTATTATAGTTCCTGCAGAGAAGAAAAAAACAGTGGAGGTATGGCAGGTGGAATGATTTATCTGCTGTTTTCTCCAAGAGTGGGAGAGATCGGTACCTGGATCTGCAATATTATTTTATTTATCATCAGTATGGTATTGCTCACCGGATATTCTGTCTTTGACAATATTCGCAGTGAAGGCGGTGATGCGCTGGGACAGGCCAGAACCCGCAAGCAGATGCAGCGTGAACTGAATCAGCAGAAAAAGAGACGAAGCCGGCTCCAGGAACAGGCTAAAATGCAGCAGGAGATTGAAGAGATACGTCAGGCGAATCACAGTCTTGCGAAAGAAATACGAGAGCCCAGGCGTGAACGCATCGTGACTGGTGTCAGTAAAAATACAACGTTTGATATGAATCTTCCTGCACCGGAGGAGGTACATGAAGTAGTTCCAAAGATTACCAGTGAGAAACGCACTGGAACTGCTGTGCTGGATCCTTCCAGAGCTAAAAAAGCAGAGGAGGCCGTTCCAGGGCCAGAGAAGATAAAGTCTGTCACTGCAAAAAAGGTTACGAAGGCTGCAACGATTCCGGAAAACATTCCTGCAAAAAAGTCGGAGACAGTTCCGGAGCTGAATTTTACGATTCAGAGAAACGGAAGTTCCCAGGTGATTTCTTCTGCAACACCGGTAGCCACAACCGTATCCAGAGAACCGTCACTGGGAATGCCGGAATTCCTGCAGGAAGCTGCATCCAGAAAGAACGCCAGAGAGCAGGCAGTTGATACAGGAAAAGAAGTCTCTGCCGATAAGACGGTATCGGAGACCGTACAGCCAACAGCCACAGATAAGACATCGGCAGAAGTGGATACCGTATCCGAAACAGGGGAGATTACGGCAAAAACGAAACTGAAAAATCCTCATTCTTCCAGGGAAGAACAGGAGCTGGCACTGGACAGTGTGGCAGAAGAGATTAAACAAAATGAAGAAGCGCCGAAAGCGGAATATGTATTTCCACCACTGGATCTTTTGAAAAAACCTTCTGGATCTTCCGGTGGTAATACCAACGATGAAGTGACAGAAACGGCAAGAAAGCTGCAGGAAACACTTCACAGTTTCGGGGTGAATGTCACAGTAACGAATGTCAGCTGCGGTCCTGCAGTTACCCGTTATGAGCTTCAGCCGGAGCAGGGTGTAAAGGTTAGCCGTATTGTCAGCCTTGCTGATGATATCAAGCTGAATCTGGCGGCGGAAGATATTCGTATTGAGGCACCGATTCCCGGAAAGGCAGCTGTGGGTATTGAAGTACCAAATAAAGAGAACAGTGCGGTATACCTGAGAGAGCTTCTGGAATCTGATGAATTCCAGAATGCCAAATCAGATCTTTCCTTTGCAGTCGGAAAGGATATTGCCGGTAAGGTGGTAGTTACCGATATTGCAAAGATGCCGCACCTGTTGATTGCTGGTGCTACAGGCTCGGGTAAATCGGTCTGCATTAACACATTGATCATGAGTATCATCTATAAAGCGGACCCGGAAGACGTGAAGCTGATCATGATTGACCCGAAAGTAGTAGAGCTTAGTGTTTATAATGGCATTCCCCATCTTTTTATTCCGGTTGTCACGGATCCCAAAAAGGCTTCCGGCGCACTGAACTGGGGTGTTGCAGAGATGACAGACCGTTATCAGAAGTTTGCGGATGCCGGTGTCCGTGACTTGAAGGGTTACAATGCCAGGGTAGAACAACTGGGTGATATCGATGATCCGAATAAGCCAAAGAAACTGCCTCAGATTGTGATTATCGTTGACGAGCTGGCAGACCTGATGATGGTAGCGCCTGGTGAAGTGGAAGATGCGATCTGTCGTCTGGCTCAGCTGGCAAGAGCAGCGGGCATTCACCTGATTATTGCAACGCAGCGCCCATCTGTAAATGTCATCACTGGTCTGATTAAAGCGAATATGCCTTCCAGAATTGCATTTTCAGTAACCAGTGGCGTGGATTCCAGAACTATTCTGGATATGACAGGTGCGGAAAAGCTGCTTGGAAAGGGCGATATGCTGTTTTATCCGCAGGGCTATTCCAAACCGGTTCGTGTCCAGGGATCTTTTGTTTCAGATGCGGAAGTCAGCAAGGTGACGGAGTTTCTTACACAGAAAAATGATATGAGCGTTTACCATAAGCAGATGGAGGCACGGATGAATACCGTAGCCCAGAGTTCTCCGGTTGCTCCTGGCGGAGCTGGAGGCGGCAATGAGCTGGACAGCCATTTTGCAGAAGCTGGTAAATTTATCATTGAAAAAGATAAGGCATCCATCGGTATGCTGCAGCGTGTATTCAAGATTGGATTTAATCGTGCAGCGCGTATTATGGATCAGCTTTCTGAAGCCGGTGTTGTTGGACCGGAAGAAGGCACAAAGCCAAGAAAAGTACTCATGTCTATGGAAGAATTTGAGCAATATATAGACGAGAATGTCTAAAAACTGAACAAAATATTGACGAAAATGACGAAATGAAGTATTATGAAATAAGTTTGGAATTTAGCCTGATAAAGGCAGAATATAAAGGAGGAAATGTATATGTACAAGATTTTAGAAGCAGGTAAGCTTGCCGGCAACATCTACAAGATGGTTGTGGAAGCTCCTCGTGTTGCAAAACACTGCCTGCCGGGACAGTTTGTCATTGTAAAAATGGATGAAGTAGGCGAAAGAATTCCACTTACCATTTGTGATTATGATCGTGAGGCAGGGACTATTACTATAGTATTCCAGCCAATCGGAGCATCTACAGAAAAATTCTCCATGCTTCAGGCTGGTGATTCTTTCAGAGACTTTGTAGGACCACTTGGCCAGCCTTCTGATTTATGTACAGAACCACTGGAAGAAGTAAAGAAAAAGAAGATCCTGTTCGTTGCAGGTGGTGTAGGAACTGCACCTGTTTATCCTCAGGTAAAATGGCTGCATGAGCATGGGGTAGATGTAGATGTTATCGTTGGTGCCAAGACAAAAGATCTTGTGATTCTGGAGAAAGAACTTCAGGAAGTGTCAGGTAATCTTTACATTACAACAGATGACGGATCCTATGGAAGAAGCGGTATGGTTACCAAAGTAATCGAAGATCTGGTAACAAAAGAAGGTAAGACTTACGATCACTGTGTTTCCATCGGGCCTATGATTATGATGAAATTCTGCTGCCTGACTACAAAGAAACTAAACATTCCTACTGTTGTCAGTATGAACCCGATTATGGTAGACGGTACAGGTATGTGTGGTGCCTGTCGAGTGATGGTAGGTGATGAGGTAAAATTTGCATGCGTAGACGGACCTGAATTTGATGGTCATAAGATCGATTTCGACGTAGCCATGAAGAGACAGGCTCTTTACAAGACAGAAGAAGGCCGTGCTTTATTAAAACTGCGTGAAGGTGAAACACATCATGGCGGATGTGGAAATTGTGGAGGTGACAAATAATGGCAGATGTATTAAAGAAAGTTCCTGTAAGAGAACAGGATCCACAGGTCAGAGCAACCAATTTTGACGAAGTATGTCTGGGATACAATAAAGAAGAGGCAATGGAAGAAGCTTCCAGATGTCTCAACTGTAAGAATGCAAAATGTGTACAGGGATGTCCTGTAAGCATTAATATTCCTGGATTTATTCATGAAGTAAAAGAAGGAAACTTTGAAGAAGCATACAAAGTAATTTCCGAATCTTCCGCACTTCCTGCTATCTGTGGCCGTGTTTGCCCACAGGAAAGCCAGTGTGAAGGAAAATGTATCCGTGGTATCAAGGGTGAAGCAGTTTCCATCGGTAAGCTGGAACGTTTTGTGGCTGACTGGGCAAGAGAGAATGGCATGAAACCAGCTCCTGCTGCACAGAAAAATGGAAAGAAAGTAGCAGTGATCGGTTCCGGTCCTTCCGGACTTACCTGTGCCGGTGACCTTGCAAAGCTGGGTTACGATGTTACTATTTTTGAAGCGCTTCATGAAGCCGGCGGCGTTCTGGTATATGGTATCCCTGAATTCCGTCTTCCGAAGCTGGATGTAGTAGCAAAAGAAGTAGAAAATGTAAAAGCGCTGGGTGTTAAGATTGAGACGAATGTAATCATCGGCCGCTCCATCACGATTGATGAGCTGATGGAGGAAGAAGGATTTGAAGCTGTATTTATCGGATCTGGCGCCGGTCTTCCAATGTTCATGGGTATTCCTGGAGAAACTGCAAAGGGTGTATTTTCAGCGAATGAATACCTGACCAGAAATAATTTGATGAAAGCTTTCCGTGAAGATTATGATACACCAATCGTAAGAGGCAAAAAAGTAGCCGTTGTCGGTGGTGGTAACGTAGCGATGGATGCTGCCAGAACAGCACTTCGTCTCGGTGCAGAAGTACATATCGTATACAGAAGAAGTGAGGCAGAACTTCCTGCAAGAGCAGAAGAAGTACATCATGCAAAAGAAGAAGGTGTTATCTTCGATCTTCTGACCAATCCGACTGAGATCCTGGTCAATGAAGAGGATGCGGTAGCAGGTATGAAGTGTGTACGCATGGAACTTGGTGAGCCGGATGCATCTGGAAGAAGACGACCGGTTGCTATTCCTGGATCTGAATTTGTACTGGATGTGGACACCGTTATTATGTCCCTTGGTACTTCACCAAACCCACTGATTTCTTCTACTACAATCGGTCTGGATACAAATAAGCGTAAATGTATCATTGCAGATGAAGAAACTGGTAAGACATCTAAGGATGGCGTGTATGCCGGTGGTGATGCTGTTACGGGTGCAGCTACTGTTATTCTTGCTATGGGAGCAGGTAAAGCAGCAGCAAAAGGTATTCACGAATTCTTAAGCAATAAATAAAAAAATATAGAATCAGGAAGAGGACTGCAGTAGAAAACTGCAGCCCTTTTTCCGTATCTGTTTCTATGATCAGATAAAGGAGTCGTTATGAAAATTACCATTTTTTGCGTTGGAAAAATCAAGGAAAAATATTTTAGTGATGCCATTGCCGAGTATGCCAAACGGCTTTCCAGATATTGTAAGCTGGAAATTGTGGAAGTAGCAGATGAAAAGACTCCGGATTGTGCCAGTCAGACGGAAATTGACCAGATTAAGGCAAAAGAAGGCGACCGTCTGTTAAAATATGTAAAAGATGATGCGTTTAAAATCGTTTTGGCTATTCAGGGCTCACGTATGACATCTGAAAAGTTCTCCGCTTATATAGAACAGCTTGGGGTACGGGGAGTGAGCCATATTATGTTCTTTATTGGAGGATCTTTGGGACTGGATGAGCGTATTCTGAAAATGGCCGACTATAGTCTGAGCTTTTCCGATATGACTTTCCCTCATCAGTTGATGAGGGTGATATTGCTGGAGCAGATCTACCGTGGATATCGGATTTCTTTTGGTGAACCATACCATAAATGAACAATGAATGAAAACGAGGTTCAAGCTTATGAGAACAATAGCAGATAAAATAGAAACCATAATCAGTCAATATCCCCTGATCCAGTATGCGTTCTGTGCTACATCGGAATTGGTATTTTCCGAAAAAGTGCGTCATATCTGTGAGACCGAGTGTGAACGTTACGGAAAATCATGGTCCTGTCCTCCAGGGGTAGGAGAAGTAGAAGAATGCCGCAAACGCTGTCAAGATTATGACCGGGTACTGCTTTATACGACGCAGGCAGAAGTGACGGACTCTTCCATTTTTTCCGAAGCACTGGCCTCTCGTACCTCTCACGAAGAAATCACCAGAGAAATGCTAAAAGAATTTCGTGAAGCAGGGATTTCCTGTTTTGCATTGTCAGGAGATTCCTGTCAGATTTGCAGCAAATGTGCATATCCGGACGGCTGCCGTCATCCGGATATGGCGATTCCCTGTATAGAGAGTTATGGCATATTAGTTATAGATCTGACGGAAAAATATCAGATAGATTTTTACACGGATATGCATACGGTTACCTGGTTTGGACTGATTTTTTACCGGGAAAAAGATCGGGAGTGACATATCTGTATCAGAAAATACATATCTTTTAGAAAACAGCATAGATTGGTGAAAAAATGTTCTTTCTGAAATCAGCTCCCAGGGTTATGGAAACCATGGAAATCCCAGCGGACACGTTTCCGGGGTGCGCTTATCTGCAATTATTTGGAAATCGGCAGATGAAGCTGGAAAACTACAGCCGCATCATTGATTATGATGAAAAAAAGCTGCTCCTGCAATGTAAAACCTGTCAGATAGAACTCTGCGGTCATGATCTGCTGATCCTGGAATATTCAGGTACCCGGCTGACTGTGGCGGGCTGTATTGAGCAAATCACTTTTTTGTAAAGGCAGGTTTTTTATGCAGAATGAATATTCTCTTCTGACAGGATATATCAGAGTATCAGTTACCGGCTGTTCCTGTGAACGTTTTTTCAATCTCTGTGTCAATCATGGGATTCCTCTGTATCAAATTGCAGGGGGAGACGAGAACTTTACAATGACTATGAAAGCGGAAGATTTCCTGAAAATTAAACGTCTTGTAAAAAAATGCCGTGTACATGTATCTGTGACCAGAAAATACGGTTTTCCTTTTTTTCTGAAACAGCACCGAAAACGCAAGTTTCTTTTGCTTGGATGGATCTGGTGCTGTTTTTTTCTATATTTGCTGTCCCAGCATATCTGGAAAATCGAGATCCATGGAAATCAGGAAATTACCAGGGAGCAGCTGATGCAGTATCTGAATGATTCCAGTATCGGATACGGAAGTGCAAAGAAAGACATCGACTGTAAACAGACCGCAGCTGATATTCGAAATGCTTTCCCGAAAGTTACCTGGGTGGCTGTCCGAAAACAGGGAACACTTTTGAAAATTGATCTGAAGGAAAATACAGACCAAAGCTATTCTGTGCTTCCAGAAGAAACCTCGTTCGATTCATCAGGAAGCAGTCTGGTCGCAGCCTGCGACGGAACGGTCACAGATATGGTCATCCGTTCAGGTGTGGCCTGCGTGGCAATCGGGCAGGAGGTGCAAAAAGGAGATCTGCTTGTATCTGGTATTATTCCGGTCACGAATGATGAAAATGAAGTTGTTGCGCAGGAATACGTAAATGCAGATGCAGATATTGTGTTGGAGATTTCCGATACTTACACCAGCATCATTTCACGGGAGCAGATGCAGATTCTTTTTTCTGAGGAAGTGAAGCATAGATATTATTTGAAGTTCTTTCAACAATTCTTTTCTACGCTGACGGATCTTCCAGATACAACACAGCACGAAATAGTAACAGAAGAACATCAGCTGACCCTTTTTTCGGATTTCTATCTTCCTGTGATATGGGGAAAAATCAGAATCCGGACATTCGCTCAGCATCCGGTTCTTCTGTCAGACCGGAAGCTGAAGGAACTTTCTATCCAGAGACTGGATAAATTTATTGCGGAAAAAAAAGAAAAAGGGGTTCAAATATTGAAAAAAAATGTTAGAATAGAAACAGGTATGACTTTCTGTAAGTGTGTCTGTACTTATCAGGCATATACTTCAGACACCAGACGCATACCATCCATGCAGACAGAAGTCATGGAAGACAACAAGGAAGGAACCTTTTCATGAGTATTATAGAGACATCGGTTACGATACCGGCGAATCTGGAAGCAAATATCTTCGGTCAGTTTGACCAGCATGTCAAGCGGATCGAGAAGACGCTGCATGTTACGATTATTTCCAGAGAAGGCAATATTAAGATCCTGGGCAGTGAATATGGATCCAGGAAAGCAGCTCAGATTATTGAGAGTTTGACCACATTGGCGAAAGCCGGCAATACCATTACCGAACAGAATGTAGATTACGTACTGGCACTTGCCATGGAAGATCAGGAGTCGGCTATCGTAGAGATTGATAAGGACTGTATCTGCCATACGATCAATGGCAGGCAGATAAAGCCAAAGACATTAGGGCAGAAAGCTTATATTGATGCGATCCGCAAGAATATGATCGTATTTGGGATCGGACCTGCCGGTACCGGAAAGACCTATCTGGCCATGGCGATGGCCATTCAGGCATTTAAAAACGAAGAAGTTGCAAGAATTATTCTTACAAGACCTGCAATTGAAGCAGGCGAAAAACTTGGATTTTTGCCAGGGGATCTGCAAAGCAAAGTAGACCCTTACCTGCGTCCTTTGTATGATGCATTGTATCAGATCATGGGACCGGAGAGTTTCCAGAAAAATATGGAAAAAGGACTGATTGAGGTGGCACCTCTGGCATATATGAGAGGCCGTACTCTGGATAATGCCTATATCATTCTGGATGAAGCCCAGAATACCACACCGGCACAGATGAAGATGTTCCTGACAAGAATCGGATTCGGATCCAAGGTGATTGTCACCGGGGATATGACACAGAAGGATCTTCCGTCCGGCACGCAGTCCGGATTGGATGTAGCTGCCAGAGTGCTTGGAAAGGTGGAAGGAATTGCATTCTGCACACTTACCAATAAAGACGTGGTTCGTCATCCTCTGGTACAGAAGATTGTAAAGGCTTATGATGATTATGAGGCGAAGCAGAGCAGACGTACTGCTTCCAGAAAACAGAAAAGTTCGTCAGAACATCAGAGAGGATAACGACTATGACACTGAATCTATCTGAAGAATGTACCAATGAATTTGAGTTTGACTGCAAAGAAGTAGCCTTTCAGGTAATGAATGCCGTTCTGGATTCAGAAAAATGTCCTTATGAAGCAACGGTTGATCTTACGCTAACAACAGACAGCGAAATCCATGAGATTAATCTGCAGCAGAGGGGAATTGACCGGGCTACCGATGTACTGTCATTTCCAATGACGCAGTTTCCGGTGCCGGGAGAATTTGATTTTCTTGAAGAAGAGGGCATGGACAGTTTTGATCCGGACAGTGGGGAACTGATGCTGGGCGATATCGTGATCTCAGTGGATCATGTAAATGCGCAGGCTGCTGAATACGGGCATTCACAGCTGCGTGAGTTCGCTTTTCTGGTGGCTCACAGTATGTATCATCTCATTGGCTATGATCATATGACAGAGCCGGAAGCAAAGATTATGGAACAAAAGCAAAAAGACATACTGAATCTTTTGCATATAAACCGAGATTGATTTTTTAAACAAAGGAGGCTATAACTATGAGAAAGAAACTGGTAGCGTGTTTACTTGGGGTATCTGCAATGTCTGCTCTGGTGACCGGACAGCTGGTATACGCTGAGGAATATTATGATGACGGAACCTATTATGATATTGATTCCTACAATGAAGAATACTATGATGATGGCTCTTACAGCGAAGAATACTCTGATGATTCGTCCGAAAGTGCCGGAAGTTCTGATTCCTGGTATCAGACACCTCGTACTGATATTCAGCGAGGCGGCGGGGAAAGAGAAACACCGGATGAGAATGGACAGATTCACAGTTATCTGACCGGACAGCTTACGGATGCAGAAATTGCGCTTCAGCGGCCGGTTGCTGTGATGATTAACAATATTATCAATGCTCTGCCACAGTCTGGAATAGAGAATGCATCTGTGATTTACGAAGCTCCGGTTGAAGGAGAAATTACTCGTATGATGGCTATCTTTGATTCTGTAGATGGCATTGACAAGATTGGTCCGGTCAGAAGCTGTCGTGACTATTATATTGACTGGGCGCTGGAATTCGATGCAATCTATGTACACTATGGACAGGCAGTATATGCTTATGATTTACTGAATTCTGATATGGTAAATAATATCAGTGGTCTGCAGTATCAGGATTCCGTTGGCGAACTGAATGGTTATGCCGGTGAAGATGTTTTCTTCCGTTCTTCTGACCGTGTAGCACCACATAACTGCTATACCAGTGGAGAGGGTATCTTAAAAGGTATCGAACGCAAGGGCTACAGCATGGAACTGGATAATGACTATACCGGTCACTTCAAGTTCGCTGCTGACGGAGAGACAGTAACTTATCCGGAAGGAACTGCAACCCATATTGTACCGCATAAGTATACAAACTATCCGTTCTTCGATTATGATACTACAACCGAAAAATACTTAAGAAGTGAATATCCTGACCGCTCTGCAGGTGCTGCACAGATTGATGATACCACAGGTGATCAGCTGGCCGTTGATAACGTGATCATTCAGTATTGCGAGATTCAGAATTATGATGATCATGGATATCTGAATATCAACACCAATTCAGGCGGAGATGCAATCCTGTTCACAAAAGGTACCTATGAACATGCGACCTGGATAAAAGATTCAGACTGGGGTCCTGCAAAATATTATGATGCAGATGGCAATGAAATTGCAATTAATCAGGGTAAGACCTGGGTATGCATCGTACAGGATACCAGAAAAGACGATACAAGTTTTGAATAATGCAAGAGACATACAAAAGATCAGACAGAACAAAGAGTAACAAAAAGTAACATGGAGGATAAGGCTAAGTGGAAAAGAAAGAAAACAAATCGAATTATTTAGTGCAGGGTACCATTCTTGCTGTGGCATCGATTATTGCCAGAGTCATTGGAATGATTTATCGAATTCCCCTGACCAATATACTGGGAGATGAGGGAAACGGTTATTACACCACTGCCAATCAGATCTATACGATCCTGTTAATGATTTCCACTTTCAGCCTGCCTCTTGCCGTTTCCAAACTGGTTTCCGAACGGATTCACCAGAGGCAGTATAAAAATGCACAGAAAGTATTCCGTTGTGCCATGCGATTCTCTGTCATAGCAGGCGGCGTCATCTCATTGCTGACCTTCTTTCTGGCTGGCGTTATCTGTGGCAGCATTATGAAAGTAGACCATGCATCCTACGCACTGCGTGTTCTGTCACCGGCTATCTTTATTTTTGCCATCGCCGGTGTCTTTCGTGGATATTTTCAGGGGCATGAGTCCATGGTTCCTACAGCTGTTTCTCAGATTATTGAACAGATTGTAAACGCTTTTGTGTCTGTGATAGCAGCTGCGCTGTTATTCCGTTATGGAGTCTCTGTTGCCGTAGATGATCCGTCTATGGGACCGGCGATGGGAGCAGCAGGCGGTACATCCGGTACCGTGGTCAGTGTAGCCGTCGCACTTGTTTTTCTGGTAATTGTATATAGTGTTTTCCAGAAATCCAATCGCAGGTATCTGCGCCATGACCAGACGAAAAGAACCGAGTCTGACCGGGCAATTTATACAGCTATTCTTGCGACCATTTTACCGGTAGTGCTGAGTACACTGATTTACAATATCACCCCGACGTTGGATCAGTCTATTTTTAATACGATTCTGGCAGGGCAGGGATATACCAAGGAACAATACACGATCATCTATGGTATTTACAGCGGAAAGTTTTATGTTCTGATGAACGTACCTCTGGTACTGGCTTCTTCGCTGGCTCCATCGGTAGTTCCGTCTTTATCGGCGGCTATGATTAACGGGGATTACCGTGATGCAAAGATCAAGGTGCGCACTACCATGCGCTATACGATGATCATTACGATTCCATGTGCGGTGGGGCTGGCAGCGCTTGCTTCGCCGATTATGCAGCTGTTATTCCGTGACAGCCACAGACTTCCTGCAAGCATTATGCAGGCAGGCGGCTGATGATTGTTCTCTTTGCAATCTCTACGCTTTCCACAGCTGTTTTGCAGGGAATGAGCCGGATGCGAGAACCGGTAAAGCACAGTGCGATAGCGCTTGTGATCCATGTCTTAGCCCTGATTCTCTTTTTAAAGAGATTTAATCTGAATATTTATGGTGTCGTATATGCCAATACACTGTTTGCTTTTATTGTATGTGTGTTGAATTCCATGGCCATTAAGAGACATCTGCATTATCGGCAGGAGATTCCGAAGACCTTTATCATTCCACTGATTTCCGCCGCATTTATGGGAATCGCAGCCATAGCAGTATATTGGGGCGTCGATCATCTGATTCTGCTGGCAGGTGGAAGTGACCCTTCTGATATGCTTACTTACATTGCCAATGCGATTGCGGTTCTTCTGGCAGTTCTCATTGCCATTCTGGTGTATGGGTTCTTTCTGATCCGTCTGAAAGGCATCCGTGAATCAGAGATTGAGACATTGCCAAAAGGTGCAACACTGATCGCAATTTTAAGAAAAATCAAATTTTTATAGGGATACAGCAGGAGGTAAAAAGGTTGGATATCCGTGAGACATTAAAAGACAAAAGCAGAATTATCATTAAGATCGGATCTTCTTCCCTGACGCATCCACAGACCGGTGCGTTGGATCTGACTAAGCTGGAGATTCTGATCCGTGAGATCTGTAATATTAAAAATATGGGAAAAGATGTGATTCTGGTATCTTCCGGTGCCATTGCTGTAGGCAGCCGGAGTGCTGGTTTTCAGAGAAAACCCAAAAAACTGGAAGAGAAGCAGGCTTGTGCGGCCATCGGTCAGGCACAGCTGATGATGATTTATCAGAAGCTGTTTGCCGAATATGGTCATATGGCTGCACAGGTGCTGATGACCAAGAATACGATTACGAATGATGAAAGCAGGCGTAATGCTTATAACACTTTTCAGGAATTGCTGAAACTGGATGCGATTCCGATTGTAAATGAAAATGATACCGTATCTACTTATGAGATTCAGTTTGGTGACAACGATACGTTGTCTGCCTGGTGTCTTCTCTGGTAGGGGCTGATTTACTGATTCTGCTGTCGGATATTGACGGACTCTTTACTGATGATCCTCATCGAAATCCTGACGCAGAATTTATCCATGTAGTAGAGAGTTTAAATGAAGATCTGATGAAAATGGGGAAAGGCACCACCAGTTCAGTAGGAACCGGTGGCATGAGCACCAAGCTGTCAGCAGCCAGAATAGCAACCTCATCCGGGGCAGACATGATCATCGCCAACGGAAAAGATTTTCATATTATTCATAAACTTCTCCTGGGAGAAAACTTAGGCACCCTGTTTCTGGGAAAGAAAGATCATACGTTTTCGCTGGAAGAATATCTGCATAGCATCAATAAATAACAAACAGGAGGAACTATGGGAGTTTCAGAAAAACAAATAGCACGTATTAATGAACTTGCACATAAAGCCAAAGCGGAAGGACTGACTGCAGAAGAAAAAATGGAGCAGCAGGTACTTCGTGCAGAATATATCGCAGCATTCAGAGCCAGCTTAAAATCACAGCTGGATAATATTGATATCAAAGAAAAAGATGGAACTATTGTAAATCTGGGTGAAAAATACGGAGCAAAACATGGAAAAAAAGGAAATTAGAAAAAAAGTATTCCAGGTCAGAAAAAGTTCTGATCCACAGGAATTAGAGAAAAAAAGCCAACTGATTAATCAGAAAATTATTGAGTTGCCGGCATTTCAAAATGCCGACACTATTTTTGTCTATATGGACTGTAAGGGAGAAGTGTCTGTTCGGCCAATGCTGGAAGCAGCATGGGCTATGGGTAAGAAGACTGCTGCTCCAAAGGTAACAGGGCCTGGTACCATGAAGTATTATTACATTACTTCTTATGATGATCTGGCTCCTGGATATTATGATATTCCAGAACCAGTTACTGAGATAGAAGCAACGGAAGAAGATGCTTTTTTGATTGTGCCGGGCGTAGGATTTGATAAGAACCGCCATCGTTGTGGTTACGGACAGGGATTTTATGACCGTTTTCTGGCGGCTCATCCGGGTATGACCAGTGTAGCCATTGCCTTTGATTTTCAGGTATTTGATCAGATTCCTTCTGATCAGTATGATGTGGCACCAGAACTGCTAGTAACGGAATCTACGATATATGGAGAAATCATCCCGAAAAAAGAACCGGAACGACAGTACTATTTCATGGAAAAATGCAGAGAAAAGATTGCTGAGCTCTCAAAGGAGCTTGGACGTCCGCTGACGGCATCTCCAATCACATTTGGCTGTCAGATGAATGCCAGAGACAGTGAGAAGCTGGCCGGTATTCTGGAAAAGATCGGCTATCAGCTGGTGGAAGGGGAAGATGCAGACTTTGTCATTTATAATACCTGTACCGTAAGGGAAAATGCCAACCTGCGTGTTTATGGCCGCCTTGGAGTTCTTGGCGGTATTAAGAAAAAACATCCTCATATGCTGATCGCTTTATGTGGCTGCATGATGCAGGAAAAAGAAGTTGTGGAAAAGCTGCAGAAGAGTTATCGTTTTGTTGACCTGATCTTTGGAACCCACAATATCTATAAGTTTGCGGAGCTGATTTACCAGCGGCTGACTTCCGGTAAGATGGTGATTGATGTCTGGAAGGATACGACCAGGATTGTGGAAGATCTTCCGGTAGAGCGAAAATATCCATTTAAGTCTGGGGTGAACATCATGTTTGGCTGCAACAATTTCTGCAGTTACTGTATTGTTCCGTATGTTCGCGGCAGGGAACGAAGCAGAGAACCGAAGGATATCATCCGGGAAATAGAACGTCTGGTAGCGGATGGAGTGGTAGAAGTCATGCTTCTGGGACAGAATGTGAACTCTTATGGCAAAAATCTGGAACAGCCGGTTACGTTCGCACAGCTCCTTCAGGAAATCGAAAAAATTGAAGGGCTGGAACGTATCCGTTTTATGACCTCCCATCCCAAGGATTTATCTGATGAATTGATTGAGGTGATGGCGCATTCGAAGAAAATCTGCAAGCACATGCATCTTCCTCTGCAGTCAGGAAGCAGCCGACTTTTAAAGATTATGAACCGTCATTACGACAAAGAACAGTATCTGACACTGGTGAAAAAATTAAAAGATGCGATACCGGATATTTCCCTGACTACCGATATCATTGTAGGTTTCCCGGGGGAGACAGAAGAAGACTTTGAAGAAACACTGGATGTGGTAAGAAAAGTTCGCTATGACAGTGCTTTTACTTTCATCTATTCCAAACGTACCGGTACACCTGCTGCCAAAATGGACAATCAGGTGCCGGAAGAAGTTGTAAAGCCTCGTTTTGACCGTCTGTTAAAAGAAGTACAGGAAATCTCAAGAGAAGAATCTGCCCGGCTGACCGGTCAGACCCTGCCGGTACTGGTAGAAGAGATCAATGATCATGATGCCTCTCTGGTGACCGGACGATTGAGCAACAATCTCTTGGTACATTTTCCGGGAACAGCTGATCTGATCGGAAAGATCGTAGATGTTTATCTGGCAGAATGTAAGGGCTTTTATTATATGGGAGAAATGAAGAAATAATGAGTGACAAAAATACAATGACACCCATGATGCAGCAGTACTTGAAGACAAAAGAAGAGTACCGGGACTGCATCCTGTTTTACCGACTGGGTGACTTTTACGAAATGTTCTTTGACGATGCCATTACTGCATCCAGAGAACTGGAGATCACATTAACCGGTAAGAACTGCGGACTGGAAGAACGTGCGCCAATGTGCGGTATTCCGTTCCATGCCGTAGACGGTTATCTGAATAAACTGGTATCCAAGGGTTATAAAGTAGCGATCTGTGAGCAGGTAGAGGATCCAAAGACCGCAAAAGGAATTGTAAAGCGAGAAGTGATTCGTATCGTAACACCTGGTACTACCTTGGATGCTCTGGCGCTGGATGAAACAAAAAACAATTACCTGATGTCTATTGTATATACGGCAGACAGATATGGAATCTCTGTGGCAGATATCACCACCGGAGTTTATTTTGTAACCGAAGTAGATTCTGCCAAAAAACTAAATGACGAGATCTCCAGGTATGCACCGTCAGAGATTATCTGCAATCATTCTTTTTATGTCAGTGGAATTGATGTGGAAGATTTCCGTACCAGATTGGGTATTTCGGTGTATTCTCTGGACAGCTGGTATTTTGACGATGAGCTTTGTAAAAAGGCACTGATGGATCATTTTCATATGAGTACGCTTTCCGGTCTGGGACTGGATGATTTTGACTGCGGCGTGATTGCAGCAGGTGCTTTATTGCAGTATCTGATTGAGACACAGAAAACATCGATTTCTAACCTGACGAAGCTGACACCGTATATTACTGGAAAGTTCATGTTAATTGACAGCTCCAGCCGCCGCAATCTGGAGCTTTGCGAGACCTTACGTGAAAAACAGAAACGTGGCTCCCTGTTATGGGTGCTGGATAAGACCAAGACGGCCATGGGAGCCCGCATGCTGCGCAGTTTTATTGAACAGCCTTTGATCGATCTGGAAGAGATCGAGAAGCGGCAGCAGGCGATATCAGAACTGAACCAGAATGCCATAGCCAGAGAAGAGATCCGGGAATACTTAAATCCTGTTTATGACCTGGAACGACTGATCAGTAAGATCAGTTACCAGTCAGCAAATCCACGGGATCTGATTGCCTTTAAGAGTTCTCTGGAGATGCTTCCGGCCATCCGCTGTCTGCTGGATGATTTTCAGGGAGATCTGCTAAAGGAGATTCAGACGGATCTGGATCCGCTTCAGGATCTGTATGAACTGGTTGATCAGGCAATTATGGATGAACCTCCGATTTCTGTCAGAGACGGGGATATGATCAAAACAGGATTTCATGAAGAAGTAGATAAACTTCGTAATGCCAAGACAGAAGGCAAGACCTGGATTGCACAGCTGGAAGCAAAAGAACGGGAAGCAACAGGTATTAAAAATCTACGTATTAAGTACAATAAGGTATTTGGCTATTATCTGGAAGTGACGAATTCTTATAAGGACCTGGTTCCGGAACACTATATGCGAAAACAGACACTGGCCAATGCGGAACGCTACATCACGCCGGAACTAAAAGAACTGGAAGATATGATTCTGGGAGCAGAAGACAAACTGGTGGCTTTGGAATATAATCTGTTCTGTGAAGTGAGAGATAAACTGGGAGCAGAGATCATCCGTATTCAGAAGACAGCAAAAGCGATTGCTGCACTGGATGTATTTGCATCTCTTTCTCTGGTGGCAGAACGCAATAATTATGTCTGCCCGAAGATGAACACCAAAGGATTGATTCAGATCAAGGACGGACGTCATCCGGTAGTCGAAAAAATGATCGATCATGATATGTTCATTGCCAATGATACCCTGCTGGATAATGGCAAAAATCGTATTTCTATCATTACCGGACCGAATATGGCCGGTAAATCTACGTATATGCGTCAGACTGCCCTGATTGTGCTGATGGCTCAGATTGGATCCTTTGTACCGGCATCCAGTGCGAAAATTGGCATTGTAGACGGATCTTTACCCGTGTAGGAGCATCCGATGATCTGGCTTCCGGTCAGAGTACCTTTATGGTAGAGATGACGGAAGTTGCCAATATTCTGCGTAATGCCACCTCCAACAGTCTGTTGATTCTGGATGAAATCGGTCGTGGAACCAGTACTTTTGACGGCCTTAGTATTGCATGGGCGGTAGTAGAGCACATCAGCAATCCAAAGCTTCTTGGAGCCAAGACTTTATTTGCCACTCATTATCATGAGCTGACCGAACTGGAAGGCAAGCTTTCCAATGTAAATAATTATTGTATCGCTGTAAAAGAAAAAGGCGATGATATTGTATTTTTACGAAAGATTGTCAAGGGCGGTGCTGATAAGAGTTACGGTATTCAGGTCGCCAAGCTGGCCGGTGTACCGGACAGTGTCATTGAACGTGCCAAGGAACTGGTACAGGAACTCAGCGATGCAGACATTACAGAGACTGTCAGTGAGATTGCACAGGAGAAAAAGTCCAAAAGCAAAGTCCAGAAGTACGACCAGGTAGATCTGGAACAGATGACGCTGATGGATACCGTCAGTGACGAGGATGTCCTGAATGAATTAAAAGAAATCGAGATTTCCACTCTGACACCGATAGAAGCGCTGAATGTACTGAATCGTTTACAGAACCGATTAAAGAACAGATGGTAAAGAAGGGCTGATACATGAATAAAATTGTCGTATTAGATGAACAGACCATTGATAAAATTGCAGCCGGGGAGGTCATTGAACGACCGTCCTCTATTGTAAAAGAGCTGGTGGAAAATGCCATTGATGCAGGAGCCACGGCTGTTACTGTTGAGATCAAAGAGGGAGGAATCTCTTTTATCCGTATCACAGATAACGGTTCCGGTATTGAAGCAGAGCAGATTCCAACTGCTTTTTTACGTCATGCAACCAGTAAAATCCGAACGGCAGAAGATTTGCTGGATGTCACCTCCCTGGGATTTCGTGGTGAGGCACTTTCCAGTATTGCAGCGGTCTGCCAGGTAGAACTGATCAGTAAGACACCGGAAAGTCTGACCGGTACCCGCTATCTGATCGAAGGAGGAAAGGAAAAGAGTCTGGAAGAGATCGGTGCGCCTTCCGGCACTACATTTCTGGTACGGAACATTTTCTACAATACGCCGGCCAGAAAGAAGTTTTTAAAAACCCCTCAGACCGAAACGGGATATATCAGCGAACTGATGGAACGCATGGCGCTGTCCCATCCGGAAGTATCCTTTAAATTTATTGCCGGTTCCCAGGTGAAGCTTCATACCTCCGGGAATCATCGGCTGAAAGATATTATCTATAATATTTACGGAAGAGATATTACAAATAATCTTCTGGAAGTGGAAAAAACCTTTGAAAATGGAATGAAGATCACAGGATTCATTGGGAAACCGGTGATCTCCAGGGGAAACAGAAACTTTGAAAACTATTTCGTAAACGGACGGTATATTAAGAGTAAAATTATATCCAAGGCGATCGAGGATGCATACCAGTCCTTTATGATGAAGCATAAATATCCATTTACCGTACTGCATTTCCAAATCGATACGGAGATGCTGGACATCAATGTCCATCCAACAAAGATGGAGCTTCGGTTTGCGGAAAATGAAAAACTGTATGAGGATGTCTATCATACGATTTTAAATACGCTTTCCCATAAAGAGATGATCGTTCAGGTCAGCGTGGGAAAAGAAGAAAAAGAAGAGTGTATACAGGAGAAAAAAGAAAGTCTGCCGGAACCATTCGAAAAGAACCGTATTTCTTCCATGCAGATGGTATCTGGACAAGACAGTGTTATACAGGAACGTGAGGCACAGCCATCGCGGGAGAAATTAAGTCTCCTGGCGCATCAGACATCTGTTCCTGTAAAAAAGCAGTTGAGCGAAGAAGATACCAGGGCTATCCGGGAGATACATCGTCCTATACGGCACCATCCTGGCAGCCAGAAAGATCTGAGCGGGCGATGCAGTCTGCTGTATCATCAGAAGTCACAGACTCACAGACTTCACCGGCTGCCAGATATTCTATGGAAATGGAACAGATGGCGAACAGCAGCGTGAAAGAATCGGATTTCTTTTCAGAAAAACTGCTGGACCGTCAGAATGTAAAAGAACACCGGATTATCGGACAGCTGTTTGATACTTACTGGCTGATTGAATTCCGGGATAATCTTTTTATCATTGACCAGCATGCGGCACACGAAAAGGTACTATACGAAAAAACCATGAAAGCGATGGACAAGCGAGAATATACCTCCCAGATCCTGAATCCGCCGGTGATACTGACCTTAAGCATTCAGGAAGCAGAGACGCTGCAGAAACATATGCCTTATTTCCAGGAGATTGGATTTGAGATTGAGGAATTTGGAGGCAAAGAATATGCCTGAGAGCAGTACCGGATAATCTGTTCGGTATTGCCAAAGACGATCTATTTATTGAGATGCTGGATGCGCTGGAGAGTCAGCCGGCAAGTGCCAGCGTGGATCTTATCAAAGACAGGGTAGCTACCATGTCCTGCAAGGCAGCTGTGAAAGGCAATCATAAGCTGTCTGTCTCGGAAGTACATGCCCTGATCGATGAACTGATGACACTGGAGAATCCATACCACTGTCCTCACGGACGACCAACGATTATCTCCATGTCCAAGTATGAGATTGAAAAGAAATTCAAACGAATTGTATAAAAGAAATGAAAAGGAAATCAATGGAAACGATGAAACAACCATTAGTGATTTTAACCGGTCCAACTGCAGTGGGGAAAACGGCGCTGTCCATCCATCTTGCACAGGCAATTGGAGGAGAAATTATTTCAGCAGATTCCATGCAGATATACAAGGGTATGGACATTGGTTCGGCCAAAATTCGTCCGGAAGAAATGCAGGGTGTTCCCCATTATCTGATTGATGAATTAGAACCGGACGAAGAATTCCATGTTGTGCGTTTTCAGCAGATGGCAAAAAAGTATTTGCAGCAGATCTATGATCATGGACATATTCCCATCGTGGTAGGCGGCACCGGATTTTATATTCAGGCCTTATTGTATGATATAGATTTTACAGAAAACAAAGGAGATCCTGCTATCCGGCAGCAGCTGGAGGCTCTGGCAGCAGAAAAAGGGGCAGAATATTTACATCAGAAACTGGCAGAAGTAGATCCGAAATCAGCAGAAGATATCCATGCCAACAATGTAAAACGGGTGGTCCGGGCTTTGGAGTTTTACCAGGAAACCGGGACGAGAATCTCCGAACACAACGAGCAGGAGCAGCAAAAAAAATCCCCTTATAATTTTGCCTATTTTGTCTTAAACGATGAACGAAAAAAGTTGTATGAACGCATTGATCAACGTATTGATCAGATGCTTGACGATGGGCTGGCAGAGGAAGTTACATTCCTGAAGAAAAAAGGCTATACCAGAGATATGGTATCCATGCAGGGACTGGGCTACAAAGAGATTCTGGACTATCTGGATGGAACAATCTCTCTGGAAGAAGCCATTTATCGGATCAAACGGGATACCCGTCACTTCGCCAAACGGCAGATTACCTGGTTTAAGCGGGAACGGGATGTTACCTGGATATCCAAAGATGATTTTGAGAGAAAAGAAACCAGCATCCTGGAATTTATGATAACTACATTACAGCAAAAAGGAATATTACCGGAACAGACGGTATAGAATCCAACAGCAGACGAGGAGAAAATTATGAATACAGAAACAATCACAGGCATGTATCAGGAACTGGGCGTAGACAAAGACGTTCTGGATTTTGGAAATGCCGTTGAGAAAACATTGAAGAAGCGATTTGCTCAGATCGATGAGGTTACAGAATATAATCAGCTGAAGGTGATCGGTGCCATGCAGAAATGCCGGGTCAGCGCAGAATGTTTCCAGGGCAGTACCGGGTATGGATATAATGATCTGGGACGTGAAACGCTTGAAAGTGTCTATGCTGCTGTTTTCCACACAGAAGCAGCACTGGTACGTCCACAGATTACCTGTGGAACCCATGCACTGGCACTGGCACTGGCTGGCAATTTGCGTCCAGGTGATGAGATGATCTCTATTTCCGGGAAACCATACGATACTCTGGAAGAAGTCATCGGTATCCGTCCATCCAACGGATCTCTGGCAGAATATGGCATTGCTTATGCACAGGTTGATCTGACACCGGAAGGAGAATTTGACTTTGAAGGAATCCGAAAAGCCATTTCTTCCAAAACAAAACTGGTAGAAATTCAGCGCTCCAAGGGCTACCAGACTCGTCCTTCTCTGTCTGTTTCCAGGATCGCAGAAGCCATTCAGTTTGTGAAATCCATTCGATCTGACATCATCGTTATGGTAGATAACTGTTACGGAGAATTCGTAGAGACGATGGAACCAAGTGATTTTGGAGCGGATATGGTAGTTGGTTCTCTGATTAAAAATCCAGGCGGTGGCCTGGCACCAATCGGCGGCTATATTGCAGGAAACAGTGCCTGCATTGAAAATTGTGCCTATCGATTGACTTCTCCTGGACTTGGAAAAGAAGTAGGTGCTTCCCTTGGTGTAAATAAAGACTTTTTCCAGGGATTATTCCTGGCTCCAACCGTGGTAAATGGGGCTTTAAAAGGCGCTATCTTTGCAGCAAATATCTATGAAAAACTGGGCTTTCATGTAATACCGGATGGATCAGAAAGCCGTCATGATATTATCCAGGCTGTAGAATTTGGCTATCCGGAGGGCGTGATTGCTTTCTGTGAGGGGATTCAGGCAGCGGCTCCGGTAGACAGCTATGTAACACCGGAACCATGGGCTATGCCTGGTTATGACAGTGATGTCATCATGGCAGCAGGGGCTTTTATCCAGGGATCCTCTATTGAACTGAGTGCAGATGGTCCAATCAAACCGCCTTATGCAGTCTATTTTCAGGGCGGACTGACCTGGCAGCATGCCAAGCTGGGAATTCTGAAGTCTCTGCAGCGCATGAAAGAACGTAACCTTGTAGATCTTTCTAACGTAACGATATAGGTAAGGATAAAACATGAAATCAATCATTGTAATCGGTGGCGGAGCTTCCGGTCTCATGGCGGCCATTGCAGCAGCCCGAGAGGGGGCTCGCGTTACCGTTCTGGAAGCTATGGACAAGCCGGCAAAAAAGCTTTTAATGACCGGTAATGGCAGATGTAATCTTACCAGTCTGGATTTTTCCAGAGAGGACTGTTACCGTGGTGGGAACAGGATGTTCTGTCAGCAGGTGCTGTCACAGTTCGACCATCACAGTACCATGCAGTTCTTTGAAGAAATGGGACTTTTGCTCCAGAACCGGGGCAGTGGGGTTTATCCGCTGACGGATCAGGCATCTTCCGTGGCTGACCGTCTGCTTCTTGAGATTCAGAAGCTTTCTGTAAAGCTAAAATGCCGGGAAAAAGTAACTGGGATAGAAAAAAAAGAGGGTAAATGGACGGTTTATACAGAAAGCTGGCACTATGAAGCAGATGCGGTGATCCTGGCCTGTGGCTCTCAGGCAGTTCCGGCTACCGGATCGGATGGAAGTGGCTATGCGCTGGCCAGGATGTGTGGACATACTATACAAAAACCATTTCCAGCGCTGGTACCACTAAAATGCCAGGAATCTTTTGTAAAAAAAATGGCTGGTCTCCGTACCAGAGCAGTAATAGACATGGAGATCTGGCCTTCTGACGGATCTGCGGTTCAACAATTTTCTGAATCGGGAGAACTACAGTGGGCGGAATATGGAATCTCTGGGATTGTAGTATTTCAGCTCAGCCGATATGCATCCGCGACGCTGCAGCAAAAGGGCCGTGTGCAGGTAAGCGTAGACTGTCTGCCTTCGGTGACAGAGGAAAGGTTATTTGACCTTTTGTACAAAAAGAAGGAGAAAGAATCCATTGGGGACCGTCTTACCGGTATCCTTCCGAAGAAAATGATTCCTGTGATACTGGAACTCTGTCAGATCAGGAAAGCTTCTGACAGACCGGACGAAACGCAGATAAAGCGTATCTGTAAGATGATCAAACATCTGCCACTTACCGTAACCGGAACCAGATCCTTTGAGCAGGCACAGGTATGTGGAGGTGGGGTGACTCTTTCTGAGATTGATCCGTGCACGATGGAATCACGCATCATCAGCGGTCTGTATCTGACAGGAGAACTGATGGATGTAGACGGTATCTGCGGAGGATACAACCTGCAGTGGGCCTGGTCCACCGGATATCTTGCAGGGAAGAGCAGTGCTGCAAAAGTTACCAGTCACAAAAAAGGAGAAGACCATGATTAGAATACAGCAGTTAAAGGTACCGCTGAATTATAATGAAGCATTTTTACGTAAAGAGATTGCCAGAAAACTAAAAATCCAGGCTTCGGATATCAAAGAATTACGGGTTCGCAAACAGTCTCTGGATGCCAGGAAAAAGCCAGATTTATATTATGTACTGACGGTAGACTTCTGTCTGGCAAAAGAGCAGCAGGTTTTGAAAAAAAAGCAGCATATAACCATTAGTCAGGTTACGGGTTCTCCATATCAGATGCCAGAGGGGGGAAGTGAAACGCTTCCTCATCGCCCGGTAATTGCCGGGTTTGGCCCTGCCGGTCTTTTCTGTGCGCTGCTGCTGGCAAGAGCAGGTTACTGTCCGCTGGTGCTGGAGCGGGGAGCTGATGTGGATCAAAGAACTACAGCGGTAGAACAATTCTGGAAAAATGGAATTCTGGACACGGAATCGAACATACAGTTCGGGGAAGGCGGCGCTGGTACGTTTTCCGATGGAAAACTGAATACACTGGTAAAAGATGCCTGTGGGAGAAATCACTATGTATTAAAAACCTTCGTAGAAGCCGGTGCTGACCCGGATATTTTATATGTGAACAAACCACATATCGGAACGGATGTACTTAGAAATGTAGTAAAACATATTCGACAGGAGATTCTTTCTCTTGGAGGCGAAGTACGTTTTGGATGTAAGGTTACCGATCTGAAAATCAAAGATCAGCAGCTTGCCGGTGTCTGTGTAAATCATACCGAAGAGATCCCATGTGAAGCACTGGTTCTGGCCATTGGCCATAGTGCAAGGGATACCTTTGCCATGCTTCATGAACATCAGGTTCTGATGCAGCCCAAGTCTTTTGCGGTGGGACTTCGGATTGAACATCCACAGTCTATGATTAATCTGTCCCAGTATGGGCAGGAGCACCATCCGTTGCTTGGAGCAGCCAATTATAAAGTGACCAGAAAACTGGCAAATGGACGAGGCGTCTATTCCTTCTGTATGTGTCCGGGCGGTTACGTGGTAAATGCTTCTTCAGAAGAAGGACGCCTGGCGGTAAATGGTATGAGCTACCGGGCCAGAGACAGCCGCAATGCCAACAGCGCTATGATCGTAACGGTAACACCGGATGACTTTGGCCATGCAGGAGTACTGGGCGGAATTGAATTTCAGAGAGATCTGGAGAAAGCAGCCTGGCAGGCCGGCAACGGAAAGGTGCCTGTGCAGTTATTGGGAGATTTCTGTGAAAACAGAACATCCACGGGACTTGGCGATGTGACACCTTGTATCAAAGGAAACTGGCAGTTTGGCAATTTAAGAGAAGTACTTCCGGAAATCATCAGTCAGTCTCTGATCGAAGGGGTACATGGATTTGAACGGCAGATTCATGGATTTTCCAGATCAGATGCGCTGTTTTCCGGTGTAGAATCCAGGACTTCCTCTCCAGTACGTATTGTACGTGATGAGCGGTTCCTGTCCAGTCTGACAGGGCTATATCCTTGCGGAGAGGGCGCCGGATATGCCGGAGGAATCACCTCTGCAGCCATGGATGGCATGAAAGTTGCTGAGGCAGTCATCAAAAAATATAGGAAAAATTAAGGATTCGAACCTATACATTTGATAGGGTTTATGATAATATATTTTTGATTATCATGCCGGGAATGCAAAAAATGATATGAAATATACCATCAAAGAACTGCCTGCAGACCAGCGTCCTTATGAGAAATGCAGCCGCTATGGCTGCGATTCTTTAAGCGATGCAGAGCTGCTGGCTGTCATTTTACGCACAGGAACAGGTGGCAGCACATCGGTGGACCTGGCGTGTGAAATATTACAAAAGTCCGGAGGAGAAGATTTGTCCGGACTGTACAAAATCAGTATTCCTGAACTTTGTCAGATAAAGGGAATCGGAAAAGTAAAGGCACTGCAGATCAAGTGCATCGCAGAACTCTCCAGGAGAATGGCCAAAGCCGGAGCAAGAAAAAAGCATCCTTTTGGCAGTGCACTGGAGATTGCCGAATACTATATGGAAGATTTTCGTCATTCTGATCAGGAACATGTATTTGTGATGTCTTTTGATACCAAAGGACATCTCCTGGGAGATAAAATTATTACAAAAGGTACCGTGAATCAGTCACTGATTACGCCAAGAGAAGTCTATCTGGAAGCCATGCATAATCATGCAGCATACATTATTCTGCTGCATAATCATCCAAGTGGTGATGCGACTCCCAGTCAGGAGGATGTTGCAATTACCACGCGTATGGCTCAGGCTGGAAGCATTCTTGGAATTCCGCTGATGGATCACATTATTCTTGGTAATCAGTGCTATTATAGTTTCTGTGAACATCATGCATTCACAGACGAGGAGACACCAGACGGTACGTAAAAAACAAGGGGTAAAACATGGCATTTCATCATGCACTTGGTATAGATTTTGGTACAGACACCATCAAAATCTGTGATAAAAAAAATCGATTTACAGTCTGTGAAAAAAATATGATAGCGATCCGTGATGAAAAAAGGGTGATTGCTATTGGAGATGCGGCTTATGAGATGTTTGAAAAGACACCCATGAATGTCAGAGCCGCCTGTCCCATGGCCCGCGGGGTGATTGCAGAAGCCAGAAATGCGGAGATCGTCTTATCACATCTGTTAAAAAAACACAAGTCTATTCTGTCCGGCCGTCCTGCCATATTTATAGCGGTACCGCGGGATATTTCTGCTGTAGAGAAAAGGGCTTATTACACCGTATTGATCAATATTGTTCCGGAGAACAAGATCTATCTGGTAGACAAGGGCATTGCGGATAATCTGGGTGTAGGAGTCTCTATGGATTCTCCAAGAGCCAGTATGCTGGTGAATATGGGAGCGGGAACGACAGAAGTATCTGTGGTTGCCGGAGGAAAGATCCTGATTAGTAAGACGCTTCAGATTGGAGGCGACCAGCTGGATGAGGACATCATTACCATGTGTCGCCGTATGTTCCATATTCATATTGGAAAGAAGACGGCAGTCCGGTTGAAGACGGCTTTGGCTTATGTAGGAGATGGACCGGCCAATTCTATGGTAGTGTATGGTATCAGTACGGTCTCAGGACATCCAATGACTGCAGAGGTTACTTCTATGGCAGTCAGTATCTGTATGGAACATACCATTCAGATGATTGCAGAAGAATTGCGTGGCATGATCGACCGGCTTCCGCCGCAGTTCCATCAGGATATTCTGGAGGCAGGTTTTTGCCTTATAGGAGGCTCTGCCATGATATTTAATCTGTCTGATTATTTCCGCAGACAGGTTCATGTACCGGTGTCTCTGGTTCCAGAGCCTGGACTGACGACCTTACGGGGAATTCAGGCAATTATGAATCAAAAAGATCTGGTGAAAAACTATACTTATTCTTTGCGGGATCTGACAGGAAGTTTTATATAAGAGGTTATTATGAAGAAAAATACAATGGAAGAACACACCAAAAGTAAATTAATTCTATTCTTTTTATCTTTATTTTGCGGCATTATGATTATCGTAAGTTTTGCGCTGGAATTCACAGACAGTCCGGTGAAAGATGTAGTTGGCGTGGTACTGACGCCGATACAGAGCGGTATCAATCATGTGGGGGATGGTTTTCCGGAAAGATGGATTATTTTGAGGACAACCTGAAGCTGGCAGCCCAGAACGAAGAGCTTCAAAGCCAGGTAGATCAGCTTACTGTTGAGAATACCCAGCTTCTGCAGGATAAAGATGAGTTAAACAGCCTGCGGGATCTGTATGAACTGGATCATAAGTATGAGACTTATGAAAAAGTGGGAGCAAGAGTGATTTCTAAAGACGACAGCTCCAACTGGTTTAATACCTTTACGATTGACAAAGGATCCAATGACGGACTGGCCGTGGATATGAATGTGATGGCCGGTTCCGGTCTGGTCGGAATCATCACGGACGTGGGACCGAACTGGGCAACGGTTCGTTCTATTATAGATGATTACAGTAACGTCAGTGCACAGATCAGTGAAACAGAAGATACCTGTATCATTGCCGGAGATCTTTCTCTGACCGATGAAGGAACAGTGCGTCTGGTAAAGCTGAATGATCCAGACTCTAAGGTTAAAGTGGGAGATACGGTAGTGACCTCCCAGATCAGTGACATTTTTCTTCCGGGAATTCTGATCGGATACGTATCGGAGATCGGAGTGGATTCCAACAATCTGACTCATTCCGGTCTGGTATCTACCGTCGTAGATTTTAAGGACATCAAAGAAGTTCTGGTGATTAAGAATCTGAAGCAGAAGGCAGAATCATAGGGTTGGAGGATAGAAGATGAGAACGAACGTAAGTATTTTTTTCCTGATGCTGATCTGTCTGCTTCTCCAGTGTACGTTAATGCCGGCTATATCCATTGCATCTATTACACCAAACCTGATGATTTCTTTTACGGTATCATTTGGTCTGATGCGTGGAAAAAAGTCGGGTATGCTCATCGGATTTTTTTCCGGGCTGTTGATGGATCTGCTGTGCATGGTGCTTGGCTATTATGTGATTGGCTTCCGTGCCTTTATCTATATGTATATCGGGTATCTGTGCGGGTACTGTTATCAGATATTTTATGATGATGATGTAAAAATGCCGGTTCTCCTGACAGCCGCAGGTGATCTGGCTTATGGATTGATTGTCTATGTGGCACAGTTCCTATTGAGGGGGAGAGTTGATTTCTTTTTTTATTTAAAGCGGATTATCATTCCAGAGATGATCTATACCGTTTTAGTAACTTTAGTGCTTTATCGAGTTTTTCTGTTTCTGAATAAGAAAATAGAAAAAACGGCAAAAAGGAGTGTAGACAGCTTTGTTTAAAAAACTTAAGAAAATTCTTTCACGATTTTTTCAGTCACGATCAGTGATTTTATCCATTCTGCTGGTTGTGATGGCGTTTGTGCTGGTTCGCCGGTTATTTGATCTGCAGATCATCAACGGAGAATCTTATCAGGATAATTATAATCTTCAGATTACCCGGGAGACCACGATTCCAAGTACCAGAGGATGCATCTATGACAGTGACGGTAATCTGCTGGCCTATAATAAGCTGGCCTATGACGTGACTTTTCGGGATGTGGGAAGCTATGAAACCACCAGAGAAAAGAACCTGACCATCAACGGATATCTGTATCAGATCATGCAGATTCTGTATGCCAACGGTGATGATGTGTATACAGATTTTGCTATCAGGATCAATGATGCGGGAGAATATGAATATACAAAAAGTGGTACCAATCTGCTTCGTTTCCGTGCCGATGTATACGGACAGTCAGACCCGGCGGATATGACACCTGCCCAGAAAGCAGTGTCTGCGGAGGACATGGTAAAGGAACTGGGTGGAGATGGTGATTATGGATTCTGGGTAATCTTAGATTCTCTGGAGAAGCCTTATACGGCAGAAGAACTGGCTCAGTATGGTCTTCCGGAGACATTGTCACAGGAGGATGCCCTGAAGATCATCGCCATGCGAAGTGCCATCAATCAGAACAACTATCAGAAGTATATCTCTACCACAATTGCAAAGGATATTTCGGATAAGTCCATGTCCAGTCTGATGGAGAGTAAGGGCTATTACGTTGGAGTAGACGTTGAGGAGAGTTCCATCCGTGTATACAACGAAAGCCTGTATTATGCAAATATCATTGGATATACCGGTAAGATCTCGGCAGAAGAAATTCAGTCACTGAATACCGATTCTGGAGAGAACAAGTACGATACCACAGATATCGTTGGTAAGGCTGGGCTGGAGCAGTACTATGAAAAAGAGCTTCAGGGTGTGGACGGCAAGAAAACGGTCTACGTAAACAACCTTGGTAAGGTTCTAAAGGAAGACTCACAGGTAGATCCACAGACCGGTGATGATATCTATCTGACTCTGAAGACGGACTGGCAGAAAGCCGGTTATCAGCTGCTGGAGCAGTACGTTGCCGGAATTGTGTGGTCAAATACATGGGATTATAAAGAATTTGATAATTCTCAGGTAGGTACCAATGAGATTGTTATTCCGGTTTATGATATTTACTATGCATTATTTGAGAATAATGTACTGAGTGTATCCCATCTGCGTTCCAGTGAAGCAACAGAGCTGGAGAAAAAGGTCTACAATATGTTCCTGGATAAGAAGGAACAACTGTTTGCAGACCTGAAAGCAGAACTGTTATCTGATTCGGCAAAGCCTTACAGTGAATTGAGCAAAGAGATGCAGGCTTATATCACCTATCTGCTGGATACAACAATGACAGAACTTGGCATTATCCGGGAAGATGCTATCGATACTACAGACAGCACCTATCTGGCCTGGACCAATGATGAAAGCATCAGTCTGCGGGATTATCTGACTTATGCGATCTCGAAAGACTGGATGGACATAACCCAGATCAGTACGGATACCCAGTTCCTGGACAGCGACGAGATCTTCTCCAGTCTGTGTGATTATCTGTCGGAGTATGTGACAGACGATAACAACTTCAGCAAGATCGTATACCGCTATATGATCGAAAACGACCAGTTAAGCCCACAGATCGAATGTCAGCTGTTGTATGATCAGGGCATTCTGGAACCGGATGATGCCACCTATCAGGGCTTGGTGATGGCAGTGTCTATTCCTTTGATTTTATCAAGAATAAGATCTATAATCTGGAGATCAAACCGGCATCACTGGGATTATCACCGTGCTCCGGTTCCATGGTTATCACAGACCCGAACAATGGTAATGTACTGGCATGTATTTCTTATCCTGGTTATGACAACAATCGTCTGGCCAATGATATGGATGAGGAGTACTTCTCGGAACTGGTAACAGACAAGTCCAGTCCGTTTTATAATAAAGCGACTCAGGAGCTGACGGCTCCGGGTTCTACGTATAAGATTGTAACCTCTGTAGCCGGTGTGATGGAAGGTGTCATCTCAGAAGGGGAAACCATCAACTGTACCGGTAAGTTCGAGGATGTGGATCCTGCCATTAAATGCTGGATTTATCCTGGTATGCATGGTGCAGTTAGTCTGGCTACTGCGATTCAGGAGTCCTGTAACTACTTCTTCAATGCAGTTGGTGTCCGTCTTGGTAATCTGGGTGGAACCAATGGAGAATCGGATGATGCCACCGGTATTGCCAAACTGGCCAAGTATGCTTCCATGTTCGGTTTTGATCAGGAGACTGGTATCGAAATGGATGAAAGTACACCACGTATTTCTGATCAGGCAGAAGCACCATCTGCCATGGGACAGGGTAACAACGCTTATGCCACAGTACAGCTGGCCCGCTATGCAGCAACGATTGCAAACAGTGGTACCTGCTATGATCTGACACTGGTTGACAAGATCACAGATTCTACCGGACGAACCATCATGGAAAAAGAACCGGTGGTTCACAGTAATGTAGAAGCCACAGACAGCCTGTGGAACACCATCCATACCGGTATGAACCAGATGATTAAGCAGAACACTTACTGGCAGGATATCGAAATCGATATGGCCGGTAAAACGGGTACCGCCGAAGAGACCGGTGTACCAAGCCACGCTTTGTTTATCGGTTATGCCCCTTATGATAATCCGGAGATCGCCATTGCCTGCCGTATCACCAACGGTTATACATCAGCGAATGCGTCTCTTCTTGCAAAGGATATGATCCGCTATATCTATGATCTGGCTGATAAAGATACTCTGATTACCGGACATGCATCCGTTTACTCCGGTGGAACCATTTCCGGTGCACGTACTGACTAATTGACAGATCTGCAAAAGACAGTGAAGCGAAGATACCACAGACAGATAACGGGAAATCCCCGTATAGAAGATGGGAGGATATCGCATGAGTGAAGTGATTGTCATTACTTCTGGAAAGGGTGGTGTGGGAAAAACTACACTGTGCGCCAACCTTGGCGCCGCCTTTGCCAGAATGGAAAAAAAGTGTGTAGTAGTTGACACAGACCTGGGACTTCGGAACCTGGATGTCGTCATGGGACTGGAGAACCGGATTGTTTACAACCTGATTGATGTAGCAGAAGGGAACTGCCGCCTGAAGCAGGCTCTGGTACGAGATAAGCATTATCCTGGTCTCTATCTGCTTCCTGCAGCACAGACAAGGGATAAGTCGGCGATTACCCCACAACAGCTGATTAAGCTTACGGATGACCTGCGGGCGCATTTTGAGTATATTCTGATCGACTGCCCGGCCGGCATCGAACAGGGCTTTCAGAATGCTGTTGCACCGGCAGACAGGGCCATTGTAGTGACCACACCGGAGGTTTCGGCCATACGGGATGCCGATCGGATCATCGGTCTTCTGGAAGCTGCACAGATGAAAAAAACGGAAATGGTGATCAACCGTATTCGTCCTGCTATGGTGGCCAGAGGTGAAATGATGTCCGTGGAAGATGTGACAGAGATTCTGGCGATACCACTGATTGGCACCCTTGCTGATCAGGAAGACATTGTGATTGCAACGAATCAGGGAGAGCCCCTCGCAGGAAAAGATTCTCTGGCAGGGCAGGAGTTTCTGAATATTGCCCGGCGTATCATGGGAGAGCCGGTATCCTTCCCGGAGCTGAGCCAGGAAGAGGGACTTTTGCAGAGGCTGAAACATATTTTAAGGAAAAACAGTAACTATTCATAACCCACTGTGAGGAAACTGAACAGTTACGAAAAACGTATAAAACATGACAAATACAGGAAAAAAACATGATTAAACAATATAGATTAAGAGACTACAAATTTCGATTAGTATTATGGGTCATTGCACTGACCGTACTGGGAATTATGATCATCGGAAGTGCAGACAGTGACGTACAGAGTAAACAGATTATTGGTTTGATCCTTGGACTGATTGCCATGGTCATTGTATCATTGATCGATTACACCTGGCTTCTGAAGTTTTACTGGATTTTCTATTTTATCGGGCTTTTGATGCTGGCTGCAATCTTTGTCATCGGACGAAATGTCAATGGCGCTACCAGATGGCTGGTAATCGGTGGTATTCAGATCCAGCCTTCTGACTTTATGAAGATCATTCTGATTATGTTTTATGCTCAATATTTTGCCAGGCATGAAGATGATATCAGCAGTCCCAAAACAATCATCAAGTCATTGGTGATTCTGGCAGTACCGCTGGTCATGATCTACAAACAGCCGAACCTTTCTACCACGATTCTGGTACTGATACTTTTTTCTGTAATTTATTTTGTTGCAGGATTGAGCTATAAAGTAATCGGTGGTATACTGATTGTATTGGTACCTGCTTTTACGGTACTGATCAGTATGATTTTAAAACCTGGACAGACATTGATTCAGGAATACCAGATCAGGCGAATTCTCGCATGGCTGTATCCTGATCAATATCCTTCCGATGCGGCACAGCAGGTCAATTCCATTATGGCGATCGGCTCCGGTCAGCTCTATGGAAAGGGACTGGATACCACAGCCATTGAATCTGTAAAAAACGGTAACTTTATTCCAGAGGCACAGACAGACTTTATCTTTGCCGTTGCCGGCGAAGAGATTGGATTTCTTGGATGTTGTATCATCATCATTCTGGAAATGCTTATCGCCATTGAATGCATCCGTGTGGGACAAAAAGCAAGAGAAAAGTCTGGTTCGATTCTCTGCTGTGGTATGGGTGCACTGATTGCTCTTCAGAGTATCATGAATATCTGTGTTGCTACAGGACTGATGCCAAACACGGGACTTCCGCTTCCTTTTGTAAGTTCCGGTCTTTCTTCCCTGATTACACTGTTTGTTGGTATCGGGCTGGTATTGAATGTAGGACTTCAGGTTAAAAAATATTAACGAAAGGATGTACTGTTATGAATATCGGATTAGTAGCACATGATTCCAAAAAAGTACTGATGCAAAACTTTTGTATCGCATATCGTGGTATACTTGCCAAACACACCTTATTTGCCACTGGCACAACAGGAAGGCTGATCGAAGAAGCCACTTCCCTGAATATTAATAAATATATCGCCGGGCATCTTGGTGGTATTCAGCAGATTGCAGCCCAGATTGAGCATAACCAACTGGATCTGATGATCTTTCTGCGTGATCCGCTTCAGCCAAAAAAGCACGAACCGGATATTAAAAATGTATTTCGGCTTTGCGACACGTACAACGTGCCTCTGGCAACCAATCTTGCCACTGCTGAGATGCTGATTAAATCCCTTGACAGAGGAGAGTTAGAGTGGCGTGAAATGTACAGATAGAGAACTTACCAGACAGGAACGACGAATGCAGATCCGCAGGCGTCAGCGCAGGAAGGCACTGAGCTTTCTGCTGTTACTGATCTGCCTGATCGTTCTGATTGGATTTATTGTATTTTATTTTTTATTCCGATCTCATGAGATCAGCTTTACGAACCCCTATGACATGAGCAGTCAGGTCTACGGTGTGCTGGAGACTCCACAGAAGAGTCAGAGGCGGAACCCTTTACAAAAGACCTTTGTGTTACTGCCGGAGATGTTGCTTTTGAAGATGAGAATCTTCAGACTGCAGAGGCTGGCACGATTATGGATCTGAGTACGCATGAAGTGCTGTTTGCGCAAAACGTACATGAACGCTTATATCCGGCCAGCCTGACCAAGGTTATGACCGCTTTGGTTGCTATCAGGTATGGCAATCTGGATGATGTCATTACAATTGATGAGAATGCACTGGATATTGATCCGGAATCTTCTGTCTGCTATCTGGAGCTGGGGGATCAGTACACATTAAAGCAGCTGATTTATGGTATGCTGCTCGCTTCCGGTAATGATGCAGCGAATGCGATTGCATGGCATGTGGGAGGCAGTCTGGAGGGCTTTGTATCTCTTATGAATCAGGAAGCCGCTGCGATAGGAGCAACGAATTCACACTTCATGAATGCGCATGGTCTTCAGGATGAGAATCATTATACGACACCATATGACATGTATCTGATCTTTAATGAGGCCATCAAATACAGTACCTTTACCGATGCTATCAACCAGCAGAGTTACACGGTTACTTATACAGCCGGAGACGGAGAGCAGTATGAGCGTACCTGGTTTGCTACCAACTATTATTTTACCGGTGAAGCAACTCCGCCGGACAACGTAACAGTCTTCGGAGGCAAGACCGGAACCACAGATGAAGCTGGTGCCTGCCTTTCTCTGCTTACCAAGGACCCTTATGGGAACTCCTATTTCAGCATTATTATGAAGGCAGATACGAAAGATGATCTGTACAGTGACATGAATGATTTACTGTCAATAATTAACAAAAAACAGTTGTAATTTAGAAATGAATGCAGTATAATTTTACATATACGAAACCGAAGGAGGAGATTACGATGATACAGATAATCGCTGGAGAAAAAGGAAACGGAAAAACAAAGTGTTTACTGGACAAGGTAAATTCTGAAATAAAATCTGTACACGGTAATATTGTCTATCTGGACAAAAATTCAAAACATATGTACGAGTTAAATAACAAGGTTCGTCTCATTGATGCATCTGAATTCATGATTGACAATGCAGACAACTTTATTGGATTTATATGTGGTGTAATTTCCCAGGATCACGATCTTGAACAGATGTATCTTGACAGTTTTCTGAAAGTTGCCAAACTGGAAGGTGCTGATATCAGTGCTACTTTATCCAAGCTGGAAACTATCGGTGAGAAATATCATGTAACATTTGTATTAAGCATTTCTATGGATCCGGCTAAGTTACCGGAAGATATGAAGAGTAAAGTGATCAACTAGTTGCATTTTACTACATATACGAAGTGTATCAGAAAAGAGAAAATGCCGGATAATGTCTATCCGGCATTTTTTTCATGACATATAGAGGAAGGTTCGCAGAGCGTGTATTCTATTGTTGGATGGTAACGATTCAGAACCCACTGTGAAGGTACTGAACAGTTACGTTAGATGTATTTGAATGTAAGGAGTAAGAATGGTTATACGGAAACCCAGAAAAAGCAAAGTTGTAAAAATCAATCATCATTCCATGCTAAATATTGGAACTTTCATGTTTGGAATTTTGTTTGTCTATATGATTATCTGCCTGATTATGTATCTGACCTCCCCGCATGTGACCGCATATGAAGTCACTGCAGGTCCGCTGTCCGGTAATTATAAATATACTGCACTGGCGCTTAAATCGGAAAAGGTCGTATACAGCACCGGCAGTGGAGATATTCAGTATTATGCCAGGGAGAACAGCAAAGTGGGAGTCGGGAACGCCATCTACTCGCTTGGAGCATTAAGTGCTTCCCAGTCTGAACTTGGTACACAGTCGGTGGATGCTTCCTCTGCGGATACAGACACCCAGGAGAGTACTGAGCAGACGGCGGCTGATCAGGGTACTGCACAGGATAACACGGATTTTTCCTCTTTTCGTAATATAGCGTCCAGCTTTTCCACGAATTATTCTTCCATGGATTATCAGACCGTATATAATTTTAAAGCGGATGCACAGACCGCTATCTTTGAAACTTATACACAGAATCAGACTTCGTCCAGCTATACCGGTCAGAATCTTATCACCACAGATACCGATGGTATTGTAGTTTATTCTATAGATGGTATGGAAGATAAGACAGCGGATGATGTTCGACTCAGTGATTTTAATAAAACCAATTACAAAAGAACCAATCTTCGCATGAAAGACAGCGTCAGTGCCAATGATCCTGTCTATAAACTGATCACCGGTGAAGAGTGGTCTCTGATCATTCCACTGGATATCAAGACTGCTACAGAACTGGCAGATTCCACTACAGTACGTTTTACTTTCCTGGAAGACAAATCAACATTTAACGCAGATTTTTCGATTCTTCAAAATGAGGATGGCTTTTTTGGAAAACTGGATATCAGCAACTCTGTCATCCGTTTTGCCGGTGACCGTTTTATTGATATTGAGCTTCAGGTCAATAAAGCCAGTGGCTGAAGATCCCAAATACCGCCATTGCTGAGAAGACATTTTATCGGATTCCGAAAGAATATGTCTCTGTCAATGAAGACAATGAGGATGAAATCAGCCTGATTAAAGAGACCTATGATACAGATGGTTCTGCCATCACAAAATATATAACAGCTACAGTATATGACAAGACGGATACCGATTATTATGTAGATACCGGGCTCTTTGAAGAAGGAGATTATGTGCTGATGAAGGATTCCTCCAAGCGGTATCAGATATCTGAGACCAAGTCTCTGATCGGAGTCTACAACATCAATAAGGGTTATGCCGTATTTCGTGAAATTACGATCATTGATGAAAATGAGGAATATTGTATTGTAGAGAGTAATTCCAGCTATGGACTGGCACAATATGACCACATAGCGCTGGATGCATCCACTGTAAAAGAAGATGCCATTGTGGTATGATGATGGAAAAAAGGAGATGTCACTGTTATGATAAAAGAAAATTATCTGGATGTACAAAAGAAGGTTGTTGCAGCCTGTGAACGCGCAGGCAGAGATCCAAAAGAAGTTACATTGATCGCTGTCAGCAAAACAAAACCAGTATCCATGATTGAAGAACTTCTTCCTCTCGGTGTGGTTGATTTTGGTGAAAATAAGCCTCAGGAGCTGAAGGAAAAATATGAAGTTCTGCCAAAAGATCTGAAATGGCACATGATCGGTCATCTTCAGAGAAACAAAGTAAAATATATCATCGATAAAGCCTGCATGATTCATTCACTGGAATCCCTTCGTCTGGCTGAGACAATTCAATCCGAGGCAGAAAAGCATCAAGTGATTATGCCGGTGCTGATTGAAGTGAATGCGGCACAGGAAGAATCCAAATTTGGTCTGACGCTGGATGAGACACCTGCATTCATTGAACAGGTCGCAGCTTTTCCAAATCTTAGGGTATCCGGTCTCATGACGATTGCTCCTTTTGTTGAAAACCCAGAAGATAACCGGGTTCACTTTCAAAATTTATATAATTTATTTATTGACATTAAACAAAGAAACATTGATAATGTAAGTATGTGCAATCTCAGCATGGGTATGACAAATGATTATGAGGTTGCCATTGAAGAAGGTGCCACCATGGTAAGAGTTGGAACCGGTATTTTCGGTGCCCGTTCTTATCCGGTATAAAGAAAAAAGATTGGAGCAAAAGAATGAGTTTTATCGATAAGATATTGAACGCCATGAAGTTAAATGATGACTACGATGACGATGATGATTTTTTAGATGATGATATGGATGACTATGAAGAAGAGCGTCCGAAAAAGAGCTTCTTCAAAAAGAACCAGTCAGATTCTTTTGATGATATAGATGATGATGACTTCGAAGAAGAACCATTAGCAAGAAAAAGCCTGAAGCAGCCAGTAAAGACTCTGAAGACAGTGAATTCTTCCAAACCAAAAACCAGCAATAATTACTCTGCACCAAAGGCCACTGCTACCAGCAGCAAGGTTTCTCCGATTCGTACACGAAAAGCAGCCAATGATATGGCAGTATGTGTAGTGAAGCCACGTAACATGGAAGATGCACGGGAGATTACGGAGACTCTGCTGGCCAATTGTACTGTTGTTCTGAATATGGAAGGACTGGATCTGGATCTGGCACAACGCATCATTGATTTTACCTCTGGTTCCTGTTATGCCATCAACGGCAATCTCCAGAAGATCAGCAACTACATATTCATCATTACCCCTGCATCGGTAGATGTATCCGGAGATTTTCAGGATCTTTTAAATGGAGCTTTTGATATTCCATCTATGAATTTTAATTATTAATTATGACCAAAGAAGAGACTTTATTTCAGAGAAGACTACTGGATCTGGCAAACATGGCAGATCAGCGTAATATTGTATTATTCAGTGACTTTCTGAGCCTGAATGAATTGAATATTTACCATAGCAGCAAAAAAGAACTGGGATTTGTGACCTGCCGGCTCTTTGGAGGCTATGAAGCAGCGGAGCGTCAGATGATAGCATTTATACCTGATGCTCTTTCTTATGATATCGGTACTGACCCTGAGAGCCTTCCATATGGCTGGGAGTACCCCTTTTCCTGTATCCGTATTTTACCGCTTCATGAAAAATATGCGGATAAACTGACACACAGAGATTTTCTGGGGGCAATTTTACATATTGGGATAGAACGCAGCAAAATCGGTGATGTTTTACTGACAGAAGACGGAACCTATGTATTCTGCCATAACACTATGACAGAACTGCTTTGTCAGGAACTGACTCATATTAAGCATACATCCGTTTATGCACAGTGTACCGGCCTGAAGGATTTTTCCTGGCATCCGTCCTATGAGACGATTCATGGAACGGTAGCGTCTCTGCGGCTTGACAGCCTTCTGTCTCTGGCATTTAACTCATCCAGAAGCAGCCTGACATCACTGGTAGAAAATGGCAGTGTCTATGTAAATGGTCGTCTGACTACATCCAATGGCTATAAATTAAAAGAAAATGATATCATATCCGTCCGCGGCTATGGCAAGTTCAAATATTGTCAGACACTTTCTGAAACACGAAAGGGACGTCTGTCTGTTGAACTTCAGCGTTATAAATAAAAGAAAAGGAGTCGAAACACTATGGAAACAAATGCATCTACCTTACTGGTAAAAACGGGAAAAGACCAGAGTTATACCATTTATTTTGAACAGAGCTTTGCCGGGCTGGCTTCCTGCCTGGAGAAGGACTGTCACATCTCCGGCAGAAAGATCTGTATTGTTTCTGACAGCAATGTATTTCCATTGTATGGAGATGACATCGTAAAAGAGCTGAACGGAAAATGTGTACATTTAACCAGTTTTATTTTCCCAGCAGGGGAAAAGAACAAAACCCTGGATATCGTAAGAGACTTGTATGAACATCTGATTCTGGAACATTTTGAACGCCGGGATCTGATCCTTGCGCTGGGCGGCGGTGTGGTAGGAGATCTTGCCGGCTATGCTGCAGCTACTTATCTGCGGGGGATTGATTTTGTCCAGGTGCCAACTACGCTGTTGTCGCAGGTAGACAGCAGTATTGGCGGAAAAACAGGAGTAGATTTTGACAGTTACAAAAATATGGTTGGTGCTTTTCATCAGCCTTCCCTGGTTTATATGAATCTGAACACTTTGAAAACTCTGGATGCACAGCAGTTTGCCTGCGGCATGGGTGAGATTCTGAAGCATGGTCTGATTAAGAATGCGGACTACTATGAATGGCTGATTAATCATATGATGGAGATCAATGACCGGGAACTTCCGGTATTGCTGGAGATGGTTCAGGAAAGCTGTCGTATTAAAGGCGCAGTCGTAGAAAAAGATCCAACAGAAAAAGGAGAACGTGCCCTGCTGAATTTTGGTCATACCATCGGACATGCCATTGAAAAGGTTAAATCCCCGGAACTTCTTCATGGTCAGTGTGTAGCATTGGGGTCTGTAGCAGCTGCCTATATTTCTTTTAAAAGAGGCCTGCTGAGTACGGAGGAATTCTACGAGATTCGCGATATGAATGTTGGATTCGATCTCTCGTTCCTGGTAGATGGAATCAACAGTCAGGAAATTCTTCGTATTACCAAATCTGATAAAAAAATGGATGCAGGAAGGGTGAAATTCATTTTGTTAAAGGGAATTGGAAAGGCATTTATTGATCATACTGTAACGGATGAAGAAATGCTGGATGCCATTGAATTTCTTAATGCAGATAATCTGGAAAAGGAGTAGTTGCCATAACTTTGTTATGTCAACTAAAGAACTATTATGATAGATTCAAAGAAAAACAGACGGTTTTACTTCATCGGATTGGCAACATTATTTCTCCTGATATTACTGGATCAGCTGACCAAGTTCGCTGCAGTTCAGTTTCTGAAAGGCAATTCCAGTATTTCCATCCTTCCTGGCATATTGGAACTGTATTATCTGGAAAATCATGGAGCTGCCTGGGGAATCCTGGAAAATGCACGTTACTTTTTTCTGTTTGCTGCAGTGATTCTGGTGGGGGTTCTGTTTTATTATTATCGTCGCATTCCGACAGAGAAACATTGGAATTTCTGTCGTTTTCTTATGATCATGCTGGCATCCGGAGCCATCGGGAATGCGATTGACCGATTCTGGCATGGATATGTGATTGATTTTCTCTATGTTTCGATCATTGATTTTCCTGTTTTTAATGTAGCTGACTGTTATGTCACCCTTTCTATTTTGCTATTTTTCATATATTACAGAAAAGAGGTAGGTACGTGGATCAGAAGCGACTCATAGCTTCCGGTGATTTTTCCGGCATTCGGATAGATAAGTTCCTTTCCGATCAGTTTCCGGAATTTTCCCGGTCTTATATTCAGAAATTAATCAAAGATGGCCAGGTAACTGCCGATGAAAAAGTGATCAAATCCAATTACAAAATCAGTGGATCGGAGGAGATTATCCTGACGATTCCTGATCAGGTGATTCCAGATATTCTGCCAGAAAATATTCCCCTGGATATTCTCTATGAAGATCAGGATCTGATAGTTGTCAATAAGCCAAAGGGAATGGTAGTACATCCGGCTGCCGGTCATTACAGCGGTACTCTGGTGAATGCGATTATGTATCACTGTGGTGATGAACTGTCCGGCATCAATGGTGTCATGCGGCCGGGGATCGTCCATCGGATTGATCAAAATACAACAGGAAGTCTTCTGATCTGCAAAAATGACATGGCACATAATGCCATCGCAGAGCAGCTAAAGGTTCATTCTATTACCAGAAAATATCGAGCCATCGTTCACGGCAATCTAAAAGAAGATCATGGTACAGTGAATGCGCCTATTGGCAGACATCCTGTTGACCGGAAAAAAATGGCCATAGAACCACGCAATGGAAAAGAAGCCATTACCCATTATCAGGTATTGGAACGGTTTGGTAACTATACTTATATTGAATGTCAGCTGGAGACAGGACGTACTCATCAGATTCGAGTTCATATGAGCAGTATTCATCATCCGATCGTGGGCGATGATGTCTATGGTCCGGCCAAATGTCCGTTTCCCGGATTGCAGGGACAGACTCTTCATGCTCAGGTGCTGGGATTTATTCATCCACGAACAGGTCAGTACATGGAATTCTCAGCTCCACTGCCAGAATATTTTGAAAACCTGTTAAAAAAATTACGCACCACTTCAGCCAGGTAATGAAGTGTATGATTCTTTGTACAATTTGCTGTACAAGTTACTGCCTATATTGTATAATAGTAACGAAATTAATTTATCCAAAAGAGCAGGAGGAGATTACTATGGCATGTAAATCAATCATCACAATCGGAAGACAATATGGAAGCGGTGGAAGAGAGATTGGACAAAAACTTGCTGAGGCTTTTGGAATCAAATGCTATGATAATGAATTATTAGACCGTGCAGCCAAAGAGAGTGGAATCTGTCAGGAACTTTTTGAGAATCATGATGAGAAGCCAACTAACAGCTTTCTTTATTCTCTGGTTATGGATACGTATTCTATGGGATATGCATCTTCTGCATTATCCGGTATGCCGATCAATCATAAAGTATTTCTGGCACAGTTCAATGCCATCAAAGATATCGCAAAAGAAGGTCCATGTGTTATGGTTGGACGTTGTGCAGACTATGCACTGGAAGCGTTTCCGAATCATATCTCTGTTTTTATCTATGGAGATCTGGATACCAGAATTCATCGTATCGCCAAACGTCATGAATGGAGCGCTTCTAAAGCCAGGGATGCGATTACCAAAACAGATAAGCAGCGGGCAAGCTATTACAACTATTATACCAGCAAAAAATGGGGCGATATCAGCAGCTATGATCTCTGCGTGAACAGCTCTGTTCTTGGCATTGATGGTACCGTAGATTTGATTAAAAAATTCGTGGAAGAGAAAGAAGAGCGAAAGATTCCACGCCATTTATCGGAATAATTGCAGGAGAGTACAACCATTATGAAATTTGTGATTCAACGTGTGCAGGAGGCCTCTGTTACCGTAGATCAGACCTGCATCGGTCAGATACATAAAGGATTTCTGGTTCTGATCGGGATCGGAAAAGATGACACCAGAGAGATTGCAGATCAGCTGATCAAAAGATGATTCAGCTTCGCATCTTTGAAGATGAAAATGGAAAAACCAATCTGGCTCTCAAAGACGTAGATGGTAGCCTGTTGCTGGTTTCTCAGTTTACGCTATATGCCAATTGTAAAAAGGGTAATCGTCCAAGTTTTGTGGATGCCGCATCTCCGGATATGGCCAATACATTATATGAATACATTATTTCTGAATGCCGGAAACAAATTCCATGTGTAGAAACCGGCAGATTCGGAGCAGATATGAAGGTCAGTCTGATCAATGATGGTCCGTTCACAGTGATACTTGAAAATTAAATAAAAAAGAATTCCTCTGTCAGATCAAAACGAATCTGGCAGAGGAATTCTTTTTTACGTGCGCCCGGCGGCGCACGTTTCTAACGGGTGCAAGTCCCGAATCCGCCCGGTAGTGGGAAGGATATAGCCGAAGGCAAGGGTGTCCATCGTGAGGTGGAATCTGAAGGAAGCCGGATGTGGGAACAGACTAACCACGGGCAAATCTCTGGTCTGACGAACAGAAATCACATATAAGGTTTCGCATGAGGGTAAGATTGCGTAACAAATCGAAGCCCAATAACTACACGGAATTATGCGGAATAAATGTGGCAGATAGATGGAGAGAAAGAAACGTGTGGTACCCGGGGAGATCTGTGCGGAATGCTTTGAAAGAAGTAACCATTGCCCAAAGCAGTGCTGAACGTACAGAAGTCAGCAGAGGTCATAGTAGCCGAGAGGTGAAGGATCGAATCAATAGGAGTCTTAAGTATGACCCGGAAAGGAGAAATGAGCAGATGGATGCAGAAAACAAGGAAAGCTGCTTGCAAAGAGATAGCGCGGAACGTAAAGGGTATGTAAGAGCGCACCGTTCATTTAACCGGATATGGAAAGAAAGAGACAGTGCAGAGCCGGATATCTTAGGTAAGATACTGAATAAGGACAACCTCAACAGAGCTTACAAGAGAGTGAAGGCAAACAAGGGAGCGCCGGGAGTAGATGGAATGACCGTTGAAGAGGCGTTTCTGTGGCTAAGGGAACACAGCCATGAACTGACGGAGAGAATAAGAAAAGGGCATTATACCCCATCTCCTGTCAGAAGAGCGGAGATTCCAAAGCCAGATGGCAGAGTACGAAAGCTCGGTATTCCGACCGTCATAGACCGCATCATCCAACAGGCAATGTCACAACAGCTGATACCGATCTATGAGCCGAAGTTTTCAGATGGAAGTTTTGGATACCGTCCGGGACGAAGTGCGAAAGACGCAGTTCAGAAGATAAAGGAGTATGCAGAACAGGGATATACAAGAGCTGTGGTTCTTGACTTGTCAAAGTATTTCGATACACTGAACCATGAATTACTGGTAAATATCCTGCGCAGAGATGTAAAGGACGAAAGGGTGATTCAGATGATAAAGAGGTATTTAAGAAGTGGAGTGATGGAAAACGGTGTAGTCGTTAAGACGGAAGAAGGTTCGCCGCAGGGAGGAAATCTCTCCCCGCTATTAGCCAATGTTTATCTTAACGAGTTTGACCAGGAGTTCAACAAAAGAGGAGTGCCGTGCATTCGCTATGCAGATGATATCGTACTGTTAGCGAAGAGTGAGCGGGCATCTGAGAGATTGAAATATCTGGAAGGGACACTGAAACTAAAGGTGAACCGGGAGAAAAGTCGTACGGTCAGCGTGTTTGCAATACGAAATTTTAAGTACCTTGGCTTCTGTTTCGGGAAGAACGGAAAAGGAATCTATGTCCGTGTTCATGGAAAGTCATGGAAGAAAGCCAAGGACAACCTGCGAAAGCTCACTTCCCGGAGTAAGTGCGGAAGTATAGTAAAGACTATGGAACATATAAAAGAATACATGCGTGGATGGTTGAACTATTACAGTATAGCAGACATGAAGAACAACATCGAAGGCCTGAATGGATGGCTGTACAGAAGGATACGGATGTGTATCTGGAAACAGTGGAAACTGCCAAAGACGCGAAAACGGAAGCTGATAGGACTGGGAATGCCAGAATGGGTAGCAAGTAAAGGAGCCTACAGTCGAAAGTCCTATTGGAGAATGGCAGGGAGCGGTGTACTAAACAGAGCCCTAACAAAAGAAAGACTGATAAACTGGGGCTTTTATGATTTAGCCACAGCCTATCAGTCCATGCACGTCAACTATTGAAACCGCCGTGTACCGAACGGTACGCACGGTGGTGTGAGAGGACGGCGGTTAGTCACCGCCTCCTACTCTATTGCAATCATATAGGGGAATCTAATCTTCCCTGAGGCGTACTGCAGAGGCAGCTTTGCGGCGTCTCTGGTCATCCATGGCAGCATAATGCTTTTTGGTGGTATTGACGTCCTTATGGCCCAGAACATCAGCTACCAGATAGATATCACCGGTTTCCTGATAAAGGGCGGTACCATAGGTGCTTCGCAGTTTGTGTGGTGTAATTTTTTTTGTTCCTGTAATCTGAGAAGCATATTTTTTTACCAGATTTTCTACCGCCTTAATGCCGATTCGTTTGCGCTGGGTAGAGAGAAACAGCGCATTTTCATGGCCTGTAATTGGTGTGATGCCTTCCCGTACCGCCAGATAATCCCGCAGAGTAGCTTCTACTTCCTCACCAAAATAAACAATCATTTCATTTCCGCCTTTTCGGACAACTTTAATTCCATTATTTTTAAAATCTACATCATTCAAATCCAGTCCCACGCATTCCGATACACGAATTCCAGTTCCAAGTAAAAGGGTAATCAATGCCAGATCACGAACTTTTGTCTTTTCCCAGTAGACTTTTTTCTGGCCGGTCAGTTCATCACCGCCATGTTCGATAAAATCCAGCAGCATAGCCGTTTCATCCGCATCCAGACGAATAATAGCCTTATCATGAATCTTTGGCATGTCAACCAATACGGATGGATTGGTCTGAATCATTTCATGCTTATAATAGTAAGCGTAGAACCCTCTGAGAGCCACCATTTTGCGTTTTAAGGCACGTTCACCGTTCGTGTGAAGATTTTCCCGGTCACCGTATACTTTTAAGTATTCCAGGTATTCCTCGATGTCCAGAGCCTTGATCTGATCCAGAACGGATACCTGAATATCAGATATCGATTTACCTTTCAATGCAGGATTCTCATTTAAGAGAAACTGAAAAAACACACGAATGTCATACGCATAAGAAATCCTGGTTCGTGTAGATGTGGTCGGTTCAATGGCCCGGAAATAATCCTTTGCAAAAGGCGGAAGCGTTTTCAGAATTTCCCGTAAACGTAAGGTATTGTCAATGTCAGTTTGCTCATGGTATGTCATAGATGTCTGATCCATAAATATAAAAGTTCCTTTCCGAATTACTATTCATCTATTCGTTAAACTATGGTTTGTCGAATAGATATGTAGAATATTATATCATCTTCTCAGACACATGACAAGTCTGCTGTTGTCATTATATGAATTGCTGCTGGAACATCTGAGATGGTCAATTGCTTTTCCTTCTGCAATTTCTCAATTTGCTGATCATATGTAAGAAATTTTTTCTCCATCATATATTCTCCTATATACTAAGAAAAGGAGCCCACGCATGAGCTCCTCCGGCTACGGGCCCCTCAAGCATCCGTAGCACAACCACTAAAGATAATATACCGGATTAAGTCCAGAATGTCAATTTATTTTTAGTGGTACTTCTAATTTATTCAGCTGACAAATATTTATGCATGTCTTATATTACACTATTCCTTTTCATAAAAGCGGTATAATAACTAAGGAATTATTCTTTCCAGCTGGTACTAATTTACCATCTTTGCTTAAATCCTTCTATTTGAATCACTTTCACTTAAATCAACACTATTTTACCATTTTACT